>JAGYLP010000001.1 GCA_018401015.1 Bacteroidales bacterium
GGATCGAGTGCTTGTATCCAGTTCACATACTTATCGGCGGTGAGTGGCCATTGTTCCCAAGCTTGATTGCTAAACCGAAAAGCGATATCGTCGCTCATCCGAAAATTTTTGAGCAATAATTTCAATTTCGGATTATTAGCATTGCAATACACATAGTTCGGACTCTTCCATCCAAGAACGTGTTTAGCACCTTCGGTAAGCATGGTTTTATATCCCATGTTTGCCACGCGCTCTCCAATTACATCTGAGTAAATGAGCTCGGTATTACGGAAAACTTTGGGAGTTAGTCCGAAATGCTGCTTAATCTTATCGGCATGCAATTTAACCTGTTCCTTGAATGCTTTTTCTGTTTGGAGGGAAACCAGCGAGTGGCTGTATGTTTCGGCAAGAAATTCCACCTTACCGGTATCGGCGAGTTTTTTAAAACTCTCCAACACTTCGGGCGCATACCATTCGAATTGCTCCATGGCTGTGCCGGATATGGAAAAACTCAATTTAAACTTGCCACTGTTTCGCTCAATCAAATCGAGTAAAATTTGATTGGCCGGTAAATAGGAATTCCTGGCTACTTTTTGCATGATGCTCCGATTCGCATAATCGTCGTAGTAATAGGAATCGTTTCCAATATCGAAAAATCGGTAGCGCTTTAAACGAAAAGGCTGGTGCACCTGAAAGTAGAGACAAATCGATTTCATTTCTTTTTATTTATGTTTTGGAGGGTTAATGAAGAATTTTCCAGTCAATCATCCTTCGGCCTCATACGTTATTGATTCGTTTTAATGAAAGGGAAAAAATCCCTTGTAATGTACGTTAAATAGCTGAATTAGTCTTAGAAAAATGCCTCAAAGTTTCGGAATAAACATCGATTACGTTAACGGCAGCATTTTCCCACTTAAGGCTCTCCACTTCGGTTTTCCCATGCTCCCGGAACATCTTGTTGAGACCTTCGTATTGCAGTAAACCATAAATCGCATCGGCCATCGCATCTACATCCCAAAAATCGACAGTCACTGCATGTTTTAAGATTTCGGCTACCCCCGATTGTTTCGAAATAATTACCGGAACATTGGAACGCATGGCTTCTAGTGGCGATATGCCGAAAGGTTCGGAAACCGATGGCATAACATAAACATCGCTTAGATTAAACATATTGGGAACTTCGTCGCCTTTAAGGAAGCCGGCAAAATGAAACCGGTCGGCTATTTTCAATTGGGCTACCCTTCGAATAATTTTGTGCATCATATCGCCACTTCCGGCCATAACAAAGCGCACATTGGGATATTTTTTCAGCACCTTAGCCGCTGCTTCCACAAAATACTCAGGTCCTTTTTGATAGGTAATTCGTCCTAAGAAAGTCACAATCTTTTCATCTACTCCTTTGGTGTACTGAAAATCGGATTTCATTTCAACGGGTTCAACGGCATTGTGCACCACTGTAACTTTCTCGGGTGGAATGCCATACTTCTCGATTACAGTATTACGAGTTAAATTACTAACGGCAATTACCTTATCGGCGGCCATCATTCCTTCGCGCTCAATCTCGTAAATGATGGTATTTACATTTTCACCTGTACGGTCGTACTCCGTTGCATGAATATGGACTACAAGTGGTTTTCCACTTACTTCTTTAGCAGCGATTCCGGCTTTGTAAGTGAGCCAATCGTGCGCATGGATAATATCGAACTCGTTTTCGGAAGCAATCACCGAACCCAATAACGCATATCGGGAAACTTCTTCGAGTAAAGTGGGACCATATTTTCCGGAGAATTTAAAATCGCCTGAAAAAACCGATTCAAAATCGGTCTTCTTTTCAACAAAATCCTCTGATTGAATTCGTTCGTATTCCTCCGGACTCAGATAGGGAATAAGCTTCGCTCCTACTTCGATGTAAGTAAGGCGAGACCAAAACTCGCTATTCTTATAGATTCGCTCGCTTAGCTGAACTCCTTCGGCTTGCTTAATTTTTAAAAAGGATTCATCCTCATCGCCATAAGCTTTAGGAACCACAAATACGATATCCACTAAATGATGGGCTAAACCGCGAGTGAGACCATAACAGGCCGTACCTAAACCTCCGGTTATGTGAGGGGGAAACTCCCAACCAAACATGAGTACTTTCATCTGTCTATTTTAAAATTTCATTATTCAGAAGAAACTTAATCTGCATTCACCGTTTTTTCTATGCGCCTATTAGGCGGTGAATGCTTTTTGTTTCTGACTTCTATCATACAACAAGAAGGGAGGACTTTTCCTACAACACAAGTCCACCCTTGCTGTTTTCCTAATTAGTTGTTTTTGGGTTTTCAATTTGATCGATTAAGGCGCGCATTCGTAATAGTTCACCCACACTCATAGCATAGCTTATGGCTCCGCCGGCTGCATGGGGTGGGTCTCCATCGTGTATTTGAGAAATGGTACCCAGCGCATTTTTCGACATTTCTTCTTCGAAACCGAAGTATAGATTTTTAATCACATTCAAACCCGATTTCTCATAAACCCGCCAATAAGCATCGGCAAAAGCGCCTAATAGCCATGGCCAGGCAGTACCTTGATGAAAGGCTTGTTCCCTTTCATCGGCATTACCCGAATAATATCCTTTGTAATGGGGATGTTGCGGACTCAAAGTTCTTACACCTCTTGCAGTAAGCAATTCATTCTTAACCATATCGACCACCTCTTTCATCTGATCGAGGGTAAGCATGGTGTAGGGCAAGGAGACTGCGAACAGCATATTGGGTCGCACCGACCAATCGGTTTTCAGATCGTGAGCATAATCGGCTAGGTATTTTCGGTCTCTATTCCAAAAAGTTCTTAGAAATGATCTTTTTACACGTTCAGGTTCCGCTTTCCACGCTTCAGTAAATTCTTTCTCTTTCAAGCGTTTTGCTAATTCCAGAGCAAATTCGATGGCATTGTACCACAAGGCATTGATCTCGACGGTAAAACCACGGCGCGGAGTTACGGGCCCTTTCGAAGTGTAAGCATCCATCCAGGTTAGCGCTATTCCTTCCTGACCTTGCCAGATAAGTCCATTTTCCGCTTGATGAATATTGAAATCCGTTCCTTTTCGATAAGATTCTAAAATAAGGCTGATAACCGGCCAATAGCTTTTAGCAATCTCGGCTTTTTGGGCCGTAGCATAATACAATTGCTGAACCGACCAGATAAACCATAAGGGAGAATCGGCTGCTTCGTATTTCATTTCAACCCCACGACCAACCGTTGGAAAAAGAGGACCCTTCATGTCGCGAATCATCGAATCCAGAACCTGACGATAGGTTTTGGTATTACCATCGGTAAGGAGTAAACCCGGAAGCGAAATGAAGGTATCTCTACCTCCTCGACCATACCAGGGATAACCGGCCATGATTTCGGATTTTCCTTCGAAGTTTACCAGAAATTGTTGAGCCGCATTCTTCAAATTGTTATCGAAACTATCGCGAGGGACGCGCGACTGCAATTCTTTTGTAAAATAACGGGTAATAGTGCTCGGGGTATTTTCCTTTAAGCCGGCCGAGAAAATAATCGATTCGTCTTTTTTAATGGAGAATTCGAAAAATCCTGGAACGAATAAATCTTCCCGGAACTCATATCCTCTTTTTTCTTCTTCGATGTATTCGATGTTTCGGTTCCAAGCGGGAACAGAAATAAACTCTGCCTTTTTATTGGTTTGCATGTGCAAAAATGGATATCCTTCGTAGAGTTTAATTTTGATTCCATTAGGAATATGATCGAACCGGGTATTTGCATACAAGTTTTCTTTACTTAACTGATGCACATTCCGAAAAGCCAGAAAGGGTTGCAAACGAATCTTGGTTGGGCTGTGAGCATCGAGCAAGGTATATCGGATTAGAATACGCTCATCGTTTTGAACTAAGAGGGTTTCTCGTTTCAACTTAACCCCACCAACCCGATAGATGATAGCAGGAATAGGATCAAGTTCAAAATCCAAAGCATATTTATGTCCTTTGGGTTCCCAATTATTTCCCTGGTATTTATGCAATCCGAGTCGAAACTCGGCACCACGCTGTATAATCGTTTCATCCAGATCGGATAAAATTACATGGTTGTCGAAATCGAGGTTCGGAACCGGAGAAACCAATAATCCATGATACTTTCGCGTATTGGTACCAATGAGGGTGGTGTTTGAATAGGAACCGGCACGGTTGGAGCGAAGTAATTCCAATCCAAGCGATTGTTCCAAATTAATCAATTGCTGTTTATTAATTTTAAGATAGCTCATAATTTTTCTGGTATGGATAATTATGATTGCACTTTCCTTCTAAAGAACTTAAATGGCTAGTGTTCAACATTTTTTTACCCTGCAAAGAAAAGCAAAAAAACCCGATATAGCGGGGGACATAAGAATTATTTAAAGCTTAAGTGCCGAGGCAGATTGCAAACGATTGCAAGGATAAATAGTTCACGATTAATCGAATAAACCAACCTGTAAACCGGGGGGAATTTTATCCAAATGACGGTATGCTAACTCTGTTGCTTCGCGTCCGCGGGGCGTTCGTTTGATGAATCCTTGTTTAATTAAAAAAGGTTCATACACCTCTTCGATGGTACCCGGATCTTCGCTTAGAGCCGTGGCAATGGTATTGAGCCCTACCGGACCCCCTTTAAACTTATCGATAATGGTGAGTAGAATCTTGTTATCCACCTCATCGAGTCCATACTTATCGATGTTGAGTGCTTCGAGGGCAAAACGTGTAATTTCAATTTCGATGGTACCATCGGATTTGACCTGAGCAAAATCGCGCACCCGTCGGAGTAAGGCATTCGCAATACGGGGCGTACCTCTGCTGCGGCGGGCAATTTCTTGAGCTGCTTGATCGGTAATGGGTACGTTTAAAATTAGGGCCGAACGCTTGATTATCCCCGAGAGAATCGATGCATCGTAATACTCCAAATGCGCGTTAATTCCAAAACGAGCTCGGAGCGGACTAGTGAGCAATCCACTTCGGGTAGTAGCACCAATCAATGTAAAAGGTTGTAAATCAATTTGAATAGAACGAGCAGAAGGTCCTTTATCTATCATGATATCGATGCGAAAATCTTCCATAGCGGAATACAAATATTCCTCTACAATGGGCGATAAACGATGAATCTCGTCGATAAAAAGCACTTCATTTTCTTCCAGATTGGTAAGAAGGCCGGCCAAATCGCCGGGTTTATCCAAAACAGGACCCGAAGTAAGCTTCAAGCTCACATTCAGCTCGTTGGCAATAATATTGGCTAAGGTGGTTTTGCCCAAACCCGGTGGGCCATGCAACAGCACATGGTCGAGCGATTCGCGACGCTGTTTAGCGGCAGCAACAAAGATTCTTAAATTTTCAACAATCTTCGATTGGCCATTGAATTGAGTAAAATCAGCCGGACGTAGCTGTTTTTCCATTTCATTATCCGAACGAAAGGAATCGTCGTTGCGCAAATCGAAGTGTTCCGAATTCATAGATTAATTTTACGAAAGGTCAAATGTATTAAAACCACAAAATTCTTACTCATCATCGGATTGGATATCTTTTCCGTTTACTCGAATTTCTTTATCGTCTCTATAAGTAATTGATAAATAAAGGGTTCCATCTTCATTAAACTGTCTCCATGTTTTTTCCCGACTACCGTAGATGTAGTATTTCTCCCATTCGGTTTTACCATTTTCGTAATACCAAACTTGTTTTCCGTCCTCTTGCCCTTGAATAAAACTGCCTTTAAACTTCAATTCACCATTGGTGTAATAATATTTCCAAGTTCCTTCTTTGAAACCGTTGATATATTCGCCTTTTTCTACATGGTCGCCCACTTGATGCATCCAGGTTCCTTCCCTTAATCCATCGATGTATTCTCCCTGATCGATGATAGTACCATCTTTCAAATATTCGATGCTCATGCCATTTTCTTTTCCCCGATAAAATTCTTCAGTTCTCCAAATCTCTCCTGTTTCGTAGTACCAGGTCCATGGACCTTGAAATCGATCGTTGGAAAAGGAACCCCGCTGTTCTACCTGACCTCCCGGAAAATAGTAAACCCATTCTCCGTTCTTCTTGCCATTTTTGTAAGTCCCTAGAGCTTTAACACTGCCGTCGGAATAAAACTCTTTCCATTTACCCGTTTTTTTTGCATTCTCGTCGAGTATTCCTTCTGCAAGCAACAATCCGGTGTCGTCGAATTCCTTTGCAAGTTCAATGCTGCCATCTTCGCGATAGTAACGATGCATTCCAACCGGAATCGTATCAATGTAGCCACCAGCTTGTTTAAGTGTTCCATTCGAATAAAAATCCTTTCGATAACTAACCGCATCTTGTGTTTCCATTTTCTCAACGATGGGAATACCCTGATTGTAGCGAAGTACTTTGATTAACTGACCTCTCGAATCGTACTCTTTAAAGGTTCCGTGGAGTAAACCATTATCGTAATTCGCTTCTGTTTTAAGCTGATTATTTGGATGAAAACTTTTCCAAACTCCATGCTTTTGACCTTGCTGATTGAATCGATTAATGGCTTCGCGATGGAGCAGAATATTATTCCGATAGTTTAAAATAGTAACCAGATTTCCTGCTGTATCGTACTCTTTTGTAAGACCTTGCTTTACTCCATTTTCATAATTCACTTCCTGAAACAGAAAACCATCGCGATAGTATTCGCTTACCAATTCCTGCTGATTATTGAAAAAGAGTTCCCTAAAAAGAAGCTGCCGGATTTTCATGCCTTTATCGTTGGTAAAATATTCGTATCGAATATGATAGCCATTTTTCATGTCTTTCCGGTAATCGATAATTTCCAGGGTATCACCCTCTTCGTTGTAAAAAATCCAAGGTCCATCGAGTTGAAAAAACTTACGATTCCCCTCCGACTTTAAGTTACCATTCGGATAATAGTTTTTCCAATAGCCATTGGGTTTCCCATTTTCGAGATAACCTTCACTTGCCAGTGTGCTGTCGGGATGATAAAAACGGACGTATTCTCCTTCGGAAGCTGCAGGGTTTTGTGCCGACAAACTCCCGGTAAAGACAAAGAAAAGGAAAAGCCCAAACAGCGTTTTCATAGCTTATTTCTAATTTGTTACAAACCCAAACGTTCCGAAATTTCGAGCATTTTTAAAATGGGTTTTTCGGCTTTAATCCGAATTGCTTCATCTAAAACTACTTCGGGCAATTCATATTTCATGCACGTATATAATTTTTGTAAAGTATTCAATTTCATATACATACAATCATTACAAGCACAAGTTGAATCGTTTGGAGGAGCGGGAATGAATAGTTTATCGGGATTTGCCTTCTGCATTTGGTGAATGATACCCGATTCGGTGGCAACAATGAATTTTTGTTTATCGGATTGAATCGTAAATTTCAATAAAGATGCAGTGGAACCAATATGATCGGCTACCATCAAAACCGGTTTTTCACATTCTGGATGTGCAATGGTGAGCGCATCGGGATTCTCTTGCTGAAGCTTGAGGATTTTCTCCAAGCTAAATTGTTCGTGTACATGACAAGCTCCATCCCATAAAACCATATTACGACCCGTAATGCTATTCAGGTAGTTACCTAAGTTTTTATCCGGGGCAAAAATGATGTCTTGATTAGCTGGAATGGAATCGATAATGTGTTTTGCATTTGTGGAGGTACACACAATATCGGTTTGGGCTTTAATGGCAGCACTGGTATTCACATAAGAAACCACCAGGTGATTGGGATAATTTTTTTTAAAGGCTGCAAATTGATCGGCCGGTGCCGATTCAGCCAAGGAACAACCCGCTTTTAAATCGGGGAGCAAGACTTTTTTATCGGGCGATAAGATCTTTGCCGTTTCAGCCATGAAGTGAACCCCGGCAAATACGATGATATCCGCCTTGGTTTTAGCTGCCTGTTGAGCTAAAGCAAGACTATCGCCAACGAAATCGGAAATGTCTTGAATCTCGGCAGTTTGATAGTAGTGACCCAAAATGACCGCATTTTTCTCCCGCTTCATTTCCTGAATAGCTTCGACCAAATTAATACCCGGCTCGGGTGCAATGGATAAATATCCCAATCGGTCTAAATCGGATTTATTCACAATCAATGACATATTATAAATAATATAGATTAAAGATTTTAAAACTATGTTCTTATTATTATACCGGTTAATTTCGTGGTAAAAGTCTTACATTTTATTTGATTTTCCCATAATTAAGAAGCTATTCACAGGCTATTAACAATGCTTATTGTACTATAGTTTTGTTACTCTTTTGCTTATCGTAATTTTCAACAAGTTGTTCATGATTGGCATGGTTTAAAAAAATGTGAGTCGAGGCTCCTATTTGTAGGTTAATTTCATGTTAATAAATGATAAGCTTAATCTTAAAAAAAGTTCTTGCATCTTTTTAAAAAATGTATAAACCAAGATTTAATCGGTATTTCCCAAGCATTTTTATCATTTTGTATCCGAAAATTATGAACGCTTTGTAAACAATTTCTATCATCTAATTAACAGCTTGAGAGGAATTATTTCCATGATGGGAGTTCCCCATTCCATTCAAATTTTATAAATATTAACATATACAGATTTTTAGATGTTTGTAATTTTGCGGCTGGAAAAATCGTCTCCTGGTGGAATCAATTATTATCCTACCTAGATAGGCGTTTAGACAAGAAAGTAACATGATTGAAACAGACTAGATGAAATTGGTAAAACTGAAAGCAGTAGTGTAATAAAAGGTTAACAAGCTGTTTTCAGGTCTGATTTCGATGGAACGAATACCTAATTAAACAAAAATAGATGAAAGCAATTGAATCCTTGAATGAGTGGAAAGATTGGTTGAAAGAACATCCAAATTCAGGTTTATTAATTTATAAATCGGGTTCGGAAATTAGTGAATGTGCTTACGGAAAACTGGCCGGTTTAGAAACTAAATTAGCTTTAGCTTTTGTCGATGTAAGCCAAGTGCGCGATGTTCATCCTCAGTATCAAATTACTTCGGCTCCAAGTTTATTATTATTTGAGCATGGTCAAATGACTCAAGTGGTTAAAGGCTGCATGGACGAAGATTATTACAAGGCGTTATTTGAAAAATCGCTGTTTACAGCTTCCGGAGTTGAAGGTAAAAAGCAAAACCGAGTGATTCTATACTCTACTCCTACATGCAGTTGGTGTAATACCATTAAAGGTTATTTAAGGAAGCGTCAGGTTGCATATCGAGAAATTGATGTGAGTAAAGATGAAAAAGCATTGCAAGAGATGGTTCGCAAATCGGGTCAGCAAGGAGTGCCGCAAACCGATATTAACGGACAGGTAGTAGTTGGATTCGATCAGAAAAAAATCGATCAACTGCTCGGTCTTAACTAATTTTAGCGATTGCATCGTTTAAGGATTATTATTTTCGCACGAAAATTTGAGTAGTCATAATTGCCGAATCGTAAATTAAAAACTTATACTGTCATGAAAGAATTACAGCCATTAAATGAAAATGTTTTGGTCGAAATAGAAGTAAAAGAAGCCAAAACGAGCAGTGGAATTATCATACCCGATTCTGCACAAGAAAAACCTCAATATGCTAAGGTCATTGCGATTGGTAGCATTGAGAATGCTGGAATTAGTATTGGAGATTATGTATTCTTCAAGCAATATTCCGGAACCGAAGTTGAATTTGAAGGACGAAAACTCTTGTTTTTACCTTACGCCGATTTATTGGCAAAAATTGTTGAAACCGAAGCCATTTAGGCTTTTCATAAAGTAAGTGCCCAATAATCGAAGGTTGCATTCAGGTGCAACCTTTTTTATTTCCGATAGCTTAGCATTTCAAATTGATAGAAGGAATCTATCTTTGTCGGCCTGTTACATTTAGTATTCAATAAATTTCGCAAACGATCATGAAACGATTGGCTTTTGCATGCGATCATGCCGGTTATCAAACCAAAAAGTATCTTATCGACATTTTGAAACAAAGAGGGTATTCGATTATCGATTTTGGAACGAATTCGGAAGAAAGTGCCGATTATCCCGATTTTGCACATCCCATGGCACAAGCAGTAGTGAATAGTGAAGCCGATTTTGGCATTTCTCTCTGTGGAAGTGGAAATGGAATTAATATGGTGGCCAATAAATACCCCGGTATTCGTTCAGCACTTTGTTGGGAACCTGAATTAGCTCGCTTAGCTCGCTTTCATAACGATGCCAATGTTTGTGCTTTACCAGCTCGATTTATTTCGCAAGACGATGCACTTAGTATTGTGGAAGCATTTTTATCGACCGATTTTGAAGGAGGTAGGCACATTGCGCGTATCGAAAAAATTCCTATTGGCTAGCATTTATCAGGATAATTCACGTTCGCTTGGCGGAATGCTGTTATGCTGAAGCATGACAAGATTTATGTTAAATTGCGACGTAATTTTTTGAATGATTTTACTTTTATAAGTGCCACAAAATTCAGCCATTATGCTATCGAATACATGTAAATACGGAATACGAGCCATGGTTTATCTGGCGGTACATGCCAGCGAAGGGAAAAAAATTGGGATTAAAAAAATATCCGACGATTTAGATATCCCCACCCCTTTTCTTGGAAAAATCCTTCAAATGTTAACCAAAAAAGGTTTCCTGAGTTCCTTAAAAGGACCTCATGGTGGATTTGGTATTGGCAAAGATCCAAACGAGATTTCGCTCTACGATGTGGTTCTTCTAATCGACGGAGAAGGAATTTTTACAGGTTGTTTGGTTGGTATTCGTAGTTGCGAAGAAAGTGGTAAACCCAAATGTGCCATTCACGACGATTATGTCCCCATTCGAAATGATATCAAAAAATTATTTCAAAAAAGAACCATTGCCTACCTTGCATCCATCTACGATGCCGACGACGGTTTAGTTGGTTTATAATTAACTGCTTATTTCGCCGCTAATGTTGCTTTGTAGTAAGGCTACTTGTTTTTGGCGTTCTGTTTCTTTTCCAAGTACAAACATCAACTTTGCTAACGCAGCTTCGCTCGTTATATCGTGACCCGAAAGTACCCCAATATCCAATAATTTTAGAGAGGTGTCGTACCGACCCATTTGTACACTACCAGCACTGCATTGCGTTACATTTAAAATTATTTTTCCCTGGTCGATGGCATGCTCTATAGCTTCTAAAAACCATGGAGAAGTGCTTGCGTTTCCAGCTCCATAGGTTTCCATTACTAAAGCTTTTATATCGGGATTGTGTAAAATACATTGGGCATATTCGGCCGACATTCCCGGAAATATTTTCAAAATACCTACCCGATTATCCAGTTGGGTATGAATTACTAAATCCTTTATAAGAGCCGGATAATGAATACTTTGATAATTGAATTTAATTTCAATTCCAGCCTCGGCGAGTGGAGGATAATTGGGCGAATGAAAGGCATTGAAATGTTCTGCGCTGTATTTACTGGTTCTATTTCCGCGAAATAATCGGTATTCAAAATAAATGCACACTTCCGGTACCAGAGCCATTCCATTTTGTTTTTTCGCAGCAATTTCAATCGCGGTAATTAAGTTTTCCTTTCCATCGGTGCGAATCTTTCCAATCGGTAATTGCGAACCCGTTAGAATAACCGGTTTATATTGATTCTCCAGTAAAAAACTTAAAGCCGATGCAGTATAAGCCATGGTGTCGGTTCCATGAAGAATAACAAAGCCGTCGAAGCGATCGTAATGTTCTTTTAGGATTTCTGCCAATTGTATCCATATTTTCGGATCCATGTTCGAACTATCCACTATCGGATTAAAACTGAACGTTTCCAAGTGATATCCAAATGCTTTTAGCTCAGGAACCTGCTTTAAAATGTGATCGAAGTCGAAAGGTCGGAGTGTACCGCGTACCGGATCTTCGACCATTCCGATGGTTCCTCCGGTATAAATAATCAAAACAGACGGACGTTGATTCATGCTGCGTTAGTCATTACAATGTTGTTTCAATAAGGATTCGGCTTGCCGGAATCCGAGTTGCAAAGCTCGCTTAAAATCGGCACAAGCGCTACGATTATCCATCATTTGTAAGTAAGCGATTCCTCGATTCAAATAAACATGGCTAAAATCGGGTCGCAGGGCTAAACTCTGATTAAAATCCTGTATGGCCAGCGGATATTCTTGCACATTTAAATAGATGACTCCACGATTCAGATAGGCTTCGGCTCCATATCCTTGATCGACCGCATGGTTCAGATCCTGCAAAGCAGATTCAATGTTTTCTTGCTTGAAGTATTGAATACCTCTTGATACATAAGCTTTTAAATATTCCGGACGTAAACCCAGAAAGTAGCTATAATCGGAAATAGCTCCATTCAAATCGTTTCTGGCTGCACGGGTCTCCGCACGATTAAACCAAGCTTGAGCAAAGCTGGAATCAGCAGCAATCGCTTCGCTTAAGTAAAATTCCGATTCTTCTGTTTTTCCCATTTCCCGGAGTACAATCCCCAGGTTATTGTATGGAAATAAGCTACTCGGATTAAGGGCGATCGCTTCTTTGTAATCCTTTATTGCTAAGGCGTATTGTTTCGTGTCGGCATAAGCTAATCCTCTATTATTGAGGGCAATTGACGATTTCGGATACTTGGTCGCCATATCGTCGAACAAACTGAGGCTCGATTCCCAAATTCCACTCCGTTGATTAGATTGAATGGTATAAAAAAGACCCAAAACAACCATTATGGAAAGGCTAAGATTACGAAGGTTTTTCTTGCGAGCCCATTGAACCAAATAATGCGATAAGGGAAACCATACACCCAAAGCAGGCAGGTAGAGGTAGCGGTCGGCAATAATGAAATCGCGTAAGGGCATTACCTGTAGTACCAAAATAATGTTGGCCAAGAAAAAGTAAGTACCGAATATCCACCAACGGAACCGACGGATTTGCTTGAAAAAGAAATAAGCGAGAGCCACCACCGGAAGAATGCTTAAGTAAAGCAACATGGGAAAAGCTTCATGTGCTTCGTTCGGATAGGGATAAAATGCCGATAAATGAACGGGTAATACCAATTTGTAAGCATAAAGCAACAAGGAATAGGAAGAATAGGCCAATTGCTGTAGAAAATGAACCGATCGGCTATCCTGCAAAAACTCTCCACTTTGGGTCGAATAAATGGTGATTAATCCCATTACAAGGGCAAGTAAAAAGAGGGGAATTTTTTCCCAATAGACTTTTTTGTCTTTAAAATCTCTGCGCAGCAAATAGTCGATTCCGAAGGTAGTTAAGGCCAGGGTTACGGCCTGTTCTTTTGCTAAAAATGAAAGGGTAAAAAAGAGATAGAAGAGGAGCAGCGATCGTCGGGGTTGGATTTTTTTTACATAGCTTACATACTGATCAAGGGCCAATAGGAAAAAGAAACTGAAATTCAGCACTTTCTGAGCCGAAATCCAGGAAACACTCTCTACTTGCACCGGATGCAGCATGAACATGCCTGCTGTGAGTAGAGCAACCCAATCGTTCTCCGACAAACGACGAAAAATCCTGAAAACCAAAGCTGTATTTAACAAGTGAAGGAGAAGGCTAACCCAATGAAAAACCGATGCCGACCCTTCTCCTAATGCGTATTGACCGGCCATGATTAAGGCGGTAACCGGACTATACTGTCCTTGGTAGAATTCGCTAAACAAGCTTCCTATTCGATCGAAACTGAAATCGTTTACGTATGGATTATCGTAAACAAACCAATCATCGTCCCATCGCACAAAACCGTGCGACAAAGAGGACCAGTACACCATGAATCCAGCCAGTGCAAAAAGCACGGCATATAGCACTAGCTGCTTGGTTGGTAGTGTCGTAGCAGTCGAGTTGGGGCTTGTATGTTGCTTATTTTTTTTCGAAGGTGTTTTTTTCATGAGGCATTTCAGGTTTTAAATAATAACCGGTTTTCAATCGCCAGGCAATCGAAATAAGATCACCTAACATACCTAAACCATGATACATCATACGAACCGTACTTAGTTCTTTGTTTCTCAATCGGACCGGTAATCCGATGGATACATATCCTTTTAAGGCTGCCAGACTTAGAATTTCTACATCGAAAGCAAAACCGTCGATAGTACTTTGCCGAAAAAGCGTTTTTCCCACCGCCGATTTAAAAGCTTTTATGCCACATTGGGTGTCGGGTAAGCCTTTCGTAAAGACTTTACTAACCAAGAAGTAAAACAGATGACTTCCCCATTTTCGAAGGGGGGAAATGGATGCAAAGTATTCTGATTGCGGATGAGTGCGGTCGCCAACTACCAGGTCGTATTGCTTCTCGAAAATCAACTGATAAAAGCTCGCAATGGTTTCGTATTCGAATGGAATATCTACATCGGTAAATAAAACTACAGGAGCCCGTGCTGCAGCCATTCCTGTTCGAATAGCAGCTCCTTTTCCTTTATTCTCGCTTAAGAACAAGTACTTTACACCGAACTGTGTGCACACCTCACGGGTTTTCCCAGCATCGTTCGATCCATCGTCGATGATGATGATTTCAAAATTGGTAAACCGATGCTGCATAAACTGGAGCAAACCTCCTAGTTGCTTCGCCAAAATATCGGCTCCACGATAGGAAGGAAGCAAGATGCTTATTGCCGGTTTTTCCTTTTCCATCATAGCACGAAAGTATAAATTACATCGGAAAGCTTTTCGGTTGATGCTTAATTGAACGCTTAAATCGTAATATCTTTTTTCGAGCTTGAAATTTCACTTGTTTTGTGCCTACTTTTAAAGGTTTATTTATCATGATTCTGTTTCGGACTGGCGTCCACCATACCCGCTGTTATGAGCCAAGTAAGGGATAAATTTTACTATGCAAAAAAAGAAGGATGGGTTTCTCTTTGGGCAAACCTTTTTCTCTTTATCATTAAGTTTTATGCGGGTATTGTTTCCGGCTCCGTAGCGTTAATTGCTGATGCCTGGCATACCCTTTCCGATTCGCTTTCATCTTTAGTAGTGCTTGTAGGTGCCAAAATCTCCCAAAAACCTGCCGACCACGATCATCCATTCGGACATGGCAGGGCCGAATCGGTAGCCTCTATCATTATTGGCGTTTTACTCGTATTGGTGGGGGTTAATTTTGCAGTGGAAGGAGTACAACGGCTTATGGATCGACAAGATGCCAACTACGGAACCATTGCCATTGTTGTAACCATTATCTCGCTCGTTGTTAAAGAATTACTGGCTCAATATGCCATACGCCTGGGCAAGCGTTTTAAACTGTATTCCCTCATTTCCGATGGTTGGCATCATCGATCCGATTCCATTTCCAGTTTCGTTATTCTAGTGGGTATTTTTCTGGGTTCCTATTGGTGGTGGATCGATGGAGTGCTTGGCTTTTTAGTAGGCCTCATGATAGTTTATACCGGTGTGGTCATTATTCGAAATACCATTCAACCCTTGCTCGGCGAGCATCCTAGCGAGGAATTGGTTCAATCGATTACCGAACTTGCCGAACAAATATCCGAACATAACTTACATCCGCACCATTTCCATATCCACAAGTATGGCGAACACAGCGAAGTAACCTTCCATATCCGTTTGCCCGGTGAAATGATTTTGAGTAAAGCTCATCAGATTACCTACGATTTTCGAAATATTTTACGTGAAACATTAGGCATGGAAGCGACCATTTATCTTGAACCGGAACTACCCGACTTGGAAAGGGGAAATATTATTCGCTTTTCAGGAAACGACGAAAAACTCTTACATCGTGCAATCGAAATCCGAAAGAAAGTATTTGTCGAAGAACAAGGAGTCGACGAACAACTGGAAGTGGATGGGAAAGACAAAAACTGCATTCATTACTTGGTTCACAGTAAAGGAAATTACTATGCTACTGCCCGATACAGACAAACAACCGAAGGAATCAAGTTAGAGCGATTTGCAGTAATGAAGCCTTTTAGGAATAAAAAAGTAGGAGAGGTCTTACTACGGTTTATTCTCGACGAGTTAAGTCATCAAAATCAAAAGGTGTACCTCCATGCTCAGGACCGTGCCGTGAATTTTTATTTGCGGGCCGGCTTTGAAATTAGGGGTGATGAGTTCGAAGAAGCTGGAATTAAGCATTTCAAAATGATTTATCCGGTAAAACAATAATCCATGGGAGCTATACAAAAACTTGCCGGTCAAACCCTCATTTACGGAATGGGCACCATTGCTCCCAGGTTGCTCAATTACCTGCTGCTAACTCCTTTTTATACCGAAATTTTTGAGAAGAATGAGTATGGAGTAGTAACCGAATTGTATGCCTATGTAGCTTTCTTGTTGGTAATTCTTACCTATGGAATGGAAACAACTTTTTTCCGTTTTATCGAAAAAGAAGCTAAAAAATCAACCGTTTTCAGTACGATTTCTTTTTCATTGCTGGCTACTTCAACGCTGTTCCTGGTGGTGGTTTTTGCCTTTACCCAACCCATCGCCGATGCCATTCGCTATGAATACAATCCGGAATACATTCAAATGCTGGGAATCATTTTGGCGCTCGATGCATTTATGGCTATTCCCTTTGCTCGTTTGCGGTATGAAAATAAAGCGGTTCGTTTTTCTTTGCTCAAAATCACCAATATCCTTATCAATATTGGTTTCAACTTGCTCTTTTTTGTTGGCCTTCCTATCCTTTCGAACACCGATCCAACACATTGGGCTTTGCAATTCTATAACCCCGAGGTAGGGGTTGGCTATGCCTTTGTGGCAAACTTAATTGCCACTGCTGTTACCACGATCTTATTACTTCCTGAAATCCTTAAGATTAAGTGGGAATTTGATTGGACCATGTATCGATCGATGCTCCGCTACGCCTGGCCTTTAGTCATTTTAGGTGTTGCCGGAATGATCAACGAAGTGAGCGATAAACTGATTTTCAAATTTTTGATGCCTGTTCCCGATGGCATTGAAAACCCCGACGATTATTTGTTAAGCCTGATTGGGGTGTATGGAGCAAATACCAAGTTAGCCGTGCTCATGATGCTCTTTATTCAAATGTTCAAATTCGCGGCTGAACCCTTCTTTTTTAGTCAGGCTAAAGAGAAAAATTCGAAAGAAACCTATGCCTTAGTCATGAAATATTTCGTGGCCTTTGGTCTCCTTATTTTTTTGGGGGTAATGCTTTATCTCGATGTGGTTAAGCATTTTATCAACGAACGATATCACGATGGCTTATTTGTGGTTCCGGTCATTTTGATGGGGAATTTATTCCTTGGAATTTTCTATAACCTGTCGGTTTGGTATAAGCTGAACGATCTTACCCGTTACGGAGCCTTAATTGCAGTGGTCGGTTCGCTTATTACCTTGCTCATTAATGTGATTTTTGTTCCCCTCTATGGTTATGCAGCCGCTGCTTGGGCGCATTTTTTCTGCTACTTTTTCATGATGCTCATTTCTTATTTTTGGGGAAGAAAATATTTCCCGATTGCCTATCCGATACGTTCCATTTTGGGATTCTTTGGATTGGCTCTCCTGCTGTTTTATGCACATCGCGAAATGCCCGATTCTTGGCCAACCCTTGCCAAATATACCTTCCGAACCTTGCTCGTGCTGGTTTTCGTGTCGGGCGTTTATCTCTCCGAATTATGGAGCCGAAAGAATAAAACGATTCTTTAGTCAGTTTGTAACTATTTAACGCTATCCTATGAATGAAACAATACCTATCCAAATCGTTAACCATTCGAAACATCCTTTACCTCAGTATAGTACATCCCAGAGTGCAGGGATGGATCTGCGGGCTAATCTTTCGGAAAGCATTTCCTTAAATCCCTTGCAGCGTGTGCTGGTCCCAACCGGATTGTTTATTCAATTGCCAACCGGATTCGAAGCTCAAGTTCGACCACGAAGCGGGCTCGCTTTGAAAAAGGGAATTACGGTGCTCAATTCTCCAGGTACCATCGATTCCGATTACCGGGGCGAAATTGGCGTAATCCTCATTAATCTTAGCTCGGAGGTCTTTGTTATCGAAAATGGCGAGCGAATTGCTCAATTAATAATCAGCAAGCACGAAACCATTGCGTGGAAACCAGTGGAGGTACTCGACGAAACCGAACGTTCTTCTGGTGGATTTGGTCATACAGGTGTAAACTAATCCATCAATTGACTTAGCTTTGCTTGCTTTTACCTAAAAGGTCCAAATCCTATGATCAACACTAGCTTAAAACGGATGGCTTTTGCCGGATTCCTCTTGAGCTTCATCCTCTTGCAGGCTTGTAAATCGACTCAAAATCAGCCGAATCAAACAGTCGATCAGCGTCAATTGCAGAAGAATGAGATGGAATATCTCCATTATTTTATGGAAGGGCATCGGCTGAAAACCCTTGGTTATCTGGCAGAAGCACTCGCTGTATATCAAAAATGCCTCGGTATGAAACCCAACAATGCCACCCTGCATTACGAAATAGCTACTGTGTACTTGTTCAATAGTCAACCTGGCGATGCTTTTTATTATGCTAAGCGTGCTGCTGAAATCGAACCGGCTAATCCGTGGATGCAATTGCTCTACGCTAGCATGCTCATTCAGAAAGAAGATTGGAAGGAAGCTCAAAAAGTGTATGAAAATTTAGTCGAAAATACCGATAAGCTCGAATATAAATTGGATCTAGCGGAGCTTTACAGCCTCGATGCCAAATCGGGTAAAAAAGCGATCGCCTTGTTCACCGAAATTGAAAACGAAGTTGGAGTTAATGAGTACCTGAGCCTGAATAAACATAAACTCTTTAAAACGGAGGGAAAGCGGCAAGATGCACTCGATGAACTGAAAAAACTGGCTTTTACCTATCCCGGAGAACTCAAATTCAGCCTCATGTATGTCGAGGAACTCGTCAGGATGAATCAAATGAAGGAAGCAGAAAACTGGTATCAACAAAGCCTTACTGTTCATCCCAATCAAGGCATTTTATCGCTCTCCTATGCCAGCTTTCTCATGCTCAATAAGCAGCCCGATAAAGCGATTCCGTTTTACAAAACAGCACTCGAAACCCCCGACCTCGATTACGAACTTAAAAAAGAAGCACTTGCCTTGCTTTTTGAATACTATTACCAACCCGATAACCAGGAAACCATGATCGAACTGGTCGAAGGGGTCAATCAACTACATCCGGAAGAGTCGGAAGATAAAATCATTCGTGCCCTGATTTACATGAATCAGCAAGAATGGGAAAAAGCACACGAGTTGGTACGGACTCAAATCAAAAAAGGTAAAGTAAGCCAGGAACTGATGAATTTAGCTCTCCAAATAAGCCTCAACTCCGGCGATAATGAACGGCTCTATCAGGATACCAAAACCGCTTTGGATCTTTTCCCGCTCTATGCCAATTATTATGTCCTCCACGGTCAAGCTTGCCTTTTTACGAAACGCTATCAGGAGGGAATAAAATCGCTCGAATCCGGATTGAACTTCGCCATTGGCGATACCTTACTCCTTTCCGATATGTATAATTTTCTGGGGGAACACTATAATCGCATGGAAAACCATGCTGCTTCCGACGAAGCTTTCGAGAAAAGCATTCGCTTTAACCCCGATAATCCGTTTACTCTCAATAACTACAGTTACTATTTAGCCTTGCGAAAAGTAAAGCTTGAGCATGCTCTGGAATTATCGGCTAAAAGTCTTGAAATGGAACCCAATCGGGTCGCCTTTTTACATACCTACGGATGGATTAATTATTTGCTGGGAAATTATCCTGCGGCAATGGAATACCTGGAGCGAGCCATCGAATTGAGCTCCGAGGAGAAAGCGCTTTTCAGGGAACATTTGGGCGATATCCATTGTAAGCTTGGCAACCTCGAAAAGGCTTCCATGAATTGGGAAAGGGCTGCTTCGCTCGGAAGTGAATCCGAAACCTTGAATCAAAAAATGAAGGATAAAACATGCTTGGATTAAAAATAAGAAAACGGGTAATTAATTGGCTATTAATATGGGTTTTAGTCCTAGCTCTACCTGCTTGTTCCCTTTTTAGACCCTCGGGCAAACAGATAACCGATAAACCCACGGCCATCGATCAAGCTCCCATCGAAACCCTCGAAGCCCGACTCCGTTTGCAAAGCGAAACAATGAGTAATATCAACGAGATAAAGGCTTTGCTGCGCATTCAGAAAGACAGTATCATCTGGTTAAATTTGAATCTCAATAGTGGCGTATTGGTTGCCAAAGCTGCCTTGTATCCCGATAGCTTTGTGATTTATAACCGTATCCAACAAGAAACCATCCGGGGAAATTATTCCAATTTATACGACATTTATGGTTGGCAAATCGATTTCCCAATGCTGCAAGCAATCCTCTTGAATCAATTGCTGCCCGGTAAAGAAAAATCTAAATCCAACCCCGATCCGTTTACTGGAATCGAAACCATAATCCGCGAGGCCAAAGGTGCTTTGCCGCTCAGTGCGACACACCTTATTCAGCAACCCCCTATGAATTTGCTTACCTCTCAATTTATTACTCCGGAAGCAATCTGGATTATCGATTATACGAACTTCGAAAAGCACCAATCCTATCAGTTTCCCAGCCAAACCGACCTGGAAATCAGGAAAAAAACAGAGGTCGTTCAAATTCGAATCCACTGCGATAAACTCCGTTTCAACGATCAGTTGAGTTTTCCCTTTAATCTTCCCAAAAACTAAATCCAATGAGCAAACGGTTTTTACTTGGTTTATTGTTGAGCTTTGGGGCATCAATCCTCCATGCACAAGATCTCGATCAACTGAAAAAAGATCGGGTTAAAACCTTGCAAGATATCGAGTACACCAATAAATTATTAGCCGAAACAGGCTCCGAAAAAAAAGCTAGTCTCAACCAATTGAGCCTGCTCCGAAAAAAAATTAAACAACAAGAAAAACTAATCCAGTCTATTCAACAAGAAATAAGCATATTAGAAGAAGATACCCGTAACAAAGAGGCACAAATTCAATCCTTGCGCGACGAAACGAAACAGCTAAAGGAGGAATATGCTCAAATAATTCGAAGCATGTATAAAAATAAACACGATTACGATACTTGGTTGTTCGTGTTCAGTGCGGGCGACTTCAATCAAGCTTACAAGCGACTCAAATACCTGGAACAGTACTCTGAATATCGAAAGCGTCAGGTCCAATTAATCGAAGTAAAAGATTCTCTGATACAACTCGAAATTGATTCCTTACTTACCATTCGAATCCAAAAAGAAGCGAGTTTACGCGAATTGAACGAGGAAAAATTACAGTTGGATAGTAACCGAAAACAAGTTAATAAAGTAGTAAGTTCGCTCAAAACCAGAGAGAAAGAGCTCAAAAAAGAATTAAAACGAAAAGAAGCTGCCGCTGAACAAATTCGGAATACCATCGAGAAAATTTTGGCGGCCGAAAGAGAAAAGGCAAAAAAAGCCAAAATGGCTTTCGCCCTTACCCCCGAAGAACAGCTGCTGAGCGACGATTTTAGTAACAATCGGGGGAATTTTCCCTGGCCCACCGAAAAAGGAATCATCACCGCTCCTTATGGGGAACAACCGCATCCGGTCCTGCGTGGTATCAAAATTAACAATACCGGTGTCGATATTAGTACCGAAGCAGGTAGCCCTGTACGAAGCATCTTTGCCGGCGAAGTGCGCGATGTGTGGAGTATTAAAGGAAAGAATATGGCCATCATCATTAAACATGGTGAGTTTTTTACTGTTTATCAGAATCTGGTCGATGTAAAGGTGAAAACCGGCGATAAAGTAAATACGAAACAAGTGATAGGAACGGTTTATACCGACGAAAAGG
The DNA here is from genome assembly GCA_018401015.1 of Bacteroidales bacterium. Classification (GTDB taxonomy): domain Bacteria; phylum Bacteroidota; class Bacteroidia; order Bacteroidales; family M50B96; genus M50B96. Next base: position 21,674 of record JAGYLP010000001.1, read on the forward strand.
AAGAAGATAGCGCTGTAATTCACCTTGAAATTTGGCGCGGTAGTAGTCGGGAAAATCCCGAATTATGGTTGGCACGATAAATATGCTCGAGAGTTATCAACATATCATCCAAAAAATAGACGGGTTCATTCGTAAGTATTACATGAACCTGCTCATCCGTGGTGCACTCATCGCTGGTATCATTGTGCTTGCCAGCTTTCTGCTCGTTACGGCACTAGAATATGTGGGGCATTACTCGGTGCAAGTCAGAACCGTGTTGTTCTATTCCGTCTTGTCACTGTATCTAATCGTCTTCTATTTCTTCTTTCTCCGACCTTTACTCTGGTTTCTCGGTATAAAAAGAAAAATTGGTCGGAAACAAGCTGCAGAACTACTAGCCAAATCTTTCCCCGAAATAAAAGATACCCTTATAAATCTCATCGAACTTAAAGAACTGTCGGAACAAAATGCTGCTCAAAACGACCTGATTCTGGCAAGTATCCAACAACGCTCGGAATGGCTATCTCCCGTTCCCTTTGTTAAAGCCGTAAAGTACCGAACCAATTACAAATGGTTGGCTTGGTTTAGCCTGCCACTTTCGATTCTTTTACTACTCTTACTCATTCATCCTAACCTAATTAGTTCTGGTACAGAGCGAATAATCAAGCATCGGGAATATTTCGAAATTCCCTTACCCTTTTCCTTCCACCTTTTAAACGATTCGCTCGAGGTCGAAAAAGGAAACGATTTCGAAATCGTGCTGCAAATGGAAGGCTCCGAAATTCCCGATCAAGTCTTCCTCGAATATAGTGGAACTCGATTCCTTATGACAAAAGTGCAAACAGGTCGCTTTACCTACTCCTACCGAAACTTGTATAATCCGGTTAGCTTTCAGTTTTATGCCAATGGGGTCAATTCAAAAAAATATACCATCAAGGTCCTTCCAACACCTACTATTTTGAACTTTAAACTCAAAGTGCAACCTCCTTCCTATACCGGGGAAGAAATGCGGGAATTTTCGAATATTGGCGATGTATCCGTTCCACAAGGCTCTATCCTAACCTGGAATATCCAAACAAACGACCTGGATAGTCTTAGCCTTTCGCTTGCCGATACAATGCTCGCCTTTCAACAAATTGACAATCAACATTATCAATGGGAAAAAGCTTTTCTGAAGTCTCAGAAATACACCATTTCAGCAGCAAATGAATTCATTCGCAAAGAGAACCTGCTTTCCTTCTTCATCGAAGTGATTCCCGATGTAGCTCCCGCTATCGAAGTGGTCCAAAGTCAAGATAGCCTGCAGCCGCAATACTACTATTTTAAAGGTGGTATCTCCGACGATTACGGATTTACAAAATTGCAATTCATTTTGGAGTTAAATGGCGAAATCGATTCGGTTATCAATATCCCATTTTATAAAGAAACGCTTACCCAATCGTTCTATTATGCCTTCAATTTCGCAGGCTTAAAGCTGTCGAACGAGGCTACTCTCGATTATTATTTCGAGGTTAGCGACAACGATGAAGTCAACGGCTACAAAACTACTCGAAGCCAAAAGTATTCCTTCTATATTCCCGGAAAAGAAGAATTGGAAAATCTTTCCGAACAAAGCAATGAGAAGATGGAGGAAATCTTGCGTGAATCCTCTAAAATGGCAGAAAAAATGCGCAAAGACCTCGAGGAACTCAAAAAGAAATCGCTTACGGAAGATCTTACAAACTGGGAAAAGAAGGAGATGATTGAAAATCTCATGAACCAGCAGAAGTCTCTCGAAGAAATGATTCAAGAGGTAAAACAGGAAAATGCGGTCAAAAATCAAATGGAGAATACCTTCGATCCTATGAGTCAGGAACTGTTCGAAAAACAACAGCAACTAGAAGAATTGATGGAGGAATTGTTCGATGATGAACTGAAAGAGCTGCTCGACGAACTGCGAAACATGCAGGAACAATTGGACGAGAAACAACTCAATGAACTTACAAAGGATTTGGAGTTCAGCATGGAAGATCTAAATAAACGCTTAGATCAAAGCCTGGAACAGTTACGAAAATTTGAGGTGGAACAAAAGATTGAAATAAGTATCGAAGACCTGATGGAACTTGCCAAAGAGCAACAGGAGCTTTCCGAAAATATCGATCAAAAGGGAGTGGGAGAGGAGCAGCTTAAAAAGAACGAGGAACAGGAAAAACGATTCGAAAAAGCAATGGAAAACTACCAGGAAGCCCTGGAGAAAAACGAAGAGCTAAAGCGTCCGATGGATCTCGATGCAATGGATAAGGACCAGCAAGAAGTGAAGGATCAGTTCCAGGAAAGCAATCAGGAAATGCAGAAAGGAAACGAAAAGAAAAGTTCCTCCAGTGCCAAAAAGAATGCACAGAAACTGCAAGAAATGGCTCAAAAAATCGATATGAAAATGAAGTCGATGAAGAAGAAGAAACAAGCAGAAGATATCGATAACTTAAGGCAGATCATGGAGAACCTAATTAAGTTTAGCTTTAACCAGGAGGACTTGTTGGTCGAAACCGGAGAACTCGACCCCTTCAACCCTCGCATAAACGATATCGTCATTCAACAAAACAAGATTAAAAACGATTTTACTATTATCAAGGATAGCCTCGATGCTCTCGTTATACGGAATCCTATGGCAGGAAATGGAATCAATCCCGACTTACTTACTATCCGTAAGAAAATGGCCTTATTGGAAGGAGCATTCGAGGATTTGAACCTGGGCTTCATTACCAGGGAACAACAATTCATCATGACTTCTGCCAATAACCTGGCTCTACTGCTGTCGGAAACCCTCGACCAAATGATGCAGGAAATGAACAGCATGGGTGGAAAATCCGATGGCGATCAGGATTGTGAAAAGCCGGGTTCTCAAAGCGAAGGATTCGAAGGATTAAAGGAAATGCAACAAGGGCTAAAAGAGCAAATCCAAAAAATGATGGAGCAAATGCAACAAGGGAAAGGAACGGGACAACAGCCAGGTAATTCGGGGCTAAATCGGCAAATTGCTCAAATGATGGCGCAGCAAGAAATTTTCAAGGATATGCTCCAAAAAATGAATGGACAAGAAGGACTCTCCCAGGATACTCGCGAAATTCTCAAAGAGATCAATAAAATGGTGGAAGATAGCGAACGGGATGTGGTGAATAAAAAAATTACCAAAGAGCTATTTAAACGCCAGGAAGAAATATTAACCCGACTCCTTGAGGCTGAAGAATCCGAGAATCAACGTGAAATCGAAGAGAAACGGGAATCGAAAGAAAATAAATCTATCGAGATCAGTAATCCCGAAGACTATTTTAAACAGAAAAAAGAGTGGGAGAGTGGTGTGGAAATAATTGAATATCAAGAAATTAAGTTAAATAATTATTACAGAAAACGTTACAATACTTTCATCCAACGTCTAACAAATTAACCTCATGGATATTTATTTCCACAGCGAAGAAATTGATTTCTCATACCCCAGCCAGCAAGAAATGAAAAACGTTCTGGATAAGCTCGTTACCGACCAAAATAGGCAGATGGGCACCCTGAATGTTATTTTTTGTTCCGACGAGTATTTGCTTAAAATGAATCGCGATTATTTAAATCACGATTACTATACTGATATCATTACGTTTAATTATAACGAAGCAAATTTTATTTCAGGCGATTTATTCATCAGTATCGACCGGGTAAACGAAAATGCGGTAAGTCTAGGCGTGGAATCCATGCATGAGCTTAGCAGGGTAATTATTCACGGTGTCTTGCATCTTGTCGGATTCAACGATAAGTTAGAGCAAGAAAAAGCCGAAATGACCCTGCAGGAGGATTTATACCTCAACAAACTACAGCAATCTTAAAATGATGTTGTAAACGAATGATTGAATTTTATTTTTGAAAACTATGCTACCTCAGTACGATATTATTGTTGTGGGTGCAGGTCATGCTGGCTGCGAAGCCGCCGCTGCAGCCGCAAATATGGGCTCTAAAGTCTTGCTCATTACCATGGACTTGACTAAAACAGGTCAAATGAGCTGTAACCCTGCCATTGGCGGAATCGCCAAAGGGCAAATCGTTCGCGAAATTGATGCATTAGGAGGTTATTCCGGGATTGTTACCGATCGAAGCATGATTCAATTCCGAATGCTCAATCAGTCGAAAGGACCGGCTATGTGGAGTCCTCGTGCGCAATGCGACCGTTTCCAGTTCACCCGTACCTGGCGCGATGTGTTGGAGCAAATTCCAAACCTCGACTTTTGGCAGGACATGGTTAGTGAACTTCTTTTCGAAAGTGACCGCCTGGTCGGTGTTAAAACCAGGCAAGGAATCCCTTTTCATTCTAAAGCAGTTATTCTTACCAATGGTACTTTCCTGAATGGTGTCATGCATGTTGGAAAATCCAAAGTTAAAGGAGGACGCGATAGCGAACCACCTGCCATGGGTTTAACCGAACAACTCTTTCAACTCGGTTTTACTACGGGTCGGATGAAAACAGGAACTCCTGCAAGAATCGATGGACGATCGATCGACTTTACTAAGTTACAAGAACAAAAAGGCGATGAGGGTAGGGCGCACTTCAGTTACCTACCCGGTACTCGTCCCGATGTGGCTCAGCGTAGTTGCTGGATTGCACATACCAATACCGACGTCCACGATAGTTTACGGATTGGATTCATGGATTCGCCGCTGTTTAACGGCGATATTCAAGGAATTGGACCTCGCTATTGTCCAAGTATCGAAGATAAGGTCGTTACTTTTGCCGATAAGAATAGCCATCAGCTCTTTTTAGAGCCGGAAGGGCACGATACCATCGAATACTATCTGAATGGCTTCAGTTCGAGTTTGCCGTGGGATGTGCAGCTTCGTTCTCTGCAAAGAATTCCTGGATTTGAAAACGTCCGTATTTTTCGTCCGGGTTATGCTATCGAATACGACTTTTTCGATCCTACACAACTGAAGGCAACCTTGGAGACCAAGCTCTGCGAAAATCTTTATTTTGCCGGGCAAATCAATGGTACTACGGGTTACGAAGAAGCGGGTGCTCAAGGCATCATGGCAGGTATTAATGCTCATTTGAAGGTTCAAGGTAAGGAAGCTTTTACCCTAGGTCGTTCAGAGGCGTACATCGGTGTTTTAATCGACGACCTTATCACCAAAGGAGTGGATGAACCATACCGAATGTTCACGAGTCGTGCAGAATATCGTATTTTATTGCGTCAAGATAATGCTGACTATCGATTAACAGAACGGTCCTATAAGATTGGTTTAGCCTCAGAGGAACGATATCGCATCATGCGTGAGAAATATGAATGGGTTGATCGCTTAATCGAGAAACTAAAGACCTTCAGTATTAAACCTGAGTTCATTAATCCTTTATTGGAGAAACTGGGAACTAGTCCAGTTAAACAACGTACTCGTCTTTACGATATCATTCTTCGTCCGCAAGTGAGTATTCATGATTTGAAGGAAATTGAAGGTCCCGTGGAGAAAATGCTTTCTTTCGATCATCCATCAGCCGGTGAAATTTTAGAAGCAGCAGAGATTAGCATCAAGTACAGTGGCTATATCGATCGGGAAAAACAAATTGCCGACAAGATTAAACGCTTAGAGCATATTAAAATTCATTCCGATTTCGATTATCAGAGTTTACATTCTCTGAGTACCGAAGCACGACAAAAACTGACTAAGATCAAGCCTGCCTCCATCGGTCAAGCGAGTCGTATTTCCGGAGTGAGTCCTAGTGATATAAATGTGCTGCTGGTTTTCTTAGGAAGATAAGCTAATTTGGTGTTGTTTTAATTTGCGTGTTCCACGTGGAACACAACGGTATTTTTCTCCGGTTCTTTAAATGAAGAACAATCTGTTCCACGTGGAACAGCGTTGGAAATAGCTGATACTATTGAATTTCTAAAAAAATACTCCTATGGAAAAAGCTGGTTTTACAATTCAAGGCAAATTAGTCGATGTAGTTCATCGCAAAATTTTTAATGCCGAAGTTCAGGTAGAAAATGGAATAATTCAACAAGTTAAACCCATCGATCAGGCTCCAAACATATTTATTGCTCCCGGGTTTGTGAATGCGCATGTGCATATCGAAAGCTCGATGCTATCGCCGGTTCAATTCTCCAAATTAGCAATGAAAGCTGGTACCGTCGCAGTAGTGTCCGACCCCCACGAAATAACCAACGTATGTGGCTTGGAAGGATTCGATTACATGTACCGAAATGCAGCCCAAACACCTCTCAAAGTATTCCTTGGTGCTCCCTCCTGCGTCCCGGCAACTCCATTCGAAACCAGTGGTGCCATTATCGCTGCAAAAGATGTCGCTCATCTAATTGATACTTACCAGTTGAAGTTCCTTTCGGAAATGATGAACTTCCCCGGCGTTGTTTTCGACGATCCGGAGGTTTCGCTTAAATTGAAAGAAGCCCAAAAACGCAAGGTAAAAATCGATGGACATGCTCCCGGTTTGAACGGAAAACAACTGGAGAAGTACGTCCAAGCCGGAATCTCCACCGACCATGAATGTACCACGATAGAAGAAGCTCGGGAAAAAATTAAACTGGGAATGAAAATCCTCATTCGCGAGGGTAGTGCTGCCAAAGATTTCGATGCACTCAATGCGCTCATGGATGAATATCCGAACGAGGTTATGTTATGCACCGACGATTCCCACCCCGACGATTTGGTAAAAGGACACATCAATCTAATCGTTGCCAAAGCACTCCGAAATAAACGCGACTTTTTCAATGTGCTTCGGGCTGCTTCCTATAACCCGATAAAACATTATCAGCTAGAGGTTGGATTGTTGCAAGAAGGCGATCCGGCCGACTTTATCCTTATCGAATCATTCGAAGAAGCTTCCGTTTTAGCTACCTTTATCGACGGAGTGAAAGTTTTCGATGGAAAAGAATTGACCATCGAGTTGCACGACACTCCTGGCGTGAATCAGTTTTTTGCCGAAAATGTTGCTCTAAACGATCTCAAAATTGAAAATAAAGGTTTGCCAGTTCGAGTAATCGAAGCATTCGACGGATCGCTCCTGACGGGAGAATTAACCCATCTTTTCGCATCCAATCAACCTTTCCTCGAGTCGGACACTGCAAACGATATCCTTAAGCTTGTAGTCATTAATCGCTATAAACCGAGTACACCGCAAATTGCTTTTATTAACAAGTTTGGGCTTAAAAAAGGAGCAATTGCCTCCTGCATCGCGCACGACAGTCACAATATCATTGCCTTAGGGACGAACGACCGCGACCTGCAAGCGGCTATCAATATCATCATGGCGAACCAGGGAGGAATTGCCATCGCTCATGGTGAATATCAGCAAGCGCTTCCGCTGCCAATTGGTGGAATCATGACGAACGAAGATGGGGTGGTGGTCGCAGAAAAATACCTCGACCTGCAAGCAAAAGTACACGAGTGGGGATCGCCGCTTCGTGCTCCATTCATGACGCTTTCCTTTATGGCACTGCTTGTTATTCCTAGTTTGAAATTGGGCGATCAGGGACTATTCGATGTAAACCTCTTTCAATTTGCCGATTTGTTTCAATTGCCCGATAATCGGGATAAACAAACTGAAACAACCGCTTAAGACCTCCGCCGATCCCTCATGGAATTAGAACGACAAATAAAAAATTTGCCCGATACACCAGGTGTTTACCAATTCCTCGACTCTCAAGGGAAAATTATTTATGTAGGGAAGGCTAAAAATCTTAAAAAACGCGTCAGTTCTTACTTTACTAAAAACCACGAACACGGAAAAACGGCTGTGCTCGTGCGCAAAATTCATTCGATCGAACACATTGTGGTCGATTCGGAACAAGATGCCTTACTGCTCGAGAATAACCTGATAAAGAATTACCAACCGCGCTATAATGTGCTACTCAAGGACGATAAAACTTTCCCCTGGGTCGTTATCCGAAAAGAAGCCTTTCCCCGCGTTCACAGTACCAGAAATCGAACCAACGATGGTTCGGAATATTTTGGCCCCTTTACTAGCGCCCGATCTGTGCGAATTATTCTCGATTTGATTCAGCAGGTTTACAAACTCAGAACGTGTTCCCTACCCTTAAGCCCGGAGGCTATTCAGGAAAAACGATTCAAACCATGCCTCGAATATCATATTGGTAATTGTCATGCTCCATGCATAGGCAAGCAAACAGAAAAAGATTACAACGAGAGTATTCAAGTAGTTCGGAAAATCCTTAAGGGAAACCTCTCTTCGGTGCTTAGTTACCTCAAAACCTGGATGGCAGATGCAGCAGATCAGTATCAGTTTGAATTAGCTCAAAATTTTAAAGAGAAAATTGAGCTGATAAAGAAGTTTCAGAGTCGATCAACCGTGGTCTCTTCAAAAATCTCGAATGTCGATGTCTTTTCACTCTACGATGCCGATCCCTACGTTTATGTAAATTATCTCCGCCTAATCGAAGGGAGTATTATTCAGGCGCACACCATGGAATTGAAACGAAAACTCAATGAATCGAACGAAGAGCTGCTTACACTTGCCATTACAGAGATTAGAACTGCAGTTTATAGTTCCTCCTCCGAAATCATCCTCCCTTTCAAAATTGATTATCCGGTAAGTGGATTAAAAATTACCGTTCCAATGGTAGGAGAGAAAAAGGATTTACTGGATTTATCGCTCCGAAATGCCCGATTATTTGGCATGGAAAAGAAGAAAATGCGAGGGGAACAATCTCGCCTGAAACCGGTCAATCGGATACTGAAAACCTTGCAAGAAGATTTATCGCTTTCGAAACTACCCGTCCATATTGAATGTTTTGATAACTCTAATATTCAGGGAACCAACCCAGTAGCTTCCTGCGTGGTCTTTTTAAATGCCAAGCCGGCTAAAAAGGAATACCGTCATTTTCACATCAAAACCGTTGAGGGACCGAACGATTTTGCCAGTATGGAAGAGATTATCGAGCGCCGGTACAGTCGTTTACTCAAAGAAGAAAAATCGCTTCCGCAGTTGATCGTAATCGATGGAGGAAAAGGGCAATTGAATGCCGCAGTTAATAGCCTGGATAAATTAGGTTTGAGGCATCAAATAGCTATAGTTGGGATCGCAAAACGGTTGGAGGAAATCTATTTTCCCGACGATCCCCTTCCCCTTTATCTCGACAAAACAAGCGAATCACTGCGCATTTTACAGCACCTTAGAAACGAAGCGCATCGTTTTGCTATCACTTTTCACCGAAACTTACGTAGTAAAAGCTTCCTCAAATCCGAATTAGAAGGGATCAAAGGTGTCGGTCCACAAACCATTGAAGAAGTGTTAAAGCATTTGAAATCAGATGAATCGATAAAAGATTTAAGGGTTGATCAACTTAGCAATTGGATTCCGAAGTCTAAAGCAATACTTATAGTTAATCACTTCAAAACTAAGTCATAAGTACTAAATAAATTGCTAATTACTTTTCTGTAAAATTTAGTTCACAAGTTTGTAAACAAAAGTGCTGAATCCCGCTCTAAATCAGATGTTCAGACCATCATTATTAAATTGTTTATAATTTGTTTATTACTTTTATGTTCTCTATATTTACTGCTTATTTTAGGTAAAATCTAAGTTTTGAAGGAAGATAAATTTGTGGAGTACAGAAAAAGTATGAAAAATCTTTTCTTGTTGCTGGTTCTTGTTGTGTTAACAGCAGCTTTTGGTAGAATAAATGGGCAACAATCGGTCAATATTTCAGTCTATTATGGAGGATTTGGAAATGAGTGTTCGTGGGAAATCGTTGAGAATCTTTCCGGCGATGTAGTCCTGTCAGGTGGCCCCGGCGCCAGTTCCAGCTTCAGTTATAATAGTCCCATTAGTTTAAATCCCGGAGAATATACCTTCCGCGCATTCGATTCCGAATCCGATGGATGGTCCGATCCCGCCGGTTATTACGCCATTACACCAAACTTTGGAACAGCTACCGGGAATATTCTTTTTCCAACAGGATCTGAACAAGAAACAAGCTTTACTATCCTTTCTCCCAATCCAGTCGAGGTAGGTGTAGTGGAATGGCTCAATCCTACCTCGGGTGCCGGTCTGAGCGCAAACCAAAGTATCACAGTAAAATATCGGAACTACGGAACTACCGCATTATCAAACCCGAGTTTTAGCTATTCCATCAACGGAGGTAGTAGCTTTACAACAGAACTTTATGCTGGTTCAATCGCACCGGGAGCTACCGTCGATTATACTTTCTCCCAGTCGGCGAACCTAGCAAACCCCGGAACCTATGCTTGTGTAGCAGCGGCCGATAAAGCAGGCGATACCTACAGCGGAAATGATACCCTCGAAATTTCCATTCAATCGATTGCAGCGATTACGAGCTACCCATACAGCGTTAATTTTACAAACTGGCCTCCCGCTAACTGGCAGCTTACCGGCGGAACCAATCAATGGCAACAAGATCCTAGTAATGCCGCCATCGCTAAATTTTCGTTTTGGAATGGAGGCAATGCCATCCTTACAACACCTCCATTTAGCCTGCCTAGTCCGGCAACCCTTTCCTTTAATTGGTCCAGCTACTTTAGTCCTATCGCACTGAACGATGCATTGTACCTGGAAGTTTCTACTAACAACGGACAAGCCTGGCAAACAATCTGGTCGAAAGAAGGGAATGAGCTTTTTTCCAACGATGGGGTTACCTTAGCTGCTCCTGGTTCCTATGCCTCCGAATCGATCGATCTGTCATCCTACGCCAGCTCCATCGTGATGTTCCGCTTCAGAGGAGTATCTGGTTACGGCCACGATGTTTATATCGACGATTTTCAAGTGAGCATAAACCCTACCTACGACCTTGCTATAACCAGTCTCGCCAGCCCGGAATTAAATGCTTGTAACCTGGGTCAAAATGTTCCAGTTACCATTGCGGTCAAAAACCTGGGAGCACAAATGGCCAGTAATTTTAGTTTGAGTTATAGTCTCAATGGTATTGTTGTCGATACCGAAAGTTTTACCTCCTTCCTTCCTGCAGGTGCTACGATACAACATACTTTTTCGACTCCGGTCGATTTTTCAACGCTCGCTCAAGCAGAATTCGATTTTTCACTCTCTTACGGACTAGACCTGAATGCCAACAATAATCAACTTACCGATGTAGTTGTCTTAAATTCAACTTCCATCAGTAGTTTCCCAGCATCAATCGATTTTGAATCATCAACCGAGAACTATTTTTCCTTCCTATCCAACGATCAATCCAATGCCTCGGTTCAACCCGATGGAAGTAACAATCAAAGCCTTCGTTTCGAAGGAGGAAATGTTTCGCAATTATGGATAGGTAGTGCTGATCCAAGTGCAAGCAATGCAACAACACCCGCTCAAGCCTGGGAAACAAATACGCCCTATCATGCTGAAGCTTATTCCTGTTCGATCGATGCAACCTCTTTAAGCACACTCGAACTATTTTTCGACTTAAAACAACGATACAATTCAGGAAAATTAAACTCCTGGTTCAGGGTATTGGTCAATGGAACGCCCATTGCCGACATCGATGGCAATATTAACTTTAACCCCGAAACATCCTACAACGATACCTATGTGAATCGGCACTACGATTTATCGGCTTATGCGGGAACTCAATTTGTGCTTCAATTTCAAACAGCCAACAAATTTAGCTCTAGCTATTCCTTTCCCGGAGATGTTGCTTTCGTCGATAATATCCTGTTGCGTGAAATTCCACCGCCCGATATCGCATTGGTGGAGCTTATCAATCCTGTCACCACTTGTGGTTTAGGGAACGATGAGGCAGTTAGTTTCTCCGTTACAAATCTTGGAGGAGAGAGTGTTTCTAATTTTACGGTTGAAGTTGATATCGACGGAGTAAACCTTATTTCGGAAGTATTCACAGGAATTTTATTGCCGGAGGATACCTTGACCTACACCTTAAGTAATACATTGGATCTTTCCGCTATTGATACCTACGCTTATGAAATGGAGTTTATCTTATCGGGCGATGTAAACACTCAGAATAATGCGATTTCAACCAGTATTGTAAATCATACAAGCCCAAATGTCTCAATAAATGGTTTAAATAGTGAGTTTTGTTTGTATGAACAGGCAGTCACTTTGCAAGGAAGTCCAACTGGTGGAAGCTTTTCTGGAAATGGAGTAGAAAACTCTGTTTTTTATCCTTTTAACGCCGGTTTAGGTCAACACACCATTCACTATGTTTACTCCGATCCTCTTATCAATTGTGAGGTAGAAGTAGAGCAAAGCGTTTCGGTTATTGGCGAAGAAGTGTCTTTCACTGGACTCGACGAAAATCCGGAATTAATCGATGTTTTAGTGGTTGTCAATTATAATTCCTTTGCACCCTTAGAACAATCGTGGCAAATTATCAATGAGTCGGGTACTATAATCCTCGATAGTCCTACCGGAAATTACAATGGCTTTACATACAATGGTTACATCCAATTACCCGTCGGGGAGTATTACTTCATTGCTTCCGACGTACCCGGAAACGGTTGGAATAATAGCTATTACGAAATTACTCCCGATTTGGGCGAAGGAACCGGAGTTCAAACATTTACTGTTTTACCCTTCAACGTTCCAACAAATCAACAAATAGATACTTTTCAAGTGGGTGTTCCTGTAGAATTTTGTGCCATCGATACGGCTATTGTACTTACGGGAAATCCTGTTGGTGGTACTTTTAGTGGACCTGGTATCAGCCAGAATCATTTCAACCCCTCTCTTGCCGGACCGGGCACACATCAGATTAGTTATACCTATGAATCCTTGAATGCATGTGTTGCTACCGTAACGCAGGAAGTAACCATTCTTGAAACACCTCAAGCTTTTCTGGGGAGCGATATTACCGTGTGTAATAACAATGCCAGTATTGCTCTGGCTCCTTTCAACGGTCCTCAAGATGGAGTGTATAACTGGAGTAATGGTAGCACCAACGATACGATTTGGGTCGATACGAACGGAACCTATAGTCTCACCATTACCGGTGATAATAGTTGCTCAACCATCGATACGATTGAGGTTGTGTTTACCACCGCGCTGGAATTAGATTTAGGCAACGACCTCTTGTTGTGCGAAGGTTCTTCTATAAGCATTCAAGCTCCTGCCGGATTCGATCAGTACCTCTGGAGTACGTCTGAAACGACCTCGTCCATATCCCTTACCGAAGCTGGAAGTTATTCCCTTACAGTTACTTCCGGTCAATGTACTGCTTCCGATACAGTAGAAATTACGGGTTATGTCCCCGAAACAGGAGTATCCAGTGCCTATCAAACTTGCCCTGAAACAGCCCTCACTATCGATGCCAATCCTTCCTTATCGACCTACCTTTGGTCCACCGGCGAAAGTTCTTCTTCGATTATTATTACTGAGGAAGGAAACTATAGCCTCACCGTTACCGACCAAAATCAATGTGAGAATATTCAAGAATTTGCTGTAAGCTATTATCCTCTGCCGGAGATTGATTTAGGTCCCGACCAAATTATCGAAGACACCTTAGTTATTCTCAATTTAGGTTCAGCCTACAGTAGCGTTCTTTGGTCAACCGGAGCAACCACTTCCTTCATTTCCATCGATACTGAGATTTATGGTGAAGGGGTTTATGAAATTTGGGCGCAGGTAAGCGACCAAAATAATTGTAGTAACTCCGATACGCTTACCATTACCGTATTGGAATCCATCGTCAGCCATTCCATATCGCTATCCAATGGATGGAGCATCATTTCCACTTATGTTAATCCTCAAAGTACTGATGTAGTTCCCCTTTTCAGCGATATTTACTCCAACTTGATTATTGTTAAAAATACTGCAGGCGACGTGTATTGGCCAGGATTCAATTTCGATGGGATAGAGGTGTTTAATCCGCTCGAAGGTTATCAGATATTGATGAATCAGGCTGATGTACTAACAATCCAAGGTTCGCTTATCGATCCTCTTTCAACCCCACTCAACTTACCGGTTAACTGGAGCATCATTGCTTATTCTCGTACCTCTGCAGCTCCCATCGTCACTCTTTTGAGCCCCATCGTTAATGATATGATCATTATTAAAAACAGCGCAGGCGAAGTGTATTGGCCCGACTTGGGTTTCGATGGAATTGGGTTGATGCAACCCGGTGAAGGGTATCAGATTTTAATGCAGCAAGCTGCTACACTCACCTATCCGGCCAATTCAGCTTCCTTTGCCCCTGTTCCTGTTAAAAGTATCCCTGCTTTAACTGCATTTGAACAAGTTGCTCCATCAGGAAATAGCATGACGCTTGGAATTATCGCTCAAGCCCTTCCCAAACAACATTTCTACCCCATAGAAGTAGGTGTGTTTAATTCCAATCAGGAACTGGTTGGATCCGGTCTCCTTGTCAATAGCCAGGAAGCTTTGGCCATCAGTTTATGGGGAATGGACGAAACACATGTATCTCAAAATTGCCTTTCTCCATTTGAATCCTATACCATTCAACTTTATTCTCAGGCTAGTAATGAATACTTGAGCCTAACTGAAGTTGCCTATAGCAAAGGGGATGGCCAGTACGAACATAACGACTGGGAAATCATCGAAAAACTTGTAATCAGTGAGCGAACTCCACTGGAAGCCCCAACGATGACCCTTTATCCCAATCCAATACATCAAGCTCCCTTGCAGCTTACTATGGAAATTATGGAAAGCTCTAAAGTAAACGTTGAAATAGTTAATGTCGAAGGTGAAACGCTTAAACAAGTGATAGACGATTATTATCTTTCGGGAAAATATCATCAACTAATCGATTTGAACGACTTAGCGGCAGGATCTTATTTTGTCATTTTGTCGTCGAATCAGCATCGAATTGTAAAAGGCATTGTAAAGCAATAGGACATATAAAAAAGAAAACTCAAATAAATAGTAATAACTTAATAAGATGATTATGAAGCACTTTTTATCATTTAAACATTTGTTGGCTTCTTTACTGCTTGTTCTACTGGGAACAACGGTAATTGCTCAGCCTGCTACCTGGTCCTTCTATAACACGGGAGCAAATCATACGATTCTCGTCCAACCGGGAACAGTAACGATTGATGGGTCACCTATTGTATCCGGTGATTACATAGGTGTATTTTATACGGTTGGAGCAGGTCCCGACTTGGCTTGTGCCGGATATCTGGAATACAATAGCGCGGCTAATAATGCAATGACTGCCTGGGGTACCGAAGCCGGTTTGAATAATGGTCTTGCTAATGGAGAAGAATTTAAGTGGAAAGTATGGCGTGCTGCCGATGGTGCTATCATCGACATGACGGCAACGTATCAAACTGCTGGTTTCCCAAATTTAGGAACTTATGTAACCAATGGTATTTCCGCAATTGCCACCATGACAGGTTCCGGTCCGGTCGTTTCTTTCTCGGCTACTGGCGATGCGACCAATGTTAGTTGCTATAATGCCTGCGACGGAGAAATTGCTTTAACTGTAATGGGGGGCCAAACTCCTTATTCATTCAGCTGGTCGAATGGCGAAACTACTCAAAACCTTAGTGGTTTGTGCGCTGGTTCTTACGCTGTTACCGTTAGCGATGCAAATGGAGGAACTACTCCTGAACCTTTCGATTGGACATGGGTAAATACCGGAGCTAATCACACCATCCTGGTTCAACCGGGTGTAGCTACAATCGATGGCGATCCTATTCAAAACGGTGATTACATTGGAGTTTTCTATACCGTTGGTGCGGGTCCAGATTTGGCTTGTGCAGGGTATGTCGAATGGCTTGGTATCAACACCGCCGTTACAGCCTGGGGTACCGAAGCAGGACTGAATAATGGATTAGCAAATGGGGAAACATTCAAATGGAAAGTTTATAGGGCTTCAACCGGTGAAGTAATCGATATGGATGCAACCTATCAATCTGTCGGCTTCCCCAATCAAGGAACTTATGTAACGAACGGTATTTCTGGTTTAGCGACCTTAGCTGGAACATCGACCCAATCGGGTGGTGCTGGAAATTCTACCACTCTCAGTTTTGAAATTACTCAACCCGACGAAATTATTATCACCTCTGTATTGTCAAATTACGATGGCTTCAACGTGAGTACTTTTGGTGGTTCCGATGGAACAATCGATCTTACAGTTAGTGGAGGGGTAAGTCCTTATACTTTTGCTTGGAGCGATGGTGCTTCGCTAGAAGATAGAACCGGACTGAGCGCAGGAACGTATTCGGTCACAGTTACCGATGCCAATGATTGTACGTCCGAAGCTTCGTTGGAATTAACCCAACCACTCATTATACCTCTTGAAATTTCAACAAGTGCGACCGATCCTACTTGCTTCGATCTTTGCAATGGAACTATTAGTGTCGTTGTAGCAGGTGGTATTGAACCATATTCGATTGAGTGGACAGGTGGTTTAAGCGGTTTTGCTCCGGCAGATGTTTGTGCCGGAACGTATTCTGCAACTGTATCCGACGCCGGAACAGGAGCTCAGGCTCAATCGCAGGTGATTAGCTTTGAATTGACCTCTCCCAACGCCATCGTAGTGACAGCCGATATCATAGCTGCAAGCTGTAATGGCTCCATCGACGGTGCAATTGATGTTAGCGTTTCAGGTGGAACAGCTCCTTATACGTTCTCCTGGAGTAATTTAGCCTCTACAGAAGATTTACTCGATCTGGCAGCTGGTTTCTATACCCTCACCGTATTGGATGCTAATGATTGTAGCCTTATCGAGTCTTTCGAAATTACTGAACCTCTTAGTCTTCTTGTTTCGGCTGAATTAATCGATGTAAACTGTAATGGCGACGCCTCTGGTGCTGTGTATGCTGAAGTATCCGGAGGGACTTCTCCTTACAGCTATACCTGGAGCAACGGAAGCACGCTTTCTTCTGTTACCGAAGTAGTCGCTGGTGAATACACCCTTACTGTTACCGATGCGAATAACTGCGAAGTAATCGAGATGTATGAGATTATGGAACCAACCATGATTGATGTACTTACCGATGTATCAGGAGTTTCTTGCAATGGAGCAAACGACGGCGAAATTACCGTTAGTGTTTCGGGTGGTGTTAATCCTTACACCATTGCCTGGGCCGACTTCCCAACTTCGACCAATTTTTCTTTAACCAATCTGGCACCTGGTCTCTACGTTTATACCGTAACCGATGCGAACGATTGCGCTTATGAATATGAAGACCTTATCACAGAGCCTGAATTACTTACATTAAGCGGAACGTTATCCGATTATGCCGGATTTAACGTTAGTATCTTTGGTGCAAGCGATGGTTCTATTACTACTACTGTTTCAGGTGGAACTACTCCCTATACGTATAGTTGGTCAAATGGAAGTACGAGTGCTAATTTATTGAATATCCCTGCTGGTTCTTATTCTCTTACCCTAACCGATGCTAATGGTTGTACTGCCGAATACAGCGCTAATCTTACGGAGCCCGACCCAACCAATCTCTTAAGTATTTCGGGTGCTATTAATCATGTTACCTGTAACGGAGCTGCCGATGGTTCAATCAACTTAACCATTACCGGTGGAACTGCCCCTTATGTTGTTCTTTGGAGCAATGGAGCTAGCTCAACCATGATTGACCAATTAGTTGCAGGTACTTACGCTGTAACTGTTACCGATGCCGATAACAACGAGATTGTTGGTAACTACGTGGTTAACCAACCGGATATGCTTGTTCTTGACCTTATCCCATCTGATTATAATGGATTTGGAGTAGGTTGCTATGCTGCTACCAATGGTTTTGTTGAAACTTCAATCACCGGTGGTACCGCTCCTTTTACATTTGCTTGGTCTAATGGTGCCACTACTTCGTCTATCCAAAATCTTGCAGTAGGAACGTATAGCCTCACCATTACCGATGCTAATGGTTGTGTTGCTATGGCCGAAGCTTCTATCAATCAACCAACTCCTATGGCCGCTTCTTCAACAGCTTTCAATGTTAGCTGCTTTGGAACAGCAACTGGTTCAATCAACCTGAATGTAGTTGGTGGAGTTGCACCTTATACCTTTGTATGGAGTACCGGCGCAACCACTCAAAATTTGCAAAATGTTGTAGCTGGAACGTATTCAGTTACCGTATCCGATGCAAATGGTTGTCCATTCATCATTGACCGTACCCTTACCGAACCAGCTCTTTTAACGATGGACCTGGAAATCGTTCAAGAAGTATCTTGTTTTGATTTTACCAATGGTGAACTCTTTGCCAACGTTAGTGGAGGTACTACTCCATATACTTATACTTGGTCTACCGAGATTCCAGTTAATGGTCCAACACTGGCTCAAATTGGTTCGGGTAGCTACAGCGTCACCGTTACCGATCATAATGGTTGTGAGGTTTCTGCTACCGAAACCCTTGCCAATCCTGTGGCTATCGAAATGACTTATTCCGTTACCAATATTCTTTGTAATGGCGATGAAACCGGTGCAATCGATGTTACTACAGCTGGTGGAACGGGCAACTTGGCCTACAACTGGAGTAATGGTGCCTCTACGCAGGATCTCGAAAACGTGGCTGCCGGATTTTATACGCTTACCGTTAGCGACGATAACTTCTGTGAATACATAGAAACGATTGAAGTCCTTGAAAATACTGCCATCCTTTCCAATGCTTCCATGGTTGACTTAGTATGTAATGGTGCAGCTAACGGTAGCATTGAACTGATGATCGAAGGGGGAACCGCTCCTTATGCTATTCTTTGGAACACAAACGAGACCACTAGCACGCTTAACGGCTTAAGCGGTGGTGAATACGCCGTTACCATTACGGATGCAAATGATTGTGTGCTAACAGAATCTTACTCCGTATTCGAACCTACTGCCATTGAAATTATGGGTCAGGTGGTGAATATTACCTGTACCAACGATAACGATGGTTCTATTAATGTATTCGTTTCCGAAGGAACTCCCGGATATACCTATGCCTGGTCCAATGGCGCTACTACTATGAATTTGACTAATCTGGCGGGAGGTACTTATGTACTTACTGTTACTGATGCAAATGAATGTACCGCTACTGCAAGTTTCGATGTTATTAATCCTGAGCTCGTTTCTGGTGAAGCTGTAGTTAACAATCTGCTATGTTATGGCGATGACAACGGAAGCATCAACCTTACTGCTCAAGGTGGTACCTCTCCTTATTATTATGCCTGGTCTACCGGCTCGTTCGACGAAGATCTCAATGATTTAGTTGCTGGTGTTTATGAAGTGACAATTACCGATATCAACGGATGTCAAGGGGTTGAATCTTTTGCTGTAAACCAACCCGCTCAGTTAATGGTATCGCATATTACAAGCGATTATGCCGGATTTGGTGTAACTTGTTTTGGAAGCTCCGATGGTTATGTTGAACTCTCCGTAAGTGGTGGAGTTTTACCATACACGTATTTATGGAGCAACGGAGCAACAACTCAAAACGTTTATGACATCCCTGCCGGCGATATTTCGGTTGGTGTTATTGATGGTAATGGTTGTTCTATTTCCGAAGGTCCGGAATTCCCCTGGTCGTATGCCAATACAGGAGAAAATCACACTGTTTTCATTCCATCTGCTCAAATAAATGGTCTCGATATTCAAGTAGGTGATTATATCGGAGTTTTCTATAACAATAATGGCGAAATGGCTTGTGCAGGTTATATCGAATGGACTGGTTCTCAGAATGCTATTACTGCTTGGGGCTCGGAAGAAGGTTTGAATAATGGATTCCAAACAGGCGAAGCATTTAGTTGGAAAGTATGGCGTGCAAGCGACGGTGTCGAAATTGAAATGACTCCTGTTTACGACCTCGTTCAATTCCCGAATGCTGGTACCTATACCATCAATGGAATTAGTGGATTATCCTCTTTAACCGGATCAGGCCCATCGGTTCAACCGAATTTGGGTTACTTCATCAATCTTACCTCACCCGAACCGCTTACGGCTTCTGGTACGGTATCCGACTATAACGGTTATGGTGTAAGCTGCAACGGCGCAGAAGATGCTTCCATCAGCCTTGATATTGTTACTTGTATCGAAGATTATGAAATTCTTTGGAATACAGGTGCCACTACCCAAACAATTACCGGTTTAAGCGCTGGTAACTATTCCGCTACCGTGAGCTATGTCTTTGGCGAAGTTACCGAGCCTACTCCTTTTAACTGGACCTATAATAATACCGGTGAAAACCATTCTATCTATATTCCAGGTGCTACCATTAATGGATATAGCATAGCCGTTGGTGATTATATAGGTGTATTCTACGATCAAAATGGAAGCCTCGAATGTGCCGGTTATGTTGAATGGCAAGGAATTCCTACTGGTTTGTCTGCATGGGGAACCGAAGTTGAATTAAATAATGGTTTGGCTTTAGGCGAAGAATTCAAGTGGAAAGTTTGGCGTGCTATCGATGGTATGATTATCGATATGACCGCAACCTATGGAACCAACTTCCCGAACACTAACACCTACACTACCAACGGTATTAGTGGATTAACCAGCCTTGTTGGTGAATCAAGCCTTGAATTCTTTGTAGGTGATTTTGAGGTTGACTTTACCGTTACTGAACCAGAGGCTCTCACAGCAACAGCTCAGGTAGCCGGAAATGCTTGCTTTGGTGATGCAATGGGTACGGTTGTGCTGACCGTGGAAGGTGGCGTTGAGCCATATACCTATGCTTGGTCAAGTGGTGAAACTGGAAATGAAATTGCAAATGTCGCTTTTGGTGAATACACAATTACTGTAACCGATGCCAATGCTTGTACCTTGGTTGAAACCTTTATGATTAGCCAACCGGAAGCACTTGATATTATGGAAACCCTTTCACCCGTTCTTTGTAATGGAGGTACCGATGGTGCAATTGATATTACAGTTACCGGTGGTACCGAGCCATACGCTTATGCATGGTCAAATGGCTCTGTAGAGCAGTCAATTAACGGTTTATCGGCTGGTGTTTACACGCTTACCTTAACCGATGCAAACGGTTGTAACCTCGTTGAATCTTTCGAAATTACCGAACCAGCTGCATTGACACAAGCTGTCGACTTAATCCATGTCGATTGTTTTGGAAACGCGAGTGGCGAAATTTATCTACTGGTTGAAGGTGGAACTTTACCTTACACTTATTCTTGGTCAAATAATGCTACTTCAGCCAATATCGATCAATTGCTTGCTGGTACTTACTCCGTTGTGGTAATGGATGCCAATAACTGTAGCATCGAAGCAGAATTTGTTATTACTGAACCTACTCAACTGGTTATGGCCGATATGGTTACTCCAATTTCTTGTTTTGGAGGTTCGAATGGTGCTATTGACTTAACAATTAGCGGTGGCGTTGAGCCATATACCTATGTATGGGCTAATGGAGCCACCACCGAAGACTTGAGTAGCTTATCGGCTGCTGCCTATGGCATCACCGTTGTCGATGCAAACGGATGTTCAGTTTCTGACTTAATCTTCGTAAATCAACCAACTCAACTTAATGTTAGCGGTGTAATCAGTCAAGTTAGCTGTAATGGTGCCGCCGATGGTGCTATCGATTTGAATGTGACCGGAGGAACTGCTCCATACAACTACACCTGGACCGGTGGTGCTACCAGTCAGGATATCGCCCAACTCGAACCGGGTACTTACAGCGTTTTAGTCATGGATGATAATGGCTGTACCGCTTCTCGTAACTTTGTAGTTACCCAACCTGCTCCTCTTGCAGTTACCAGCCAAACCATCAACGTAAGTTGTTACGGTGGCAGCGATGGACAAATTAATCAGTCGGTATCAGGTGGTACCTTGCCATACACTTATGCTTGGTCGAATGGAATGATAAGTAAAAATGTTAGTGGTCTTGCTGCTGGTAATTATACTGTCACTATTACCGACGCAAAAGGATGTTCTATCACTAGTGACTACACAGTCACTGAGCCTCCTGTTTTATCAGTTGATGCGATGGTTTCTACCTGGGGACAATACAACGTAAGTTCTTTTGGAGCTACCGATGGTTATATTATACTTCTACCCGAAGGTGGTACTTTCCCATATACCTTTAATTGGAGCAATGGGGCTACTACTTACTACCAGATCTTTGTTGGTGCTGGAACTTACACCGTTACTGTTACCGATGTTAAAGGTTGTTCCGTAGAGCTAGAGGTTGAGTTAACTTCAGCTCCCGATTATACTCCAATGGCCCTTGACTTCAACCTCAGTGAATACAATAATTTCAATGTGTCTTGTTTCGGAGCAAGCGACGGTTCTGCTGAAGCGATTGTTAGTAATGGTTTAGCTCCATTTACCTATACCTGGAGCAATGGTGCAACTACCTCCTCCATTTCCGGATTGAGCGTGGGTGCTTACAGTGTTACTGTTGTTGATGCAACCGGTGCTTCCATTAGCGGATCCGTCGATTTAGCTGGTCCTGATGCTTTAGTTGCCACTGCCACCGTAATTGCTCCAACTTGTTTCGGAGGTTCCGACGGTAGTTTAGTTACAGATGTTGCTGCCGGATTCAGTCCTTATACCTATGCTTGGAGCAACGGCGAGACTACCGCTAATCTTGCCGGACTTGCTGCCGGTTCCTATACCGTTACCTTGACCGATGCTAATGATTGCTCGGCCGAGTTTACCTTCGAAGTTGAGAATCCAGCTGAATTATCGATTGACTTTACCGTAGTACAGCCTGTTTGCGGTGGTGATGGTCGTATCGAAACAAGCGTTTCGAATGCACTTGAACCAATTCAATACGTCTGGAGCAACGAAGCAACCACCGCCGACCTCGAGAATTTAAGCGGAGGACTTTATACCCTCTCGATCATCGATGCTAATGGTTGTACTGCTTCATCGGAGGTTGAGTTGAATGTTGGAAACGCGATTAGCGCAACTGCTATTCAATCGAACGTTACTTGTAACGGATTGACCGATGGTTCACTTTCCCTCGTTGTTGAAGCTGGCTTAGCTCCTTATTCATTTACTTGGAGTAATAACGCTACCACTCAGACAATTATGGACTTAAGCGCAGGTCTTTACCTGGTTACTATTTCGGATGCAAATAGCTGCGAAGGAAGTTTTGAGTTTGTGATCACCGAACCTGAAGTATTAACCGTAGATGCTACCGTTACTCCAGTCGATTGTTACGAAGGTAATAATGGTGCAATTCAACTTATTACTGACGGAGGAACAGCTCCCTATTCTTACACATGGTCCGATGGAAGCACCGCAGCTTCTCGCAGTCAATTAGTGGCTGGAACCTATGGCTTAACACTTAGCGATGCAAATAATTGTGTTGTAACAGCTTCGTTCGAAGTAGAACAACCCGAACAAATTCAGATTGAAGGTGAGTTAACTCATCTGAGCTGCTTCAAATCAAACGACGGAGCTATCGACATTACCGTTACCGGCGGCGTTGGCCCATACACTTACAATTGGACAAATTATGCAACCACCGAAGACTTGACTCAACTCAAGGCTGGTGAGTATCGCGTTATTGTTACCGATGCGAATGGTTGCATGGTCTATTCTGAATTATTTGTAATTACTCAACCTGCTGCCTTTATTGCAACCATAGTTGAAAATCAAGCAGTTGATTGTAATGGTGGTGGAGCTGAAATCGAAGTGGTCGTCTCCGGAGGAACACCTGATTTTATCTATACCTGGAATAATCAAGCCAGCGGAACGATTCAATCGGGTCTGTCTGCAGGTACTTATGCTGTAACCGTTATCGACGATAATGGATGTGTTGCTGAAGCAAACTATACGTTAGTTGCTCCTCCTGCACTAGACCTTACAGTCTTTAGCAGCGATGCTTCCTGTTATGGTGAAGCCGATGGAGAAGCTTTCGCTTCCGCTACTGGAGGTCAAACTCCTTACACCTATTTATGGTCTGATGCGAATAATACCACTACGGCCGATTTAATGAATGTTCCTGCAGGTACGTACACTGTTACCGTGAGTGATGCAAACAACTGTACTAGTATCCAGTCTGTTACAATTGCTGAACCAACTCAAATTCTGATTGATTTGGGGGTTTACGCCTTCGCAACATCTGGAATCGTTGTCGCTGAAGTTGATGGAGGATTTGGACCTTATACTTATTCTTGGATGGTAAATAGTGTTCAAACCACGGTACAGTCGAACTTTATTAAAAATGTTCCTCTTGGTTCAGAGGTTACACTCACCGTAACCGATGCTAATGGATGTACTGAAACCGCTACTGTAACGGTTGTTAGCCCGATTACCATTACTCCAAACGATACCCATTTAGTAGAAGCTTTTGCGCTAAATGTGAATGAATTGGTAGAGTCGAGTATGGAAATTTATCCTAATCCATCCAACAACGGACGATTCTTTGTGAAAGTTGCTGGCTTGTCGGCCAATAATTTCCGCATGG
Organism: Bacteroidales bacterium; assembly: GCA_018401015.1. Classification (GTDB taxonomy): domain Bacteria; phylum Bacteroidota; class Bacteroidia; order Bacteroidales; family M50B96; genus M50B96. The sequence continues at coordinate 45,941 of JAGYLP010000001.1, forward strand.
AAATCCTCGATGGATTCGGCAAACTCGTTCGCGATGTAACTTATCAATCAAGCGATGATCAAACCGTTGAAGTAATGCTTCACCAATACGCTTCGGGTATTTACATGATTCGTATTACCGACGGACAAAACTTGAACTTAACCAAACGTATCATTTTATCTGAGTAATCCATTATACAGGATTATTCCCTCTAATCAAAGATGGTTGGCCTTTTCTTGGGTCAACCATCTTTTAATAGCAATTCAATAAACTTCTAAGAAAATAATTATGAGAATTATTTACCTTTTGTTATCGGTAGCAATCTTGCTAGGGAATCGCAGTAATGCTCAAGATAACCTTCTTTTCTATCAAGGTTTTGAAGGTTCCCCCATCGATTCAGGATGGACTGTCAATAATGCCCCTACATCTCCCGGGTGGACATTTGGAGATAATCAATTCTCTGGATTCTTGTATCCTGTTCCTCCATTACCCGAGCTGGGAGCCTATGCAGTTGCTAACGATGAATTAGCCCCTGCTACAAGGTCTGCGGACTGGTTAATTAGCCCGTCGGTTTCTCCTGTTAATATAACCCAGCTTTTACTCGATTTTCATGCCTATTTTACCGGTAGCGAAGGGGCCGAAGCTCATGTCATTTTAAGTTTCGATAATGGCGCAACATGGAACGATACCATCTATTCCATGATGCCCGCAACCTCTTGGCAGGAAATTTCGCTCAACCTCGATTCCTATGCTTCGAATAATAGCATTAAAGTAGGATTCTTGTTCAGTGATAATGGCTCTGATGAGGATATTTTCGCAGTGGACGAAGTTTATTTATATGAACCTATTTATATCGATTTATCGGTTTCGGACTTCGACGCCCCACAAACGGGGTGTGGATTGAGTCCTAACGAAACTCTTATGGTTGAGGTCACCAATAATGGGTTGGACGACGCACAGAATTTTACCATACAGTACAGCCTCGATGGCGGTTTGAACTTTATAAGCCAATTAGTTCCTACTGTTCTACTCGCAGGTACAAGTGAATGGTACACATTTAATATTACAGCTAATTTTTCACAAGTAGGACAATATGACCTAGTATTTGAAGTAATTCTTCCACAAGATCAAGTGCCAGGAAATAATGTTACTGCCGTTCAAACGGTAACAAGTTTGGCAAGTATCGACCAATTTCCTTTCACCGAAGATTTTGAATCGGGTAGTTCAACCTATTTTTATTTTGTAAGTAATGATGAGTCCAACGCTGGAGTTATTAGTGTTGGAGGAAATCATGTTGGAATTCTCGATGGTGGAACCGGCGGTACTTGGGTAGGTAGTTTTAACGATCCATCTCCCGTTAATGCCTGGTCGAATAATCCCGAATATATCTCGCAGATTAATTCTTGTACCGTGGATGCTACTTTCCTTTCCTCGGTTGAATTAACGTTTGACCTGCAGCAATTTGCAACTAACTCATTGTATTATTCCTGGTTCCGTTTGCTTGTGAATGGGAATCCAATTCCCGATGTAACCGGTAAAGTTGATTTCAATCCAGATGCTATCAATGGCACGCTGCAAGAGTTGACCTACGATTTATCCGACTACGCTGGATCAATCTTTACCATCGGTTTTGAAGGGTTAAATCGACTCAGTTCTACGCTGGCAAATCCGGGGAATGTTACTCATATCGACAACATTTCAATTACAGGAACCGATACTATTTCCAATTTCGTTTATCCCTTACCTTTCTACGAAAATTTTGAAGGATCACCCACTAATTTGGGTTGGACAACTGAATCGAACGGTGGAGAGGCTTGGGTTTTTGCCGCCGATTATTTCGACTCTTTCTGGTATCCTCAGTCTAACCTGAATACAACGATTGCAGCCAACTCGAACGACATTATGTGTTTCAATAATTTTGGATCCGATTGCGATAAATCCCAGGATTATTTGGTTTCACCCAACCTCGATTTCGTTAATTATGACACGCTTACGCTTAGCCTCGATTACTTTTTTACCGGAGAAGATGGTTCTGCAGCGTACTTATACATCATGACCGATAATGATTGGTCCTCGATGCAGTTGGCTCATACATTTGCACCTCTGAATGCTGTTGATGGATGGTCGAGCGTTACCATCGATCTTACTCCCTTTGCAGGTCAGGCTGCTAAACTTGTTTTCCATCACGACGACGGCGGTAGCCTCGGAACAGGTATATCCATCGATAATGTATTTCTTTCTGGAATCCCATCCTCCTTATTCGTATACACCCTTCCTTTTGTCGAAGATTTTGAAGCCTCTCCTTCCAACCCCGGTTGGTTTAATCTGTATGCTCCCGGTTCCGATGGTTTTGTTTATGGTGCCAATTATTTCAATACATTCTGGTATCCAAATCCTTCAGGTAATTTGAATAATACAATCGCTGCTAACTCTAACGACGCTCTTTGTTCGGAAGCTAATAATTCCGATTGTGATAAATCTTCGGATTACTTTGTTTCTCCTTTAATTAACCTGTACGGTTACGATACGGTAGATTTATCGCTCGATTATTTCTTTACCGGCGATGATGGTTCGCAAGCTTACATCTATGCAGTGAACGATGGCGATTACACCAATTTGCAGCTTCTACATACGTTTACGGGCTCTACCCTGGGTCAATGGGAGAGCCTTACCATCGATATGGCTGGTTACCTCGGTGATACAGTTGCACTCGTCTTTCACCACAACGATGGTGGTTTGATTGGTTCCGGATTATCGATCGATAATGTGAGTTTAACCGGGGTGGAAACACCTATTCCTACCTATCAACTTCCTTTTAGTGAGGATTTTGAAGCTACACCTTTAACTACTGGCTGGAGAACTTCCCAAGCAGGTTACGAAGGTTGGGTTTATGCGGCTAATTACTATAACTCATTTTGGTATCCAATTGGAAACCTCAACAATACGACTGCAGCAACTTCAAACGATGTAATGTGTTTCGATAATTTTGGGGCCGATTGTGATAAATCTAACGACCTGCTCATTAGTCCTAAGCTCGATTTATTCCCCTATTATTCCGTTGAAATGAGCTTCGATTATTTCTTCACAGGCGAGGACAATAGTACTGCCGAAGTTTGGGTAATGTTGAATGAAGACCCCAATAATTTTGTTCTTGTTGAAACAATTTTAGCTCCTCCCTCAAATATTGGATGGCAAACGGCTACCATGGATTTATCGGCCTTCACGCAGGATACCGTTCAACTGGTTTTCCGCCATTCGGATAATGCCGGTTTTGGAACAGGCTTTTCCGTTGATAATCTCTTCATCGATGGGGTTCTGCCTCAACCTATTGAATACTCGTTTACAACGACCGATCCTTCTTGCTATCAATCAACCGATGGAACCATCGACGTGGTGCTTTCAGGCGGTAATGGAGGCCTCTTCTATCAGTGGAATACTGGCGATACCGGATTGAACCTGACTAATTTAGGAGCAGGAATTTACATCATTACTGTAACCGATATGTCGAACCAGGAAGAAATTATCGAAATTGAGTTATTCGAAGTTTCTCCCATTGTATTAACGAGCAGTGTGAGTCAATACAACGGTTTTGAAATTAGCTGTTATAATGCTAATGATGGTTCTATTGATGTTATGGCTTCCGGATCGCATGGTGGTTTTACCTATGCATGGTCCAATGGTGCCACCAGTAACCTAATCGATGGCTTAATTGCCGGTAACTACGCTTTAACCGTGACAGATATGAATGGATGTAGCTTTGATACCTCCTTTACCTTGAATCAACCTTTTGTAATAGGTACATCAAGTTCTGTATCCCCGGTTAGCTGTAATGGCGGAAACGATGGTGCTATTAATTTCAATATAAGTTTTGGAGGGGTTCCTCCCTTCCAGTACAACTGGAGCAACGGTGCCACCACAGAAGATTTAAGTAATCTCGTAGCCGGAAGCTACTCAGCCCTTATTGTCGATGCCAATGGTTGTCAATATAACTCGAATACGTTCGTAATTAGCGAACCCGATCCATTAGCGCTCAATACTTCCTTAAGCGATTATAATGGTTTCCAAGTATCTTGTTTTGGCGGTACCGATGGAGCTATTACACCATCGGTAACAGGCGGAACAACTCCTTACAGTTACTTATGGTCGGTAGAAGGGAATGCTACAACCTCTTCCATTAGTGGATTGATTGCAGGAACCTATACCTTAACCTTAACCGATGCCAATAATTGTGAATTGGTAGAGACCTACACTTTAACCGAACCGACTGCATTAGAATTGCTTAGTTTTGAAATAGAGGAGGTTCTTTGTAACGGTTTTAGTACCGGATCAATAAGTCTCACCGTTCAAGGTGGTGTTGGAACCTATTCCTTCGCTTGGTCGAACGGAGCTACCGACGAGGACTTAACAAACCTTCCTGCAGGCAATTATACCCTTACCATTAACGACGATAACGCTTGTAGCTTAATCGAATCCTTCACCATTACCGAACCAGCAGCCTTGCTAGCGAATGAATCGCTTACTAATATCAGCTGTTTTGGTGGAAACGATGGATCCATTCAATTGTCTCCTTCCGGTGGAACAGAACCTTATCTATATTCGTGGAGTAATGGAGAAACCACTAGTAGCCTCGCTAATCTTATAGCAGGTCCGTATTCGGTTACCATTACCGACGCCAATCTGTGTGAGTACAACTTTACCTACACCTTAACGGAGCCACCACTTTTAACACTATCCAGCACCCAAATAGATGTTGATTGTAATGGAAATAATAATGGTTCAATCAATATAACTACTGCAGGAGGAGTTCCGCCATACGCATTTTTATGGAATACCGGGGAAACTACCGAGGATTTATCGGCGCTTTCAGGTGGCGATTATACCCTCACCGTTACCGATGCAAATGCATGTACTACAACCCTCACGGTTAGTATTTTCGAACCGGATGCGCTCGGTGCCGACGAAGTCTTTACCATGGTTACTTGTAATGGTTTAAGCGATGGTGCCATTGATGTTACCACTTTGGGCGGAGTAGCTCCCTATTTTTATAACTGGAATACCGGGGCAAATACCGAGGATATCGATAACTTACCAGCGGGTACCTATTCGCTTACTATCACCGATGCAAATTGGTGTAGTTACTCAGAGAGTTTTGTTGTAACCGAACCTGCTGTATTAGCTATGACTAGCGTAACCAGCGACTTTAATGGATACGGGGTCAGCTGCTTTGGTGCAAACGATGGATTCATCGATTTAACCGTAACCGGAGGTACAACCCCTTACAACTATGCATGGAGCAATGGTGAATCAACCGAAGATCTTAGTGCGCTAATTGCTGGAACCTATTCAGTTGAAATTACGGATGCAAATGGTTGTGAAATTAGTGGCTCTTTAACTTTACCTTGGAATTACGTCAATACCGGTGAAAATCATACGGTTTTACTCGAGAATCCACCTTTGGTAAATGGGGTATCCATTGAAAGTGGCGATTATGTAGGAGCCTTTTACAATGATAATGGAACCTTGGTTTGTGCTGGATATGTCGAGTGGGTTAGTGGTGTGTTTAATGCCGTAACCGTATGGGGAACAGAGGCATCTCTGAATAACGGCTTCCAAACTGGTGAAGCGTTCAACTGGAAAGTTTGGCGTGCTACCGATGGCGAAGTTATCGATATGACTGCAAGCTACAGTGCTACCTTCCCCAATGCGGGAACCTATGTAACGAATGGCATTAGCGGTGTAAGTTCTTTATCCGGAACTGGTCCGGCTCCCGTGCCCGCAGGTAGTGGAAGCTGGATTTTAACTACCCCCGATGCACTTACAATCAATTTAAACTCATTGAATAGTTATTCAGGGTTTGATATTAGTTGCCATGGTGCACAAGATGGCGATATCGCAAGTCTTGTAACAGGAGGTGTGTTACCTTATACGTATACTTGGAGTAACGGTGAAACAACTACCGGTCTTTCCGATGTTGGAGCTGGGGTTTACACCCTTACTATTACCGATTTGAATGGTTGTACGCTTGAACAAAGTATTGAACTATTTGAGCCAGATCCATTGGAGATTAGTTATATTCATGGATTTTCCGATTGCTTGCTCGATAATACGGGCTTCATCGATATAACTGTCACAGGCGGAGTTCCTCCTTTTACTTACCTATGGACTTTCCCCAATAGTATTGGAACCTCTACCAACGAAGACCTTACAGGCTTAAGTGGTGGCGATTATCAAATTCAAATAGTAGATGCCAATGGTTGTGTCCTTGTTGAAAATTACTACCTGCCTCAACCTGCAAATGCTATCGAAGTAAGTCTGGTAGATCTCATGGATATTAGTTGCAATGGTGCCAACGATGGTAGCATTCAAGTAATGCCTCAAGGCGGAGTTGGGCCATTTACCTATTTGTGGGATAATGGAGCCACAACTGCTTCTATTTCAGCTTTAGCTCCCGGAAACTATACAGTTAGCATTACCGATGCTAATAATTGTACGAATAGCCAGACCTATACCATCAATGAACCAGCCATTCTTACTCTTGCTCTCTCAGGCGATGATGTGGATTGTAATGGCGCTGCAACGGGCAGCATCACTTCGACTGTTTCAGGAGGAGTAACACCTTACACCTATGCGTGGTCGAATGGCGGCACTACTGCCAACCTGATCGATTTGTCGGGTGGTAGCTATAGCCTTACGGTAACCGATGCAAACGGCTGTACTATCATCGAAACACAGGTAATCAACGAACCGGCTGTATTAACCCAGCAGCCTGGCGGGTACACCGGTTTTGGTGTGATTTAGCGGTTCGTCGGATGGCTTTATCCAACACAACCGTAAGTGGCAGCACGACTCCTTATACCTTCGCGCCGGAGTAATTTTGAAACGAGCGCTAACCTGAGTGGTCTAATGGCCGGCACGTATGCGGTTACGATTACCGATGCGAATGGCTGTAGCGAAACACAGGTTCATACGATTACTCAACCAACCGTTTAACAAACGGCATTAAAGTGACAGGCTTCATTCTGTGTAATGGCGGCAGCCGGGCCCAGACGCCACGCGCCACGTATCGCGTCTCGCGCGTGCTCTACCAATACAGCACGTTCGACGGGGAGCAATGGAGCAACTACCGAAGATGTAAGCGGCTTGATGGCCGGCACGTATAGCGTAACGGCAATCGATGCCAATGGCTGCGAGACTTATGAAACGCACGTGATTACTGAACCAGAAGACCTTGTTGTCACGGGTGCTATCACTTCCGATTACAATGGTTTTTCAGTAAGTTGTTTTGGAGCAAGTAATGGTTCTATTGTTACCAATGCAAGTGGAGGTGTTACACCTTATGCTTACGCTTGGAGCAATGGAGCAAGTACCGCAAACCTGGATGACCTTCCTGCAGGAGTTTATACGCTTACTTTAAGCGATGCAAATGCTTGTGAAGAAGTAATCTCCTTTACGCTCACTGAACCTAGCCTATTAAGCCTTGATGCTCAGGCTAGTCCTATTAATTGTTATGGTGTTTGGGATGGTAGTATCGATTTAAGTGTAACAGGTGGCGTTGCTCCTTTCGTTTATGCTTGGTCGAATACCGCTATTACTCAGGATATTATCAATCTTGGTCCTGGTACATATACTGTTACTGTAATCGATGCCAATGGATGCATGGCTGAAGCTTCTGCCATGATAACCCAACCGAATCAGTTGGAGGTTGAAGTTGTAAGTATTACGAATGCTACTTGTGGGGTTGGTAACGACGGAGCAATCGATGTGAGTGTTACCGGAGGTACTTCACCTTATTCTTATACTTGGAGTAATGGTGCTACAACGCAAGATATTAGTTCTTTAGCACCAGGTCTATACGATCTTACAGTGATTGATTCGAACGGTTGCGAAGCTTATATTGAGGCAGAGGTTCTCCCTGGAACAGGATCTCCCGTAGCGATGTTCACCTGGGTGGATGCCGGCGGAAATGTTTCATTCATTAATTTCTCGGTGAATGTTGGTCCGAACGATGAATGTATTTGGGATTTTGGTGATGGTTCAGCTTTAGGAACAAGCTATGGTTTGGATAATATCTTGCATGAGTTTACTGCTTCAGGTGTTTACGAAGTGACTCTGATTGTTTCGAACGATTGTGGTTCCGATACCTTAACCCAACAGGTAGAGATTAAGTTGGTTAGTATTGAAGATTTAGACAACGAAGAAGTCTTTACGGTTTATCCTAATCCTAATAGAGGCTTATTCAAGGTTCGATTGGCAACCGAATATCAGTTAGGAGAAGTGACTATTCAGATTCATGATGTTACTGGCCGAATCATTCTAACCGACCAGTTGTATTCTCAAGGCGAGAATTTGGAACGTAGCTATGATTTAAGCTCTGTAAGTCCCGGAACCTATTTCATTCGTTTACTCACCGAACCGGGAGTACTCACTCGATCCATTATTATTGGACATAAGTAATAGAAATTCAGAAAATTAATAGAAATGATAGAGTCTATGAAACGTTTATTAAAAAAGCTAGGTTTTTCCGCGATACTTATTGCTTTTCTGGGAGGAGCGGTGCAAGCTCAGGTTGCTGATTTTGAGTATTTGAATCCTTGCGAAGGACAAACGACCACGTTTGTCAGCACTTCTACTTATCCTTCGGGAATTACATCGTATTGGTGGAATTTCGACGATGGGTCTATGCTGATACAGGGACAGGAAGTAGAGCATCTTTACACTAATTCGAATGTTTATTCTGTAAGTTTAAGTGTATATAACAGTGCTCTAGGCTCCGACTCTTTGGTCAGTGTGAAGACCAAGAACGTAGCTATTTATAATTTGCCAAACGCTTCCTTTACAGCCACAGTAGCTTGCGATGGAGAGCCGGTTGTTTTTACCAATAGCTCGGTGAGCAGCGAAGGAGATATGGTTTCCTGGGTTTGGGATTTTGGCGACGGAGAAGGCGATTTGTTGGAAAATGTGGAACATCTTTATGCTGAGCCTGGTCAGTATCCGGTTAGTTTAACCGTTGAGACCGAGTATGGTTGTAAAGATGATTTTTCTGCCGATGTAGCTGTCTTCCAATTGCCTAATGCCACTATCTTCTCCGATGATTTCGAAGTATGCGAAGGAGATACGATTCAATTGCATGTCGATGATACCTATCAGAAGGTTATTTGGAGCACACCTCCATCGCTTACCACTCCGAATGTGGAAGCCTTTAAAATAGGCGTAGCGTATTCTCCGGGGGTTTATTCAGTAATTGCAAGTGTTTACGAGGTACATGCGACTTATCCTTTCTTTCAGGTTTGTAAAAGTGAAACCGAGGTGGAAGTGATTGTAAGTCCTACACCGGAAATTTCGATTGCTGTTACCGATGAGGTAATTATTCCCGGAGAGGCAATTCCCATGGAAGTTATTAGTACAAATACCGAATTAGTGAGCTTTCAGTGGTTGCCATTGCAAGCGTTTGCTAATCCATACATAGCAAAACCGATGGCTCAAGTTTTTGAAACCACCGAATTTGAAGTTACGGTGGTTGATCGATACGGTTGCGTTAACACAGCAAAAGCGACGGTTGAAGTGGATTTAGAGCCTAATAATTTGCTCACTCCCAACGGCGATGGTAAAAATGATACCTGGTTTGTTTCAGGCAAAGGCTTATCGCAAGATTTTGAGGTAGTCATTTATAATCGATGGGGTGCTGAGGTATTTTCCCAGAAAGGTTATAACAATGAATGGGATGGTAACTCAAATGGAGAAGCTCTTCCGGAAGGTGCTTATTACTACATTATTAAGAACCAGGATGCTGTTTATACCGGTTCAATTAGTTTATTACGATAAAAATTGAAGGATATGAAAATAAATAAACTTTACCACCTCATACTGGCCGCTTTCTTTGTCTCCGGCCTGGTAAATTCCGGCTTAGCACAGCAAAATCCGCATTTGAATTTGTACCAACAGGATTATTTTATGATTAATCCTGCTTCGGCTGGAATTGGCTCCGATGTGAATGCTTTCATAAACATGAATCGTCAGTGGTCTGGAATCGAAGGAGCTCCCAAAACATCTACTTTTGGATTACACAGTTCGTACAAGAAGTATGGTTTTGGATTAATCGTGATGGACGATCAAGCATCTATGTTTGGGAAGACATCCGCAAATTTGAATTACTCCTATAAACTGCGAATTTCGACTAAAAAGAATCACTTTTTGTCCTTTGGACTTGGTTTTGGTTTTGTCGAAAACAGTCTCAATTTTAACGATGCCAACGCCACCGATTATAGCGATCCGATTTTAGCTTATGGCAATTACGAAGGTTGGGCCATGGATGCTCGTTTCGGAATCTTATATCAGCTTTCGAACTTCCATTTTGGCGCTGCTGTTTCCAATTTACTTGGTAATGAGGCTTCTTTTGCCCGTCCCGGAATGGATGATTTTACCTTTAGTATGGATCGGCATTATCTGGCTTATACAGGCTATCGTTTCAGTTTTAATGGACATACTTACGACGAGAATCAGAACAAGATAAAAGGGAAGGATGAAAAGTATTTCTTAACTCCTTCTGTATTGTTCCATTTCCTACCCAATGTGTCCGAACAATTGGATATTAATGTAAAGGGAGGCTTAGCTTCCGGACAATGGATTGGATTTACTGCTCGTCCATTGACGAATTCGTATCTGATTTCTGCTGGTATTAACGTAATGGATTTGGGTATTGCTTACTCCTATCAAATTCCGGGTGCCGATATTACACTTACTCCCTATTCTAGCGGAACGCATGAGATTATGCTGACCTACAACTTCAATCGTTCGTCGATCGATACCAAGGCGATTAAAGAAGATATTTCTAAGCTAATGGATCGTAGCAGTAAGTTGGAAGCCCGCACCGACACCTTAGAGCAAGATGTGGATATTCTTAAGAGCCGCGATGCCAAAGGAGTTAGCCGAGAGGAAATGGAGGCGATGGAAGAAAAGTACATGGAAGAGATTGAAAAATTGAGAAAAGAGCTCAACGAATTAGCCTTACGCGAAGCTTCGGAAGGAGAATTAAATGGAGGAGGTAGTACTGGAAGAGCGACTATTGGCGGCAGTAACGGTGCCGGAAGCGAAGGCGAATTGGGTTCTACCTTGGAAAAATTGCGTTCCGATTTAGATAAATTATCGCAGAATGTAGCTGTTTCATCGACCGACGATGTTGTAGGTTTGGAGCTCCGAAAGGGGGCAAACAACGAGGAGATTATCGACGAAGTTCGTTTGAAAGATGGTAACTATGTGATTATTTATTCGTTCCGCTCCTTGGAGTATGCGAAGCGAGGGGTTAAAGTGGGACAAGAAAAAGGGTTTGAACCTAAAATCCTTTATAATAAAAAACGCAAGTGGTACTACATTTATGTAGCTTATTATCCGGAGTTGAAACCTGCGCTTATGCACATGGAAGATGTGCGCAAGGGTCATTACGACGATAGTTGGGTACATATTTTCAGGCAATAGGGCTCAGTAAGATTTTTCTTACCAACCTATTAAAAGCGGAAACAAGCGAGTCCTTGTTTCCGCTTTTCGTATGGATTCATTTTAAACTAATGTTAACTAATTTCTAAGTCCCCGGTCATTTTAAACGGCGTATAAATCGCTATCCTTGCGTTGTTATTTTAATCTCTATAAATTTTCCTCAAGTGGTTGCTTAAAACCGAATAAATTGCGTTAATCATGGCTTTACTGGCATTAGAAAACAATCCGGAGTATATCCAATTACAAACTGAATTGATCCGACTTCAGGAACATGTAAAGAATTTCAATTTAAGAGTGGTGATTATTTTTGAAGGCCGCGATGCTGCCGGCAAAGGTGGTGCCATCATGCGCTTTATCCGTTTTCTAAACCCTCGTCTGTATCGTGTGGTTGCTCTGCCAAAACCCACCGAAGTCGAACGAGGGCAATGGTACTTTCAACGGTATGTAAAAGAGCTACCTGCCCCCGGCGAAATCGTTTTTTTCGATCGTTCCTGGTATAATCGTGCCGTGGTTGAACCCGTTATGCATTTCTGTACCGACGATCAATATCGCTTATTTAATGAGCAGGTTAATTTGTTCGAAAAGATGTTGATCGACGACGGCCTTATGTTATTTAAGCTATGGTTTTCGATTGATAACGAAGAGCAAAAGAACCGCTTGAAGGAAAGGAAAGAAAACCCCCTTCAGATGTGGAAGTTAAGCACGGTAGATGCGCTTGCGCAAAAAAAATGGCATGAGTACACTGAATACAAAGAGGCCATGTTTCGCAATACTTCCACTTCCTATTCCCCTTGGATAATTATTCAGGGAAACGATCGGGAGTTAGTTAGAAAAGAAGCCATGCGGTATATCCTGTCATCCATTGAATATTTCAAGAAGGGACGAACAGGCGTGCGTTTAAATCCGGACCCAAGTGTAGTGTATGCCTACAACGAGGCCAGGGCCCATTAAATCGGTTTAAATAAGTGGGATTATCGGCAGGGCTCCGGGCAGTACAAGGTCGAAATACTACGCGGAACCAAGCATTAAGTTTCTTCGGAAGAAGTTTTTTTGCCTTCTTGGGGTTAGTTTTAAAGACAAATACTTCTTTTCGATTTCACTATTTTGCGTTAACTAGTAGTTGCCGATGCGCCTAAACACTTATTTTATCTTTGCTTTCGGGAACCCTTCATTTAGACGTTATAGTTTTCCAGGGCTCGAAGCAGATTTTCTCTGTTCCGTTTAGAAACAGGTATTACCTTCCCATTGGTCATTAAGACCTGATTATCCCGCGATAAGTACATTTTTACATATTCTAAGTTCACTATCCAGGAATTGTGAATACGAACAAATCGCCCTGGATCGAGCTTCTCTTGAATGTCTTTCAGCTTTTTAGACAGAACTCTTTTCCTATCCGACATGTACAAAATAGAGTAACTCCCGTCTGCTTCGACATACAGCATATCGCTCTGATTTAAATATTCCTGTCCCTGACGAGTTGAAACACAGAATTTTTTAAACTGACGGGGTTGAATGGTATTGATTAAATGTTGGTATTCCTTAACCAGTTGACGCTGAATCCTTTTTTCGTCGTACCGAATTAAGGTGTCATTTAATTCGCTCGATTCGAAAGGTTCGAGGATGTAATCAGTTAAGTTTAGTTCGTGGTCAATTTCAGGAACTTGAGGAGATTGAGTTGTAACAATGACTTCGATATCTTTCCCGGAGAGCATGCTTAGGAAGGTTTCTTCGTTAAGCGGGTTCATTTCCAGTTTGATAAAAACCAGATGGGGGGTGAACTCAGCCAGGATATCTTCCGCCTCCTTGTAATTGGTGGCGAATTGGACTTGAACCCCAAGTTTACCGTAACGAAAATGAAAGACCTGAATCATTTTTTTAATTTCCTCTAAGTTGCTGTGAATGATGAGGATTAGGGTTTTCTTCATAACTTTAATCTTTAAGAGTGTTAAATATTTAGTAGTTAATTAATGGGTGCTCGGAGTATTACACCACAAATAGCTCACGAGCATCCGGTATTAAATTCAAAGATTCCTGATTCGAATGAGATTACTCATTGTCTGTAATGTTACATCAATAAAACTTGAGAAATTGTTGTACTTACATATGCCTTATCTTCCCCTTTGGCATAAGTGCCACTAAAAATAGGAATATTTATCACTTAACGAATTGTTTGAGCGTAAAAATTTCACAATCCTATACATTCGATGTAGTGTAATCTACAGGATATAAGGGTATTAACCTTACACGTAAAATCGAATTTCTTGACAATAATTCTGGATAAAAGCAAGCTTTTCATAGTAAAAATATTTTAGGTTTATAGAAAAGCTCCAACACGTCACAATAGCTGCTAATTATTGTAAACCAAATAATTAAATGTTTAAAGGAGAGGGAAAATCCGGTATTTTCCAACTCTGGGAAGCCTATTGGATTGTTGGAGCTATTTTCAAAAGAACATAAAAAATGAATTGAATAATCTTCTAATTCATGGTTTATGATATTTTTTCATAGATGGTTTATAGAAGCCCATAATTGATCGACGGAGGGGTATGAGGTATCCTTTTCGCTGCACACACGAACATTCATAGGACGGCCTTACTGATGGCTGCGTTGTGACATTTTAGGGTACATCCAGCTGCGCAACAACACGCAAAAGGTCAAACCTTAGTGAATACGTTGTGACTTTTTGGGCTACATCCAGCGGCGGGCAATCGTGATGATTTGAGCAATATTTTGCTCTCGCATGCATTTAAAATGCTTCTTGGGGCAGGTGTCGAACCCAATCTTGGAGCATGGTCGGCAGCTAAGATTTTTTACTTCCGATTGAAAAGATTCGGGGTTGCTTAGGTAAGGGGTCATCCCAAACTCGGGAATGGTATTTCCCCAAATCGAAATAATTTTCTTTTTAAACGCTGCAGCTATGTGCATTAATCCGGTATCGTGAGTAATGACGAACTGCGCTTCTTTAACTAGCGAAGCAGATGCAAACAGGCTGATTTGACCACATAGATTAACGATTTTACTCCCTAGTTCTTGTTCCAGTTCATTGGCATTGGGTACGTCGTCTATTCCTCCGAGGAGGATAATAGGGTAGTTTAATTCCTGAATGATAGCTGCGATTTGCTCGTTTGGTAGGCGCTTGGTAGCATGTTGGCCTCCAATAACAAAGACTGCAAAGCCCGCCTGGAAACTTTGAGGTAGCCGGTTTACCGGAAATGCTTCTTCGGGTGGGTAAAAGAAATCTAAACCTTGTTGGTCGTTTGTAAGGGAGAAATGTGAGGCCGCTTCGCAATAACGATCTACGATGTGAATGGGAGGTAGCCGGTCGATTTTAAAATTTACTTTCAGAAATTTGGCCCAGTTTAATTTATGAAAGGTTTTGGAAGGAACTTTTAGGGCGGCTCGAATTCGGGCGGTTCGTATGTTATGATGGAGGTCGATGAGGTAGTCGAACGATTCCTGCTTTAGTTGGGCAATGGTTTCCTGCATGTTCCCATCGTAGGCATGAACCTTATCGATATGGGGATTTTGAAGGAGGATGAATTGAAAGTTCTTTTTCGTTAAAAAATGAATCTCAGCTCCTTCGACTTGATTTTTAATCATTCTTACAATTGGACTTGTAAGAACGATATCGCCGATGGAGCTGAGACGTATTAAGAGAATCTTGATTTTCAAGCTTTCGCTACTTGCTGGTTTCTGCCAGGATAATCGCTTTATTTTGAGCCATTTCGAGAACTCCGCCACCGATATCGAATAGGATTTCTTTTTTCTCGTTGGTGATGATTCGAATTTTCCCTTTGGAGAGGGTCGAGATAATCGGAGCGTGGTTATCGAGAAGCTCAAAGGAACCGTTGCTTCCGGGGAGTTGGATGAGACTCACCTCGCCGCTAAACAACTTTTTATCCGGTGATACGATTTCGATATTCATGTTGGTTCATTAAGGCATCTGGTTAGGAGCCGGTTTAACATTATTGATTTGCGTCGGCTAACATTTTTTCACCTTTTGCAATGGCTTCTTCGATCGTACCCACGAGGTTGAAAGCAGCTTCGGGATATTGGTCCACTTCGCCGTCCATAATCATGTTGAATCCTTTGATTGTATCTTCGATGGATACTAAACATCCTTGAAGACCGGTAAATTGTTCGGCAACATGGAACGGTTGCGATAAGAAACGTTGAACTCGACGCGCGCGATGCACGACCAATTTATCTTCCTCCGATAATTCATCCATTCCGAGGATAGCGATAATATCGAGCAATTCTTTATAACGTTGTAGGATTTCTTTGACTCGTTGAGCGGTATTGTAGTGTTCGTGTCCGACTACATCGGGAGAAAGAATGCGGGAAGTAGAATCGAGTGGATCTACTGCGGGGTAAATACCTAATTCGGCAATTTTTCTCGATAATACGGTGGTAGCATCTAAGTGAGAGAAGGTCGTTGCGGGCGCCGGGTCGGTAAGGTCATCGGCCGGAACATAAATAGCTTGTACCGAGGTAATCGATCCTTTTTTAGTGGAGGTGATTCGTTCTTCGAGAGCACCCATTTCGGAGGCTAGGGTTGGTTGATAACCAACTGCAGAAGGCATACGGCCCAACAATGCGGATACTTCGGATCCGGCTTGGGTAAAACGGAAGATGTTATCGATAAAGAATAAAACATCGCGACCGCCTGATTTTTCGTCGCCGTCGCGGAAATTTTCTGCTACCGTTAAGCCGGAAAGAGCAACCCGTGCACGTGCTCCGGGTGGTTCGTTCATTTGACCAAACACGAGTGTTACTTTTGAATCTTCGATGGCTTTTTTATCTACTTTGGATAAATCCCAGCCACCTTCTTCCATGCTGTGCTTAAATTCTTCTCCGTAGGTCATAACGTTAGATTCGAGCATTTCGCGCAGCAAGTCGTTTCCTTCACGGGTACGTTCACCTACTCCGGCGAAAACCGAAAGACCATCGTGAGCTTTAGCAATGTTATTAATTAATTCCTGAATCAAAACGGTTTTACCTACTCCGGCACCCCCGAATAATCCGATTTTTCCTCCTTTTGAATAGGGCTCAATCAAATCGATTACTTTAATTCCGGTGTAGAGTACTTCCGATTCGGTGGAGAGGTCTTCAAATTTAGGGGCAGGAGCATGGATTTTATATCCTCCTTCTTTGCTAATAGCTCCAATTCCGTCGATGGCATCTCCGGTAACGTTGAGTAAGCGTCCTTTCACTTTATCGCCAACTGGCATTAAAATCGGAGAACCGGTGGACAGAGCTTCCATTCCCCGCGATAACCCATCGGTGCTATCCATGGCAATGGTACGAACGGTATTTTCGCCAATGTGCTGTTGCACCTCAACGATAAGGTTGGAACCGTCGGCTCGTTTTATTTCAATCGAATCATAAATATTGGGTAGTACCGACCCTTCGTTTTCAAAACTAATATCGACAACTGGGCCAATTACTTGTAAAATTTTACCAATGTTTCCGGACATCTTTACTAAAAGAATTTAAAGTTATTATTTATCTAATTCAAAGAATATTAAGCAAAAGCCTTCTGTTTTAAAGCTGGGCAAATTTAAACTTTTTTGACGCAATACGAAATGCTAAAGTCTTGAATTAAAAGCAATTTATTTTTTACGGGTTGTGGTGAATTCGACCAATTGAATGAGTGCCTTTTTCGATTCACTTTCGGGTATTTCATCGAGTAAACGGATCGCTCTATTTTTATAATCGTTCATGGTATCGTAGGCATATTGAATTCCCTGCTTTTGATTCACAAAATCGATTACATCGTATATTTTATCGGGTTGAGCGTTTCTGTTTTTTACAATGCGAATAATTTCCTTTTTCTCGGAGGAGGAAGCTTGATTGAGGGCATAGATTAAAGGCAGGGTCATTTTCTTTTCTTTAATGTCGTTGCCTGTTGGTTTTCCGATTTTACTTCCGGTATCGTAGTCGAAAATATCGTCTTTTATTTGGAAGGCAATTCCAGTAAGTTTCCCAAATTCCGACATCCGCTGTACCATGGGGTCTCCGGCATTAACCGATCGGGCACCGCAGGCTGCGCAGCTCGAAATGAGGCTGGCTGTTTTCTTGGTGATAATCTCGAAATAGACTTCCTCGGTGATATCGAGTTTCCGGGCTTTTTCGATTTGTAATAATTCTCCTTCGCTCATTTCCCTAACAGCGGTAGAAACGATTTTAAGCAGATCGAATTCATTGTTTTCGATCGAAAGCAGAAGCCCTTTCGATAAAAGATAATCGCCAACCAACACGGCGATTTTATTTCGCCACAGTGCATTGATGGAAAAAAAACCGCGCCGTTCATAGCTTTCGTCAACAACATCGTCGTGGATAAGGGTTGCAGTATGGAGTAACTCAATAAGGGAAGCGGCAGTATAGGTTGCTTGATTAATTTCGCCGAGGGTCTTCGCCGAAAGAAACACGAACAGGGGGCGCATTTGCTTGCCTTTTCGACGGATGATATAATGCGTAATAATATCGAGCAGAGGAACCTTGCTTTTCATCGAAATTCGAAAGTGCTTTTCGAACAAATCCATTTCAGTTTTAACCGGTTCCTTAATTTTTGCTAATCCCGACATGCTGTTTTATTGAGTTGCCAAAGGTAGAATTTTACCGAAAGAATTGAGTGTAATTCCCTCGGCAAATGATACAACAAACAAGATGGTAAAAATCCTAGGGTTGGTAGTCGAAATAAATTGCACCGGGGATTATTCCCGTTGTAAAAGAATCGATGGGCATACCTTCGGGGGAATAACGGTAAACAACGCCCGGTTGAACGTATCCTAGTGCATCGCCGAGGTATATTTCCTCGTTGAGAGGGTTAATCCCTAAACTGTAAAAATTCCTTCCATTCGCAACAAGGAAAGGTTCGCTGGGTAAACTTACTGCCGTAATGGGTAATCGATAGGCATGTTTATTTAAAAAGTAAAGGGTCTCTCCCGAAGAATTAATTTGCAATTGAATGGGTGAATCGCTCATATCGGCGAAAATCAGTTCTTTATGGATTTGCATTGAGTCGGGGTTTACACACACTAATTTTGGGTGCTTTTGTCCTCCGGGAATTCCTTCATACCCTCCGTCGGATAAGATCCAAAGTTGCCTGTTTTTATCCATTACCATGCTATTCGGTTGAAAACCGACTACCAGGCTATCTGTTATTTCCTGGGTGTTGACATTAATTTTAATAAGCAGACTATCATACGACCAGGCAAGAACATACAGGAAGGAATCGCGAAGCAGCATTTGCTCACTACTATGACCCAGATCGATTTCGCCGGTTAAATCGAAGGTTCTAGGGTTGATCATTTGAAGGGAGGTGGCATATAAATCACTAACAAAACCCAAGGTATCGTTAACAATGGTGAGGTAACGCGGACTATTGAGACTGGTGATTTTTCCCACGTAATCGAAGGATTCTGCGTCCATGACGTAAATCTTATGCGAGGCATTCAGGATGATGAAGATTTTGTTGCCGAGTATCGACATCGATTGAGCTACATCGCCCAAAGGAGCGTCGTTCGTGAGATAAAAAACATTATTCTGAACGGTCATGGAATCGGGGTGATACAAACTTAGCGAAGCATTGCTCCAACTAAAGTTTCCTTGATTTAGGATGAAAATTCCTTTGCCTTTACTTAGGGTTGGTTTCTGGATGGTATCGTCGCAGCTAGTGCTGAAAAAAAGGAGCCCAACCCAAAGTGTTAGCAGGCTGAGGATTTTCCGTAAGGGTTTATGTGTTGGTAGAAAGCTTTGCATTTTTGCTGAATTAGGAGCCCAAGCGCCATTGAAGGTAAACGTTAAAATTTCTTCCTGGCATCGGGCGGAAAGGGAGCAATTGATACGTACTCGACAAAAGATTATTGACTTTAAAACCACCCGTAATACTTTGACCGGAAAATTTCCATTTTCGACCAATATGGGCATCGACGAGTGAGAAGGCTTGCATCGGGATGGCATAATAAATCTCGGTTGCATTCCCGGTTTGTGCCGTATTGCGTTTTCCGGTGTAAGCATGAATGATATCTATAAACCAGTGCTGATAATTGAGGGCTGCAGTAGCTTGATAGGCGTGTAGCGGGATATAGATTAATTGTTCTCCTTTTACGAGAGCTCCTTTCGATTCGTTCCCATCGTAAACGGTCGAGGTGTAATTATAGCGTACATTCAGTTGGCTGTAGATTTTCCCCAGTTGATAATGGAATTGAAAGCCGGTTTCAAATCCACGTGCTTTTACCCGATCGAGGTTGATGGGGGTCCAATATCCAAAATCGGTATTTAGCCACAAAATCCAATTTTGAATGGTGGAATAATAGGCCGACGATTTGAGAATCAGATTTCCGTTCCATAAGGGATATTCCCCCACTATTTCTGTTTGATAAGCTTTTTCGGGTTGCAAATCGGGATTCCCTCCAGGCTGATAATACAAATCGTTCAGGTCGGGAATTCGTGCATTGTAGGCAGTTGAAAATTTTACGTTTGCATCTTTACCGGGAATGGGAAAATAGGTAAAACCTACGGTGGGCATAAAGGGTAGGGTGTACTGACCTCGTTTTTCCGATCGTAGGATGGAGAAGAATTGCCACTGCGAATCGAAGGTGTAGTAGTAGTCGCCAAACCAATTGAATTCGTTCCGGGAAGGGCTTACTTTTCGATTGTTTACTAAGTCGTAGATACTTGCCTGGTGGACGTTAAATTCTGCCCCAATACCAAATTTAGATGCTCCATATTCTCCGCGGAGGGAGGCTTGTTGGAAAAACCCAGACGACATATTGCGCGAGGCTATGGAGGAGATTAGCTCTTGTTGTTCGTTTCGGGTTTGAAGGAAATAACTGTTGTTTCGATACAGAAATCCTGATTGTACCAACAAGCGTGCATGTTTAAAATAGTGTTCCCATCGAACAAGTTGATTTACAAGCCAATCGTGCAGCTCTTCGTGGTAAAAATCCTGAACAAACTCAGGGTTATCGAAACGCGACATTAAGGGTGGTAATTCCCGATCGGTATAAGAAAGCAATTGAATGAAGGACAACATGTTTTTCTTGTCGATGCGATAATACCATTCGTTGTTCAAAAATTGCGAATGAACGTGAGCGTTTATCATGGTGTCCAGTTGGTGAGGTAGAACGGCAGTATTGAAAAAAGTGAAGTCGTTTCTGGCTTCTCTCCGAGCATAGCGTGTTCTCCATTGCGATTTGCCAAAGCGTTTTTGAAAATCGATGTTCTTGTGGCTTAAGCCAAAGGAACCATATTCGGCTGCAAAGGAAACTCGGGTACTATCGACCCAATCGACTCGATTACGAATCGCAACAAGGCCACCCAACCCACCGGCCTGATCTTGCATACTGGCAGCTCCCGGCTTGACGGTTATTTGGTCGGCAAACTCGACCGGCAACAAGGAAAAATCGACCTGACCTGTTAAGGGTGAGTTTAAATTTTGTCCGTTCCATACAACTCGTGTATGACTTGGCGAAGTGCCTCGAAAGGAAATAAGTGCAATTCCTCCCGGTCCGTAGGAGCGAAGCATTAAGTCCGACATCATTCCGAGCATTTCTCCAAGATTAGCTCGTTGGTACCGAATCATGGTAACCGAATCGATGGCATAGGATTGCATGAATAAGGGGGCAAGCCGATCTTCATAAACCTCTACTTCGCTAATTTTTAGCGTGTCGAGTGTTTGAGCCGACAGTTCTGCAAGTAAAAAAAGTATCCCGAAAAACAGTAACAAACCGCTTCGGAGTATCCAGATCATGGTAAGTTTTTTAGGTCGGCACAAAAGTAATGGAATTGAGGATTTTTGACCGTTTTTCTCCTTCTGAATCTTGCTTAATGGGAGAGGGTCTTTACTACTTTCCCGCTGATTGTTTTTTGGTCGCTATCAATTCGATAGATATAAATTCCTTCGGATAAATTACTTAGATTCATCGCTGTCGATTGAGTTCCCGGGTATAAGGTTTGCTCCCATACCATTTGGCCGGCGGTAGTGAAAATAGCGAATCGGGCGCTTTCCGATACAGGCTCTGCTAATTGAAGGTGTAAGACGTTTGTAAATGGCTGCGGATAAAGTTGGTAGTTCGATTCGAGTGGTTTTTCCAGTGAATTTTGTGGCAATAAAACAGCAAGCGCATCCAAATCGAATCCACCCGATTCGAAGTCGGTTGGCCAGGGATCGTTGATGATGTTTCCTTCGCTGTCGGTGGTGGAAAAAGCCTCATCGATGCTTCCAACCACATCGATGAGCCGAATTACCTGTACGTTATCGATATCGAGGCCTTCGATATTGGCTAATTCTTCCAGGTCGAAGGGCGTTCCGAATCCTCCGCGGTATTTCCCGCCCAGGTTATACAGCTCGGCAGGATTTAAGGTGCTGAATGCACCTACTTGCTCATCGACCGGTGTTTTTGAAACGCAAGGAAAGCGGAAGAAGTTTTCTCCGTCGGAGCTTACTTCAACAAAACATAATTCAAGGAATAAATCGGAGAAGGAATTTTCAAAAACAGCAAAATCATAACCGGGTTGATTGAACAAGGGTGGGTTGAAATAGAAGTCGGCTATGCCTCCGTCGCCCAAGCTAACCACGAGTAAATCGGCCGGTCCGAGTGCATCGGATGGTTCGCCATAGGTGGCATTTCCCAGTTCAGGTTGGGCAATGTTTCTTGGGCCTCGGTAAATTTCCACATCCTGAGCCCAGTAAGCAACAACTGAACTGTCGAAGGCTATAGCGGTAGATCCGGGGAAGCCGGCTGCCGGAGCATATTGCGCGAGGCTTGCATCAATTTGAAGCAAGAATACGATGCTTATCCAGAGTAGTTTTTTGTTCATAGGAAGGTTCGATTTAGAGTTTAATGAAGGGTTTCACCATTGTTCCATGAGGCTGTTTCCTATAAATGAAATACTTACCTGCCGGAAGCTGGCTCAGGTCAATATTGAGCGAGTTACCAACAACAGGAGTGGATAAACTTAATCGTCCGGAATGATCCAAAATATCGACTGTTCCGCCGGGCTTTAGATTTTCGAAAGTGAGGGATTCGGAGGTTGGATTAGGATACCAGGAAAAAGTTGGATGTTCGTTTTCGGGCGAAATTCCAATCGTAAAGTTAGCAGCTATTATGTTTTGAGGCAGGTGCAAGGGTTTTGAATCGACGTATTCGGTGTATGAGAGGCCAAACCACGAATTGTTTTCTAGGTTTTCGCTCAGTCCGGCATTAAAGGCCCAATCGTATTGGCTGCTTCCGCTGAAGGAAGACCAGTAGTTGGGATTTGCACCTAAACCTGCATGCTCGTGATAAATGATGTCGTTCAGGAATTCACCTAGAAGCGTATAGTTGAGTGCGGGATCGGCTTCGACGATGCGATTGAGTAGTTCCAGGCCGGTTAATTCGCCGCTAAACCGACATTTCCAGGCATAGGCATCGGTGGTGGTGTTATCGTTGAAATCAATCACCAAAACAACTTCGTTTTCGCCATCTCCGATGGTTTGAGGAATAGAATTAGCGGTGAATGGAGCGGGTGCAAAGGTGAAATTTTCGGGTAAGAAAAGAGGATTCCACAAGCTATCGACACCGGTGTAGGAGCAACCGAACCAATCGCCATGGTTCAGGCTTTTGGTAAGCCCTTCGTTCGAAACCCAGTTTTCATTGATATAATCGAAGGTATTCCAGTAATCGGGATTTCCGGCTAAACCAACATGACTTGCGAAGTGGATATCGCCTAAAAATCCGAAAGCGAGATTAAAACTGAATTCGGGATAGGCCGAATCAACTGCTGATATTAGATCCATGGCAGTTAGGTCGCCATCGAATCGAAAAGGGAAAGCCCAGCTTTCCTGAAGGCTTCCATCGTTAAAATCGACCATGAGGAATACTTCATTTGCCCCTGAGCCAATCCAGAACGGAGGTTCGGTGTTGAGCGTTTGAGCTTGAATAAAAAAGGAGGAAGCAGCCAGTAGGAGACCGCTGAGAAACGAAAAAATACGATTCATTTTAAATAACTTTTAAGGTTTAAAATCCATTCAGTTATTTAAAACAATCGGAAACAGAAAGGTAAGTTTGGCAGCAATTACCAAAGCCTTTTCGCCGAAAGCTTTAAATAAATACGGTTTGTGGCAGGTATTCTGACTTACTTCCCTTACGGCAGCCTTCCCATTTCAATGAAACAGTGGCATCGTTGCCGGAGGTTGAATGAAGCTTACAGCAGCGGGAACTGTTCCGGATTCACACCGGATTCCCTTTTCACCTCTTTCGAGGACCATTAACCGGTTCAAAGCTAAAAAAAAATAGTTTGCTCATGGCTCTCAAATCATTTTATTCAACATAGTACCTGTTAAAATGAAAATTGCATGTATGCTATTGCAATAGAGCTACTTGATAGATTTTTTGCATGTTCGGATAAAGACATAAAAGAGCGCGAAATACGTATTTTCACGCATTAAAATCCAAAGGATGATTTTAGTCATACGACGCCAATCCAACATATTTATATATTTGCATGTATTTCAAATAATCCGATTGATTGCAGGCAATTAAAGTTTGAAAGTCGGGTTAAATAAATCGATTAGCATTTAAGAGGGACTCTGTTTGTTGAGTGAAAATTATGGAAAGAGAAAAAGTTCAAACAATAAAACAACTTAGTGTCGAGCAATTAGAACAAGCGGCAAATATGCTTAAAGCAATTGCCCATCCGATGAGGGTTGCCATTTTGACCTTTTTGGAGGGTGGTAAAATCCTTACCGTAACCGAAATACATGAAATGCTTGGCATTGAACAGTCAACCACATCGCATCATTTGGGTATCCTGAAGGACAAAGGAGTTTTGTCGTCGAGGCGGGAAGGAAAGAATACGTATTATTTCCTTCGGCACGAGAATCTGAGCAATATTGTTAATTGTGTTGCCGAGTGCACAGACTAACCAAAGCCTTCGCAGGAAAAACGAGGCTGTCTCCAAAGACAGCCTCGTTTTTTTATCTTTAAAGCTTTCAATTTATCTCATCATTACCGCATGAATACTACTCGTAAACTCTTCCTGCTCGACGCATACGCTTTAATTTACCGGAGTTACTTTGCTTTTATTAAAAACCCCCGTATCAATTCGAAAGGACTCAACACCTCGGCTATTTTTGGTTTTACCACTACCTTAGAACAAATTCTGAATCAAGAAAAGCCAAGTCATATCGGGGTTGTTTTCGATCCGAAAGGAGGCAGCTTCCGCAATCAGATTTTTCCCGAATACAAAGCGAATCGGGAAGAAACCCCCGAAGATATCCGGAAGTCGATTCCATTTATTAAACAAATTATCGAGGGTTTTAACATACCAGTCATTGAGGTTCCCAATTATGAAGCCGACGATATCATTGGTACTTTATCGGTTAAAGCGGCAAACGAAGGTTTTGAAGTGTACATGATGACCCCCGACAAGGACTATGCACAGTTGGTAAACGATAAGGTTTTTATGTTTAAGCCGAAGCGGATGAGCGCCGAGAACGAAGTATGGGGAGTGCAGGAAGTTTGCGAGCAGTTTAAAATTTCCAATCCAAAACAGGTAATCGATATTCTGGCTTTGTGGGGCGATTCGTCCGATAATATTCCCGGAGCTCCCGGAATTGGAGAAAAAACGGCCCAAAAGCTTATGAGTCAATATGGTTCAGTAGAAAAGTTGCTGGAGTCAACCCATGAATTGAAGGGAAAACAAAAGGAAAATATTGAGCAAAACAAGGAACAAATTCTGCTTTCAAAAAAATTGGCAACCATCATCCTCGATGCCCCGGTTGAATTTGATGCAGCGAATTTTCGTTATCGGAGCTTGAATCAGGAATCGCTAAAGACCTTGTTCGAAGAGTTGGAATTTCGGACCTTAGCTTCGCGCATTCTGTTTTCGTCCTCGCAACAAGCCTACCTGCAAACGTCCTTGTTTGCCGATGAATCGACAAGCCCCAACTTTGAAACAGCCGATAGCCGGTCCCAGCAGTTTCGGGTCGTTAATACGCTCGATGCTTGTAAGGAATTAGCCGAACAACTGCAAAAGGAATCAGTCCTGAGTGTTGAAACGCTAACTATGCATTTGTCGCCGGCTTATCCGGAGCTATGTGGTCTTGCCTTGTCGGTTGAGGAAAATCAAGTGGTTTATTTGCCAATCGATTTGAAAAGCGAAGTAGCTACAGGAATTTTAGCTGCTTTAAAACCGGTTTTCGAAAATCCGTCGTTGCTTAAAGTTGGCCACGATCTGAAAAAGACGATTTCAGTCCTGAAATTACATGGTATCGAGTTGAGTGGAAGTTTGTTCGATACGATGCTGGCGCACTATCTCTTGCATCCGGAACTGAAACACGATGTACACTTTTTAAGTCAAACTTATTTACGTTATCAACTGCCGGATATTCCGGAATTAAACAAAGACGAATCCCTGAAAAATGCCAACGATCCATTTAATCCGCTGGCAGCTAAACTAATTCAGTTAACACAGGAAGTATGCGAGGTAAATTTCCGCTTACATCCGATGCTTCGTCAGCAATTGGAACAGCAAGTTTTACAAGAATTAGCCGAAGAGCTGGAATTTCAACTTATTCCCGTACTCTCAGCAATGGAGGTGGAAGGGGTGACCGTGGATATTCACGAACTGAGGCACTTTTCCGATCGTTTGGCGAACTTGATTGTTCAGGCAGAAGGAGAAATAATCGACCTGGCAGGTGAGCCGTTTAATGTTGGTTCGCCTAAGCAGCTTGGCGATATTTTATTCGATGTGCTCAAACTCGATCCGAATGCGAAAAAAACGAAAACGGGTCAATATTCTACCAATGAGGAAACTCTCGAAAAATTAATCGATAAGCATCCCATCATTTCCTTAATACTCGATTACCGCGGATATAAAAAGCTTCAATCTACCTATGTGCAAGCGCTTCCTCAGCTAAGAAACCCACAAAGCGGTAAAATTCATACTTCCTTTAATCAAGCTGTTACAGCAACAGGTCGGCTGAGTTCCGTCAATCCGAACCTTCAAAATATTCCCATACGCGAGGAGATGGGACGTGAAATACGACGTGCCTTTATTCCATCTGGTCCTGATTTTCTCTTTTTCTCGGCCGATTATTCCCAAATTGAATTACGATTAATGGCTCATTTGAGTCAGGATAAAAACTTATTGCAGGCCTTTCGAAACGGCGAAGATATTCATGCTGCCACTGCCGCTAATATTTTCAAAATTCCACTTTCCGAGGTGAGTCGCGAAATGCGGACAAAAGCAAAGACAGCTAATTTTGGAATCATTTACGGTATTTCAGCTTTCGGATTGTCGCAACGATTGAATATTAGTCGTAGCGAAGGGAAAGAACTCATCGATGGGTATTTTGAATCTTATCCGGGAGTGAAGCGATACATGGATTACGCTATCCGCAAAGCGCGGGAAAAAGGTTTTGTAGAAACGATTTTTGGTCGTAAGCGGGTTTTAAGCGATATCAATTCTCGCAATGCAGTGGTTCGAGGCATGGCCGAACGAAATGCGATTAATGCTCCCATTCAGGGTTCAGCGGCCGACATTATTAAATTGGCCATGATTCGCATATACGAACGGATGAAAGCCGCTAACCTACGATCGAGGCTCATTTTGCAGGTTCACGATGAATTAAACTTCGATTTGTTTTTACCGGAGAAACAAGCACTCGAGGAAATTGTTATTTACGAAATGGAGCATGCCGTGAGCCTATCCGTTCCCTTGCAGGTTGATTTTGGGGTTGGAAAAAACTGGTTAGAAGCCCATTAAGTGATATTTTAGTAGCCTTCAATTTTTATTATGAGTCCAATACAAGACCTAACTCCGGTTTCTAAGTGGCATCCTGCCATTTCGGGGAAACATTTGTTTATAGCCGGCCCGTGTAGCGCCGAGAGTGAGAAGCAAGTGCTCGACACTGCCCGTGAGATTGCCCGCATACCGGAGGTGAATGTTTTCCGAGCAGGGATTTGGAAGCCTCGCACCCGACCCGGTCATTTCGAAGGAATAGGCGATGTTGGGTTAGAGTGGCTCCGAGCCGTAAAAGCCGAAACCGGATTGCTCACTGCCACCGAAGTCGCATTCCCCAGTCATGTGGAGAAGTGCTTACAATCGGATGTCGATATTTTATGGATTGGCGCTCGCACCACCGCAAATCCTTTCTCGGTACAGGAGATTGCCTCGGCGCTCGAAGGAACCGACCGGATTGTATTGGTTAAAAATCCGGTTAACCCCGATTTAGACTTATGGATCGGCGGCATTGAGCGACTGCACAAGGCCGGAATAAAAAAAATTGGGGCCATTCATCGGGGTTTTTTCCCGTTCGAACGAACCCAGCTAAGAAACATTCCTAAGTGGGAATTGGTGATTGAGCTGAAGCGAAATTTTCCCAATCTGCCTATTATTTGCGACCCGAGTCATATCTCCGGTAGCCCGGATTTTATCCCGGATGTAGCTCAAAAAGCACTTGACCTGAACATGGACGGGTTGATGATTGAAACCCATATCAATCCGAAGGAGGCAAAGAGCGACGCTGCCCAGCAGGTTACACCGGAATGGTTGAAACAACTCCTGGGTCGCTTGAAGATTCGAACGGAGAATCCGGAAAGTAAACAGTTGGTTAATTATCTGGAGCAGTATCGGGAGCAAATCGATAGCATCGATGCTCAATTATTGGAGTTGCTAGCTCAGCGGATGGGGATTATTGAGAAAATTGGAGCCTATAAATGCCGGCACAATATTTCTGTTTTTCAATTGCGCCGCTGGGAAAAGATTATCGATACCCGCTCTCAACAGGGTCAACGGCTTGGCCTTGAAGAAGATTTTATCATCAAGCTTTTACAGCTTATCCATAAAGTATCCATTGCCAAGCAATCGGAGATCATGGATTCCGACGAGCATTGCAAAGAGCGGAAAAAAAGCTAGCTAATTTTCTTGAGGGAGAAGTGATAGCTCTCCATGATGGGATTGCTAAGCACTTTTTGGCAGATTGCTTCCACTTTTTGTTCCGCTTCGGTCTCGTCGCTTCCTTCAATTTCAAGGCTGATATGTTTGCCAATGCGCACATTTTCAACCGTTTTATACGACATGTTATGGAGCGTATGGGTAACAGCCTTCCCTTGTGGATCCAACAGGGCTTTTAAAGGCATTACATCGATTTCTGCAATAAACTTCACGGCGAGTAGATTTTAAGTAATTATTCTTTCGCAAAAGTAACATTCAGCAAGGATATTACGATATACCCCAGCCAAATAATTGGCACGGCCATCCATTTGAAAATGATAACGGAGATAAGAGAGAAAGCCATTAGAATGAATCGCCAGGCATTTTCTTTCCAGCGAAGCGACTTGAACTTAAGCGACATAAGGGGTAGAGGGGAAACGAGCAGGTAGCTTATTATGGCCACAAAGGGCAGAATAAAGCTGGAAGAAACCAGTAGTTCCTGCAACCAATCTGGGCAATTGGCCGATGCTAAAATAAGGGGAAAGGAGGCAATGAGCAGGCCCGAAGCAGGAGTGGGAAGTCCGATAAAGGATTCGGTTTGCCTCGTATCCACATTGAATCGGGCTAACCGATAAGCTGAAAAGAGGGTGAGCATGAATGGAAACAGAAGCATAGCATACCACCCGACATTTGTCCAGAAATCGGGTTCGTTCCCGATAAAGGCAAGGAAGGCCATGGGCGGAATATTACTTACCATGAGCTGATGCAAAATAACGGCCGGTGCCAGCCCAAAGCTAACCAGATCGGCCAGGCTGTCGAGTTCTTTCCCAATATCGGAATAAGCTTTTAATAATCGGGCAGCGAATCCGTCGAGAAAATCGAAAACAGCGGCTACAAAGATCAGCATTGCGGCAATGCTCAGTTCTTCTTGAAAACTGAATACGATTGAAACAGTTCCTAAAAAGAGATTGCTGAGGGTAATTAGGTTCGGAATCTGTTTCATTATTGGGTGGTTTTAATATTGATTTTTATCCGGATTGTTGTTCCAGGTTTGGAAGGGGATGAGTCGGGACTCTACAGACATATTTTCAAAATTGATTTTTCGGTCGGGGTGTGGAAGCACAATTTCCCGGTAAATGAGGTCGTCGTCGAAGCCGGCTTGGGCTGCATCGGCCCGATTGGCTGCGAAATACACTTTGTTGAGTCGTGCCCAGTAAATAGCGCCAAAGCACATAGGGCAGGGTTCGCAGGAGGTGTACAGTTCGCAATCGGATAAATCGATGGTTCCCAGTTTAGCGGTAGCTTGCCGAATGGCATTTACTTCGGCGTGAGCGGTTGGGTCGGTATCGAACCAAACCGAGTTGGCTACGAGCGAAACGATTTCGTCGCCACGAACCACTGCAGCTGCGAAAGGACCACCTCCTTTGGTGGCATTTTCGCGCGCTTTTTCAATCACGCGTACCATAATGCTTGTTGCTTGCTTATTGCTCTGATTCATGCTGTTTTGATTCACCGGTTAAAAAGGAACGATAGAATAAAAGGATAGAAAAAACACCAATAGTAATGCTGGCATCGGCTATGTTAAACACCGGACGGAAGAAGATAAAGTGTTTCCCCGGCCAAAAGGGGAAATTGTCGGGGAAATAAAAATCGATAATGGGGAAATAGAACATGTCCACTACTTTACCTTGGAGGAAAGGGGCATAACCGCCTTCTTCCGGGAATAGCGTTGCCAGTTGTCCGTAGTGATACACATCGGAGAAAATGAGACCGTAAAAAGCGCTGTCGATAACATTTCCGAGCGCTCCGGTAAAGATGAGAGCAATGCTTACCAGAAGCCCGGTTTTAGCTCCTTTTCGGTGTAGATGAACCAGGTAAAAACCAATGAGCCCTATGGCGATGATTCGGAAAATACTGAGAAATAACTTTCCGGTTGTTCCACCAAAAGAAAGTCCAAATGCCATCCCGTTGTTTTCGATAAAGTACAAACGAAACCAATCGCCCAGCACTAAAATTTCTTCGCCCAGGTAGAAATGGGTTTTGATGTAAATTTTTACCAGCTGATCGATGATTAAAATGCTCAGAACGAGGAGCGATATTCCTTGAATTCTATTCATGAAAAAGGGTTAAACGACAAAAAAAAGAATGAATCCAGGATGCAGGATCCATTCTTTCTTTTTGACCTAGCATTAATTATCGACTATTTTTTGCTTCGATGCTGAGGGTAGCATGAGGAACAGCACGTAAACGTTCTTTCGAAATCAATTTGCCGGTTTCGCGGCACACTCCGTACGTTTTGTTTTCTATCCGAATTAAAGCAGCTTTAAGATGTTGAATAAATTTCAGCTGACGTTGAGCCAGTTTTCCGGATTCTTCTTTCGATAGCACGGAAGCCCCTTCTTCCAATACTTTAAAGGTAGGGGAGGTATCCTGTATGTCGTTATCGTCGGAATGGGAAATAACAGCCTTTAGCGTATCGTAATCTTTTTGAGCTTTATCCAGTTTGTCTAAAATCAGCTCTTTAAACTCCTGAAGTTCTTCGTCGGAGTATCGGGTTCTTTCATTCGTTTCCATCAATTTCCTATTTATGTTGATACTAGGTTACTTTTGTTACTTTAATTCGAGTTTTAAGCTCATCGTCTATTTCTACTAATCGGGATTCTTCCTCGTTTAGTGTGTCTTCCCAGCGAATTTCGTTGGCTAGCGTTTGGCTCGCAATATACGCTCTATGTGTATTAACGGCCTCTTCGATTACCGGAAGCTTTTGTAAGCTTACAATTATTTTATCGCTAACCTCGAACCCACTTTCTTTCCGCAGGTTTTGAATCCGATTAATGAACTCCCGAGC
Source organism: Bacteroidales bacterium (assembly GCA_018401015.1). Taxonomy (GTDB): domain Bacteria; phylum Bacteroidota; class Bacteroidia; order Bacteroidales; family M50B96; genus M50B96. The sequence goes on from JAGYLP010000001.1 coordinate 77,184, forward strand.
TATTCCTTCAAATTTAAGATTATTGGTGATAGTAACATCTAAGGCAACGGATAAATTTCCTTCGCTTGCTACCAACCAACCGGGAATATCTTCGGTTAAGACTTCCACCTCCTCGCGATTCAGGCTATAAACATCGTCGTTTATGCTTAGTTCAACCGAACCGTTCTGTTCCAAACGTGCAATGTCTTCCTGAGTCCAGGAGGCAATCAGATTGGAAACGTCTTTCATGAGTTTACCAAATCGTTTCCCCAAGAGTTTGAAGTTAGGCTTTACCTTCTTAACAAAGATTCCTTCGTTGTCGGTGAGTAACTGGAGTTCTTTAACGTTCACCTCCGATAAAATTATCGGGCTTACCTGCTCCAGATGAAGTTTTGTTTGCTCATCCAAAACGGGAATCATCAGTTTACTCAAAGGTTGCCGCACTTTGATATTCACTTTTCGACGGAGACCCAGCACCATGCTCGAAACTTGTTGAGCTAATTCCATTTGTTCTTCGAGTGCCCGATCGATGAGATTGGCATCGTAGGAGGGGAACTGAACTAAATGAACGGAGTCCTCGCTATAATGACCGCTTACCTGATTGAGGTCGATAAAGAGCTGATCCATGTAGAAAGGTGCAATGGGCGATGCCAGAATGGCGATTTGCTCCAAGCAGGTATAGAGGGTTTGATAAGCCGATAATTTATCGTGATCGAACTCACCTCCCCAAAATCGTTTTCGACCTAACCGCACATACCAGTTCGATAAATGCTCCGTAACAAAGGTTGAAATGGCTCGTCCTGCCCGGGTAGGGGAATAGTCTTCATAAGCTTCGCCTACTTCTTTTATGAGAGAGTTCAAGAGCGAGAGAACCCAACGGTCGAGTTCGGGGCGTTCCTGAACGGGAATTTGTGGCTTCGAGGCATCAAACCCATCGAGGTTTGCATAAAGTACAAAGAATGAATAGGTGTTGTAAAGTGTTCCGAAAAATTTTCGTCGCACTTCATCCACTCCTGCAAAATCAAATTTCAGATTATCCCAGGGTTGTGCATTGGTTACCATGTACCACCGCAGCGGGTCGGATCCGTATTCGGCAATCGCTTTAAAAGGATCGACCGCATTGCCTAAGCGTTTCGACATTTTGTTGCCGTTCTTATCGAGCACCAAACCATTTGAAATAATGTTTTTAAACGAAACGGAATCGGAAATCATCGTCGAAATAGCGTGGAGGGTAAAGAACCAACCACGGGTTTGATCCACTCCTTCGGCAATGAAATCGGCCGGAAAAACTTGCTTGAAATCGATGTCTTTTCGGAAAGGATAATGGACTTGCGCGTAGGGCATTGCTCCCGAATCGAACCAAACATCGATCAAGTCGGGCTCGCGATGCATGGGTTTACCCGATGGCGAAACAAGTACTACATCGTCCACGTAGGGTTTATGTAAATCGAATTGCGTATAATTTTCGTCCGATAAATTGCCGGGAACAAAGTTTTCCAGGAAATTTTCCTGCATGAAACCGGCTTTCATGGATCGGTCGATCTCTTGCTTCAGTTGTTCTACTGAGCCAATGCAAATGGTTTCTTCGTAATCTTCGGTGGCCCATATAGGAAGTGGAGTTCCCCAATAACGAGAGCGCGATAAGTTCCAATCGACCAGGTTTTCGAGCCACTTGCCAAATCGACCGGTACCGGTACTGGCCGGTTTCCAGTTAATGGTTTCATTCAGTTCCATCATGCGCTCTTTAATCTGAGTAGTGCGAATGAACCAGGAATCGAGCGGATAATACAACACCGGCTTGTCGGTTCGCCAGCAATGCGGATAATTGTGGACGTGTTTTTCGATTCGAAATGCTTTATTGGCAAGTTTTAAACTCACGGCAATGTCGATATCGAGCGTTGTTTCATCGTTTTCTGCCCCTTCTTGGTAGGCGTTTTTCACGAATCGACCTGCAAACTCACGGTAGCTTTCGCGAACAAACTCGTTTACAAAGGCTGGATCTAAATCGTCGATTTCGTAGAGTTTTCCTTTACGATCGACCAAAGCTTGTGTCTTTCCAAATCGATCGGTTACCACAAGGGGAGCAATTCCGCTTTGCTTGGCAACGCGGTCGTCGTCGGCTCCAAAAGTGGGAGCAATGTGCACGATTCCTGTACCATCGCTGGTGGTTACGAAGTCGCCTGCTATAACCCGGAAAGCGTCTCCCTGAGGGATAATCCAATCGATGAGTTGCTGGTAACGAATACCCAGTAACTCTTCACCGGAAAATTCTCCTTGCACTTCGTAAGGGATTTTTTTATCGCCCTGTTGATAATCTTCCAGGGCTAAATCGGCCCATTGCGGATTAAAATAAACCGACATCAAATCCTTCGCCAGTATAACGCTAACGGGTTCGTTGGTGTAAGGATTGAAGCTTTTAATTTTTACATAGCGGATATCTTTTCCCACCGCCAGGGCGGTGTTGGATGGGAGCGTCCAGGGAGTAGTTGTCCAGGCAAGGAAGTACACTTTTTCTTCCGGATGGCTGAAAAGGAACTGGCTTGTTTCGTTGGCGATTACCTCGAATTGACCAACACAAGTCGTGTCTTTTACATCGCGATAGCAGCCAGGCTGATTTAGTTCGTGCGAACTAAGCCCTGTTCCGGCAGCGGGCGAGTATGGTTGAATGGTGTAACCCTTGTAGAGCAAACCTTTTTCGAATAATTCGCTCAAGAGGTGCCAGAGCGTTTCAATGTACCGATTGTCGTAGGTGATGTAAGGGTCGTCCATGTTTACCCAATAACCCATTTTATGCGTTAAGTCCTCCCATAAATCGGTGTACTTCATCACATCTTTCCTGCAGGCAGCATTGTATTCGGCAACGCTGATGGTTTTGCCAATATCTTCTTTAGTAATTTGAAGCGCCTTTTCAACTCCTAATTCCACGGGTAATCCATGGGTATCCCACCCTGCTTTCCGCTCCACTCGGAAACCTTTTGCCGTTTTGTAGCGGCAAAAAATGTCTTTGATGGTTCGAGCCATTACATGATGGATTCCCGGAATACCGTTGGCCGATGGAGGCCCTTCGTAAAAGACAAAAGAAGGATTGCCTTCGCGGGTTTCAATACTCTTCTCGAAAGTGCGGTGGTCTTCCCAGTAGTGAAGTATTTTCTCGTTGATGGCTGCTAAGTCTAATCCTTGATATTCAGGAAATTTCTTCATGGGTTGTTGCTCTAAAAAATTTGGTGACCTTTATTAAAAATAAGTAGCTGAAAATGATTCTCTTTATGATTAAATGATTCATTTTCACGGTTTTTAAAAAACGCACAAATATAGAGCACCAAAAGGTAAAAATCAATAAATTATGTTTACAAGGCTACAAGATTCCTGGGAGGTTAAATTCCGGCCTTTACACCTTAAAAATGCGACTTAAGATGGCATCGGAAATAAACCAATAAGCTCGTTTAAGTGCTAATTTTCGTTGGGTAAGGCTAAAGTATTCGTGCAAACCCTGAATCTGAATTTGTTTGAGTAAGTAATCTTCGTAGGATTTACCTAATTCTCCGGAAATCCAATCTAAATCGCAATTCCACCGGGTTCGGAGGTGAGTTAACAGGTATTCATTGTATCGGTCGTCGGTGCTTAATCGTTCGCATTCGAACCATTTTTCTTCTTGCTTAAGCGCCTGTGTGTATCGATGCAGGTCGGATACATTCCAGCACCTCTTTTCTCCGTTGTAGGAATGCGCCGATGGGCCCAGCCCAAGGTATTTTTTTCCTTGCCAGTAGGAGGTGTTATGGCGACTAATGAGCCCATTTTTCGCAAAATTCGAAATTTCGTATTGCTCGTAACCTGCCTTTTGCAACGTATTGCAAAGGATCTCGTATTGCAGAATGCTTTGTTCTTCCGGAATCTCTTTTAGCCGACCTTCGCGATGCCATTTTCCGAAAGGAGTTCCTTCCTCGATGGTTAAATGATAGGCAGAAATGTGGCTAACCGGCAGGGAACAAGCTCGATTCATATCGGCTTCCCACTGTTCGTTGCTCAAACCGGGAATACCGTAAATGAAGTCGATGCTGATGTTATCGAATCCAACGGCATGAGCCAACTCGACCGCATGGAGTGCCTGTTCCGGGTTATGACGTCGATTCAATTGCCGTAAAATAGTTCGGTCGAAGGATTGTATTCCCATGCTAAGTCGGTTAAACCCTTCGCTGCGGATGGCTTTTAAAAAATCGTGGTTTACATCGTCGGGGTTCACTTCGAGGGTTATCTCGATGTCTTTTTCGAAGCCATAAGCTGCTTCCAGGCGATTCAGGACCTTCCCTAAATTAACCGGATCGATGAGCGAGGGCGTTCCTCCTCCCCAATAAATGGTTTCCAGTTTCGACATGGCAAAACGTGGCGTTTGCAAGTCGATTTCCTTCATTAGTGCTTGCAAATACGCCGGCCGCTGCCCTAAAAGCGTCGTTTTGTAAAAATCGCAGTAGTGGCACTCCTGCTTGCAAAACGGAACATGTATGTAGATACCCGACATCTTTTCTGATTCATTAAAGGGCCGAAGATAAACCGAATCGATGAGTCGTAGCATAAAGTTTCAACTCGAAATGAGAACTTCCTGCCGGGGTTGATAGATTCTTACTATTTTTGAAACCAATTAAGAGGATCAAACCCTTCTTGTAAACCACTAAGCCACTAACTATGAACACCAACCCAATCATTGTAGGGATATCACACGGCGACATCAACGGAATTAGTTACGAAATAATTCTGAAGACTTTTTTAGATAATCGAATGCAGGAAATGGCCATCCCGGTAATTTATGGTTCTGCCAAAATTGCTGCCTATTATCGCAAAGCCCTCAACATAGAGAATTTTGTATTGAATCAGGTTCAAAGCATCGACGATATCCATCCGAAAAGGATAAATATTATCAATTGCATCGATGAGAATGTACGGGTCGAAATCGGCAAATCGACCCCTATGGCAGGCGAAGCGGCTTTCATGGCTTTAGAGGCAGCCACACGCGATTTAAAGGCCGGAAAGATCCATGCACTGGTTACGGCTCCTATCAATAAACACAATATCCAGTCGAAAGATTTTGCTTTCCCCGGACATACCGAATATCTTCAGAATCAGGCTGGTGCCGACGATTCGCTCATGTTCTTACTGAGCGATATCCTTCGGGTAGGGGTCGTAACAGGACATGTTCCCTTGAAAGATGTTGCTTCTCATTTGAATACCGAAAAAATCCTTCGGAAAATTAACATCATGCATGAATCCCTGCGAATGGATTTTAACATTCGCAAGCCTCGTATGGCTGTTCTGGGCCTTAACCCGCACTCCGGCGACCAGGGATTACTCGGAACGGAGGAGGAAGAAATCATTCTCCCTGCCATTAAGCAGGCAAAAGATGCCGGGATGTTGGTGTTTGGGCCATATTCGGCCGATGGGTTTTTTGGTTCCGATTTGATCAAAAAGTTCGATGGAGTGCTAGCCATGTACCACGATCAAGGCTTAGCTCCTTTTAAGGCCTTAAGTTTTGAAAGTGGTGTAAACTTTACTGCGGGCTTACCTTTTATCCGCACCTCGCCCGATCATGGTACCGCTTACGAATTGGCCGGAAAAGACGAAGCTTCGCCGGAATCCTTTCGTCAGGCTTTTTACAAGGCGATCGATATTTACAAGAACCGCGAAATGGATAAAGAACTCAAAGCAAATCCGCTCAAAGCTCAGAAACTCCGCGATAATCACCATAACCGCGATATTGATCCGGATTTAAAGAAACTGGAAGAATAAGTTAATTGAGGCGATAAAATAAATTTAAAACCCCTGACTAATATTCAATTGAAGCTAGTCAGGGGTTTTGTTTATTTGAAAGCTTTTTCGGGCAATCCATCGCCGTGGTAACTCAATCGGTGGAAATAATCCGGAACTTTTTTTCCACTTAGTTGATCCACATACAGTTTTGCAAGGTATTGCCCGAGCATAAATCCTTGCCCTCGTAATCCTACAAATAAACCCAATTCTGGGTCGATAAACATTCTGGGTTCAACGTAATACCCCGACCAAACAGCCTGAAAACCTACCGAGGAAAGGTGCGGAAGCCAGTTGACAAATACTTCGCTTACGATTTCCAGGAATTCCTTGCTGTTTATTTTCAGATTCTTGTCGGTTTCTTTGGCGTCGATCCAGGGAGAAGCACAACCAATAATTTGGCCTGTCTCGGCTAGTTGTTGTCCGTAAACCGCAGTAAAACCTTTATAGTTTCTCCGGTCGATCATCATGGGTAAGGGCGATTGATTCTTCCCAAGCATGGGTAATCGGCGAGTAATAAAAGCCTGGTGTTTCACCGGATAGATTCCTGTTTCGATCCCTAAGGAGCGTGTATAGGAATCGCCTTCCGGTCCTAAAGCATTGATAAAGTGGGGAGTGTGGTATTCCTGATAATTCCCCTGATGGTCTTGAACGATTACTTGATAAAGCGAACCGGTTTTGGCTACATCGATTAGCTTGCAGTCTTCCAGAATACTACCACCTTGCTCTAAGCCAATTTGCCGAATTAAATCGACCACCTTGCCCGGGCTTGCCTGCCAGCAGTTTCGTGTTAGCAAAGCTGCCTGATAGCTGTGATGCAAATTGGGATTTAAGTAGGGTGAAATTCTTTCCGTAAACGAACCTGGGCTTAACATCTCGGCATCGGACCAGGCTCGCGAGCGGTCAAGCGCTTCGAACATTGCATCGTCGTGAGCAAAGGTGAGGTAGTTAATAGGTAGAAAATCAATGTTCCGGACTGTTTGTAGTTCGCGGAAAATATCGAGGTTTTTGTGGGCAATTTCCGATAGTTCAGGAATGCTGAAATTGGGTCGGCCACCGGCAATATTGCGCCATGAAGCACCTCTGCCGGAGTTAATCAACAGGGGCTTATAACCGGCTTCGGCCAGGTAACGAAACAAGGCACTTCCACCAATGCCACCTCCGGCGACAAGGGCTTCTATCTGAATCGGTGTTTTCCTATGTGCGTGCGGAAGGATAATTTCTTTCTGAGAATACTTGGGATACAATTCACCCAAACTTACTTGGTTCGAGAGCGGACCGCGAGGAGTAGCATCGCCAACGATCGAAATACCATAGGGTACCAGTACTTGCTTTAATCTTTTGATGCAGCGTTTGCCTCTACAGGCGCCCATTCCCAAACGGGTTGTATGTTTTACTTCGTCGATCGAAATGAACTTTCTGTCGCCGATAGTTGCTAAAATTTCATCGAGCGATACATCGTCGCAATGGCAAATGTATTGTTCCGATTCAACAGGTGGAGAATTTTTATCGCATTCCAGCGCTTCCGGGTAGTTGTGTTTGGGAATGAATCCTCGGCATTCGCAAAGTTGTTCGGTGGGGATGTCGAGTGCTTCGATTCGGGCAATATTGGTTTTGTTTGGTTTTTTGAGAATTTTCTGAAGCTTCCCGGTTCCTTGAATAGCTCCTTCGTTATTCACCAGATAAACCTCCATTCCTTCTTCTACCTCTAATTCGATAGGCAGAAACACTTGATTCTTCTTCAGGTTATAGCCGAAAATGGCTAGTCCGGGGCATTGATAAACGCAGTCCATACAACCGATGCATCGATTAAAATCGATTTGAGGAACGGTGCTGGTCGATGTTTTTGTAATTGCTCCGTACTTGCATGCAAACTCGCAGGGATTGCAGGCAAAACCATACAAGCAATCGATTAAAACAAAGGGTTTAGCTATTTTTCTTTCTTCCGAAGGTCGATACGGTTCTGTAATGACTTGAATCGGATGCTGCTGCGAATCGATGTACTCCTTCGAACAAAGTAAATAGTCGTTGTAGTTGTAGTTGGCGCCCATATCCTCCAGGATTTCGAGAGCTACTTGTTTTCCGCGCACCACGGCGCTGGTACCTTCTCCAATTCGGATTGCATCGCCGGCTCCGAAAACTTTTCGTCCGAAAACTTCTTTGCCTTTGATTAGGAGTTGATCATCGGGGACAAGACCGGTGCAAATATTAATGGCATCGATTCCATAGATGGTTTTTTCTGTTCCGGGAATGGCTTTGAAGTTTTCACATTCGGCAATAACGGCACCTATAATGCCCGTGTTATCTTCGTTTGGAATCGCTTTGAGTAAGGTGTGCGATAAGCGAATGGGAATTCCCAGGCGGCGCACCCGGTTTGCTTGTACCGGAAATCCACCTTCGTGCGATTGTGCTTCCAGAATCATTTTAACCTTTGCTCCGGCCTGCACTAGTTGATAACTCGTAAGGTAGCCAATATTTCCGGCGCCAACGGTAAGGATGTTCTTCCCGAGCAGGGTGAACTCCTGGTTCATCATTTTTTGGATAACGGCTGCTGTGTAAACTCCCGGTAAGTCGTCGTTTTCGAAAGCAGGCATAAAGGGAACAGCACCCGTTGCAATGACTAAATATTCGCAATCGACGTAAAATATTTCATCGTTCAGAATGTTTTTAACGGCAATTCTTTTCCCTTCGAGCAAATCCCACACGGTTGCATTCAGAATAATTCCTTCTTGCGATTCGCCGGCCAGGGTTTTAGCAATGTCGAATCCGCGCATGCCTCCGAATTTTTTTACTTTTTCGAAAAAGAAAAACTGATGGGTTTGCATGAGGAATTGTCCTCCAATTTCAGTATTGTTGTCGATAACCAGGTTGTCGATTCCTTGTTGATTCAGTTCGGCCCGGCAGGCTAAACCGGCAGGACCGGCTCCAATAATCGCTACTTGTGTTCGATAAATTTTAAGGGGCACATCGGTTTGATTTGATTGAACGGATGGTTCAAACTGGTGATCAATTTCGGATACTTCCTTCACGTTATCGACCGGGGTAATGCAGATGCGTTTTAGCACTCCGTCGACGAGCATTTCGCAAGCTCCGCATTTCCCGATGCCACATTCGAGCGATCGGCTTCTGTTTTTTAAACTGTGGCTATGAACGGGGAAGCCATTTTGGTGCAAAGCAGCGGCAATGGTTCGCCCTTTTTCGCCGATAATGGTTTTTCCTTGAAACTGAAAATGGACCTGTTCTCCTTCGGGAATGCTTAAAATGGGGTGTTCGCTTATTTTGTACATAAGGTGCTTGTTTATTTTATCCGAAAATAAACCTTGCTAAAGTTCTGTTTACTGATGTTTATCAGGAAGTTCCTTCATGTTACTATCTTGTACAACAGTTTTTCGCCCTTTTCTTCTTCTTAAAAATTGGTAGCTTAGTGGAAATTTTTGGGAGAATGAGCATCGCACGAGCTATTTTACGGGCCATTTTTATTTATCCGCTGTCGTTGCTGTACGGAATGCTTACCTATACCCGCAATCGATTATACGATTATGGTATTTTGCCATCCAAATCCTTCGATGTTCCAGTCATCACCGTTGGAAATATTACTGTTGGAGGGACGGGTAAAACACCTCATGTTGAACTGCTGGCAGAAGCTTTATCGAAGGAATTTCAGGTGGCTGTGTTGAGTCGTGGTTATAAACGCAAGACCCGCGGTTTTCGATGGGTGGAAGAGGATACACGTTATTGGGAGGCGGGCGATGAACCGGTTCAGTTGAAGCGTAAATTTCCATCGCTAACCGTTGCTGTGTGTGCTAACCGAAAAAAAGGGATCGAAACCATCATGGCGAAAGCTTCTCCTGTTCCCGATTTGATTTTGATGGACGATGGTTTTCAGCATCGACGAGTTAAACCCGGATTATCCATTTTGTTGACCGATTATCATCGGCCCATGGATGCCGATTATCGCTTACCTTATGGCAATTTGAGAGAATCTTTTCATGAAAAACGGCGCGCGAATATTCTCATAACCACCAAGGTTCCCCCAAATCTTAATCCAATCGATAAGCGGATATTGCTTAAAAAACTCAATTTATTTCCTTATCAGGAGTTGTTCTACTCCGGTATTCGCTACCTGTCGCCCCAACCGGTTTTTGAGAACGATGCTGCGGTCGATGTTCAGAAAAACGGATTTTCTTCCCTCGAAAAAGTAATTTTAATAACCGGATTAGCAAAGGCTAATCCACTCTTTATGTATATTCGCGACCAGTTTACTCCGGAGGTTGATTGGAGGCAGTTTAGCGATCATTATTCCTTTAAAATGAAGGATTTAGAAAAGATTCGAAAGGATTTTCAATCCCAGTCAGAAGGTCGAAAAGTTATCTTTACTACCGAGAAAGATGCTGTGCGACTGGCCGATCATCCGGATGTGAATTTGATTGCCGATTTACCCCTCTTTTTTATACCCATCGAAGTAGCGATAATGGATCAGAAGAAAGACGAATTGATACAGATAATTGCAAATTATGTTAGAAAGAATAAAAGAAACAGCCAGTTATATAAGCAGTCGGCTAAAAGCTAAACCCGATACCGCCATTGTGCTGGGAAGTGGGCTCGGTGGTTTAGTAAACGAAATCGAAGTAATAGAGAAAATCCCCTACAACGAAATTCCTCATTTCCCCGTAAGTACCGTAGCTGGCCATGCCGGCATGTTAATTTTCGGACGCTTAGGAAACCGCCATGTGTTGGCCATGCAAGGTCGTTTCCATTATTACGAAGGCTGGTCGATGCAGGAAGTAACCTTCCCCTTTCGAGTGATGAAGTTGATGGGTGTCGAAACCCTTATCATTTCGAATGCCGCCGGAGGGCTCAATCCCGATTATCAGGTAGGAGATATCATGCTTATTTCCGATCACATTAACTTATTTCCTGAACATCCGCTTCGAGGTAAAAATGAGGATTCTCTCGGCCCTCGCTTTCCCGATATGAGCGAGGTTTACACCGCCGAACTCCGTGCAAAAGCGAAAGAAAAAGCAAAAGAACTGGGTATTCACCTCCAAGAAGGCATTTATGCCGGTGTTACCGGTCCAACCTTCGAAACACCAGCCGAATACTACTACTTGCGAGTTATTGGCGCCGATGCAGTTGGTATGTCCACTGTGCCCGAAGCCATTGTTGCAGCACACATGGGTATGAAAATTATTGCCTTTTCCATCATCTCCGATTTGGGAATTCCCGGTATAGTCGAGAAGATTACTCACGAAGAAGTTTTGAAAGCAGCACAAGCCACCGAACCAAAATTGACAGCCGTATTAAAAGGAATCTTGTAACTCATTTACTCATCGAAAAGTGTAAATTTGTTGCCTTAGTTTGAATAAAATAAAACGCTGCTATGAATATTATTTCCCTTTTCGTGCTGATGGGTATGATTGGTCCCTGGCAAATTGTTATCGTTGTTGCTCTCTTGCTCTTATTTTTCGGAGGTAAAAAAATTCCTGAACTGATGCGTGGGCTAGGACAGGGGATGAAAGAGTTTAAAAAAGCCACCGATCAGGACAAAGAGGACGAGGATCCTGAAAAAATTGAGAAAAAATAATCGAAGGGAATTTGAACCCCCACAAATTCTTCATTAAATGACTAATCTCAGCTTTCCATTTCCCTAAAGGTTTTATTTTGTTTCCCGTTTCGGTTATCAGTTATTTACCGATAGCCACGTGTTCTTTTATTGTTGTTTTTTCTGATTATTGGTGCATGTTCGTAAGTGCTTAATTCCCCCACCTACAATTGTTTTAAGCCGGCAGCATCCTGATGATGCCAGGCTGTGTCGAAAAATACCGACATGCATTGAGCCTAAACGAATCACCCCATCAACATTATCGGATACCCATTCAATCGAACGATGATTTGAAGGAATCGATTCCAGACATGCTACCATTTTTCGAGCAATAATCTCGATTAGGTTTCGTACGTATAAATCGTAATTCTATTCAAGTTTGCCCGTATAATCCATCGTGAAACAAGCATTATTATTCAAGAATTAAAATATCCATCCATGAAAATTACCAAGATTTGCTGCATCGGAGCCGGTTACGTAGGAGGTCCTACTATGGCCGTTATCGCTCAAAAATGTCCCGAAATTAAAGTTACCGTGGTCGATATCAATGCTCAGCGCATTGCCGACTGGAACGACGATAATCTCGACAACCTTCCCATTTACGAACCCGGACTCAAGGAAGTGGTAGCCGAAGCGCGCGGCAGAAATCTCTTTTTCTCAACCGATATCGAACAGGCTATCGACGAATCGGAAATGATTTTTATGTCGGTTAATACGCCCACGAAAACATACGGAAAAGGGAAAGGAATGGCAGCCGATCTGAAGTTTATCGAATTAAGCGCCCGACAAATAGCTAAAGTGGCTAAAAGTGATAAAATTGTTGTCGAAAAATCGACCCTCCCTGTACGTACCGCTCAGGCCATCAAATCGATTTTAGATAATACCGGAACCGGAGTAAAATTTCAAATCTTATCGAATCCTGAATTTTTAGCCGAGGGAACTGCTATCAAGGATTTGCATTTTGCCGATCGTGTGCTCATTGGTGGCGAACAAAGCCCCGAAGGGCAGGAGGCGATGGATGCGCTGACCGATATTTATGCTCACTGGCTGCCACGCGAACGAATCCTGCAAACCAATGTGTGGTCCTCGGAACTCTCTAAACTTACGGCAAACGCTTTCCTGGCGCAACGCATTTCTTCGATTAATGCCATGTCGGAAATTTGCGAAATGACCGGTGCCGATGTCGATGAAGTAGCTCATGCTATAGGAACCGATAGCCGAATTGGCTCGAAATTCCTAAAAACTTCCGTGGGTTTCGGAGGTTCGTGTTTTCAGAAAGATATTTTAAATCTGGTGTACATTGCCCGCAGCCTTAATCTGCTAGCAGTGGCCGATTATTGGGAGCAGGTGATCATTCTAAATGACCACCAGAAGAAACGCTTTGCCGATAAAATCATTGCGACCCTTTACAATACCGTAACCGATAAGAAGATTGCTTTCTTCGGTTGGGCCTTCAAAAAAGACACGAATGATACCCGTGAATCGGCTGCCATTTATGTTGCCGATTTGCTCATCGAGGATCATGCTCGAATTGCTGCCTACGACCCCAAAGTGAGCAAAGAACGAATGTATTCCGACCTGAATTACCTGGAGACTCGCAATGAATCGGAGAATGCTGAATACCTTACGGTGTTTACCGATCCATACGAAGCGGCGCGCGATGCTCATGCAATTGCTGTTCTCACCGAATGGGATGAGTTCAAAACCTACGATTGGCAAAAGATTTTTGATGCCATGGTGAAACCCGCTTTTGTTTTTGATGGAAGAAATATTCTGGATGCCAAAGCATTGCGCCAAATCGGGTTCAAGTATTATGGAATAGGTAAATAATTAGTCCGGTAGAACGATGACAAAAATATTGCTCACCGGAGCGCTCGGATTCATTGGTTTTCATGTAGCAAATCGATTGATAGCGGCCGGCTACGAAGTAGTTGGTCTCGATAATATCAACGATTACTATGCGGTGAACCAGAAAAAAGATAAACTCCCTCTTCTAGGAATATCCGAAACCGATTTGCAGGTAAATAAAAAGTATTTGGGGGCAAACGGATTTAGTTTCTATTACACTGATTTACGGCATGCCGATGCCCTCGATGCGGTTTTTCAACAAGAATCCTTCGACAAGGTGATTCACTTGGCTGCTCAGGCTGGTGTTCAGTTTTCTATTGAGAATCCGGTATCGTGTATCGAGAATAATATTCATGCTTTTACGAACCTGCTTGAGAGCTGCCGGAAGTATGCTATCAAGCACCTGATTTATGCCAGTAGCAGTTCGGTGTATGGCGACCGCGAAGAAGTACCTTTCCGTGAAACCGATAATGTCGATAACCCCATTTCGCTTTATGCTGCCAGTAAAAAGAGCAATGAATTAATGGCGCATACCTACAGCCATTTATTTGGAATCAAAACAACCGGATTACGATTTTTCACTGTTTACGGTCCTTGGGGTCGGCCCGACATGGCTCCTTTCATTTTCATGAGCAAGTTATTACGCCAGGAACCCATTACCGTTTTCAACGAAGGCAATCTGGAGCGTGATTTTACTTATGTCGATGATATAGTCGCCGGAGTGCTGCTCACGCTCGGACAAACCACCAACTATGAAGTTTTCAACATTGGGAACAGCCAGCCGGTTAATCTGATGTACTTTATTCGTGTTATGGAAGATGTTTTAGGCGTAAAAGCTAGCATCGATTTTCGTCCTATGCGAAAGGGCGATGTTTATCGAACGTACAGCGATGTGACTAAGTTGAGCAAAGCTTTTCAGTATCAGCCGAAAGTTTCGATAGAGGAGGGCCTTCGTTTGATGGCCGACTGGTATCGAGGATATTATGGCTAAGCCGCTGGAAGGCGACTAAAAAGAAAAAAGCCCCGGGGTTGGGGCTTATTGTTTTCTGCGGGACAAAGAGCTTTTGTTTACGGGGAGCAGAAAACCTTGTGTTTAATAGGGGTGGGATAAAGACTTAGGCAGCAGCCAAACCGGCTATACTTAATTGATAATCGTTCAGGTTTCGAAGGCTTAGCGCACATGCTTCCAGGGTTGCACCGGTAGTAATAACATCATCGACTAAAAGGAGGTGTTTTCCTTCTGCTTTTTGAGGATGTTTTAAGTGAAACGCTTCTTCTACATTTTGCCAACGGTCGATTCGCGATTTTTTTGTTTGGGTTTCAGCATAAATTTTCCGTTCAATAATCGATTCCGTAGGGACTTTGAGCGCTTGTGAAATTCCTTCGGCAATGGCGAGGGATTGATTGTATCCGCGCTCTTTTTCTTTTTTAGGATGAAGGGGGACCGGCACGATTAACTCAACGGTATGGTAATGGGGGGATATCAGTAGTTCATGGCCAAATTGACGACCTAATTCGATGCCAATTTCATATTTGCCATGGTATTTTAACTGATGAAGGAGTTTTTGAAAGGAGCTTCCTTTTCGGTAATGAAAATAGGCTGAAGCGTGATTCAACACAATCCGACCCCAAAAAAGTTGGTGAACCGGATTGTTCTCATGAGTGGAAAAATGAGTTCGAGGCAATTCGTAATTGCAATTCGTGCAAAGGATGTTTTCGCCTCGAACTAAAGCGCGGGTGCAAACAACACAGATATTCGGGAAAACCAAATCCAATAAATTTCTGCCTATAAATGAGTGTTGTAGCATTCCTTCTTAAAATTGTTAATTAAAATTCTTCAGGTTTTTACCCGGCATTAGTGTAGGAGGGAGTTAAAACATCAAGTGAAGCGACATGAAAAATGTGATTTTTCCCCGGAAAATTATAATGCTCTAGTAAGATGATATTTGGTATCAGGATGTTTACTCGGGTCGCAATTATTTTCTGGTTAAAATTCTGTTCAGACGAAAGATGGCTAGAGCTTCGAAAAGGACAGCCTCGTGCAGGAAGGAATAATTTTCATCTTTTTTGGTCGGATAGAATTTACCCAGCTGATATACTTTGTACTTTTAAACCCTGATTGTAAAGACTACTTTTTTAAAGTAGAAGCTTTGACAACTCATTTTAAATCAGACATTATGGATGAACATCTGCACGAAGAGCAAGTAACGACAAGCCCCACTGAGCAAAGCGAAAAGAAGCCAGCTCGGTTTACCCGATGGGTCATTCTCCTTTGGTTATTGGTCATTCTGCCGGTGGCGGGTGCGGTAACTGTATTCACCCTTATTTCTTATGGCAAATTAGGGTATATGCCCACTTTCGACGAGCTGGAGAATCCGGAAACGAATCTTGCCACCGAAATTATTACCGAGGATGCTAAAATTCTGGGTACTTATTATCGGGAAAACAGAACAAAAGCTGAGTTCGATGAATTATCGCCCAACTTGGTAAATGCGCTCATAGCCACCGAAGATATTCGTTTCTACAATCATGCAGGGGTCGATGTTTGGGCCATTGGAAGAGCCGTTGGAGGGGTTTTGAGTGGTGGGAAAAAAGGAGGTGGATCCACCATTACTCAACAGTTAGCTAAAAATCTTTTCCCTCGCGAAGAACTTAATTTCATTCAACTCATTTTTAGGAAACTACGCGAATGGGTTATTGCTGTGAAGCTCGAAAAGCAATATACCAAAGAGGAAATTATTGCCATGTACCTCAATAAATTCGACTTCATTAATCAGGCAATGGGAATACGCTCTGCATCCGGCATTTATTTCAATACCACGCCCGATTCGCTCCGTTTGGAACAAGCTGCTATGCTAGTCGGGATGCTCAAAAATCCATGGTTATTTAATCCGGTGCGTCGGGAAGATACCACCCTGCATCGGCGAAACGTTGTATTGAGCCAAATGGCTAAATACGAATTCATTACTCCCGAAGCTTACGATAGCTTAAAGCAACTCCCACTAGGTCTTGATTTCAGGAATGTCGATCACAAAGAAGGGATAGCCACCTATTTTCGCGAAATGCTCCGAACCACTTTGTACCGCGATGTGCCACAGCGAGATCAATACTGGTCCTATACTCAGTATCAGGAAGATTCCTTGCGCTGGGAAACCGACCCGCTTTTTGGGTGGTGTTTCAAGAACTTGAAGAGCGATGGCAAACCGTATGATTTATATGCCGATGGTCTTAAAATATACACAACCCTGAACTATCGCATGCAACAATATGCCGAAGAATCTGTAAAAGAACACATTGCCGGAACCCTTCAAAACGATATTTATCGGGAACTACGAAAAAATCGGTATCCACCCTTTTCGAACGACTTAACCAAAGAGGAAGTCGATAACATTATCAAAGCAGAAATCCGGCAAAGCGAGCGACGCCGGGTTTTGAAGCTCCGTGGAGCTACCGAAAAAGAAATCTGGGCCGATTTCAATAAACCCTACCCTATGAAGGTTTTTACCTGGGAAGGAGAAAAAGATACGGTGCTTACTCCGCTCGATTCCATTTACCATTATTTACATTATTTGAATGCCGGATTCATGTCGATGGATCCACATAATGGTCATGTAAAAGCTTATGTGGCCGGGATCGATTACCACTATTTTAAATACGATCACGTAACGCAAGCAAAACGACAGGTTGGTTCTACCATTAAGCCTTTCCTCTATTCCATTGCCATGCGCGAAGGGTACTCCCCATGCTACGAAGTGCCCTGTGTTCCTACTACTTTTCACCTCTACGATGGTAAAACCTGGACTCCTAAAAATGCGGCCAAATCGAAAATGGATGGGAAAATGGTTACACTTAAATGGGGACTCGCACACTCCAATAATTATATCTCGGCCTGGCTCATGAAGCAGTTTTCGCCAAAACCTTTTGTCGAAATCATGCAAAAGGCCGGCATTAAAAGCTTCATCGACCCCGTTCCTTCTATGATTTTAGGAACCTCGGAATTAACGCTTTACGAAATGGTCGGCGCATACAGTGTTTACGCCAACAAAGGCATTTACACACAGCCTATTTTTGTAACACATATCGAAGATAAATACGGCAATGTTGTAGGCGAATTTAAGCCGGCCAAGCAAGATGTGATGAGCGAGGAAACTGCTTATTTGATGCTGAATTTATTACAAGGAGTTGTCAACGAGGGTAGCGGAATTCGATTGCGATTCCGCTATCAGCTGTATAATGAAATTGGAGGGAAAACAGGTACTACCAGCAATCAATCCGATGGATGGTTCATGGGCATTACCCCCGACTTGGTATCGGGAGCCTGGGTAGGCGGTAAGCTTCGTTCTATTCGTTTCGAGGCCCTAAGCCAAGGACAGGGAGCGAATATGGCTTTGCCAATTTTTGGTCTGTTTATGCAAAAAGTATATGCCGATTCCCTTCACATAGGCATCAGTAAACGCGATTTTGATCGTCCGGCGAAACAGTTTTCGTTTGAGCTCGATTGCGAAAAAGTGAAACAGGAGTCGGGCGATTTTTGGCAGGACGAAAGTGCCGACGACTTTTTTAATTAGTACGCATGACAAATCGAGTAGGGGTAAGCACTTTTCTAGCTTTACGTGATTCAGGCCGATTAGTAGTTGATGTTCGCTCACCCGGCGAGTATGCGCAAGGTCATATTCCGGGGGCGGTGAATATTCCCTTATTTTCCGACGAAGAGCGCGTCGATGTGGGAACTCGCTACAAGCAAATTAATCGGGAAGCAGCATTGCATCGTGGGTTGGAATATGTAGGAAGTCGCCTGGTTTCCTATCTCAAGGATTTAGGCCGATTAACACCATCGAAAGCGGTTTTGTTGTATTGTTGGCGGGGAGGAATGCGCAGCGCCAGTATGGCATGGTTGTTCGAAATGGGTGGCTACTCCTGTACTTTGCTAGAGGGAGGTTTCAAAGCGTATCGGCAAGAAGTTCTCGATGCTTTTGAGCTACCTATTGAATTGGTCGTTGTTGGAGGTATGACAGGAACCGGCAAGTCCGATATTTTACGTGCCTTGGAAGAAATGGGCGAACAAGTTCTCTTTCTGGAGGAGATTGCCCATCATAAAGGTTCGGCTTTTGGAGCTTTAGGGCAGGAATCACAACCTACCACTCTTCAGTTTGAACACCAACTCTACGAAGTATGGAGGCGTTTTGATTCCAATCGTCCTGTTTTTTTGGAAGATGAATCGGCAGCCATTGGAACGGTTTCCATTCCCAAGCCTTTATTTGCACAAATGCGACAATCGAACCTCTATTTGCTTGAGCTCGCTTTTTCGATTCGGAAAACACGAATTGAAAGAGAGTATGCCCATTTCCCCCCAGATCAATTGAAAGCAGCTATTGTCCGAATTCGGAAGCGCTTGGGCGACGAATCCATGAATAAGGCAATTGATGCGATCGATAATCGTCAACTGGATGATGCCATCGATATCATTTTGCGGTATTACGACAAAGCTTATCGGAAAGGAAATGCGAAACGACCGCCCGAAGCCATTAAATCCATCCCCTTAAGTGGTGATAATCCACAAGTAAATGCCCAAGTGCTAAGGGATTATTTACACCGAGAGAAAGCTGCTAATTCTAAGTAAGTTTGCATCAGTCTTTTCCAAGCCGTGTGGCAAATTTTTATTAATTTTGTGAGGTCGTAAAGGAATCATTCGCAAATGGAAAAAACCAAAGTTTTATACGTATCGCAAGAAATCACTCCTTTTTTACCGGAAACTGAACAATCGCGCATAGGCCGGCAATTACCGCAAGGTATTCAAGAGAAGGGAAAAGAAATCAGAACCTTTATGCCTCGTTACGGTTCGGTGAATGAAAGGCGTAATCAGTTGCACGAAGTGATTCGATTATCGGGAATGAACCTGATAATCAACGATACCGACCACCCACTCATTATCAAAGTTGCCTCCATTCAGGCTGCGCGCATGCAGGTTTACTTCATCGATAACGAAGATTATTTCCATCGCAAATTTGTTTTTCGGGGGAAGGATAATCATTATTTCAAGGATAACGACGAGCGTCTCATCTTTTTCTCTCGAGGAGTAATTGAAACAGTGAAAAAATTACGCTGGGCTCCCGATGTAGTGCATTGTCATGGTTGGTTTACTTCGCTTGTTCCTTTGTATTTGAAAAAAGCTTTTCACGACGATCCCCTGTTTGCCGATGCTAAGGTGGTCGTATCGGTCTATAACGACGATTTGAGTGGTAGTCTTCCCGACGATTTTGCGCGTAAATTGCTCATCGAAGGGGTTAACCCCGATGAATTAGGGGTTCTCTCCGGGTTGGATTATTTGTCGCTCAATAAATTAGCCGTACAAATGGCCGATGGAGTAATCATTGGCAGTGAGCAAATAAATCCGGAGTTAAGTACGTTCATAGCTCAATCGGGCAAGCCTACTTTAGCCTTCCATAGCGAGGATAAAATCGTAGATGCTTACTCCGATTTTTATGATAAACTCTTAGATTAAAGGAATGAATTTTTCACTCAAGCTCAATCATGCTGCATGGCTTGCAGTTCTTACCTTCTTGTTTTTACTCTCCGCTTGCGAAGAAAATCCTGAATTCGGACAAGATCTTATCCCCGATTCCGACCGCATCGATGCCTACCGGTACGAAGAAACACTGGTAGAGGCAAACACCCTATGGACCGATTCTTTTGAAGTTAGTGAGGAGATTTACAGCTCCATAACACCCTACAATTTACTTGGCTCCTACTTCGACCCGGTTTTTGGGGTCAGTACAGCTAGCTTCTTGACTGAAGTTCGCCTCTCTCGCACGAATGTAGATTTTGGTTCGGAGATTACCCCGGATTCTCTCATCTTAAGTTTTGTTATCGAAGATACGTATGGCGAATTTCGGCAGTTCCGACCACTCGAAATTGAAGTTTTCAGCCTGAATCAATCCATTGAGCTCGATTCGGTTTATTATTCGTCCTTTCCCGTAGAAGAATATTTTAGCGAAAGTGATTTGGTCGGAAGCACTACCTGGTATCCTTCTTCGTCGGATTCCATTTTACGCATTTCGCTCGACTTAAATTATTATCTCGATTATTTCCTCGATACAGCCGTAATGCGCGATAATGATACCTTTCGTGAACAAGTAAAAGGGCTCTATATTCGAACGAAATCGGTCGATCAGGGTGGGCAAATTTTGCTGCTTAATCCCTTGTCGAATTATTCTGTCTTGAGTTTTTACTATCAGAACGAAGATACGCTAGGCGCTCCCATTCAACTGGCTTCTTCCGAACAACGGTTCGATTTTCTCATTAATGAAAATGCGGCCCGTGTGGCTCACTTCGATCATGATTATCAAAGTGCCTGGTCGCCTATCGACACGAGCGCCCTTTCGAACGATTCCCTCGCCTATTTGCAGTTAATGGGGGGCCCTAGAATCACCATGAATTTGAATGGTTTGGAAGCTTGGAAAGATTCGCTCGACTATGTGATTGTTAAAGCAGAACTAATCATCCCCGTAGCCGAAGCATCTAACCTGTTTTTCGATCCTCCCTCCCGTTTAAGCCTGCAAATGATCGACAACGATGGAAGTTTCCTGCCTCTTGGCGACTTGTATGCCTATCCTACTGCAAATCCTACCTTCGAATATTTCGATGGGAATTATCGAGCTAGCGATGGGGAGTATCGTTTTAATGTGGCAAAACATATTCAGGAAATTATGCGCTCAGAAACAGAGAATCTGACGCTCATGTTAATGCCCTATCGGGCCGATAACGCCGTACGACCGAACCGGCTTATCATTTCAAAAAATCAAATCAAACTTAGCATTCAGTATTTAAAATAATTATCCCTCAAACCCAATTAACTGAAGAGAACTATGTGTGGAATTGTTGGTTACATAGGCAAGCAAGATGCCTATCCCATTTTAATTAAAGGTCTGCAGCGACTTGAATACCGCGGATACGACTCCGCCGGAATTACTTTATTCGACGAATCGATTCGAACCTACAAAGTAAAAGGCAAAGTGAGCGATCTGGAAGATTTTGTGAAAGAATCCAACCGAAGTGGAAGCATCGGTATGGGTCATACTCGCTGGGCTACTCATGGAGAGCCAAACGATGTAAATGCTCACCCTCACGAATCGCAAAACGGTAAATTCGTTATCATTCATAATGGAATTATCGAGAACTATTCATCGCTCAAGAAGCAACTTACCAATTATGGTTACGAGTTTAAAAGCGAGACCGATACCGAAGTATTAGTCAACCTAATCGAATACCTCTATCTCGATTCCAAATTGACCGTGGAAGAAGCTGTCCGGAATGCTTTGCAAATTGTTTCCGGTGCTTATGCCTTGGTTGTTATGTCGAAAGACGAAGACGACAAGCTCATTGCTGCACGAAAAGGTAGCCCAATGGTTATCGGAATAGGCGAAGGTGAATATTTCATTGCATCGGATGCTAGTCCCATTATTGAACATACTCGTTCGGTTATTTACATGAACGACAACGATATTGCTACCATTTCGAAGCATGGTTTGAGTTTAAAGACTTTAGGGAATGATGTTGTTGCTCCGAAAATACACGAGCTGGATTTAGAGATTGGAGCAATCGAGAAGGCCGGATTCGATCATTTCATGCTAAAGGAGATTTTTGAACAACCCGAAACCATTGTCAATACCTTACGCGGACGAGTTTCATCCGATTGGAAAGACGTTCATCATGGTGGAGTCATGTCGGTTTTGCCCCAATTAGTGAATGCTCGCCGTTTAATTATTGTGGGCTGTGGAACTTCCTGGCATGCCGGTTTGGTAGGCGAATATTTGTTGGAGGAGTTTGCCCGTATACCGGTCGAAGTTGAATATGGCTCGGAGTTTCGATACAGACAACCTATTCTGTACCCCGACGATATTGTGATAGCGATTTCGCAAAGTGGAGAAACAGCCGATACCTTGGCAGCAGTTCGTTTGGCAAAAGAATCCCGTGCTTTGGTGCTGGGAATTTGCAATGTGGTGGGTTCCAGCATTGCTCGCGAAACGCACGCAGGAATTTACACCTATGCCGGGCCGGAAATTGGAGTTGCTTCAACCAAAGCCTTTACTTCTCAAGTAACTGCTTTAACCTCTTTTGCCCTTATGTTGGGCAAGGAGCGAGGCACTCTCTCTCAGGAACGACTCGAAACCATGATCAGCGAATTAATGCGCATTCCGGAAAAGATTACTGCTGTTCTCAATCAAAACGATCATTGTAAATACATTTCCGACTTGTACAAGGATGCCGAAAACTTCTTGTATTTGGGTCGTGGGTATTTATTTCCGGTTGCGCTCGAAGGTGCTCTCAAACTGAAAGAAATTTCCTACATCCATGCCGAAGGTTATCCGGCAGCCGAAATGAAACATGGTCCAATTGCACTAATCGACGAAAAAATGCCGGTGGTGGTAATCGCTACCAAAGATCGGTCGTATGAAAAAATTGTGAGTAATATCCAGGAAGTGAAAGCTCGAAAAGGAATTGTCATTGCGATTGTATCGGAAGGGGATACGGTGATTAAGGAAATGGCCGATCATGTAATTGAGATTCCACATGTCGAAGAAGCTGTTTCGCCTATCTTATCAGTGGTCCCTCTGCAGCTTTTATCTTATTACATTGCTGTAGCGCGAGGTTGTAATGTCGATCAACCCAGAAACCTGGCTAAGTCGGTAACGGTGGAGTAATTAAAAGAGCACGAGGTACGAGCAATAGCACGAGTGGAAGGAGCTTGTAGTTTGTAATTCCTTATTGGGATTCATTCCAGGCAATTTTAAATTGTAAAATGGAGGATTACCGATTATTTTGCAAAAGAAATTGCCCACTCCGAATTTAATCTTTGTTTTGTGCTATGAGCCTGAGAGCCATTGTCTTGTCGGTTTTGATTTTTACTGCTTGTGCCGGGGAAAAGGATACAACATTCAACCAGGCCAAAACAGGACTTACAGAAATTCGTTCGCATTACGGCTATTTACAGGAATCGGTTTCGATCGATAGCCTGATTATTTGGGGTTATCATGAATTAGCGCACGATGTCATTCAAACACGAAGGCATGTAATAAGTGATTCAAGCATGCTTGCCATTTGCGAAACGTGGTTAAATGCTGGGCAATATGAAGCGAGTTTGGAGTTTTTGCCGCAATATACCGACTCTTCCCTTGGCTTTGATGTAACCAATATTATCCTCACGGCAGCTTTAGCCCGGCGCGACTCTTCCGCTCGAGGCTATCTCGATACGCTTTCTGGGTGGTTGTCTCTAAATCCCACTCCGGAAAAAGAATTCATGTATCAATTACAACGGGGCTATGTCTATCATAACTGTTCCATTTACGATCAGGCGCTGGCTTGTTACCGGCAAGCCTCCCAAATCGTCGAAGAACATTCGCTTTCTCACGATTCGCGAAGGCTCTTGTTGCGTCGTACGGGCAATTCATTCAACGATTTACATCGCATGGCTCTTGCCAAAGGGATACACTATACGCCCCATCTCGATTCAGCTTTGTGGTACTACAAACTGGAACAAGAGGAATTAGCACGAATGCCGGGGTCTCATAGCGGACGAGCAATTAATAACATTACTCGTGCTATGCTTTTTCCGCGCGTGGAATATGCTGTATTCAAGGATTCACTTTATCGCGACGCTTTAAAGTGGTTGGTTATGGATGGTTCCTCCGGCTTTTTACGAACCCGACATGATATTTACACGAGCGTTGCGCTCACCCAGCTTGCCGAAGTGTATGCCCTGCGGACTACCGAGGTGGACGAAGATTTGCTCGACTCCCTCGTGCTGCTGAATCATCAGTTTATGGAAAAAGAGATGTTCGCATCCATCCTTCGGGAGCGTGGTTTGAACATGAAAGAATACTATAATCAACGGAATACGGAGTTAATCTTATACCATCATTTATGGTATTCCTACGAAAAGGTTGATTCATTAAAATTGTTGAATGCGTTAAATGCTTCGAGGTATATTGGCAGTAATCTGATTCCCGATTTGCGAAAGGAATACGGAAAGGATTATGCCGAAGTAGTTCGTTGGTGGCTATTTCTTCCATACTCATTTTTCCATAATAGAAAAGAGAAAGGATTTCCTTGCAATTCGAAGATAGCTTACGAAATGTTTCTGCTACAGCTTGATCGAGAGAATAATCGTAGGGGTCGGTCTCTGATTCGAAGGAAGAAAAGTCGTTTGTGTTTTCATGTTTGAGGAGGTCAGCTGATTTTTTTATCAGTTTAAATTTCCCGATTTGAGTAAGGTAAGCTCTTAAACTGGAGCGAATGGAGGTTAGTTTTCCACTACGAACGTTTTGGTAAAAATCGATGATGGTGTCCTGGTAAATGTCTTCAGCGTCTTCAGCAGAAATATGGGGAAAGTTTCTACCGACAAATCCCAGAAACGCTGGTTTGTATTCATCATATATTTGTCCCAGTGATCTAAAATCGCCGTTACGGATTTTCTCTAACTCTTCTTCCATTACTAGTTTGCTCTACGATAGGGTTAATGACCAAAAAAGAAGAGCAAAGCTTCCGGGGAAGCAATGGTTACGGGCTACTAACAGGGGTAAATGATATTCACTCGTAGGGGCGATAGAATAATGGGAATCCGACAATGCCTGTAACCACCTGGTACGATTCTTTAGAAGCTTTTTGCTCTTTTCGGAAGATTTCCTTCCGTTCTCTAGTGTATTCTATGGCTGAAAGGTAAACAAGAAATAATTTTCTTTTTTACGATTTCACGATTATTACGATTCATTTACTCGAATGGTTGAGTTGGCTTGTGCTTTGGGTGTCACCACGAGGTCGTTTATAACAACATGGTCGGGTCTGCTTAAGATGAACGAGCAAAGCTCGGCAATGTCCTCAGCAAAGAGTGGTGTATAGCCTTCGTACACCGATTTGGCTCGCTTTTCATCGCCTTTGAACCGAACCACTGAAAACTCGGTTTCGGCCAATCCCGGGTGAATAGCACTTACTTTTATACCATGAGCAACCATATCGATTCGCATGGCTTTATTCAAGGCATCGACCGCATGTTTTGTCCCGCAATAAACGTTTCCGTTCGGATATACTTCTTTTCCGGCAATGGACCCTATGTTGATGATGTGTCCTTTTTTGCGCAGGACCATCCCGGGAGAAATAGCTCGGGTAACGTACAACAGTCCTTTTACATTGGTGTCGATCATGCGTTCCCAGTCGTCGATATCACCTTCGTGAATCGCTTGTAAACCCACCGCCAGGCCAGCATTGTTGATGAGTACATCGATGGTTTTCCACGCTTCGGGAAGACTTTCAATTTGGGTTTTCACTTCGTCGCGGTTGCGAACATCGAAGGGTAAAAGGAAGACTTCGGTTTGCTCCATGGCTTCGATCTTTTCCTTCAGCTCCTTTAACCTATCCGTGCGTCTTCCGTTGAGAATGAGCCGATAATTTTCCGAGGCGAGCTGGTAGGCAATGGCTTCGCCAAAACCGGAGGTTGCTCCGGTAATGAATGCTGTTTTCATTCTGTGTAGCTTATTTTGTGTGATTAATTTCAGTTTCGATCAATGGAGAGAAGCTTCAGCCTAAAAATAGGAAGTTTTTTTGGCTTCGGATGACGATTAGAAGCAAAATAGTTAGGCAGAAAGAAAGGCTCTTTTGAATAGTTGGTTCACCTTGTTAACAATCAGTTTTAATCCTTTATAGGGAAATCAATTTGAAGTGTTTGTAAATTCTTTATGCCTCGAGCAGGAATCAGCCTAAAAATAGCAGGCAAATCGCACTTAGGGGATTATTTCCTGAATTACATCTCCGGTGGAGCCATTGGGAGCATTCATTTGGAGCATTTCGGCGAGTGAGGGTGCGATGTCGCAAACGGAAACCGGCCGAATGATTTTATTTCGTTTCATTTTCCAGCCCCACCAGTATAGATAGCTGTTAGCCGGAGCATAGCGGATTACCTTTCGATAGGGGTTTGCTTTGACGGTAAAGTTTGGTTTTAATTCGAGAAACACATCGCCCGAGCGTTTTGGGTAATACGAAGCTTGCATGGATCGATTTACTCCATGGAGGTATTCCAGGTTTCCTAAATTACTGGCTGTATTGGCCGAGTAAACCGCATCCATTTCTTCCAGAATTGAAACACTTTGTTCCTGTACTTCTTTGAGCGAAAGGTTGGCGGCATGGATTAATTCTCGATTGAGGTAGATGTTTTCGCTGGTGTATGCTTCGATCCATTCTCCCGGGCCGTAAGTTGCATTTAGATAAGCTTTTAACAGCGTGACAAGCCGGTCGGGATCGAGTTCTCCTCCAGGGAGTTGCTGTTCCTTCAGAAAGCTTGCACGGTGAGGAAGCACGCCGGTCGAGGTAAGAAAAACCAATACGTTCTCTTTCCCATATTCTTTGTCGAGAAAGGCAAGGAAGTAAGCTAGATCCTGGTCGAGGCGAAAGAGTGCATCTTGTAATTCTTCCGAGTGGGGCGAAAAATTCTCTTCAACCTCCCGTAGAATGGAGCTATTGATCAGGAGTACGTCGGTAATTTCATCTTTACCCAGCGATTCTTCGATGAGGCAATTCATGGCAAAATCGAAGAGGAAGGTATTTCCGTAGGGGGTTTGAAAAAGGTGTTGGTAAGGATGATCGGTGTTGCGCAGTTTTTCGAGAGGGTAGGGAAAATCTTTCGACGATTTACCCCATGCTTTTTCTCCGGCGTTTTCCCTGTTGAGTATTTTGAGGTATTTAAATGCTGGATAGATCGGTTCCCAACTTTTACTCTGATAGAGTTCGGGCAGTTTTTTCCCGTTGAATTTTTCTACCCACGAAGGTAGTTTTGTTTCATAAAACGTATTGCTGACCCAATTTCCGGTATACGAGTCGAACCAGAAACTAAAATCGGCAGTGTGTGCTCCCATGGTAATAGCTGCCGGTGCTTCGGGTGCAATGGATATGAGTTTGCTCTGTAACTCGGTAAAGAGTTTTAATTCGTCGAATACTCCCGGGATAGCCATGTTGTTAGGCGACCAGTTGCCGGAATAGGCTGTGTTTCCAATGCCTGAATAGTTTGCGTCGGAGCAAGCCGCTCGTGTTTGCTGCGATAAACGATCGTACCATTCATCGGCAATAATTCCATGTTGCGCCGGATTTGCTCCGGTAACGATACTGGCAAGAGTAGGCAGGATTTGCCTGCTGTGATAATCATAACGGAGGTGACGGATCTGGGTTCCTTCTGCCGCCAGTTTTAGAAACCCATTCGGGTCGAAATAGCTTCCATATTTCTCGATAAATTCCGGGTTTAAGTTGTCGACAACAATCCCTACCACCAACTTTGGTTTGGTGGGTGCAATCTTATTTTGAGCTGTCAGGCTTAGCGTAGAAAGAGCTAAAATGAAACTCAGGAAGAATTGGTTTGGGTTCATAATAATTCGTTTAACAGGAACAAAGCTAATATTATCTGGCAGGTTTTTGGGTCTTCCTCTGCACTCGCAAAGGCTTAGAAAGAAAGCCGGTTTAAAAGGTGAAAAGATAGTGTGGGTTTTTAATCTTTCTCTATATTTACCGTCGGTAAATGATTCCCCCAATTGAATCAATAGTATACTAGTATCTGAAACGTAGACCATACCCCGGGAACAGATTACTAACTTAATACAAGTAGAATGAGAATCGGAGCTTACCCCCCGTTAAGCTTTGAGAAATGGAAATTGTTTATTGGTTCATTTCTCCTTTTGTTTCTTTGGTTAATTCCAAGTGTGCGTTTGGAGGGCCAGTCCTTTTTTGAACGCGACGATCATCTGGTCTTGAAAACCTATGGGAACGACCGTTTCTTTAGTTTTTATCCCGAGGAGATAAACTACTTTCTAATGGGAAGTACGATTGCACTCTTTGTGCTGGCCGGTATTTTTCTCTTCTTGTATTTTCGCGATCGTTATTACGCGAAGAGCTATCGTCGGCGGTTTGAAAAGCTGCAAAAAACGGTCGATGAGCTTAAAACGCGCGACACGCATAAATCGCGATTTATTCGAAGAAATTTGCAGCTCGATTTGCAGACGTTGCGCTTGCTGAATCAATTACAGGTGAATTTAAGCGAAGTAAGTGCCGGACGAGAAACAATAAAAGTAAGCGAAATGCGGAGGGCTCTCGAACCGCTGGAGCGCGTGGTGGTTACTCGCTTGAATTCCGACGAGCTCCACCGTTATTATTCCGGAGCTTTGCCTGTTTTCTACGCGCGCTTGGCCGAAATCCATCCAGATCTCAGCCAGGCCGATAAGCGACTTTCTGCGCTTATCATGTTGCAGTTTAGCGATAAAGAAATAGCCGGAATTCTGGGCATCCATTTGAATGCGATGGAAGAACTCCGGCTAGAACTAAGAAAAAAGTTGGAACTAACGAATCCGGAAATTACCTTGGAAATGTATTTACGGAGTACACCATTTTTAGTTTAGAAACGGTTTAGACAGTTTAAGTCTTCGAAGGCAGTTTTTAATCGGGCTACCATTGCTTTTTCCCCTTCGCGTAACCATACTCGTGGGTCGTATTTTTTCTTATTGGGTTTATCGTCTCCTTCCGGGTTGCCGATTTGCCCTTGCAGATAAGCTCGATTTGCTGATTCGTACGCTCTAATTCCATCCCAGAATGCCCATTGGGTATCGGTGTCGATATTCATTTTAATCACACCGTAAGAAATAGCCTCGCGTATTTCTTCCCGACTCGAACCCGATCCGCCATGAAAAACGAAGAACACTGGTTTTTCGCCGGTTTTGAGGTTTTCTTGAATGTATTCCTGGGAGTTTTTTAGAATTTTTGGAGTCAGGACCACATTTCCTGGTTTGTAAACTCCGTGTACATTTCCGAAGGAAGCAGCAATGGTAAAGTTCGGACTGATTTTAAGTAGTTCTTCGTAGGCGTATGCCACTTCGGACGGCTGGGTGTAGAGCAAGCTGTTATCTACTCCGGAGTTATCTACTCCATCTTCTTCGCCCCCGGTAACACCCAGTTCGATTTCCAGGCTCATGCCAATTTTGCTCATTCGGGCAAGGTAGGTTTTGCAAATCTCGATGTTTTCCTCGATGGGTTCTTCCGATAAATCGAGCATGTGCGAACTGAAGAGAGGTTTTCCGGTTTGAGCGAAATGTTTTTCGCCGGCTTCGAGCAATCCATCGATCCAGGGTAATAATTTCTTGGCGGCGTGGTCGGTATGCAATACAACCGGTACTCCATACGATTCGGCCATGATGGCAATGTGGTGCGCGGCTGCAATTCCTCCGGCAATAGAGGCTTGTTGCGCATCGTTGGCGAGTGCCTTTCCGGCAAAAAACTGGGCGCCTCCGTTCGAAAGCTGAATTATAACCGGAGAGTTAACGGCTTTAGCTGCTTCGAGAACAGCATTGGCCGAATGGGAACCGATTACGTTCACAGCGGGCATCGCAAATTCGTTCGCTTTGGCAAATTCGTATAAGGTGGTAAGATCGTGGCCGGTTACAATCCCCGGCTTCAATAGGCTGGCAAGCGTGTTCATGGTCTATGAATTAATAGGGTGAATAGTGTTTTAATGGTTGCAAAGTAGAAAATTAAAGCGGCAAAGCAAATGGGTTTTCGTGAATTCTAACTACTTAAATCCTTAATATTGCACAAAAATTTTTAAGCCAAAACGATGGGCATTGTTCAGAAGCAGTCAATTACCGGTTCGGTTTACACCTACCTCGGAGCAGGCTTAGGGTTTGTCGTTTCAGGATTGCTCTTTCCGAAGTTTTTAACTACCGCCGAGATTGGGCTAATCAATGTTCTGGTGGCCTATGCAGTGCTTTTTGCGCAGTTCTCCAACCTCGGAGTGCACAATATCACCACGCGCCTCTTTCCCATGTTTCGCGATAACCAATCGGGACACCACGGATTCTTCGGATTGGCCATGATCATTAACCTGATGGGAATAGGGCTCGGGTTGCTACTCTTTTGGGCCATGCGAAGTTACTTAATCGACACGGCCGAAGCCGATAAAGAATTACTCCAGGAATACATCCATATCTTGCCGCTTCTGTTCATCGCGGTAGCCTTCTTTCTCGTTTTCGACGATTATAATAAGGTGCTGTATAACTCCACCCGTGGGATTTTCCTCAAAGAGTTTTTCATTCGGGTGGTGATCTTATTATCCATTGTAGGCTACATTTTTGAGCTTTTCTCTTTCAAGCTTTTCATGTACGGTTACCTGGCTGCTTATGTATTGCCGGCACTCCTCTTTTTTTATTATCTGAAACGAGAGAAAAGTATTTTTTGGAAGCTGGAACCACGATTTATTTCGCCCGAGTTTCGAAAAGAACTCATTAGCGTAGGCTTTTATGGAATCTTTTCAAGCCTGTCGGCTACGGTGGTGGTCAATATCGACCGGATTATGATCAAGGACATGATGGATTTAGATGCGGCCGGGGTTTATTCCACTGCCTTCTTCTTCGGAATTCTTGTTGCCCTGCCATCTCGGGCTGTTCTTAAAACCATCTCCATTTATATTGCTGAGTCGTGGAAGGAGAATAATTTAAGCAAAATCCATTTCATTTATCAAAAGGCAAGCGTTAATCAAAGCCTGATTGGCTTATTGCTGATGATAGGTTTATGGGCGAACATCGACAATATCTTACTCATTTTAGGCGATGATTTCGCAGCGGGCTATTGGGTTATTCTCTTGATAGGCTTCACGTATTTTATCGAAATGGTGAGTGGGGGAGCGAATGTTATTCTGAATAACTCGAAAAGCTATCGACTCGTTAGTGTCCTACTTATCATCATGATTCTATTGCTGGTGGTTGGAAACTGGTGGTTAATCCCTCGAATGGGGATTGTAGGAGCGGCCGTTTCCTCTTTAATTGCTCGCAGTACTTATAATCTTTCGGCCGTAGGAATCGTGTGGTTCAAATACCGACTCACTCCATTTAATTTCCGCTATACCTTCATTCTAATCAGTGGCCTTATTTGCCTCGCAATCGATTGGTTCCTACCCGCTTTCTCCTCGCATTGGATCGATATTCCTGTTCGCTCCATCTTAATAGGTGTTGCCTTCGTCGGATTGAATTACCTATTTCGTTCCAGCGAAGAACTGAATACGCTTTTTAATCAGTTCCTCCATCGAGTTAGACGAGGATTAAAAAATTAATCCAAGATTTAAGATTCAATCCCGATTCATTGGGAATTCCACTACCCTCCAGAATTCAAGATTGCTCTCTTGGCAAACCACTGAATGATTTTGATAGCTATATATCCCCTATCAATCGATTCATCCCTAAGCTATTACTTAGAATCCCCAATTTTGAATATTAAATTTTGAATTCCCAATCCAAGCCTATCCCCGATTCGCTTTCGCCCAGGAATCCTTCAACGATACTACTCGATTAAAGACCGGTTTTTCCGGTGTGCTTAATTTGGGATCGCGGCTGAAATAGCCAATGCGGGTAAACTGAAACTTGGTATCCAAATTGGCTTCGAGCAAATACGGTTCTACCATGGCTTCGGGAATGATTTGCAGCGAATCGGGATTTAAAAATTCCGTGAAATCTTTATCCTTGTGTCCGTCGGGATTTTCATCGTTGAAGAGGCGGTCGTATAAACGGACCTCTGCTTTTTGAGCATGCGTGGCCGATACCCAATGCAAGGTTCCTTTCACTTTGCGCTGATCGCCCGAACCCGATTTGGTGCTTGGGTCGTAGGTGCAGTATATTTCCTCGATTGCTCCGGTCGTTTCATTCTTCTTAAATCCGGTACATTGAACAATGTAGGCCGATTTGAGACGCACTTCGGCTCCGGGAGCAAGACGGAAAAATTTCTTGGGTGGATCCTCCATGAAATCGTCGCGCTCAATGTAGAGTTCCCTGCCGAAATATAATGGATGAGAACCGGATTCGGGATTTTCTGGATTATTGATGGTAGATAGCAGTTCCTCTTCTCCTTCGGGATAATTGGTAACAATTAGTTTAACCGGATTCAGCACAGCCATGACACGATCGGCAATTTTGTTCAAGTGTTCGCGAACAGAGCTTTCGAGCAATCCAATATCGTTCAGAGCCAGGTACTTGGTGTAACCAATTTTATCGATGAAATTCCGAATGGATTCAGGAGTGTACCCGCGTCGGCGTAAACCTGATAAGGTGGGCATGCGTGGGTCGGCCCAACCATCTACGACCTTTTCCTGAACGAGTTGTAGCAGTTTTCGCTTACTCATTACCGTGTAGGTGAGGTTGAGCCGGTTAAATTCAATTTGCCGCGGACGATAATCGTCGGTTTTCAGCTGATCGATGAACCAGTCGTAAAGCTCCCGGTGGGGAACAAATTCCAATGTGCAAAGGGAATGAGTAACTCCTTCGAAATAATCCGATTGCCCGTGAGCAAAATCATACATGGGATATACTTTCCAAGCATCGCCGGTTCGGTGGTGGGGTGTAAACAGGATGCGGTAGATGATCGGATCGCGCATGTGCATGTTCGAGGAACTCATGTCGATTTTGGCCCGAAGTACTTTACTGCCCTCGGGAAATTCGCCGGCATTCATTCGTTGAAATAAATCGAGGTTTTCTTCCGGCGAACGATCACGATAAGGACTATGCGTTCCTGCCTGGGTAGGAGTACCTTTTTGTTTGGCAATTTCGTCGCTTTTTTGGTCATCGACATAGGCTAAGCCGCGTTTAATCAAATCGCAGGCAAACTCAAATAAGCGGGGGAAATAATCCGAAGCATAATATTCCCGGTCTTCCCAATCGTAACCTAACCAGCGAATATCGGCTTTTATCGAATCGACATACTCAACATCTTCCTTAATTGGGTTGGTGTCGTCGAAGCGCAAATTGCACTTTCCTTGATATTTTTCGGCTATTCCAAAATCGAGGCAAATGGCTTTGGCATGTCCAATGTGCAGATAACCATTCGGTTCGGGAGGAAAACGTGTGTGTACACGTCCATTGTTCTTACCTCGACTTAGTTCGTCGTCGATAATAAGTTCGATAAAGTTCTTACTATTCTTTTTGTTTTCTTCGGAAAGGTTCGATGCTTCGCTGTTCATATTTTGGTTTTATTATTTTATGCAAAAATAACAGCTTGTATCGGAGTGTCGCCTTTAGGGAAAGAAAAGTTCGAATTAAAAATTTAGCTGTGCTTGCAGTCGTAAGAGACTTCCCTCCTGTTGGTTATCCTGCAGTAGAAAATCTTCGTAACGTCGTTGGGAAAATACGTACATGGCCACAAGTTCGAACTGTCGGAAAGGTTGCCATTCAATGCCCAATTCGAGTTCACTTACTTCGTAACTGCGCGCATCGAGTTCGTGTTTTTTACCTCCATCGTAGTAATGATAGCGCGTAAATGGAATAATGACTTGTTTGTGTGAACGGATCAGATAACTCAAGGTGATGTATCCTCCGTGTAGCTTTTGCACTTCGATCGAATCGGTTTGGGGGTTGAATTCTGGACCGCTACCCCAATTGTATTCTGCCGCGATACCAAAGGGCTGAGGATAAAGGATGAAGGATCCGGCTATCCGTTCGTCGCGATAACTTCGGTCGGTATTAACCTTTACTCCCGGGCTTAGGTTGTTTTCCAGAAGCACATAGTTGCCCGTGTAAGCCTGCACACCCATCTCTATTAGTTGTTCTTTCCAGGCAAAAGGATACGAAATTCGACTCACAACATGAACCTGGTTGTTTAAATCGTTCAGGTTGGCGGTTTGTCCGTTATACACTCCCAGGGCAAAAACGCCATAGTCGCCGCTCCCTTTCAGACCTCGCTTCCCGATATCGGAAAATAGTTTTCGTTTTTCACGTGGCGCATACATGAAAAAGACGCCCAAATCGCGTTCGTTATAAACGGCCGAGTTCATTCCGTCGTTACGGTCGAGAGGCAAACGATTCTGACTCGATTGCAAGTTTTCGAATCCGTAGGGAACTTTGCTTTGTCCTATCCGAAAACGAAATTCGTTGTTTCGGTCGAGTCCTACATCCATGTAGGCATCTTTGAGTTGGGCAAAGTTGAGTTTGCCACCACCACCGCTGCTGGCAAAATCGGGCTGAATATAAAAGAATACTCGTGGATGAATTTTACCGTAAAATACAATTCGAATTCGCCTGAAAAAGAAACTTTCGTTGGGCGACCAGGATTTATCGCACTGTTCGCAGCCTAAATCCGGATTTGTCACAAAGAGCTGATTGTAGCGAACTTGAGCATAACCCCGAATGGCGATTTTATCGTGCCATTCGATAGTGCTTGCTTGAGGATTCGATAGTTCGACCGGTTTCGAGGTAGTGTTTTGTCCTTGTGCCTCTGATGAATATCCAAGGATAACTAAGGCCAACCCGATACTGATCCTTCTGAGGCTTGTGTAAATACACGAAAAGCCAAGGCAGGGGTTTAGCCGCGCCAACCCGCGCAAAGTTTCTTTCTTCATACAAAAAAAATAAACAGCCGCTTCGTTCTCCCTAACGAAACGGCTGCGGTATTATTAACTAAGTTTCAACTATAAAGTCGCGCTGCGATTTGAGTAAGTTGATGGAATGCAGCGTAAAGTTTTGTGTCTCGTAAATGAGATTGAAATACAATAAACTGCTGCGAGTTCCCGATGAAGAATCGGCTTTTAAGGCTCGAATGTGCTCCTTCCGAAGCTTTTTAAGCAAACTCAATAATTCTTCTTGCTTTTTATAAACGGTTCCAATTTGATCGTAATCGTTGGTTTCGATAATGGTAAGGATTTCGCCTACCATTTCGTTGAGGCTGTCGTTAATCTTCTCGAGGTTGCGAATTTGATAATCGGCCAAAGGACGATGGTTGTTATTTACGTGTTCATAGCTTGGTTTGGCTATAAACGTGAGACAGTGAGCCATCTCGCGTAAATAATCCAAAACCTGAACATAGTAAGGTCCTGTGTCGATGGAGATATACTCGAGTTTCTTTATTGTTTTAAAGACTTTCGATTTCAGTTTTTTAGCTCGTTCGTTCAGGTCGTTTACCTTGAGGCTGATTTCCAGCAATTGCTTACGATTTTCCGTTTTTAGCCCATCGATTACTTTTCCATACACTTCGGTAAAATCGATTAAGTTCTGAGTCACATTGGAAGTACAGCTTTTGACAATATTTTCCTTTTTCAATACTTCGGCAGCTTCGCTTTGCGCTGCTGTAGTTGCTTCGGCATCTTTTTTATGATGAAGGGCGTGTGTTCTGTAAATGATAACTGTGGCTAACACAAGCAATGCGCCCAGTGCATATACTTCTCCCCAGGAAATAAAAAGCGCAATGATAAAGGCAATGGTGAAGGCAATTAGTGCCGTAAAGAACCAACCGCTAATTACCGCTAATACCCCGGTAACTCGATATACAGCGCTTTCTCGTCCCCAGGCTTTATCGGCCAGGGAGGTTCCCATGGCAACCATGAAGGTGACGTATGTAGTGGAAAGTGGGAGTTTAAGCGATGTTCCGAGAGCAATTAATACACTGGCTACAACCAAGTTAACCGATGCACGAACCAAGTCGAAGGAAACTTTCTCTTCGCCATCGGGCGTTCGTCCGTTAAAATATTGCGTATCGAATCGTTTAGCTACGGCGTTGCTGAGGGTATCGGGTACCAATGTTTGAAAACGATGGTTCATTTTGATGGATCCCCGTACGATGGAACGGGCAAAATACGATGACCCAAACCGCTCATCCACCTCGTCCTGATTACTTAAATCGAGCGATGTTTTTACCACCGAGCGAGCTTTCTTCGATAACCAGAGGGTTATTACCATAATCAATCCGGCAATGAGTAAGAAAAGTACCGGTGTAGCAACCTTTCCCTGCATACTCGACATGAGAAAACTGCCCGGGTCGGTAGCGCCGCTTTTAATAAAAGCCTGATACGATTCATAACCGGCAATCGGAACCCCGATAAAGTTGACCAAATCGTTTCCGGCAAATGCCATCGCTAAGGCAAAGGTCCCGATCAGTACAATGGCTTTCAGGACGTTGAACTTGGTGAGCATGTAAATACCTTGCAAAAGAGCCGACCAAGCCAGGAATCCATATAAAAGAATGTGATAGGTATGGGCTTTTAACCATTGATTGATGGTTATTCCACTATCGAGTACAATTTCAGCATACGTAGAACCTTTCATCCCTTTAATTAGAATAAAATAGGTAATAGCGGTAATGGCAGCACCTCCCCATAAGGCTCCGTAATACTTGATATTCTTCATGAAATTGAAGGTGAAAGCTAAGCGGGTAAGGTATTGGATAAGGGCTCCAACCGAGAAGGAAACCACTACCGAAACCAATATTCCGGTTATAATCGCCAGCGCCTTGGCGGAGTTAATATATTGTGATAAATCGCCGGCATTCGGATCGTTGTAAATCTTCAGAATCGAAACAGCTACGGCTGCCCCTAATAATTCAAACACAATGGAAACGGTAGTGGAGGTGGGCATTCCGAAGGTGTTAAATACGTCGAGCAAAATCACATCCGTAATCATGACCGCCAGGAAAATAATCATGATTTCAGTTAAGTAGAAATGCTGTGGGTGAAAAATGCCTTTACGCGCAACTTCCATCATTCCCGAAGAAAAAGTAGCTCCGACCAACACGCCGAGGCTGGCAATAACCATAATTAACCAGAAAGGGGCAACTTTGGAACCGATGGCTGAATTGAGGAAGTTAACTGCGTCGTTACTAACTCCTACCACTAAGTCGGAAATGGCTAGGAGAAACAAGATGGCCACAATGGCAATCAAGAAAGTTTCCATCGTACAAGAATTAATTTCAGGGCGAAAATATATCCTATCTTTAACAAAAGGATGTGGCCTGTGTTAAGTTAATGTTAAGCGAATTTCGATTCAATATTAAGTAATTTTATGTAATTACTAATTATTCATTAAGTTACCTAGCCCCCCGGCAAATTATTTAATTTTGCAAAAAGTTTTAAAACATGAATCTCACCGCACCCAAAAATATGGCAATCTTCCTGGCACTGCTGATTGCCTTGCTAACCGGTTTACTTACCATCATGTTTGTTTGGGTCGATACGAATAGTTTTTTTGAACTATGGGTCGTGTATGTCCTCTCCGTTTTCATTATTTTTTACGTAGTCCTTTTCTACGCACTGAATAATTTTATCATCCATCGAATTCGACCTATTTATAAAATCATCCATCAAACCAGTATTCCCGATAGGCGCATTCGCGAACAATTAGAGAATAAAGATATCATTGCAGTGGTGAAGGAAGAAGTAGAGGTTTGGGCTAAAAGTAAGGCTCAGGAAATTAGTCAGTTAAAGCAAATGGAGAAGTACCGGAAAGAATTCCTTGGAAATGTATCGCACGAGTTGAAAACACCGGTCTTCAATATTCAAGGTTATGTTTCAACGCTGTTGGAAGGGGGAGTAAACGACCCGGAGATTAATGTGCGCTATCTCGAGCGTACCGAAAAAAGTATCAATCGGCTTATCAGTATCATCAACGATCTGGAAAGTATCTCGATGCTCGAATCGGGCGAGCTCAAGCTGAAGTACGAAAACTTCAATATAGTTGAATTGGTGCGCGATGTGTTCGAATTGCATGAGGTAAAAGCAAGCCGACGGGGAATCAAACTGAACCTGGAAACCGACGACGACAATCCGATTCTAGTATCGGCCGATAAAGGAAAAATATTCGAAGCCATGTCGAACCTGGTCGGGAATAGTATTAAATACGGTAAAGAGAAAGGCGAAACGAAGATATCTTTTCTCGATATGGATAATCGATTGGTGGTCGAAGTGGCCGACAATGGAATAGGAATCGATGCGCAGGATTTGCCACGTGTATTTGAACGATTCTACCGAACCGATAAAAGTCGTTCGCGCGATATGGGCGGAACCGGATTAGGCCTATCCATTGTGAAACATATCATCGAAGCTCATCGTCAAACCATTAACTGTCGGAGCACTCCCGGCAATGGAACAGCCTTTAGTTTTACCTTGCGCAAGTCGGAAACGGTATCTCCCAAATCCATTCTCACCTAAGCATTCACATCTTAAAATAAACTATGGAAAATCAAGCCTACAAAATTTTACTGGTCGACGACGAACAGGATATCATTGAATTTCTCTCCTATAATTTGAAAAAGGAAGGATTTATCGTTTACACCGCTCAAAACGGTATCAAAGCCCTCGAATTGGCTAAAAAACATCTTCCTCACCTCATTCTACTCGATGTGATGATGCCTGAAATGGACGGAATTGAAACCTGCGAAGAAATTCGTAAAAACCCTTTGCTCGAAAATACCATTGTAGCTTTTCTTACCGCGCGCGGCGAAGATTATAGCCAAATAGCCGGATTCGATGCCGGTGCCGACGATTACATTACAAAGCCCATCAAGCCCAAACTGCTGGTGTCGCGCATCAATGCCTTGCTTAAGCGTTATAATGTTGGGAATGCTGCTCCTGCCGCCGATAGCGTAATCATCAAAACGGGCGATCTGATTATCGACCGGGAAAAATACCTGGTGTATAAAAACGAGGAGCCGATTTCGCTCCCGAAAAAAGAATTCGAACTGCTTGTCTTACTCGCCGGTAAACCCGATAAAGTGTTTCTGCGCGATGAAATTTATTCGGTGATATGGGGCGATAGCGTCGTGGTAGGCGATCGAACCATCGATGTTCATATTCGTAAACTACGCGAAAAAATTGGCGAGGCACACATCAAAACGGTCAAGGGAGTTGGCTATAAGTTTATCGAATAGCGCTATTGAATGACGATCATTTTTTGATCGCGGAAATGGGTCCCTTCCAGATTCAGAAAATAAAAACCCGACGGAAAGTCGCTCACCGGAATCGAGGTAGAATTTAGGTTTATTTCCTTCAGAATTCTTCCTTGTTGATCACTGAGCCAGATGCGCTTAATTTTTTGTAAGGGAAGCCCTTCCACGCGAACCTCCGATGCAGCCGGATTTGGATATACGCTCCACGATGGAATTAATTCTTCTACCTGATGGGTTAAGACATCGGCAAAAATTTCAAATTCGAGTATCTCCGGCATCGAATAAGGATTTCGGTAGATAAAACTAACCACATGATTTCCATAATCGGAAGCACTCGGCGAGCCGCTTAACACGAGGCTGGTTGCATCGGCACTCCATTGAAGCCAGCCGGGTAACTCGACGGGTTCAAATTGAATGGCTAAGCCTTGTGGGTCGCTCCCCAAAATGACCAACTCATAGTTTTGTGTTTCGTATGCCGTGTCCACTTGAAAAGGATCAATCACCGGTGCAGGGTAGGTGTCGGCAAAAATTAAATGAGCAAATTCCGGCTCATCGATAAAGGGATTCCGATTTTGCTGAATGGCATACACAGCGTTGTTGCGGTTAATTTCTTTGGCGCTCACCGGGTCGTTAACGTGCCATTCCATCAGCATATTTTTAGCCCAGGGTTCCAGGTCGGCTCCATCGACCATCCCATTCGTTTCCCACCCACTATCTTCGGTATAGTATCGTGTGGACATATAAAAATAGGTGCGGGCAAAATCTCCCTTATAGGCATCGATGGGCTCGAAAACCGTTCCGCTGTATCCCGGGTAATCGCAGGTGCCAACCTTACTCCCATTTTGCGAAGTCCAGGTGGCCGTTCCAACCTCTCCAAAAGGATAATTTGAGCGCCGACCATTTACGTACCCATCGGTGGGGTATAGGTGAAACAAATCGGAGGTCATGGGCGATTGGGAATTAAACCAGGATTGAGGCCAGGAATGTTCGCGGTTGTAGCAATCGCTCTCTTGACCGTAATTGCCACATTGGTCGCTGCCAAAAGTAAATTCATAGGGAGGGGTTCCGCCCGGAACATCGCTGTACATGTCCCATACTTTACCGTTTGCCTTCTTATCGGTTGTCTGAAAATGAGTCCATAGCGAGGTATAGCTTACCGAAGTATGATTGTCGATGATTTGATGGAGCGCCGCGCGTAGAGCAGTTCCTTCCAGATTCTCGGTTCCCTGATAATAACCCGATGGAATCTGAGCAAGAGATGAAAAAGCAAGGGTAAAAAAAACTAAAAAGGACAGCGGTTTCTTCATAAAAGTAAATAGACTTTAAATGGATTGATTCGGCCGTTGAAATTTGGAAACGGACAAAGGGCAAAACTAGGGAAAATTGAAGAGCACCGGAGGATAAAAAAAGAAGGAAAATATCGAAGATGCGGGACAACTTTTCGCCAACTGCCTTTGTCTGTGTTCATAAATTCACCCACTTCGTTCATAAGTTTCTTCGTGAGAAAAATTATTTCGCAAGGGTCTTTACAGCACGGAATATATTTTTTATACTTGTGGGTTGAGAGTGTTTTGTTGTAAAATATTGATTCACAGCGACAAGGAAGGTTCTTGTTAATTACTGTTAATAAAAAATTGCCAAAGTTGGCCGCTTTTCGCTCCTGGTAGCTGCAGGAAAAGAAGCCTTAAGAATAGAAAACGAACGTAAATAATAGCATGATGAGAAAATTTCAAGTTCTAATTTCACTGCTTGTAATGAGTTTACTGCTGGGTTTAACTCAGGTTGCCAGTGGACAAGCAAGCGAATTGAATCCACCTCCGGGAACACCCTGGATTTGGTCCAATTATGTCGATCAATCCATTCCCGACGACAAAGTGTACATCTTCTGTTCACCCGATCAGAATGGCGACTCGGTTTTGGGGCAACTTTCTGTTTTAGGGGGAAGTGCAACTTGTCAGTATGTTTGGGGTAAGTACGACCCGGATCCATTGAGTCCAACTTTTCAGCAGTTTGTGCCGTTTGGCGGTCCTTGGGCTGTTGGAGCATCGTCGAATGCAACCGATCTGGAATCGGGCTTTTATCAAGTTATCATAACCTGTAACCCGGGATCTCCCAATCAACAAACCTATTGTCGTCGTGCTCATGTATTCGTGAACGAAACCATCGTCGATTTCGACGAAATCAGTGCTGGTTGTAATCCGTTCACCATTACCAACGCTGCCATTGGGGCTGTGAGCGATTTCGTGGTGTACGATCCGCCGGCAACTCCATTCGAGGTAAATGCTAATACAGATATTACAGTTTGTTTTTGGATAAATCATAGTTATGTATCCGACTTGGGCTTTTACCTGATTTCACCTTCCGGTGCAAGAGTCGATTTACTCCCTCCGGTTTCTGCTTGGGATAATCCAGGTGTAACCGATTTGAACCCCGCTGTTTTACCAGCTCCTTGCGCCACTACCTCGCTTAATACTTCTTGTAATAGTGGTAATCACTACAATAACTTCTGTTTTACTTCGGCTTTACCCGCAGGCGATCCGAACTTTACCGCTTGTATTTGTGGCATGCCCACTCCAATTACCGGAACGTTTGCTTCGGCCGATAGCTGGGCTCCTATTTATGGCGATGCAGCCGACGATGGTGGTTGGGCGGTTCAGATTTTCGACTGTTTCCCTGCCGACGTAGGATCCTTGCAACGGGTAACCATCACCTTCGAAGGAGAAGGTCAGTGCGGAGAAACACAATACGTGTACGATTCCGGGCCAATCAACGAAACCATTAACGATGCTTCCTGCGACGAAACCACCGCGGCTACTTACATTGTGCCTCTTAAAGAAACTTCTTCGCATGTAATCGAAAACGATATTACTGCTCAGTGGCAATCGGCTCCAACTCCCTGGAATCCTGCCTGGGGTCCGCAAAACTTTGTCGATAACCCTAGTCCTGTTATCGATCCACCGCCAACTTCCTCTACTA
Organism: Bacteroidales bacterium; assembly: GCA_018401015.1. Lineage (GTDB taxonomy): Bacteria > Bacteroidota > Bacteroidia > Bacteroidales > M50B96 > M50B96. The sequence goes on from JAGYLP010000001.1 coordinate 119,095, forward strand.
CATTCTCGCTGGTTATCAATGATATGTTGTATGATACCCTGGGTAACGTGATTTTGCCAAACGCAAACTACACTCCTTGCTCTCCTGCTGCTACCAGTACCTTTATTACTAACCCAACCGATGCTTCGGTAAATATCAGTTTCTTCGAAATTTGCGATAATAGTAACGGTGTACAGCTTACTGCTGTTAACCCGAACGGAAACTGGTCGGCCGACTGCGGAAGTTGTATCACTCCCGGTGGTTATTTCTTCCCTTCACTTGCCTTACTGGGTCCAAACGAAATTACGCATAGCTTTGGAGGCGTTTGCCCTTCCGATACTACCTTTGTTATCAACGTAGTAGATGCTCCTGAGGTGGTCTCAGCTATCGATACGATTTGTAATTCAACCAATACCCAATTCCAGGTGTATATCACCCTCATTGGTGGTAATCCCGGTAGTTATACCATTACCGATTGTACGACAGGTTTACCCATTGCCGGTTCTTGGACGGGTAACGTTTGGCAGTCGCCCTGGATAAATTCTCCTTCAACTTATTGCTTCGAGGTGACCGATAACTTTAATTGTGAACCTGTTCTTGTCGAAGGATTTGGAAATTGTGGTTGCGAATCGGAAGCTGCCAGTATGCCAACCGGACTGCAGGAATTGTGTGCTTATGAAGCTGCCGAAAGTATTCACTTGAATAACTATTCGCTCGATGGTAACGATTCTTGGATGTATGTGCTACATACCGGCCAGTTTGGATTTTTAGGTAACGTGATTTCTTCCAATCTAACCGGGACCTTCTATTTCCAGTCAGCTACCATGAACTACAACCAAGTGTATTACATTTCGCACGTAGTAGGTAACACAACCTCCGATCCCAATATCCCGGTAGATTTGAACGACCCTTGTTTGAGCGTTTCTCCCGGTACTCCGGTTCGTTGGTTCGAAAATCCTGTTCCCGATGCAGGGCTCAATGCTGCTACTTGTGGCAAAACCATTCAACTAGAGGCAGCGCAGCCAACTGTTGGCCAAGGTGCTTGGTCCTCGCTCGATCAATCGGGTGTAATCTACAACCCCGGTTTCACTTTCGCGAGTACCTCGGTTACCATCCCGAACTTTGATACCAACTCGGTTGGTTGCGATTTGAATTCAATCCGTTCCTTCCGTTGGACTGTTACCAATGGACCTTGCGTAGAATCCGATCAGGTAACCATGACCTTCAAACCAAAGCCTAGCGCCTTTGCTGGTCAAAACTTTTCGGTTTGCGGATTATCCACCTCGATGGATGCAGAATATAGTTTGTGTGGACCAGCAGGAATCAGCAACGGTTTTTGGTCGGGTAGTGGATCCTTTGGTAATCCATTGAACCCTAACTCGAACGTGAATGTGTTCCAACCCGGTTGTTACGATTTTATTTGGACCGAGTTCAATCAGGAATGTTCTTCTTCCTCCTATGTGAATGTGTGTTTTATCGAAGAGCCTGCTGTAGATGCTAATTACAGTGATTCCATTTGTGGTCTTAATTACTCCCTTAACGCTATTTCTACGATGGGTACCGGAGTTTGGACTGGACCACCGAATACCAGTTTCTCTGCGGCAACCAGTCCTCAAACGGAGGTTCAAATTTCCATGCCTCCCGGCGCATCCGAATTCCCGGCAGTGTTTACCTGGAGCGAGCAAAATACAGGCCCCAACAACCTTATTTGCTATGGCGAAGACAGTGTTACTATTACGTTCAGCCTCACTCCAAATTCCAGCGCCGGCTTAGACGACGAGGTTTGTGGAAACACTTACTTTCTGAATGCCGATGTATTAGGCTTTGAATATGCTGTTGGAACCTGGAAATCCGATTTCGTCGGAGCTAGTTTCTCCAATATTTTCTTCGCCGGTTCACAAGTTACGGTTCCTAACACCGGCGTAATGCCCGGTCAACCCACTGCCGGAACAACCTTTGGCGATTCGTCCTGGGTTTCGATTCCATTTACCTGGGTAATGGACAATAATAAATGTATCGATGAGGATGAAGTACAGATTACCTTCTATCAAATTCCGGAAGCCTTTGCCGGTCCGGATACATCGGTTTGTGGAAAATCCTACAACATGAAGGGGAAATATTCCATTGGAGCCTCGAAAGGTGAGTGGACCATGATTTCCGGTCCCAGCCCGCTCGAACCACAATGGTCGGATAAATTTAGTCCTACTTCAACCGTAACCGTTCCATCGCACGGAGAATATGTGTTCCAGTGGAAAGAGGACAATTTACACAACTCTACTTGCTCTACTAACGATCAGGTAACGGTTTTCTTCATTGAAATTCCCGATGTGAATGCAGGTGCCGATCGTTACATTTGCGGTAATACCTTCGAACTGGAAGCAAATCCAAGTACCGGTAACGGTGTTTGGTTACCGAATAATGCCTTTGTTGCCGATCCGTCCAACCCGAATTCGGAGACACAGTTTGGTTTGTCCGGAAACAATGTGCCTGTGGTGTATATCTGGCAGGAGTTTAATGAGTACGGAGGTATTCAATGTGTCGATTACGACTCCGTTACCATTACGTATATGATTCAACCCAATGCGATTGCCTTGCACGATACCGTTAGCGGGCTCGATCACGTTTGTGGATTAGTCGAAACCAATATCGAAAATATTGTGGTTGCTCAAACTCCCGGTATTAGCGGATCCAATGTGAATGCTTATTGGGTAGCTAATAATGCTGAATTCTATTTCGGGGGTGTGGTTAATCCATTCGCCCGGAACCCGGATAGTGTTCGTGTATTCTCCTATGGGGTGCACGAGTTTAACTGGGTAATTGAAAACTGGCAAGGCGATTCCGTTTGTACCGATACCTCCGATATTACGATTGTAATTGACTTTATTGAACAACCGGTGGCCAATCCTGGCTTACCAGCCGATACAGCCTGTGGATATTATTACAATTTAGGATCTGAATTTAGTACCACTACCGGGGCAGAACGCTATGGTCGTTGGGTAACCACTTCTCCTAATCAAATCGAATTTGTTCACCTTATTGCCAATGTAGATACCGTTCCTATCGACCAAAACGATCCAATTTACGAAGATTCACTTCAGTGGGTGCATGTTCACCTGGACGATAATATCAACCTGAACCCACCACCTGTGTATATCTTCACCTGGATTGAATACAACTATGGTGAGCTGGGCGATTTCTGTAACGATCAGGCTTCTACCGAAATAACCTTCGCCCCGCAACCAACGGGTAAGGCACTCATCCTGCACGACCCACATTGTATTGGTTACGAAGCTAAGTTAAAAGCAGCCGAAGACATTTCGACCATTATCGATTGGGATTGGTCTAATTTGGCCGGAGGAGAAATCGTTCGAGTTGAAGGTGCCGGTACGCTTCAAGAACCTGGCGAAGGTCCGGTTTGGGTTCAGTGGGCCAATGCGGTTGCAGGTGAATCGCACTTGGTTCGATTAGTTACCGAAAACGAATGGCGTTGTAAATCGCCTGCTAAAGCCGATACCGTATTCGAACCCGACCATGTACCGGTCGATTGGGATATTAAACCAGCCTATTGTGGCGAAATGGATGGAGAAATATCGCTCGATCCTATCCTTTCTCAACAAATTAATACCTATGGTTGGGTTCCCGATACCCTCACTGCAAGTGTTTGGGACGACCCAACCCGCGATAACCAGGTTGGACTCCAAACCGGCGATTACATGTTCTGGGCACGTACCCGCTCCGGAGTATTGCCGAATCCACCACCTCCTCATATCGACGATCCAAGTCCGGCAGTAGTTTATTGCCGCGATACCTTTGTGGTACACGTTGGCGATACAGGTTACATTGCTGCCATGTATCAGCTTAGCTCCATGTTCGACACGACCGGCGTTTCTCCTCACGAAATTACCATCAATAACCTGAGCTACATGGTCGATAGTAATTATGTGTCGCCCGACTTCATCAATGCCGTTGATGCTATGCAAGAAGCTGCTCCGATAGAATCGCCCGATGCCGACTACTTCTGGAGATTCTACCATATTTCGCCCGACTCTGTATTCGACTGGTACGCACCCATCGAGATTTATCCCTGGGAGCTACCCGAAGTGTTCGATCGCGACGATATTATCGAAGAAGCAAGTCCGCTTATGACTTTTGAAAAGGCCGGTTTCTACAAATGGGAAATGATTGCACTTTCCGAGTTTGGCTGCCGCGATACCATTGTAGGTGGTTACATTAAAGTAGAAGGTGTGCCGATGTTGACTCCTGGTGTGAATATCATGACACCGAACGGTGATGGAATTAACGACTTCCTCGAATTCGAAGCGCAAAGCTTACGAAGCATGGAAGGACGCATCCTCAACCGTTGGGGAGAAGAAATCTACTCTTGGACCTGGAACGAAACCGATCAGGTTCCCGATCCAGGCTGGTGGGATGGAAAATACAGCACCGGAAACGATGCTCCTCCCGGTGTGTACTACTACATCATTAAAGCAGTAGGTCAGAAAGACCAAGACTTTAGCGGTAAAGAGTACTCCGGATTCTTCCACCTGATTCGCGAAAAAGAATAAAAGTTTTTAATCAGCGTTTAAAAGGCTGCCTCCCTTGTTAAGAGGCAGCCTTTTTTCTTGAATTTTGGTACTTTCGTGCCACCCATGATTTTTACTAATTCCATTTAAAATGAAGCAATTCAAGTTATTGAACAACGTGTTCGGATGGTTGAGTTTCCTAATTGCCACCACCGTTTACATCATGACCCTGGAGCCAACTACCAGTTTTTGGGACTGTGGCGAGTTTATTACCACTGCTTATAAAATCCAAGTTGGGCATCCTCCGGGAGCCCCCTTCTTTATGATCTTGGCACGCTTCTTTAGCATTTTTGCCTCGGGTCCCGACCAAGTCGCTTACATGATTAACCTGATGTCGGCATTGGCCAGTTCTTTTACCATTCTCCTGCTCTTCTGGACCATCACTCACTTTGCACGCAAAATGGTTGCACCCAACGGCGAGTTTACAACCGGTAAATACATTGCTATTCTTGGTTCCGGTCTCGTGGGGGCATTGGCCTATACCTTCTCCGATACCTTCTGGTTCTCGGCAGTGGAAGCCGAAGTATATGCCAGCTCGTCGCTTTTTACTGCGCTTGTTTTTTGGGCAATCCTAAAATGGGAAGATTCCGACGATCGCGTTCATGCCAACCGTTGGCTCATTTTAATTGCCTATCTAATGGGGCTGTCAATAGGGGTTCACCTGCTGAACTTGCTGGCTATTCCTGCCATTGTATTTGTCTATTACTTTAAAAAGTATCCTGTAAGCAAAAAGGGACTTGTTTATGCTTCATTGATTTCAGTTATTATCCTGGGAGCGATAATGTATGGAATCATTCCTTACCTGGTCGTCTTTTCTTCGTGGTTCGAACTGCTATTTGTTAACGGATTCGGATTACCGTTCAATTCCGGAAATATCTTCTATATCGTCCTTTTGCTTTCTGCCATTGTTTATGGTCTTTATTACACCCATAAAAATGGTAAGGTCCTCGCCAATACCATCGTTTTAGCAACAACCGTTATCATTATTGGTTACAGCTCCTTTGCCATGATCGTGATTCGGTCCTATGCTAATCCGCCAATGGATCAGAATAGCCCGGAAACAGTATTTAAGCTACTCTCCTATCTGAATCGAGAACAGTATGGCGACCGGCCGTTGTTCTATGGACAAAGTTTTAATTCACCCCTCGATAATGCAGAACCCTCCTACGATGGCGACCCCATTTATATTAAACAAGGCGATAAGTATGTAGTGTCCGATTACAAAGAAGTGTATAACTACGACGATCGTTTTAAAACCTTGTTCCCCCGTATGTGGAGCCCGTCGGGTAACCACGTTTCAGCGTATAAAAAATGGAGTGGCTTTAAAGGGCGCCCAGTTCAGATTACCAATCGTTCCGGAGAACAGGAAACGATTTACAAACCTACCTTTGGCGAGAACCTCCGATACTTGTTCAACTACCAGCTCAATTGGATGTATTGGCGCTATTTTATGTGGAATTTTTCCGGTCGCCAAAACGATATTCAAGGGCACGACGGTGCGCCAGGACGTGGTGAAGTAACCAAAGGGAACTGGATCTCCGGCATTTCCTTCATCGATGACGCCCGACTTGGTCCTCAAGATCAATTGCCTTCGGCTTTAAAAGAGAATAAAGGACGAAACAAGTATTATATGCTTCCCTTCCTCCTCGGACTGTTGGGTATGTATGTATTATACCGCCGGGGTAACAAAGATTTCTGGGTTACCTTCTTGCTCTTTATTTTTACCGGGGTGGCTATCGTGTTCTACCTGAATCAGCATCCCTATCAGCCTCGTGAACGCGATTACGCCTACGCAGGTTCCTTTTATGCCTATGCCATCTTTATTGGAATTGGAGTGCTGGGCATAATCCGCTTGCTCCAAAAGGCTATGCCTCATACCGCCTCTGCTGCATTGGCAACAGGAATTAGCTTACTGGCTGTTCCGGTGCTCATGGCCAGCGAGAATTGGGACGACCACGATCGTTCCAACCGCTACACAGCCAGAGACTTTGCTATCAATTACCTGGAATCGTGTGCTCCGAATGCTATCATTTTTACCAATGGCGATAACGATACCTTCCCCCTCTGGTATGCGCAGGAGGTGGAAGGTGTGCGTCCCGATATTCGGGTTTGTAACCTAAGCTATCTTTCTACGGATTGGTATATCGATCAAATGAAACGGAAAGCTTACGACTCCGACCCGGTCCCATTCAGCCTCACACACGATCAATACGTGCAGGGAACCCGCGATTATATTCCGGTTTTTGCCCAGGTAAAGGACTATCGGAACATCAAACAAATCATCGATTTTGTAGCTTCCGATAATCCTGCTTCGAAATTCAACGCCGGTGGAAATCAATCCATCGACTATCTGCCTTCGAAGAAACTTTCTTTACCCATCGATTCGGCAAAAATTATGGAAAAAGGTGTCGTCCCTCCGAAATATGCTTCCGAAATGACAAGCGAAATTCGAATTGATCTCGACAAAAGTTATATCCTCAAAAATGAGCTCATGGTGCTCGACCTAATTGCAAATTTCGATTGGGAACGCCCGGTTTATTTTGCCATTACCGTTGGTCGCGAAAGCTATGTGAATCTCGAAGAGTATTTCATGCTGGAAGGCTTGGCCTATCGGTTTGCTCCCATTAGAACACCGGTGCAGGGAGGTCAAATGGGGAAAATCAATACCGAAGCAATGTACGAGAATATGATGCATAAATTTGTTTGGGGGAACATGAATCATCCGGATGTGTATCTCGATGAGAATAATCAGCGAATGCTGATGAACTTCCGAAGTAATTTTGGTCGTTTGGGGTTGGAGCTTTTAGCCGAAGGGGAAAGAGAAAAAGCCATTGAGGTTGCCGACAAAGCCATTGAATTAATGCCGGACGAAATTGTACCTTTTAATTACTTCAATGTATCCATTGCCGAAATTTTTTATCGTACGGATTTGGACGATAAGGGCAATGCTATCATTCAGCGGATTTATGAGCGCATGGACGAAGAACTGAATTTTTATGCTCAATTGAACGAGCGTCAGTTCCAGGGAGTTTATAACGATGCTCGTCGCGCTTTTGCCCTTATGCAGGAATTGAGTCGCGTAAGTCGCAATTACGGACAAAATCAATTGTCGAAAGAAATCGAAAACGGCTTGATGCTTCATTTGCAGTCGCTCGAGGCCTATTTGTAAGCGAATAGCTTCTTTAAGCTGGCAATAAAACTGCCGGAGTCTATTGTAGGCTCCGGCATTTTTTTATTCCACTTTTCCCTCAATCGCCTATTACGGATGGTAAGTAATCTGGTTCTTTCTTTTGGGCTGAAAAGCAAGAAGGAGTAGAGTTTTCCTGTCTGTTATCCAACCGTTTTGGTTATTCGGTTGGGGGCAGATCGCTTTGTTAACCTAAGAAATTTTTCATGCTCAATTGATCATTCGAATAGGACTACATTGAACAACTTTATGGGAATTCTTGGTGAAATGTACTTGTTATATTTCGAGGGGGTAAGATATTGAATAAGAAAATATTAGAGGCTTTATGTCATTCTTTTGTAGCGATGAGCGCTTATTAATAGCTGGAATAGTCTAGTAAAGTAAGAGTTGTAGTCTTAAAATCTATGTGTTATAAATTTTGAAAAATATTAATAATTATTTTGTACATGAAAACTTTGAAAATAGCTTTACTATCCCTCAGCTTCTTTAGTGTTAGTGTTTTACTAGCTCAGGATCCGCCACCACCACCTCCTCCCGGTGCTCACGGCTCAACCACGAGCATGAGCCCTTCCTCCGAAGGTGGAGGAGCACCTATCGGCAATGGAGTGTGGATGTTGGGAGCTTTAGCCATTTCTTACGCTGCTGCTAAACGTAAAAAGAACGCGAAGGCTTCTTAAGCAGGCTGGATTTGCTTAGTTTTGATGGCTGGGAAGATTAACTACTTCCCTTCCTAAATCAATCAGGAATAAGGCATCGCCACTCCTTATGGACCTAAGCCCGTTTCCTCTTTCGATTAGCTGAATCAAAACTGAATCCTACTTTGAGTAGGAAGCATTACCGGGATTGATAAGCGAACGAATGAAAAGGAAACGGGCTTTTTTATGGACTCTTTTTTTGAACCCTAATTAAGGTTGCTGATTGAGCACGCGGAAAAATTCATTCCGAAAATTTTCGGTGGGCGCGGGGGCTGGAACAAGGAGCAATTTCCCATACGGATCGATAAGGAAATAACTGGGTATGGTTTTCACCCGATAGGTTCGAAATAGTTCCGCATGACCTGTTGCATCCAGCACCGTCCAGAAATAGGATTTTTGATGCAAGTTATTCACCAATTCCCGGTAGTTTTCGTCGCCCGAGAGGCTAACAATCTCCAGTTTCCGCTTGAACTCTTCCTGTAATTCCTGCATCAGCTCAAAGTTTACCCGACAGGGATATGATTCTTGCGAGCAAAAATTCAGGTAAACGTATTTCCCCCTAAAATCGCTGAGGCTAACGATGTTCCCGTTAGCGTCGGGGAGTTTGAAATCAGGAGCCGGTTGACCCGGCATGAGTTGCAAAATTTGTTTTTTAATGTGCGGGGTGAGCGATTGGATAAACTGATTCGAGCTGTTTGCCATTGCGCTATCGAGCAATGCGACGAGTTTTTCGCCTTCGAAGCGTCCCTGCCAGTAGCGAGTAAAGCTAACATGAAGCAGGAAAAATTCGGCCCAGGAATCTGTTTCGAAACCTTTCACCGCTTGCAGGTGCGATAAGGCTACTTTCCAATCTCCTTGATTCATGGCCTCGTTCAACGCTGCCGACTCTCGTTGTGCATAGGCAAACAAACCATTTTGTTCTTCTTTCAGAAAGCGCATGTAGGACTCATGGTTCGGCATAATGGAATCGGTCGAAAAATACTCGGCCAGCAAAAGCTGCGCAGGTTTATAATGAACCAGTTGTTTTAATGGGGCTAATTCATATTTCAGTTGGGTCGACCAGAAAACAGATACAGGAGGGAAATCTGCATATTGTTTATCGATAAAAGCCTGAAGTGTTTTGGGCGATAAAGCTCTGCGGATAAGGGCTGTTTCGTGCACCATCATGAAAGAATCGATCCGGAAAGTAAGCTCCCGGATTCGAAAATTGACTTCGTTCGCCTCGGTGCTGGATATGCCCAGAAAGATGGTTGGTTGTTCAAAAAGAGGATTTAAGGATTCTGCCTTGCTTTTTTTACGGTATTCGGGTAACACGATTTCGTAATATTTCCCTGCTTCAGCATAAAAACTACCTCGGTAATAGCCCAAATCGACGTATAATTGCTCGGTGCCGGCAAGGTTGAACACAGCCTTCCAATTTCCAGCTTCATCTACCTTGCAACTCGCTAAAGTATCCACCGGGTAAGTGATTTGATTGGAGTAACGATAAAAATGAAGTGCTTGCCCGGAATAGGTTTCTGCTTGTCCCCAAATGGTCGTCTCTTGTGCATGGATCGGTGATAGGGCTAGGCTCACGATTGTAAAAACGGAAAGAAAAGGCACCACGAACTTTTTGAACATGAATTTGGGAAAAGTTGAGTAAAAAAAACGGCTTCGAAACGAGAACGAATTTAGAACAATTTTCATACGTAGCGACTTTAATTTATCCGGATTCATTGGCTAATAAAGACTACTTTCGTTCGATCAATGAAGGCGCATAAAACAGGATAATCATGTCGAAACCCAGCATTTTTCTTACCGGAGCAAGTGGTTTGCTAGGCTCACACCTGGCTGCTTTTCTCCTACATCGGAAGAAAGCCGTATTGGCCTTAAATCGAAGTAATTCGAATAAATCCCAAATAAAAAGAATCTATGCTTTGCTTTTTCCCGATGAAGCTTTTCCCGAAGAATTACTGCATTGGGTAGAGGGCGACATGGAGGATTATGCCTTGTTGGTAAATTCTTTGGACGGAATCGACGAAGTGTATCATGCTGCAGCTCTGGTTAGCTTTAATCCGGCCGACGAAGCCGAAATGATTCGAACCAATGTGAATGGCACATCCGCTTTGGTCAATGCTGCTTTGGAAGCCGGTGTGAAAAAGTTTTGCCATGTTAGCTCTACGGCTGCTTTAGGGAAGGAAGATCGTGAGGGTTTCATCGATGAAAAAAGTCCACGCAATCAGGCCGACGATTATTCAACCTATAGCCTGAGTAAGTTTTATTCCGAGAATGAAGTTTGGCGAGGCATTGAAGAAGGGCTAAATGCGGTTATCGTGAATCCTTCGGTTATTTTAGGTCCCGGCGATTGGACTCGAAGCAGCGGGCAATTATTCCGCACGGTGGCTAAAGGCATGCCTTTTTATACCACCGGTATTACCGGTTATGTCGATGTACGCGACGTGGTAACGGTGATGCTTTCGCTCATGGAAAAAGAAAAGTGGGGTGAGCGCTATTGCGTGAGTGCCCACAACTGGAGTGTTCGGGAAGTTTTTAGTGAGATTGCGGTTCGGGTCGATAAGAAGCCACCTCGTTGGGAAGCAAAACCCTGGATGATTGCTCTGGCTTATCGTTGGGGAGCTGTTTTTAAAGGGAAGAATCAATCGTTGACCCGTGATTCGGCGCGCAGTGCTTTTTCCAAACATTACTACCGATCGGACAAAGTAAAGGAGGTGTTATCCTTCACCTTCATGTCGAAGGAAGAAACCTGGGATTATGCCTTGAAGCGCTTGTGATTTTCTTTCTTCAGTTAAAAGAACAAATTCCGAAAGAAGCTGGAGCTCTTTAGTGCAAAATATTCTGTCTAATTCACAGCAATCCTAAATTTCCTTCTAAGCACTCACGAGCGATTGCGCCATGAGTAGCATCATGATCCCTAAAAGAAAAAGATTGATGTTCATGAAAACTGCGCGAAAACGGAATTTCTGTACTTGTTCCTGAATAAGTGTGCGCGATGCAACCAACAGGGATAGGCTAAAAAGACTCAATAAGCCAATCAGCAGTGGGTGGTGAATTACCTGAAAAATGACCAATAAAAAGGCCGAAAAAACAGTTCCTGTCATCCAGGTAAAAATGATGCGCTTAGCTTGCTGCTCTTCAATGTAATCGGTTATAACCGGATAGCCTGCCATGCGGTACTGTTCTCCGAGTTTGAGTACCAATAAAATGAAATGGGGAACCTGCCAAATGAAGAAGAAGAAAGCAACCAGAAGGATATCGCTTGCAAACCAACTTCCTCCGGCGCTTGTATAGCCAATCATGGGTGGCAAGGCTCCAATGACCGATCCTACGATGACGGCGAAAATTGAAACACGCTTCATAGGCGTGTACACACCATTGTACCAAAAGAGGGTAAGCCAGGCCAGGAATAAGCTGGTCCAATTAGACGAAATATAAAGGATTACTGATCCAACTATTCCGGTGATGAGCACGTAATTAATGGCGTACTGCTTGCTGATTTTTCCAGCTGGGAGTGGACGGTTTTGAGTCCGTTCCATTTTTGCATCGTGATTTCTTTCCTGATATTGATTCAGCGCAGCCGACGAGGCAGCTATGAGGAAAACGCCCAGGACCGGAAGAATCGAATGCCAGGTAAACGATTCACTGTGCAATAAATAGCCGGTTAAGGTCGACAGTGTTACCGCAACGGTAATGCGTATCTTCCCCAAGTCGCTCCAAATGGCCCAACGTTCCTTCATGTTCATCTCGAAAAGTTTTATTGTAAGGATTTTAAGTAGAGGATAATTTTATCCACTTCTTCTTCACTTAATTGACCTTCGTACGATGGCATTAGGCCAGGTACGTATCCATCCACTACCTTCGCATTGGGTTGATAAATCGATTCACGGATATAGTCCTCATCGACCGTGATTTCTTGTTTTTCACCGTTAACGAGCACCGTTTTAGTCGAGCCATAAAGATTTTTAAACGTGGATCCAACCAGTTTGCTACCATCGATTGAGTGACAGGCAACGCAACCTTTTGCTTTGGTGAAACGAGCCGCTTCCGTTACCGGATCGATTTCGGCAGTAGCCGGGTTATTGGCAGCAATCCAATCCTGATACTCTTTATCGGGCAGGGTAATAAGTTTGGTAATCATTGCGGAATGGAGCAGTCCGCAATATTCGGCACAGAAAATATCGAAGGTGTCGATTTTATCAGCTTCGAACCACATGTAATTGGCCCGACCCGGATTCACGTCTTCTTTCACCCTAAAGGCAGGAATGTAGAGCGAGTGAATCACATCTTGCGAGAGTAAATTCAGTTTTACCGGAGTGTTTACGGGTACTTTGAGGGTATCGTACTGGAATCCGTTCGGATATTCGAAGGTCCAGCTCCACATACGACCGGTTACATCAATTTCGATAGCACCATCGGGCACTTCGCGCAAAGGTGTATAGCCAATGTATCCAATCCAGAACATCACCAGAACAAGAATAGTAGGTATAACGGTCCAAATGATTTCGAGGCGGGTGTCACCTTCAATTTGGGTTGCCACCGGATTTTTTTTCCGGCTGTATTTAATGGCAAATCGGACCATCACAAAGGTGATGGCAATGAGCAAAATGGTACTTACGCCAATGATGAAAATCAGTGCGAAATCGACATCGCCGGCAAAAGTAGATGCGGTTTTCATGGTCTTTCCTCCTCCCTATCTGAATGAATAATCGATGAATAAAAATGCCAGCACAGCTATCAGCACAAAAAGACAGATAAACACCATGGTTCGGAAAAACTTGTTTTCGAACTTGAGGTGCATAAAAAAGTAGCCTACCAGAATCGATTTGACAGTAGCTACCAGAAGTGCAATGATGACGGTGAGCGCTTTGAAATCGAACTGGGCTATCTCAATGGTAACAAAAGTGAGAATCAATAAGTCTATCCAGATGAGGATGTTTTTTTTGTCGCTTACAATGTGAGTATGATTGGTGTCCATGCTTGAAATGTATTGATTTCTTTAATGATGATGGTTGTTCTCGTGTAACAGTCAATCAAATGATTAGATAGAAGAGTGGGAAAAGATAAATCCAGATAACATCCACCAAGTGCCAGTACAATCCTGCATTTTCCTGCAGAACATAATTATCGGGAGTAACTTCGCCACGCTGAATATACCAAAGGATGAATCCAATAAAGGTGACTCCAACAATGATGTGTAGGGCATGCAAACCGGTCATAAAATAGTAGAGTAAAAAGAAAAGCGATTCGCCGGAACTGAGCTCCCCAAATTCTTTCATGCCCGGAAATAATCCGTGATGGATTTTGGCTCCCCATTCGAAATACTTATTCACCATGAAGGTTAACGCAAAAACAATGGTAATCCATAATAACCATTTGGCTTTGCGAATATGCCCGCTTTGAATGGCCGAAATCGATAAAGCTACCGTGAGCGACGAAGTAAGCAACACCACGGTATTGATTGCGCCAATGACCCAATCGAGGCGAGCGGATCCATCGTGGAATGCTTCGGAATTGAGATACCGATAAGCGGCATAAACCACAAATAAACCTCCAAATAAAAGAACCTCGGTGAAGAGAAACAACCACATTCCCATGCGTTTCCCTTCGTCGTCGCGGTGGTGGGCATGCTCAAGGGTAGCTGCCGCGTGAACCGTTTCGTTGCTGATTACTGCATCCATTGCTTCAAGTGAATTAGTGTGTCCGTTTGTTGAAAATTAAATATGATGACGTTTTTCGCCAGGATAATCGTAAGGATTCTTATCGACTACCGGTGGGGTTGGGAAATTGAAAATAGGCGGAGGACTGGCTGTAGTCCACTCCAAGGTGGACCCTCCCCAAGGATTTTTGGGAGCCGCTTCGCCACGTTTAGCCGAGCTAACCAGATTCCAGATAGCCATGATCAATCCAATGAATAAAACCCATGATCCGACGGTCGAAAGCTGATTCAGGAAAGTGAATTCTTCGAGGTAATCGTAGTAACGACGGGGCATACCCTGTATCCCTACGATGAAGAGTGGGAAGTACAACAGATTGAATCCGAAGAAAAAGATGGTAAAGGCAATGTTAGCCCGTTTTTCATTATAGAGTTTTCCCCAGATTTTTGGAAACCAGTAATGAACTGCTCCAAAAAAGGCAAATCCTACTCCACCAAACATGGTGTAATGAAAGTGAGCTACCACGAAATAGGTGTCGTGTACGTGAATATCGGCAGCTAAAGCTCCTACCACCAATCCGGTAAATCCTCCAATCATGAAGAGGAAAATGAACGCAAATGCGTATAGCAAGGGTGTTCGCACATCGATGGATCCTTTGTAAAGAGTGGCTACCCAGTTGAATACTTTAACTCCGGAAGGAATGGCAACCAGGAAGGTTAGTATCGAGAAGATGATTCGGGCTGTTTCGCTCATGCCGGAGGTGTACATGTGGTGGCCCCAAACAAAATATCCTACAAAAGCAATAGCGAGACTCGAGTACACAATGGCTTTATAGCCGAAAATCGATTTGCGTGCAAAGGTTGGAATGATCTCCGAGATAATACCCATTGCCGGAAGAATCATGATGTACACAGCGGGGTGAGAATAAATCCAGAAAAGGTGCTGATAAAGAACAGGATCGCCACCAATAGAAGGATCGAAGAAACCAACGTTGAGGGTTCGTTCGGCAACTACCATTAATAAGGTAATTCCTACAATGGGAGTAGCTAAAACTTGAATCCAACTGGCTGCATACAAAGCCCAGGGGAACAAGGGCATTTTCATCCAACCCATTCCTTTGGCTCGCATGCGGTGCATGGTTACAATGAAGTTTAATCCGGTCAGGATCGAGGAGAATCCGAGGATGAATGCGGCCAATACAGCCATGATCACATTGGTTCCGGTCTTAACGCTGTAAGGGGCATAAAAGGTCCAACCGGTGTCGGGTGGTCCATCGCCCAAAATCAAGGTACTCAATGCCATCAAACCACCCACGACATACAAATACCAAGAGAACAGATTCAGCTTAGGGAAAGCCACATCGTCGGCACCTATCAAAATGGGTAGGAAAAAGTTGCCGAAAATGGCCGGTATGCCCGGTATGATGAAAAGGAAAATCATGATGACCCCGTGAAGGGTGAATATGGAGTTATAGGTTTGCGCACCCATGATGGTTTCGCCTGGTGCGATTAGCTCCAGACGCATGAGCAAACCTAACAGAACCCCAACCAGAAAGAATCCCACTACTCCATAGAAATAGAGTAAGGCTATCCGTTTGTGGTCATGGGTGGTAACCCAGGATTTGAACCCCCGGCTGGTTTTAAAATAATCAACTTCGTTGTTTACATGCGAATGCGACATGATTGAACCTCCTTGTTAAGCAGTCTTTAGTGATCGTTTTCTACTAATGATGATGAGATATAGAAATAAGCCAAAAGCAAAGGTCAGAATAACCGTAGCGGCTACTTTCGTGATGTTAAAGGCATAGGCTTTCCCTTCGGCATCGTAACTGAAGCAGTAATTCAGCACTTTATTGATGGTGGGACCTGATTTCCCTGCTGCGGCCTCGATGGTCGCCATTTTTAAATCGAATGGATTGAAAAACATACCGTATAAATAGCGGGTAATTTTTCCTTTTGGACTCAACATGGTGAGTGCGGCAGCGTGGACATAATCCTCGCCTTCTTTCTTGAACCCGAAGCCCACTGCATCGACTAAAGCCTGCACATTGGCACTGTCGCCGGTCATGAACCGCCATCCATTCGGGTCGATCTCGCGTTCGAGCTGCGCAAAATAATTTTTTCGCTTGTCGCGGCCAAGATCCCAAGTTTCGTTCCAGTTAAAGCTGATTGTCAGTACTTGATAATCGATCCCTAGAACCATGTCGCTGCGATCAACGACCTCGGTTACCCCATCGAGCAACGGGCTGCATATACCGGGGCAGTTGAAATAAACCAGCACCAAAACGGTCGGTTTGTCGATGATCTCGTCCAGGATAACTTCTTCTCCAGCGTCGTTGGTAAAGACCAAACCTTTGGGAATGGTTTCGTCGAGTTTTTCAAAAATACCGATCTGTGCTACATCGTCAGAATTACCCATAGCGAACAGGGTGGTCGCTAGGAATAGTAAGCTTGCAAAAATCTTTTTCATGCCTTGAATTAATTAGTTGTTTTATAAGCGTTTGTGAAAATCTGTAATGATGTTTGCTTAAGCACCCCGACAACTGCCCTGCCGGGAAGCAGGAGCTGTTTTTGAGCGCTCAAATATTTTAAAAAAATACTTTAACATCCGATTATATGATTTGTTTAGACACTAGTCAGATTGATTGAAAATAGTTTTACTCGTTGATTTGTGTAAGTATGTGATTTCATGTGCTTTATGTAGTTTTCGCTAAAGCTGGTTCTTCTGTTTTTATTCATAATGTTTTTGTAGGCGATCATTTTTTGCAAATTACTGCATATCAGGAGTTAAGCTGCTATGGAAAATTTAGACAACTTTTAGCTTGCAATCGCATGGGGCGGTTTGTTAAAATTGGAGTTTCTCATACTTTCAATTTGCTCGATAAGCTACTCATTGATTATCTTTAGCTGTACAAATGCTAATCCTCAACCACTATGAAGCCGATATCCTTTTCCGAGCGGGATCTGGAAGTTGTAATGTCTTTAATAAAAGATGCTGAGCGGCGCGAAACACGCGCTTTTGGAGCGGAGTTACGTACTTATTGCAACCGATTGGAAGGCGAAGATGCCATTTGGGAGCTGGGTCGAATTATTCAGTACAAACAAAAAACCATGAATCTTCGGAATACTAACCCGAATAAAGGTTTAGTGTTAGCGCGGTTACTGGGCGAAGGTTGGCTGGAGCCGGACGATTTTTTCTTTTTGCCCAGGGAGCAACAAGCGTTAATTATTTCCGAGGCCGAAATGTGGAAAAATTCCGATGAGGATTAGTGATTCCTTTTCAGCAGGTCAACGGCAAAATCTTTTAAAACGCTCTTCCGCTCACTCGGGAGATTTAGCTCATTAAAAGCTTCGAATGCTTGCTCGTAGTAGGCCTCCTGAGCTGCTCTTGCAAGCTGGTCTATCCCTAAATCTCTCAATATCTCCGTTACGCGTCGAATTTTCTCCTCCGGATTGGCAGGATTCAGACTTAGCCATTGTTTTAATTCGGTTGCATCTTTTCCCTGAGCTTTTTCTAAAGCTTGAATGGTTAGGAAGGTCTTTTTATTTGCGGCAATATCTCCTCCTAAAACTTTCTGAAAGTGTTTTGGGTCACCAAATACATCGAGGTAATCGTCCTGAATCTGAAAGGCTAAGCCAATGTTCCTTCCAAACTCGTAAAGTCGGTCGGCGTCGTTGGGGGATGCGTCGCCAATTATGGCTCCAATTTTCAGCGAGCCGGCAATGAGGACAGATGTCTTGAGCTCAATCATTCGCAAGTAATCTGGGAGGGGGACTTCCTGCAGGTTTTCAAAATCCATATCGAACTGCTGTCCTTCGCATACCTCGATGGCTAATTTGTTGAATGAATGGAGGATTTCCGAATAGCGTGTGCTTTGGGTTTGAGCTAAGAGTTGATACGACAGAATAGCCATCGCATCGCCGGCAAGGATAGCCACGTTTCCGTCCCATTTTTTATGAACGGTAGGGTTGCCGCGCCGTAGATCGCTCCGGTCCATGATGTCGTCGTGAATGAGCGTGAAGTTGTGAAATACTTCGATTGCCAGGGCGGCAGGAAGCGCTTGAATGTAGTTCTCGGCAAACAGATTGCAAGCCAGCAGAACCATGCTGGGGCGCAAGCGTTTTCCACCTAATTCGAGAATGTATTTAAGTGGTTCGTAAAGGCGGTTCGGAGGTCTAACCTGTAAAAGGGGATTGTGACTTATTTCCTGTTCAATAAGTTTTCGGCTTTCCGATAAAGTGAGCATGAGGAATCAATACGTTAAGTGACGATCTTTCTTTTCGGGATAAATATCGGCTAAGGTGATGAGAATTCCTGTGTCCTCCATGTTAAAAAAGTAGGGATTATCGACCGTTCCAAAGGTTTTCATGGAAGGGGAGATATTCATGTAGGAATTGATGAGAGGCGGGATGGCTTCTCCTCGTTTACGAACTTCTTTGGAAAGACGTTTATAATCCTCTGTTTTATCGTCTCCAATAATAATTTTGGTTAGTTCTTCTTTCGAGTGGAGCAGCGGTAGCGGCTCATGAGCCTGAATAATTTCGTCGGGATCGGGAAAATAAATACTGAGGTAATAAAGGACTAAATCGCGGGCAAATCGGTCGTAGTTTTTATAGATAGACACTTGTCCGAAAAAATATTTCATTTGAGGGAATCGCACAATCAGAGAACCGAGTCCGTCCCACAAATTATCCAGGGTAAAAATGGCACGACGACTTTCGGCGGTCGATTGAAATTCAGGACGAATAAAAGAGCGGCCCAGTTCAATGGTAAAGGGCAACATATGCTGAATAAAGTGATCGGAATACTTAAAAAGCCGGGCGGTACCCAGTTCAATTTTACCTTCCTGGTTGGTTGCATTCCATCCGGTTTTATATCGATATCCACCTAAAATGAGTTCTTCGCGTGGATCCCAGATGATCAATTGAGTGTATGGATGCTCGGCGGTGTCGAGTGCGTCGATATCGGCTTCTTTTCCTGTTCCGCTTCCAACTTCGCGATAGGCGATTTCGCGCAAACGCCCAATCTCTTTCATGATATTCGGAGAATTATGAGCATTTATCTCATAAATTTCGTTTTGTTGTTTGTTTGTATGCCGAATAAACTTATCCGAGCTTAGTTCTTGTTTGATTAAGTGTTTCTCTATCGGATGAATGATAGTTTGCATCATAGCGGGTTGTTTTAGCTTGATAAATGTAGTAAAAGAAACAAGAAGAAAAGGGGGCTATGGGGAATAATTTCCTGTATCAGGAATTTAGTGGCGAATTACTGAAAATAAGCCATCTATGTAATAATTCAGGGAAACGATTAAGCGTAAACCACTTTTCGTAAAGTGCGGATTTTTTCTGTTTCCGAAAGGAAAACAATCAAATAACCGTTGGATGTAGAATAAGCGAGGGACTTCAGGGTAAGATTGAAATGTTTATCGTGGTATTCGGAGGTTTTACAATCGACCGTTTTGGCAATTTTACTGTAGAGTTTCATCCAATCTTTGTATGATTCCGGGAAAAGCCGATCGATTTTCTTCCCTTTTAGGTCGGATTTGTATAATCCCGACCATTTTTCAAAGGCGGTGTTTCCTTCAACAAACTTTAAGTTCTCGGGTTTGCCCATGCTATTTTTCAGGACTTTGAATCGCAGGTAGGGTATGTTCCAATGCAGGTTCATGTATTGTTCATACTCATGGGAGAAGAAGTCGTATAGTTTGATGTTGTCGAAAAAATCGATTTGAGAATTGGTTTGGGAACGCAAATAATTGATTAAGCCGTCGTTCGTCGGGTCGAATCGCTCGAAGAAGTAGAGGGTAATCTTGTGCGTATAGAGGTCGATTGCGTCGCTCTTGCTCAATTTGTTTCCTAATAATTTTTCCAGGGCTTTACCTCCAATCGCTTGTTGATCTTCCCCTCCGGGAAAAATTCGATCGTGAAGCATGGCTATGATGGCACGATAATTCTTTTGATAGCTCTTTTTTCGGGTAAGAAAATAGACTGCTATTAAGAGTATTAGTATAAGACCTATAGCGATAAATACGTAGTTCCCCATCGTTCCTTTAGAAGAAAGTGCAAGTAACAAATTTTTACAATGCAATAAAAGAGTTTTATCTCCTAATGAATAGCTTGTTCCCAGCTTCCATACATCGGGTTAGGCAGCAAAAAAAAGCGGGTTCCGAAGGCTTCTGCGTTTTTTGTTACAGCTTCTTTTCCGTGATTTTTGTCACGCATTTCAAAAATGGAATCAAAATCATCCAAATTGTCCCCTAAAAACTGGACAATATGATAGTTCTTCCATACTACATTTCTACGGGTGGTTTTGCTGCTTTCGTCCTCTTTAAATAGATAATGATCGAGAGGAATAGCCGGATAACCTAGCTTCGCCAAGTTCTCTTGTGTCGAATTGATTTCACCTGTTTTTCGATTGCTGATGAGGAAGATAGCCACTCCCAGAGAATCGGCTTTGTATAAAAACGAACGCGAACCCGGTACAGCTTTCGCTTTGGCCGAATCGGTCCACTGTTTCCAGGTTTCCGATTCATAGCTTTTTCCGTTTCGAATTAAAAACCATTCATAATCGGAATTATCCAAAACGGTTTCATCTACATCCAATACAATGGCTGGAGGTAAGTCCGATGCGGATGCATTGGCCAGCGACGTTTCCAAACTTGCATAAGCCCAATTATACACTTGTAAACACATGGCTTCGTACTCTGCCGAATAACTTACCCATTCCACAGCTTTCCGTAAATCGTTTCCCGACTGAGTGGTTTCAGACTTGGATGTAGGATTACAAGCGAAGAAAGGAAGAAGGCTTAAGACAAAAAGAATCTTTTTCATGGTATTGAGCGTCATTTTAATTTGTTGGTTGGTTCGTATTGCCCGGCAAAAGACATCGTTTCACTCCTTTATTTTGAACCAGATGCTAAGATTTATTGGTCTGAAAATAAGCTGGATTAACACGATGTAGATGCCTTGAAATAATCGTTCGAAGAAAAATATTTTTTTTCAATTGAGAGCTGTAACTTTCGATGGAATTGTCCGTTTCGATGTCAGTTCCAGAAAAACGATGAGTCCACAAGAATTCAATCAATACATTGACGAATATTCCGATGCCATCTTTCGTTTCTTGCTGAAGCAAGTTCGAAACGAAGAGCTGGCACGCGATATTATTCAGGACTCCTTGGAGAAACTCTGGCGAAACCGGAATCAGGTAATGAAAGATAAAGTTAAATCGTGGCTGTTTACCACCGCTTATCATGGGCTAATCGATGCCATTCGTAAGGACAAAAAGCGCCTGGAATACGAAAAGCAGTTCGATTCAGCTAATGTCGATTCCCGGCAATACACCGATTTGAACGAGGTGCTTCACAAGGCTTTAGAAACTTTACCGGAAATTCAAAAAACCGTGGTTCTTTTGCGCGACTACGAAGGTTATTCCTACGACGAAATTGGCGAAATTTGCAACTTGAGCGAGGCCCAGGTTAAGGTGTATATTTATCGGGCTCGCGTTGGAATGAAAAAATACATTGGCAAATTAGAAACAGTGCTTTAAAAATACCCCTATGTCTACATCGATCAACATACAAAATTACGAAAGCTTTTTCCTCGATTTCCTCGAAGGAAATTTGCCGGAAAACCTGCATGCCGAATTACTCGAGTTCCTTGCCAATCACCCTAATTTGCAAGATGAATTTCTCGCCTTAAAACAAGATTTTCCCACACTTGAGGCTGATACGGAAGAGCAACTGCCGGATAAATGGAGTTTCAAGAAGCCCGAAATCCTGAGCGAAGAAGAAGGAACTGTTTTGGACGAAAAACTAATCGCCTATTGGGAGAACGATTTGTCGGATAAAGAGCGAAAAGCCGTTGAGAAAAACGTATCGACCAATGCCGGCTTAGCTGCTTTATCTACTTTGTATAAACGAATTCGTTTAAAGCCTGATTTGTCGGTTGGACTCAAAGATAAATACGCATTCAAAAGGCATAGGATTTTGCCGCTCTTCAACGAATCGGTTCAGAAAATCTATTCCGCAGCTGCTATTCTTGTTATCATGCTTCTTTCGGGCCAAGCTTGGCTTATGCTTCAGCGTAGTGGGCAGCAGGAGGACATGGCCTACACCGACGAACGAGCTTATTTCTCGCGAGGGGTGAGCTCGCCACTCACTCAGGCTGAAAATAAGCCTGCTTATGCTTTGCTCCAAGAGAGAGCAAAGCAGGTACCTCAAGCCCTTCATGAAACGGGAAGTAATGCTTCCGAAACGACTGAAGCCAGTCAAATCCCTTCGGTTGCCCAAACGAATCGCAACACCACACGCTCACATACTTTGCCCGAGCAACGCTTAATGCCCCGAACTGCCTCAACGCTTCAGCTCGACCCGATGCCATCGGTCGATTTGAAACAATACGCTTCCATGCGGGTTCGACCGAGTTATTTGCCCGAAAATTCGAAGAAAGACGGACAATCGTTTTCGGTGAGAGAGTATTTGGTTTATCGTTTTAACCGCGATGTGCTTAGAAATGATCCTTCCCGGATCGATACGCGCGACTTTAGCCTTTACCACCTGGCTGATGCCAGTTTAAATGGGCTGGAAAAAATCAGCAAAGGGCGAATTGAGTGGAAGCCATCAATCGATGAAGAAGGTGAGCTCGATTATTATGCCATCACTACACCACTTTTCCAAATTAAACGGCAAGTAAAATCCGACGACGAATAGGGTCGTCCATCGGACTCAGGTTTGCCATTCTTCTTTTTTAAAAATGGAAGGATACACCCAGACTTAAAGGCGTGAATTCTTCGAATCCAAGTTCAGTCGGGGTAATTTTTTCCGCATCGACCAAGTCGCTTAAACGATAGCGTGCGTAGAGCGATATGTTGTTATAACCCAAGCGGGCACTCAAACCATAACTAAACGGGTGGATGTATTCAACTTTTCGATACCGGCGAACTTCTTCTTTGTACAAATCCATATCGGTTCCATCGATTGTTACAATTTTGTCGCGGTAGGCATTCCATTCGCCATAGGCTCCAAGATCGAAGTATAATCCCAGGGTGTTTCCACGCTTCGCGAAATTGAATCGCTGGTAAAGCTCCAGGCCCCATGCGCCGAGTTCGAAATCTTCTTTACTCCCTATTTCCTGGTCGGGATTCACATAATCGATGGAGTAGGTCGAAAGGTTGTAGTACAATTGAGCACCCAAAGCATAGTAATTACTGATTTTGTATTTGTAGCGAACTCCCACTTGAAAGTCGAACGACCAAGGCGAATTTTGCTTGTTTAATTCCCCGCTATGAGCGAAAGGGTTCAATCCAAAATTGAAGAAGGTATTTACATAATGTAGCTGATTAGGGCCGAATTTCTTTTCGACAACCTTTTCAGTAACGGTATCTTCGAGTAATACGACCTGCGCCATTGGAGCGAAACTAATTCCTGCGATTAGGACTAGAAGGAAGAGTGATTTTTTCATAGTGATTTTTTAAATGGTTTAGTGTTTTTCTAGGTGACCGGTTTATCAAAAACGATCGTATGATTGCTGCTTACACCCTTTTATTTTCAGGAGGGTGCGATGCAAACGATTCGCCCTTGAACTAATCAATTCGATGCTCCAGGGTTTGTCCTCGGAAATGAACCCGCAGGATGCTACCAGGTTGAAGTTTTTCGCGAGGAATGCTCAGGGCTTCCTCTTGTGTTACCTGAATTACCGCGTAGTAGCTCAAGTATTTTTTTGGAGTTTCGATATGATAATAAAGGTATTCTTTGGGTTGATGAATCGATTCGGGATTAACCATAATTGTTATTTCTGCAGCCTTGTTATGGATTGAAAAATGATTTTGGGCGATTTGATTATCCGTTTCAAAAAATTTACTCGCCTGTGGAACTCCATAACCGTGAGCATAATCAAAATAGGGATAGAGGTTTCCGGCTTGTTGCATCAAATCGAATAATTCCATGACCTTTTTGTCGGGATGCATTTGTTTAACGCATGCTGCGAAGCCAGCAACCAAAGGCGATGAAAAGGAGGTTCCCATGGTACTGTTCAGTTCGCTGGCTCCGGCGGCCATCACATGACCAAAGGCAGTCAGATTTGGTTTTAATCGTCGGTCGGCTGTTGGACCAAACGAACTAAAATTCGTATGCATTAAGGTGTTTGGGTGAATGGCTCCAATTGAAAGGATGCTATCGGCATCGGCTGGGGCGCCCAGGTATTTCCAGGAATCGGAACCTGAATTTCCCATCGAGTTAACGACCAGGATTCCTTTCGATGCGGCCATGTTGGCTGCTCGGGTAACCAGTGAAGTGGCTCCGTTCATGTCGCTTACAAAATATCGATGATGGGTGTAGCCTAGCGAGGAGTTGATGATATCGGCTCCGTTTCGGTCGGCCCATTCGGCAGCGGCCATCCAGAATTCCTCTTCGGCAAGTGGCTCGCGTGTAGCATATTCCGTTCGGGCGAGTAGAAATTCAGCTTCGGGAGCTAATCCTATCATTTTGCCTTGATAAATCCCTGCAATGCATGAAAGCACCGACCGTCCATGGCTTCCATAGTCATATACAAACTCGTTGTCTTTTACAAAATCGTAGGTTTTCAGGATGCGATTATTCGAACGAAGGTGCTCAAAGGCTGCATGCTCATCTACCCCTTTGAAGCCCACATCGAAAACCGCTACTCGCACACCCTTTCCAGTGATGCCGTTTTCGACAAACCATTCACCTCCCATGTTTGCCAGTTGTTGTTGCAGGAGACCGGAATCGACATCGATGGCGAATGATTCGGGTTCTGCATCTTCCGGTTTTATCTCGGCCGGGACCGACCAGGAGGGAGTAATGAGGATGGTTTTCTTCACAAAAGGCAATGATTGAATGGCATTGATTTGTGTTTCATTGGCATAAACAATCTGCGCGTTGAACCATCTCGATTCGAAGCCGGTTTGTTCCGCCAGGTTTTCGACTAAGCTCGTATAATGCTTGTTCAGCGGAAAATCGCTGGAGTCGAATAGCGAGATGCCCTGCAATTGTCGTCGTTCGATTGCTTTGGCATCGAAATAAGCATAGGGATTGAACGTAACGTCTTTCTTGTCGGTATAGAAAACCCAGTATTTCGATTCTTGTGCCTGGGTTGTTGAGGTAAAAATGGAGGGGAAAAGTAGAAACCACCCCAGTAAAAACACGGTTATTCTCATTATCAGTTTTTTAGAAAAAGAACAAGGTTTACATCATTTTGGTTCCATTCGTAGAGAAAAAAGAACGAATTTTAAAAGTAAGAAAAAGCACTCAGATTGCTCGTCTTTCCATGAAATGTTTTCTGGTTCAGAGTTAAAGCTGAGTCATTCCCTGGGAGTGGATGGAAATGCACTTTTTTGAGTGGTTACAAAAGGGCAATAATAGACCCTCAATTGGGTTATAGTGCTATATTTGTTCACTTTAATAACCCACTGAAATTGCTGAATTATGAAAGGTATTTATAAAACCTACGGATGGTTACTGATGATGCTATTGCTCTCTTTGAGTATGAGCGGTCAGCGATTAATACAATCGACTGTTGAACTGAAACTACACGATGGAAAAGGGAATAAGGTTTATACGTATCAGCGGTCGAAAGTGGCTTATCTGTCGGTGAAAATGGGAGCCGATAAAGCTCGTCTTCAGGTTGGGAATGAGCTGAGCGTTTTGATAAAAAGCGAAACAGAGCAGGAACCCGAAACGATTATGCTGAAGTTAAAATCGGGGACAGAGGATGAGTTTTGGGGTGAAATTTCCTTTTCGGAAAAGGAGCTTGCCGTGAAAGGAAATGGAATGCTGGAAGTTAAAGCCGGCGACCGGATTACATTCAGTTATAAGCTGCCTGATTTACAGGGCTCCGGGCACGATACCCTCGACGACGAGGCATGGTATCGCGGTCCTAATTGGAGTTTCTTCAATACAGGACAGAACCATGTCATTTTAATTCCACAGTGGGCCGAGATTAGCATCAAGGGAGAGCCCATTCAGCCGGGCGATTTTATCTCTGTTTTTTATGAAAAGAAAGATGGCGACAAGGTTGAGTTGCATAATGCCGGAGGAATGGGTTATGCAACGGCACCGGGTGGAGTGAAGTACACCGGTCAGAATGTTGCTATTGCGGTATGGGGTACGCAGGAGGATAAAAGTAATGGAATGGCTTTGGGCGAAGCGTTTAAATGGAAAATTTGGCGCGCTTCGGAAAATAAATATTACGATGCCACAGCTGAGTACATGCCCGTTGATGAAAAAATGCATATTTCTCATTCCGGAACTTACGCATTGGACGGAATTAGTGGAGTTAATAAACTCATTGTGAGGTAGGTTTTTGGCTTCCCGAAAGTTTTCGGGAGGCTCTTGGCTTTTGGCTCTTGGCTCTTTGCTTCCCGAAAGTTTTCGGGAGGCAATTAGCTAATTAAGATTTAAGATTTAAAATTCAAAATTCAATCCCGATAAAACGGGACTTACGCTACGCTTCAGAATTCAGAATTGAACACGTTGCAAGTTCGTCCTTGAACTAGAATGATTGCCACGCGCGGTAGCTTGTTGTTGCTGCATTCACCCCTTCTCCTCTTCGCCCCCTCGCCCCGTCGTTCACCGTTCGGTTCCATTTTTCACTTTTCACTTTTCACTTTTCACTTCCGTCGTTCACCGATTCGATTCTTGGTGGATTCAATTTGGCGGATAAACCAGGGTAACGGGGCTGTTCATCAGGATTTGATAGCCTTTGCCTGTTTTTATCGTTTCAATAGCATCGAGCGAGTAAAGGGGCCAATAAACTAATCCATCTTCATCCTTAATTAAATAGAGTTCGTTCACGATGCTTTGCATGGCATCGATAATGGGCATGTTGCTATTTCGGACATATCCGATCATCGACCAGCCAGCCGGAAGGGTTATTCCGAGTTGAACCGGATTAATCAGACTACCGACCACGATAAGTGTATCGTTTTGTGTGGCGAGTATTTGATAGGCTTTTCCTTGTTTCCAACTTCCAATGGAATTGAAGTTAAATGCCGGCCAGTAAATATCGCCATTGCCATCTTTCATGATTTCGACCTGAGGTAAAATTCCGCTCAACATCAGATTGAGGGCGGAGTCCTGAGGGATTAGATAGGTGGAATATAAACCCCAACCCTGATGAATGGGTATTTCATGTTCGAGCAACTGCTGATCGCCATAAAAATACACATCGTCGATGGCCAGACCACTTGCCCAAACACCTTGATCGGAGTGCTGAAATGCGAGCTTAACGGATGCTTCGCCACTAAATGAACTCAGATCGAGGGTGTATTGAATCCATCCTCCAGCAAAGGACGGAATGTCGAAAACTTCTATCCAGGTGTAGCCGCAATCGGCACTAACCAGCACGTTAGCATCCGAGCTGTATTGTCCGGTGAAAAACGCTTCAAATTCAACCCAAAAACTGGTGTTATTGCTTAAGTCGAACGAGGGAGAGATGAGCATATCGTTGGCCGAATTGCAAAAGCAGGTATCGTCGTTGCTGGCAGCATAGGTCGTATGGGCCGGAATGCTGAATCCATCGCTACTGTAATCGCTGCTGAATAGCCATCCGGTGGCTCCGGGCTCTTGTTCCCTGAACCAATCGGGGGCGCCATTTTCAAAATCTTCGGCGTAAGGCAAGCTTTTACCCGGTTCAAGTTCAAAACTGATGCTTTTCTGATTGTTGTAGGTATAGGTGTCGCCCGAGACGTCGATCAATGCATCGAGGGTATACGGTCCGGGAATGTTCCAGGGTATTCCGGTTGAAAATACATGTTCGTAAACCTCGCCAGGAGGAATAATTTGCGAAACCGCTTCGGTGCTGAAGTTCAAGCCATCGGTGCTAAAGGCTACATCGAAGGACGCAATGGTGTCGTACCCAAAGTTTTGAATGCTGATAACCACGAACTCATTGTTGCTTAGTAAACAGTTTCCGGTCGGGAAATCGATGCTCAGGATTCCGGCGTCGATTGCTTGTTCCTCTTTAACAATGAATTCATCGATGGCACAACCCTCATAATTATTTGGATTAAACGTGGCTCCGAAATAAAATCGGAATCGAACGGATTGCTCCTCAGCCAGGAAAGGTAAATCGCGTTTGATGTTGAGGTAAGTATTGTAGAGATTTCCCGACCAACCATGGAGCGAGCCGGAATTCCCCAAGCCGGCAACAAAAGAGGCATTGTACCACAATTCAGCATCGCCTTGGGAACCGATGGTGGTCCAGGTTTGCCCTTCGTCGAGGCTGTATTGAAAATTCAGGCCATCTTCAAAAATTTCGGTAGTATAAAATAACTTGAAGCTTACTTGTGGATTTTGCAAGTAGCTAAAATCGAATACCGGGCTGATGAGCTGGGATTTTTCGTGGGTATTGTAAGTTCCATCGAGGTTGGTAACCCAGGCTTTGATGCCGTCGGGGGCATAGTTGATAGTGCTTCCGTTTGGAATCCCGCATTCCCAACTGCTTGAGTTTCCGGCAGTGGTCCAATATTGCGTTCCTTCGAAGGATTGAATGTAAGGATAGCTGCTGATGGTTGGTTGTGTCACTTGAATAATGCTTTGTACCGAATTATTGGAAGTATCGACGTCGTAAGGAGTGTTTACCCAGGCTTCGAGCGTGTAGGTTCCCGGCTCGTGCAAATCGATGGTCTGATTGAAAAGGTGCAGCAGGGAATCGCCCGGAGCAAGAGAAGTAGAGATGGTTTCGAGGTAGGAGTATGCGTGATTGACTCGGAAACCAATTTCCGCACTGTCGATGGTGCTTAGCCCGAGGTTTTTAATCCAAATACTAGCGGGTTCGTAGGCTGAATAGAAGTTTTGGTTCGCTGGATTTTCCCAGGAAAGGCAGGCAAGATCGCGTGTACTCGAATTGATAGAACTTACTTCCCACTTACGAAGGGCAAAAAGGGAAAGCTGATCGCTGGTATCCCTACAGTGAATAGCGAAGCGAACGGAGGCTAGTCCGTCGTAGGCTGATAGATCGATGGTATCGGTTTCCCAGGCAGTAGATCCGGCAAAGCTGTGTAGGGTGTCTAGCAACAGTTCGTTTCCATTTGGCGCAGCCAGGAGGTAAGCGGGTTGGTCGCCGAGATGTTCAATTACAAGCAGGGTATTTTCTTGTAGTTCAAGGTTGAAGTTTGGGCTAATCAGGTGGTTGTTGGGTAGTAGGTTATCGTTAGCCACGTTGAAAGAATACCATGCCGTGCTTCCTGGCGATGGAATGATTCCGGCGATAAAAGGGGAGCTGGTAATGGTATGGGCTGTTTTCCAGCCGGTTGCCCATTCGCTTCCTTGAACCTCCCAGAGGTATGGCGAGAAATAGTGTTGATCGAGACTGGTTCCGGAAAGTACTATTTCATCGACGATTACCTGATCGTCGTCTTCAATTTTGCAAGACGATTGCAAGCTGATGACTAGATTCCCTCCGGCAAAGCTATCCAGGTTAAAGCTTAGGTAATAGAATTCATCATTGTTAAGAGAGATCGGATTGGCCGCGATGCGTCCCGAGGGATTCGTCAGCGGGTAACCATTAGCCAGTACTCTTAGCCAGGAATAGTTGGTGCTTAGGTTAGCCGTTTGTTTGAGTCGTAGGTGCAATTCGAGTTGATGGTAGTTGGTTGCATCGATTATTTTGCTGGCCGTTGCCCGATGGTAGAAATTATCGGTAAATGCTTGCTCGTAGGTAGTGCTGTCGCCATTGCCTGTCCATAAGAAATCGCTTCCACCTGTCATAATCAACTGTTGATTACTAAGGTAGATGTCGGCCTGATACTCCGATTGGAGTTGCATGCCGGTGGTTCCGTTGAAGGAATCGAAGTAAAGGGTGTCCTGACTATGAACAGAGCTGGCTCCGAGGATAGCAATGAGCCAAATAAGGGAGGTAAGCAGATTCGTCTTCATGGGAACGAAGATAGCTGTTTTTTAAATCCTTACCTTGGAATCTATAAGAGACTTTCAGCGATTATCCGAGCTTCTTTATCGGTTTGGATTAGCTCTTCGAGACCAGGATTGGGAATGAAAGGCATTTGATTCAGGGTTTGCTCGTTAATGCGAGGGATGTCGGTGAAGGCAATTCGGTGCTTCAGGAAAGCATCGACGGCTATTTCGTTGGCGGCGTTAAGGGTGCAGCCTGTATTTCCTTGTTTATCAAGCACCTGATAGGCAAGCTGAAGGTTTGGATAATCATCCTTTCGAGCAGGTGAAAAATCCCACTGAGTCGGACGACTAAAATCGATGGTAGGGAAGGAATTTGAAGGACGCATGGGGTAAGCCAATGCATACTGGATTTGGATTTTCATGTCGGGGTAAGCTGCATGGGCTTTCAGCGAACCATCGGTCAATTGAACCATTGAATGCACCACCGACGAAGGATGAATGAGGACATCAATTTGTTCGGGTTTTAAGTTAAAAAGCCAAAATGCTTCAATCACTTCGAATCCTTTGTTCATTAAGCCGGCAGAATCGATGCTGATTTTAGGTCCCATCTTCCAATTAGGGTGTTTCAAGGCTTGCACCGGGGAAACTTTTTTCAATGCATCGACGGGAAAGTTTAAAAATGGCCCTCCCGATGCCGTAAGGTAAATGCGCTGGATGTCGGAAAACTGTTCTCCTTTCATGCATTGAAAAATAGCCGATGGCTCCGAATCGACGGGAATAAGCGGGGCTTGAAACTGGCGAATTTCTTTCATGATGAGTTCCCCGGCCACTACGATCGATTCTTTGTTGGCAAGTGCCAGTGGTTTCCGCAAGCTGATGCATCGTAAACTTGCTGCCAGACCGGCAAAGCCAACGATGGCGTTGAGTACCAAATCGATCGAGTCCGATTCGAGGATGTCGAGTAGGGAACCTCTTCCGCCGAAGACTTTTATATCTGTTTGTGCAAGCAGGTTATTGAGCGCCTCATAATACCTTTCATCGATAATAATGACGGTGTTCACTTCGAATTGGATAGCCTGTTCGGCTAGGAGTTTATAGTTCGAATGAGCCACTAATAAGGTGGCTTCGAGCAGTTGCGAATGTTCTTGAATAACGGACAATGCTTGCTGTCCAACGCTCCCTGTTGAGCCTAAAATTGCGATTCTTCTTTTTTCCATGAATGCCTAAAAACTGATGTATTCTTCGGCATTTAGAGGAACTCCTTTATACCAAATTTCAAAATGTAAATGCGGACCGGTACTCAACAATCCGGAGTTCCCGACCGTAGCAATTGCTTCGCCGGCTTTGACCCGTTCGCCCGAATTTTTGAATAACTCGGAATTGTGTTTATAAACCGACATGAGGTTGTTTTCGTGTTGGATTTGTATAGTGTACCCAAAATCCATCGACCAGTCGGCACTAACCACAGTTCCGGTTAAGGTAGAGAGAACAATTTCCTGCGGGCTGGTTACGATATCGGTTCCGAAGTGATTGCGGGAAATGTCGAACGAATTGGTTATAATGCCCTTAACGGGGGGGAAAAAGTGAATGAGCCGCAAGTCGGTTTTAACGCCTCGATCGCCCGATCGATTTAGGGAATAAAAATCGTCGCGCTCTACACTTAGGCGAAGGAGAGAATCGTCGGGCGAAATGCTAAAATCGATGTTTTCATAGCTGTTTTCAACATAGATAGTGTCGGTTATTTCGTAATCGGTTTCGCCTTTGATGAGGTTTTTAACCAATTGGATGTATTCATCGCGCATGGCTAATTCCTGCTCAAGGCTGTCGAGGGCCATGGAGTTCTCCAAAATAGTACGACGAAATTCGCTGTCGGGGTAACCAGGAATCAATACACGCACAGAAGTGTAGAAAATAATGAGCGCTGTGCCCAGAATCGTTAAGAGGAAAAAACTCAGGAAAAGAGAGAGAGCAGAAATAGGCCGGAAGCGAAAAGTTCGTTTCTCCTCGTAGTTCTCTTCCTTTAACACTTTAACCAGCAAGGGAGTATTCCAAAAGGAGTTCGATTTTAAACCATCGATGTCTTGTTTTTTCTTTGCCATGATTGAAGAATTGCTGCGAATATACTACCTATCCGGCACGAAAACAACGACCTTGCGCTCAATGGATTTAATCGTATTTTTGTGCAAAAAACCACTTGTTGCAATCGGGTAAGTTATATCGTAAGGATCGTTTTTCGAATGTCATTCTCATCGGTTTCAGTCTGCTGTTCCTTTGGGCTTGTAATTCGCAAAAGCATTTACAACCCGGACAGGAGATTTTGAAAAAAACGTCGATCGAAATCGACGATAAGTCCACCATCCCTAGTCGGGAACTTCAGGCATTTCTTAAGCAACGTCCGAATAAGCGAATCTTAGGCTTTTATCCTTTCCACTTGCAGATGTATTTCATGTTTGAAAATGGGAAAGAACGAAAATGGAAGCAAAAGCTGCAGGAGGTAATGGGAGAGGAACCGGTTATTTACGACGCCGGTTTGGCCGAGCGCACAGCTCGAAATCTGAAGGTTCATCTTCAGAATAAAGGATTTTATCAGGCCGAGGTTGTTGAAACCTTCGAAGATGGGGAACAAGTTTTTTCAATTAAAGCCGGAGCGGTTTATACCATACGTACTCTTCGGTGGGAAATTCAGGATAGCTTGTTAGCGAAAACTTATCCCGATGCTTTGGTGGGTCAAAGTTTATTACAGGAAGGCAAACCATTTGATCTTGATTTGTTGGATAATGAACGGGCACGGGTGAATAAATTTCTCCGCGACCGGGGCTATTTTGAATTTTCGCGCGATTACGTAGAATACCTCGCCGATACTACTCAGGCCGAGGAGCAGGTCGATGTAGTCGTTCGTATCCGTTCTTTCCCTCTAAATCCGATGAAAGTTCATCCGGTTTATCGGGTTAAACATGTTTACCTTTATCTTGATATGCCCGGAATTACAGCGGATAATTCCAATCAAACCGATACGATTCAATTAGCAGGGCGCTATTTGATATTTACCGGCAATTTACCAACACTCAAAACCTCGCGCTTGTTTGGCGAAGTCGCTATTCGACCGGGAGCATTATTCAGCGCCGACGATGTGGATCGAACCTATAGGCAACTAACTGCCTTGCAGCAATTTCGATACATCAATATTGTATTCGATGAACTTCCATACGATTCACTGTCGGCCGAAAAGAGCCTTAATTGCTACATTACACTGAATACCGATGAGTTACAATCGTATCAAGTGGAAGTGGAAGGAAGTAACTCGTCGAACCACTGGGGCATTGGCGGGAATTTAAATTATAATCACCGGAATGTTTATCGAGGTGCTGAAATGTTGAGTTTGAAATTTCGGGGTGCTTTTGAATATCAGCAAGATATCATTGACCAAACGCGGAATGTTTTGTATCCGAATATTTTCGATTATGGCGTAGAGGCTAATTTGCGGTTTCCGGAGTTTAAATTGCCTTTCAGTTCTTATCGATTCCTGGAAGGGGCTGATGCGAAGACCAATCTCATGGCTATGTATAACCATCAGAAGCGTCCGTTTTATACTCGCACCTTGCTGAATGGTAGTTTTGGTTATTTAATTCGGGAGAATGAACGGCGCACACATGCTGTTAATCCTTTCGAGCTGAACATTATCTCCCTAACCGATACTACTCCGGAATTTAGTCAGTTGTTCGATACTTTATTTCTCCGATACAGCTACGAATCGCAGTTTATTGCTGCCAGTAGTTATACGTTCCGATACAATAATCAGGATAAAAAGAAGCAACGCAATTTTTACTTCATCACTGCACGAGGCGAAGTAGCCGGCAATGTATTAGCATTTGCAAACGACATCCTGGGCCGACAAAAAACGGTCGATGGTTTTTATGAGATGTTTAGTACCCGGTTTGCTCAATATGTAAAAGCCGAAGTAGATTTACGGTATTATCAATATCTCGGCAAAAATTCCATGCTGGCTTATCGCGGATTTGTTGGGGTGGGTTACCCTTATGGGAACAATGTAGTGCTTCCTTTTATCAAAAAGTACTTC
Organism: Bacteroidales bacterium; assembly: GCA_018401015.1. Taxonomy (GTDB): domain Bacteria; phylum Bacteroidota; class Bacteroidia; order Bacteroidales; family M50B96; genus M50B96. Next base: position 153,136 of record JAGYLP010000001.1, read on the forward strand.
ATTGGTGGACCGAATAGCATTCGAGCCTGGCGGATTCGGTCGCTTGGCCCCGGAGGTTATGTCGACGATTCCTTTTTCCCCGATTTAAATGCCGATATCAAGCTGGAAGCGAATGTGGAATATCGTTTCGACATCTTTCGAAAAATAAAAGGTGCGGTCTTCGTTGATATGGGAAACATTTGGGCCATCAACGAGTTCGACGAGCGGAACGATGCGCTGTTTCAATGGAATCGCTTTTATAAACAAATAGCTGTCGGATCGGGGTTTGGCCTTCGGTACGATCTCGATTTTATTCTGTTTCGAATCGACTTGGGAATCAAGGTTGCCGATCCGGAGTTAGCTTCCGACAAGCGTTGGCTCTTTGTGCATCGGAAAATTGCTGCGGGCGATTTTAATTGGAATTTTGGGATTGATTATCCTTTCTAGTTCATTCCGATGGATTTGCTTAGTGAAATATGCGGGTTAAACCACATTAAGTAGCTGTTCTTTTATTTTTTCCAATTCGTCTTTCATCGCTACCACCACTCGTTGCATCGAGGAATGATTCGATTTGGAGCCCAGGGTATTGATTTCCCTCCCTATTTCCTGCGCAATGAAGCCCAATTTCTTTCCCTGCGATTCGGGTAGCGCGGCAGTCTCGAGAAAAAACAGACAATGTTGGTGTAAACGCACTTTCTCTTCGGTAATATCGAGCTTCTCTAAGTAGAAAAATATTTCCTGTTCTAAACGGTTGTTGTCGAAATTAACGCCTTGTGTCCACTCTTCGATGTTGTCGTGAAAGCGTTTCTTCAACTTGGCAATTCGTTCCGGCTCAAAAGCTTCAATTTCCTGAATCAAGGAATCGATTAGGCGTATTCGACTCAAGATATCTTTCTCCAGCACATTCCCTTCTTGCAAACGGAAGGTATCGACTTGCTGCAATGCTTCGCGAAATTGCTGCTCAAGTTGAGTCCATTCCGATTCGTCGGGTTCGTCGCGACCAAAATCGATGCTGTCGGGTAAACGCAGGATAGCCGGGAGTAAGTTGTTTTCGTTACCGGTAAGCTCTTTTGGTAAGGATTTTATTTGCTCGAAATAGGCTGTAACCACCTGGGGATTAATTCGATTTCGGATGTGCTCCGACTTGCCATCGGTGTTAAAACTTACTTCTATTTTGCCCCGCTCGAGCATTTGGGAAATTTCGTTCCGCAATTGCTGCTCTTTCTCCTTGTAGGCCGAAGGAATACGAAAGCTGATATCGAGGTTCTTACTATTAAGCGTTCGAATCTCGATGACAATATTTTTCTGTGGGAGTTCGCAAACGGCTTTCCCGTAGCCAGTCATCGATTTAAACATGATGCTTTATTTGGTTAACCATCCTTGTATGGCGCGGTAAATATCATTTCCGTTGGCAAAAAGCAATAAGCTTAGGAGTAAAATCATTCCTATCATTTGAGCATACTCCAGGAATTTATCGCCCGGCTTGCGACCTGTTACGATCTCGTACAAGAGAAATGCAACATGCCCACCGTCTAATGCAGGTATTGGTAAAATATTCATGAAGGCTAATACCAGCGAAATGAAAGCGGTCATGTTCCAGAAAGTTTGCCAGTCCCACGATTTAGGGAACAAGCCGCCAATGGCACCAAATCCACCTACTTGCTTGGCTCCTTCTTTGGTGAATACGAGTTTCATTTGTCGAACATAAAACCCTAAACGTTCTACCCCCAAATCGATTCCGGCCGGAATGGCTGAGAGTAAACCGTATTCTTCTTTGGAGATTCTGAAATGATAATCGGGTGGTTTGTTGTAAACGCCCAGAACCGCTGTTTCGTCGAAATGCACTTCGATACTCATCGGATGATTGTTTCGGAGGATATTTACAGCCGTTGTTTGGGAGGCATAATTTACTTTTTCGCGGTTAAAATCGGAGAAGTAAGGGGTTGGTTTGTTGTCGATACCAACAATTCGGTCGCCTGTGCGTAAGCCGGCTCGATGACCTGCTGAACCGGGAACCAAGGTGTCGATAACAAAGGGAACCCGGATGTTTATCAAGTCGCGAACCTCGGCGGCAATAACCTGGCGTGCAAATCCTTTGGGTATTTCGATGCGGTGAATTTCACCTTCGCGCAAAACTTCGGCATAGCGAGGTTCATCGATTAATAACTTTGGAACAATGTCGCGATAGTTTTCTAGTTTAAAGGTGTCGATAGCAATTATTTTGTCGCCGTTTTGGAATCCTATTTCCTGTGCAATCTCGTGAAAATCATATCCATAATCGATATCTTCCGGAGCAATGTATTCTTTTCCCCAGGTGAATAAGACCATGCTATAGATAAAGAGTGCCAAAAGGAAATTAACCAAGACTCCTCCCGTCATGATCAAAAGACGTTGCCAAGCTGGTTTACTTCTGAATTCGTAGGGTTTGGCAGGTTGTTTCAATGCTTCTTTATCCATCGATTCGTCGATCATTCCGGATATTTTCACGTATCCGCCCAGTGGCAGCCAGCCAATACCGTATTCGGTATCGCCTTTTTTGAATTTGAAGAGCGAGAACCACGGATCGAAGAAGAGATAAAATTTCTCGACGCGCGTTTTAAATAAACGGGCAAAGAAGAAATGACCAAATTCATGTAATAGCACCAGGATAGAGGCTTAGGATTAAGCCCAGTGCTTGCGTGAGTATTCCCATAATAATGAATGTATGCTGAAAAATTGTGCTGCAAATAAACATCATATAATTCAGAAGTAGGAATTCCTTTCCGAATTTTTAACGCAGAAGCCGGAAGGCTGTTGGCTATTGGCTTCCCGAAAGTTTTCGGGAGGCTATTGGCTGGTTCGTTGTTGCTGGCTTTCCCTTGAACTGGAATGAATGCTAGGCGGTAATTCGTGCTCATGCTCGTGCTCTTGCAGTCTTAAGCTAGAGTTCTGTCAATTAATCACTTCAAAATTGCTAAAGGCATACTTTTCACTCTTCACTTTTCACTTTTCACTTCCTAATCATCATCAATCAAGCGTAAACTTGCGAATGAAGCAAGTATATTTGCCGCACATTAAAAGAAAAAAATCGTGGTTATCAGTTTACTTCAGGCAGAGAATATTAGCAAGTCGTTCGGCGACCTCCTTTTGTTTGAAAATCTAAATATCAGTATCGATAAGGATCAAAAGATTGCTCTTATTGCTAAGAATGGAACTGGAAAAACCAGTTTGCTTAATATCTTGGCAGGACTCGATGAACCGGACGATGGCCTGATCTCTCGTCGAAATGATCTGAGCCTCGGCTATTTGTCGCAAAACCCTGAATTCGACCCAACTAAAACCGTTCTCGAACAGGCTCTCTCGGTCGATAATGAGGTGTGTCGGGTTATTCAACAATACGAAGACTTACTCCTCAAGGACGATAAAGACGCCCTCGGAAATGCTATGGCTGCAATGGATGCCCTCCAGGCCTGGGACTACGAGGTGAGAATGAAGCAGATCCTTGGGAAGCTTGGATTTGAACGATTCGATGCCTCGGTCGGACAGTTATCGGGAGGACAAAAAAAGCGCTTAGCACTTGCTACGGTGCTGATTCAAAAACCCGATTTACTCATTCTCGATGAGCCAACCAACCACCTCGATCTCGAAATGATTGAATGGCTCGAGCAGTACCTCAAAAATACAGTTACCACCTTATTCATGGTGACCCACGACCGTTATTTCCTTGATCGGGTTTGTAACGAAATAATTGAACTCGACGATCAGCAGCTTTATACCTATAAAGGAAACTATTCGTATTTCCTGGAAAAAAGAGAGTTGCGTTTGCAGAACTTACAGGCAAACATTGAGAAATCGAAAAACCTTTTCCGGAAAGAACTGGAGTGGATGCGTCGAATGCCCCAGGCACGTACGACCAAATCGAAATCGCGGATCGAATCGTTTTTCGATTTAAAAGAAGAAGCAACTCGCCGGATACAGGAAAAACAAATCCAACTCCACATTAAAACAGAACGCCTGGGTAAAAAGATTCTTGAACTGCATTATATCTCCAAAGCCTATGAGGATCTGGTCTTGTTTCGCGATTTTCAGTACAAGTTCGTTCGGGGTGAAAAAATTGGTATCGTCGGACGAAATGGTTGCGGGAAATCTACTCTGCTTCACATTATCACTCAGTCGGTTAAGCCTGATTCGGGAAGCCTCGATACCGGCGAAACGGTGAAATTTGGTTACTACCGGCAAGATGGAATGCAGTTTAGCGAGAATCTGAAAGTAATCGAAGCGGTAAAAGAAGTGGCCGAGATTGTCATCCTGGGCGATGGACGCAAAATGTCGGTGAGCCAGTTTTTGCAGTATTTTCTTTTTCCAACCGATATGCATTACCTGCCCGTTGCCAAGCTCAGTGGAGGAGAAAAGCGACGACTGTACTTGCTCACCATCCTCATGCAGAATCCGAACTTTCTCATTCTGGATGAGCCTACGAACGATCTGGATATCATGACACTAAGTGTGTTGGAGGATTATTTACAACACTATCCGGGATGTATTCTGATTGTATCGCACGACCGCTATTTTCTCGATAAAATTGTCGATCATATTTTTGCTTTCGAAGGAGAAGGAAAAATTCGCGATTATCCGGGTAATTACAGCTTGTATCGTGAGTATCTGGCAAATCAGGAAAGTGCAAAGGCTAAGGCTGTTGCTGCAACTGTACCTCCCAAAGCGAAGTATAATCAATCGAGTCGTAAGTTTTCTTTTAAAGATAAACATGAATTTGAGCAGCTCGAAATTGAATTAAAGAAACTCAGCGAACAGCGCTCTGCCTTGGAGCAAGAACTCGAATCGGGCCATGTTCCTTTGGAGGAATTGGTTACTAAGTCGGAACAATTGGGAAAGCTAATTGAATTGATCGATGAGAAAGAAACTCGCTGGCTGGAACTCGACGAACTCATTCATTCCTAGTAAAGAAAGAAGCTTTCCGCAGGGAGGCGGAAAGCTTTAATAGGAAGAAAGAAACTTTTCTCTTGCGAGAAGGCGTTTCAACTACAAAGTTATGACGGGCACATCCCCTTTGGGTTAAGGAATGATTAAGTAAATATCAATTCAAGGTTTTTAGTGTCGAGCCGCAATTCAGGCTGAATACTAGCCTTAACACTTATCTCTTTGCGTGCTCTGCGAGACCTTTGCGTCCTTTGCGTGACCCCCCCGTTCAGCATCGGTCGAGAACAGGGCAAAGAGCGGACACTGTATCTTATTTTCAGTTCGCGGAGGTTTTATAAGGCCGCAAAGGTTCGCGCAAAGGGCGCTGAGGATGCGCAAAGGACGCGGAGTTTTATGCTTGCGGTTGGCTTTTGGCTTTTAGCTTTCGGCGGTTGGCTTTTAGTGCTCTTGCTTGGATGCCCAGATTAGGGGCGTAGCCCTGTAATCTTCGTAGTATGATTGCTGCACCACGATCCTGAGGGGCGTTAGCCCTGAAATCTTCATTCATCGTATTATTCTGTGTCGGTGTTTTAAGATGTCAGGGCTACGCCCCTTTGGGTTCGTGGTTTAACTGCTTGCTACGAAGATTTGAGGGCTACGCCCCCATGACGCGTTGTTCATAGTCCACTGACTTATTTGGCGGTTGGCTGTTGGCTTTTAGCTTTTGGCTTTTAACTTTTGGCTTAAGGTTTTTGTATGCTTTTCTTTGAATGAGCATGAATGCCACGCGCCGGGAAGCGCGCGGCAGTTCGTTGTGGTTGAGCCGCGCGGCAGTTCGTTGTTGTTGAGGTGTGCGGCAGTTCGTTGTGGTTGCTTTCTCCTCCTCGCCAAGTCGCCAAGTCGCCTTTTCGCTAATGCTGTTTTATCGCAGGTATTGGAAATTGTACTAGTTTTCAAACTAATTTTGTTTTCAATAATCAGCTGGCCTGATACCGTTGGTCATGCTCACATTGCTTTCAGGAATCTTAAAGAAGCGCTTCATGAACATTAATGAACAGATTATTCGATCGAAAATCATGTCGACCGAATCCTTGAGTCAACAGCTTATATCCATGCGAACCGATGGAGGTAAGATGGTATTCACGAATGGATGCTTCGACTTAGTTCACTTAGGACATGTCGATTATTTGAGCAAGGCTGCCGAGTTGGGCGATTTTCTGGTAGTGGGATTGAATAGCGATCGGAGTGTTGAGCGTTTAAAAGGCAAGGGCCGGCCGCTACAAGATGAATCTTCCCGCGCTTTTCTGCTGGCCTCTTTCTTTTTTGTCGATGCAGTGGTGTTGTTCGACGAGGATACTCCTTATGAATTAATCGCAAAGCTGGAACCCGATGTGCTCATAAAAGGAAGTGATTATCAACTTACCGACATTGTTGGTGCTGATTTGGTTCTGGCCCGTGGAGGAAGTGTTCAGACCCTTGACTTTGTTGCCGGATATTCGACTAGTGCTATCGTAAAGCGAATAATTGAAAATCAGTAAAATAAAATAGGCATTATCTCCTTCAACCCTTTTTCAAAGTAAAACGTAATAAGTATAAATTCGTATTAATTAGGCAGTATATGCTAGAAGTTTGTTTCGAATGCAAATAAGTTGTTTCGGAGAGTGTTTTTGGGGTTTGTTTTTGTAATAAGCAGATAATCATTGGTTAAGCTTTGTTGTTACTTGGCTAAAAAGAGTGCTTCAATTTCAAAGAAAAGTTAAAAGTGACTTTTATATGAAAAAAGTACTAGAAAAATTTGCGTAGAACTTCATTTTATTATTAGATTTGTAGTGTCATTAGTTGAGCATACAAGTTAATTGTTAAGCAAGTGTTCGACTTTAAGAGATTATAAGAAGTAAGTTTTATAGGAATTGGGTGCCAATCAAACTTATCTTCTAAAGATAAAGGCTAAGGGGTTAGCTTTATTTCTGATTGAGTGTTCCCTGCAGACGTCTCGCCCGAGATTCTGCAGGGATTTTTTTTTGAGCCTTTTAACCGAATTTATCCCTCTATTCTTACTAAACTCTGAGATTATTTCAATATTTGTTTTCCATTCAATCTCCGGTTTGTTATGAAAAAAAATGAGGCAAAGGAACGTATCATCTGGTTGAGCAAGGCTATCAACGAGCACAACCATCGCTATTACGTAGAATCGGCTCCTTCCATCAGCGATTTTGAATACGATTTACTACTCCAGGAATTGGTCTCGCTTGAGAAGCGGTATCCCGAGTTTAAAACTGATGATTCTCCGACGCAACAGGTGGGTAGTGATTTGCAATCGGGTTTCCAAACCGTGCCTCACGAGTATCCTATGTTATCGCTCGGGAATACCTACAACGAAGGAGAGTTGCGCGATTTTGACGAAAGGATAAGAAAAGCCCTTGGCAATAAACCCTACGAGTATGTTTGTGAGCTAAAATACGATGGCGCTGCCATTAGTTTGTTGTATGAAAACGGCCGCTTAACTCAGGCGCTTACCCGCGGCGATGGATCTCGTGGCGATGCCGTAACAGCCAATGTTAAAACGATTGCATCGGTTCCGCGTGAATTGAATCAAGGGAACTGGCCATCGCGATTTTATATTCGTGGCGAAATATTTATGTCGCGCGATGGGTTCGAACAGTTAAACCGGGAGCGTATTGAACGAGGCGATAATCCCTTTGCTAATCCGCGTAATTCTGCCTCGGGAACATTAAAGATGCTCGACTCGAGCGAAGTAGCCAGACGCCCCCTCGATTGTTACCTCTATGCCTTATATGCTCCCGAACTCCCGGCACCTACTCACGCCGAAAACCTGGCAATGGCCAAAAAATGGGGTTTTCAGGTTTCACCTCATTTCGACGTGAAACCGAATCTCGATGGGGTACTCGACTTTATTCATTACTGGAATGAGCATCGACCCCGTTTACCTTTCGATATCGATGGAATTGTGATAAAGGTGAATCGTTTGTCCCAACAAGAAAAACTGGGTTTTACAGCCAAATCGCCTCGCTGGGCTATCTCCTATAAATTTAAAGCAGAACAAGCCTTAACGAAATTACTATCGGTCGATTTTCAAGTGGGTCGAACAGGAATTCTAACACCTGTTGCCAATTTGGAGCCTGTTCTGTTGGCAGGAACAACGGTAAAGCGTGCCTCGCTTCACAACGCAGATCAAATTGCCTTGCACGATATTCATTTAGGCGATTCAGTGTGGGTTGAAAAAGGGGGAGAAATCATTCCAAAAATTACCGGGGTCGATCGCGATATGCGCCCATCCGATGCTACTCCGATTCGCTTTCCGGGAACCTGCCCGGAATGTGGGAGTCCAATCCGACGAGCAGAGGGAATGGCGGCTCATTTTTGTCCGAACGAAATGGATTGTCCTCCGCAACTGAAAGGGAAAATTGTTCATTTCATTTCCCGAAAAGCAATGAACGTAGATGGATTAGGCGAAGAAACCATCGAATTATTGTTCCGCGAAGGATTAATTCGTACCAGTGCCGATTTATATCGATTAACCTTAGCCGATTTAATTCCTTTGGAGGGCTTTGCCCAAAAATCGGCGGAAAATGCGATTCGTAGTATTGAGGAATCGAAAAAGGTTGAATGGTCGCGGGTATTATTTGCTTTGGGGATTAAACATGTTGGTGAAACCATTGCCCGAAAGTTGGCTAGAGCCTTTCCCAGCGTCGATTTATTGGCTGCTGCTACGGCAGATGAATTATTGTCGATCGATGAAATTGGACCTCGAATAGCAGAAAGTATTCAGGGGTATTTTTCCAATGAAGCTAACAAACGCTTGATTCAGGAGTTTAAATATGCAGGTCTTAATCTTGAACAGATGGTTGAGCAAGGGAATTTAGGTTCACGACTGGCAGGTTTAAGCTTTGTTATTTCCGGGGTTTTTGAGCGTTATAGCCGGGAACAACTCAAGGCGATGATTGAACAAGAAGGGGGAAAAATGCTTAGTGCCGTTTCACGCCAAACCAATTATCTACTGGCCGGAGCGAATATGGGACCCAGTAAGTTGAAAAAGGCGAAGGATTTGGGTGTATCCTTATTATCGGAAGATGAATTCCTGGCCATGCTAGCGTAGGAGGTTTCCCTCGAAACTCCTTTCACACGTTAATTTTGGTTAAGCTCGATTATGCGAGCAATGTACATACGTTTGCTTTTTATCTTTGTGCTATGAGTAAGAAATACATTTGGATTCTGAGTATCAGCATGTCGATTGTGCTGGCAGCTTTAATAATTTTGCAGGGCATGTATGTTCACGAGGCGGTTCAGCTCAAGGAGAACCAGTTTCAGCAGTCTGTATACCGATCCATGGCCGATGCAGCCAAGCAGCTAGAGGCTAACGAGGTAATAAGTGGCATTCGAATGGAGATTGGAAATTTCCCGGAATTGGCTGCCGACGATTATTTCCTATCCGATATTGATAATCTATCCGGTTTTTTCGATAGTCTGAATCGCGATATACAAGCTGATTCGAATCGGTCGGGCTCGATTGCCTCTGGTTCTATTTCCCTGAGTGACGGCCAAAGATTGGAGCCCGATACAGTTGGAAATCCTACCGAAGAGGATTGGTCGGCTCAAAAGCCACAAGTTTTTTCGAAGGATCGCCCTCAGTCCGACTACAGTTACTCGCAAGCTCTCATACAGAAAATGAAAGAGCGAATGAGTGAGCGAACTCGCTTCTATGAGAATGTAGTAAATCGGATGATGGAAATGAACTTGGAAATGGATGTAGAGGCTCGAATCGATCCGAATTTGTTGGAGTCTGTTTTAAATAAGTGTTTGAATAATAACGGGATAAAGCTTAAGTATGAGTATGGTGTAAGTCGTAGCGATGGAAGTTATTTTATTCAATCGAAGAATTTTACTCCAAGCGAGCAGGATTTGTTCCGTACGATGCTCTTCCCCAGCGATTTGCTTTCCGAACCTTCCTACCTCGATATTTACTTTCCGAAACAAGCCGGCATGCATATTCACTTGCTCGATCCGCTTGGTATCATTTCGTCTTTCTTGATTCTGATCATCATTGCCATTTTTACCTTTTCTATTTATACCATCATTCGTCAAAAGAAATTGTCATTGCTGAAAACCGACTTCATCAATAACATGACGCATGAGTTGAAAACACCCATTTCTACCTTGTCGCTTGCGGGTCAAATGCTGAAAGATACGAACGTGGCAGAACAAAAAAGTACCCTGAATCATCTTGTTACGATTATTAACGATGAGACTAAACGGCTTGGTTTTCAAGTGGAAAAGGTCTTGCAGATGGCCCTTTTCGAGCATGGGAATATTGAGTATAAGTATAAGTCGATCGATTTGGCCGAAGTGCTTTCTCGGGTTCAGAACAGCTATCAGCTGCATATCGATAAAAAAGGAGGTAAGCTCGAATTACAATTCGAACCGGGTACGTATCTGGTTCAAGCCGACGAGGTTCATATCACCAATGTTTTCTTCAATCTGATTGATAATGCCATTAAGTATTGTAAGGATTATCCTGAAATTGATATCAGTATTCGTAGTAAAGGAAACTACCATTTTGTGATTGTGAACGATAAGGGAATAGGTATTTCGAAAGAGCATTTGAATCGGATTTTCGATAATTTCTACCGCGTTCCGACCGGTAATCTTCACAACGTAAAAGGGTTTGGTTTAGGATTAAGTTATGTGAAAAAGGTGGTAGAAGATCATAAGGGACGCATACGAGTCGTGAGCGAATTGGATAAAGGAACCAGCTTTACGGTGAGCCTTCCGGCGGCCATTGGTAATGAGAATCCGGATTAGATTAGATAGTTTTTAACCTGTGTTTAAAAGATGAAAGAATTAGGAAAAGGGTCTGTTATTTCGCATCAGAAGTACGGACAAGGAGTAATAGCGCGTGTAAGTCTCACTCATTACGAGGTTTATTTTGAGCGGGCGGGTAAGATGGAGATTTCGAAATCGAATACCGATTTTGAAGTGATGGAGGAAGAAGAAGCAACCCCGGGAGCCATCTCGATAAGTGAATTAGAGCGGCTAATGGATTATTTGCTCGATCGGTATGGATTGCTGCCATCGGAACTGCCCATTGGCGAAAGGTGGAAAGGTGGGAACATGATTTTGCAACCGTTTAACCCGGAATTGAAGCCTAAAGAAATTCCGGTGGAGGTGTTTTTTCACAAAATTGTGATGCTCCGTGATAATATACGCGTAATGGAGCAAAAAATTAACAGTCATCCGGTTTTAAGCGACGAGGATAAAGTGCAGTTGCAACAATACATCACGAAAATGTATGGTAGTTTAACCACGTTCAATGTTCTATTTGCGGAGAAGGAGCATTATTTTAAAGGAGCAGTAAAAGGCTGATTGGCGGGTTCCGCTTAGCTGTTGGCAGTTGGCTGTTGGCTTTTGGCTTTTGGCTTAAGGTTTTAGCATGCTTTCCCTTGAACTAGAAAGAAAGCCACGCGCCGGGAGTCGCGCGGCAGCTCGTTGTTGCAGTAGTTCCCTTGAACTGGAATGAAAGCTAAACGGTAAAACGTGCTCTTGCGTAGATGGTTAGATTAGGGGCGTAGCCCTGTAATCTTCGTAGCATGATTTCCGACCAGCTTTCCTGAGGGGCGTTAGCCCTGAAATCTTAGTTAATCGTATTATTCTGTGTAGGTGTTTTAAGATGTCAGGGCTACGCCCCTTTGGGTTCGTGGTTTGACTGCTTGCTACGAAGATTTGTGGGCTACGCCCCCATGACGCGTTGTTCATTGTCCACTGACTTGTTTCGATTTTGGCTTCCCGAAAGCATTCGGTTGGTTGTTGGCTGTTGGCTTTCGGGAGGCTTAAGGTTTTTGCATGCTTTTCTTTGAACGAGCATGAAGCCACGCGCCGGGAGCCGCACGGCAGCTCGTTGTTGCTGAATTCGCCTCTTCGCGATGTCGCGAAGTCGCCAAGTCGCCAAGTCGACCCTTCGCCCAGTCGTTCACTTCCGATACACTCCGTTATCGGGATCCGGGCTGTTCCCTGCAAAAGTGTCACCAAATAGTAAAATGACACACTTTTTTGAACACTCCCATTTTTGAAGGTAAACTTGAACTGTCTTCTGGATAAAAAGATTTCTCATGAGGTGTGATATGGATATCATGAAAGTCTCATTATTTTAAATGTAACTGATTTGAAGGGTTTTATGATTTTGTAGTATTTTTAAGAGAGGGTGTATTTTTAGTGTCACAATTATATATTCGTGAAGGATTTTCGGTGAAGGATGTTGATGCCCTGAAGTCCTGTTTGTGTTGTTTAAAAAAATCATTTTAGAATAAAAGTCGATGAAATGGATCATTAATGTTTTCGCTGGATTGTTGGTCGTTCTGGGCATGATGGGTAATTCCCTCCTTGCTCAGGATTTGGAGCTTCCGAACAAGGTCTTTCAAGAAGCCGATGATTTGTATCAACAGGGAGAATTTTATGAGGTATTAAAGGTTTTGGATGATCTCGAGCCGTATTCCCTGGATTTAGATGACCGAATGCGGTATGAGATACTCCGATCCGATGCATTTCTTCAACTAAGCTGGCTCGACAGTGTCCAGGCTTGTGCCGATGCCATGTCGAAACTTCAGGATCAGCCTGGTTTTGAGAATTGGGAGGGAGAATATTTTTTCGTTTTAGGAAATCTGGCTGCTGCACGCAATCAATACAAAGAGGCATCCGATTATTTTCAACAGGCTAATCTCATTTTTGCCCAAGCAGGGAAGCAGGTTCAGCAAGCTAAACTGTATGAAAATGTGGGGCTTTTTTATCTTGATTTAAAGGATTTCGCTTATGCTTATCGATATTTGAAACAAGCCTACGATTTATTCATTAAGCTGGAGGATGTTGAACCCAATTTAAATTTAGTGGTGAATATGGGCGTAGCTGCTTTTCGGGTCGATTCCTTCGAGATGGCTGAGCAGTTATACCTGAAGGCTATTCAAATGGGCAGCCAATCGGGGAGTCCTTTTCAGAAGGCACGGGCACTTTCTAATTTAGCTAATTTGTACCGTAAGCTGAATAATGAAGCACTTAGTTTGAAGTATTTCGATGAAGCATTGTCCCTTTGCAAGGAGCATGAATTAGCGGTTGGGATAGCGATTAATCATTTGAACCGTTCGGAGCTTTTTCTGAATCTGGGTAAGTATCGAGAAGCACAAGAAGATATCGAAATAGCAGAACCAATTGTAGAGGGATTAAATAGTCAAACCCTGAAGGTGGCTTTGTATGAATCCAAAGCGCGTTTATTTTTACAACTGGGCGATAGCCTTCAATCGTATCGTTTTTTTCGACAGTATGTAGCCTTGCAAGACAGCATGCGCCTGAGCGACAATCGACGAATAGTAGAAGCCTGGCAGACTCGATTCGAGCAGGAGCGATTGATGCGTGAACTGGCCGAACGCGACGAGGACATCGCCAAAGCTAAGTTGAGAGGGAACTTAAGCTTTTTTGGAGGTCTGTTCGTAATTATAGTCCTGGTGGCCCTCATCATTATTCTAATTTATGCCCGCCGTCAGCATTTGCTGAAAGAAGAAATGGCCGAAAAGGAAAAGCAAAGTTTGATGCGGGAAGTAGAACTCAATAAAAAAGAATTAACCAGTAAGGCGCTCAGTATTTCGAGTATCGAGGAATCCAAAGCAAACTTGAAGAAAAAACTGATTCAGGTAGTCGAAAAACTTCCGGAGGCTAATCAATGGGAATTTGTTCCCATCTTGAAGGAGTTGGATAAAGACGATTCAACTTCGGGTCCCTGGAAAGAACTTCAAACTCGTTTTGAACAAGTGCACGACGACTTTTACAAGCGATTGAATGAATTGGCGAATGACCTTACGCCGGTTGAGCTGAAGGTGGCTAGTTTTATTCGCTTGAACTTGAGCTCGAAGGAGATTTCACAGTTAACCAAACGGTCGCTTGGTACGGTTTTGAATGTACGCAGCTCGTTGAGAAAAAAACTGAATCTAACGAACGAGGAAAATCTAACCTCCTTCCTGGTAAATTTATAACCGGCCAGAATTCGATTTCATAAAAACGATTTTTTACTGGTATCGTTTCTCCAATTAAAAAAGCTTCATGTCAACTTCGAGCGACGATTCCTTCCTCTTCGAATGATGAATAGAAAAGCGCTTCTAAGCATGGAATAGAGCCTTGAATGCAAGCATTAAAATTGTAAATTGCCTCCCTATGAAAGGATTGTTTATCGATTGGAAATGGCTCGGCCTAAGCGTATTTTTTGCATTCGTAGTGCTCCTCGTTTGGGGCAATGTTGCTGAGCTTTCAATTTTTTTATCGGTAAGTTTCCTCCTAATTCTACTCGGATTTTTGGCGTATTTCCAAAACGATTGGAAAAGCCAACTCATTCAAGGAGGTCTGTTCTTCCTACTGCTATGGCTGGGAATAGCAGTTATTTATCATCCGGTTTTGAACATCGGATTCTTCACCTGGGACGATCCGGTTACGCTATTAACCAATCCACTGGTGAAGGATTTTAGCTTTACAAAGGCCTTCTTTACAAGCCCCGAAGGAATGTACCAGCCATTGGTTCATTTCACGTATTATGTCGATTATCTTTTAAACGGAATGAATGCCGGTGGTTTTCATGCCGGAAATATTTTGCTCCACGCTCTCAATAGCCTCTTGCTTTTGTTCTTGTTTCGTTTGTTGGGAGTGCCCACTCGCTTAAGCTATTTGACCGTCCTTTTGTTTGCCCTTCATTATGCCGCCGTAGAACCCGTGGTTTGGCTGACAGCGCGTAAAGATTTGTTGTTTTCGCTCTTCTTTCTGCTGGGCTTAATCTTTTATCTATACTCTCAAAAGATAGCATCGGTTCCCAGGAAAAGAGTGGTTCAGGGCTTGCTGGTTTTGTCTTACCTGTTATCGCTACTGTCTAAACCCCAGGCTGTTACTTTTCCTGTTGTGCTGCTTCTTATGGATTACTGGAAAAAGGATTCCTTCCACTGGAAAAAGTCGCTATGGTCCAAAGGGCATTTATTCTTATTAGCACTGTTCTTTGGCTCCCTCGTGTTTTATTTCGCCCAGGGCGAAGTGCCGGATGTGAGCTGGGGTAATCGAGTCATTCTTAGTGCTTATGCTCTTTCATTTTATGTGTGGACGGCTATTTATCCTTTCCATGTCAGTCTTTTTGAACCTTTTCCATTAGTTCTGGAGTGGTATCATTATGCGAGTTTGATTATAATCCCTTTGCTGGGAGGGCTACTCTATTTTGCCCGGAAACAAAAGCGGGTAATCAGTCTTACGATTTATGTTTTAGTGCAATTATTTTTCTTGCTTCCCCTTTTTCCGAACAGTTTTATTCTTTCAGCGAATCGGTACCTGTATCTGAGTCTTCCTGCCCTCATGCTGGCGCTCGTTTATTTCCTTCATAGGATTTTTCCTCGATCGGGCTCAACCCTTGTTTCGATTCTGCTGCTTGTTTTTGCCTATTTCTCGTATGCTCATGTGCAATACTGGGAGCTTCCCAGTAAGTGGTGGGATCTGGAAGTGAAGCAGCATCCGCATTCCGAAGTAGCACAGAACAACCGTGCCTATGCCTATTATTTGGAAGGAAATCCGGAGGAAGCGCTCCGATCTTATACTCGTTCCATCCAAATTGCACCCAAGCGGTTCGAAGCCTATGCCGGACGAAGCGCAATTCTTATTGAACAAAAGCGGTATGATGAAGCATTAGCCGATCTCTCAGCCGCTCTTCAGCTTTATCCGGAACATGCCATTTCGTATTACAATCGAGCGCTCATTTATCAGTCGCAGGGTCTGTATGAAAAAGCCTTGTCGGATTTTAATCAGAGTTTACAACTCGATGCTTATCAGCCTAATGCGTATTTGTCTCGGGGAGCTTTGCATCTAAACCTTGGTAATTACGATAAGGCGCTCATCGATTTGAATGAAGCGGCTAAGATCGATCCAACGAATTATTTAACCTACTCCAACCGTGGATTGGCTTACGTGCGCAAGAATCAGCTTAACAAGGCAGAACAGGATTTCAGCAGGGCCATTCAGTTGAATCCCGATTTCCCGGATGCTTATTCTAACCGGGGGATGATTTATTTTAACCTGGGTGAATACGGTAAAGCCATCACGGATTTCAATTATGCGCTACGCAGGGCTCCGCAAATGGTTGTCGCCATTCATAATCGGGGGAGAGCCTATTTGGCTTCGGGTAACCTGCGAATGGCCTGTAAGGATTTCACCAATGCAGCTAATCTTGGCTTTGAACCGGCACGAATCGACCTGGAGGCAAATTGCAGTCCGACCCCATAATTTCATCTTTTTATCTCGCTAGAATATTACTTTTGTGGAAACGATACCCGATATACTGATAGCCAATGAGCAAAGTAAAACTTAATATTCTGGGATTATCCAACAGCAATAGTCAGTCTGGCGCGTATGCGCTTATTTTGTCCGAGGAGGGAGCCGATGTGCGATTGCCTATTATCATTGGTTCTTTCGAAGCTCAAAGCATCGCGTTACGATTGGAAAATTTGGAACCACCCCGTCCGCTTACTCACGATTTATTCTTGAATTTTTCAAAAGCATTTTCCATCGAACTAATCGAGGTATTTATACACCGTTTGGAAGAAGGGGTTTTTTATTCGCGCCTTCTATGCAAACAAGCCGATAAAGAATTAGAAGTCGATGCTCGTACATCCGACGCAGTTGCCTTAGCCATCCGCTTTGAGGCTCCCATTTATACAACTCGCGAAATCCTTGATCGGGCAGGAATTATTCTCGATTCCTCCGAAGAGGAAAATGAACCCAAGTCGATTAAGGACGAAAACGATTGGTCGGGAAAAACCCTGGAAGAGTTGAATCAGCTTTTACTCGATGCGGTGGAGCGAGAAGCATACGAGTTGGCCTCCAAGATCCGCGACGAGATTAATAAGCGCAAAGCCTCATAAAATTTACTCATTCACACCCGTCAGTATGAAATTTCCCATTAGGCCATTCCGGATTCTACTCCTTTTTTCAATGCTCTGTTTAATCTCCGGAATCGGGTGGTCCCAAATTCCAACTGACTCCCTTCAGGTCGCTACTACAGCTGATTCCATTGCGAGTGAGTCCGCAGCTCCATCGACCCTTACTCCCATTGTAGCAACAACCGATACTGGTTTTAGCTTCCTGAATCTGTTACGTGGTTTATTGGGAATGCTTGTTCTGATTGTTGTTTCCTATCTTTTTAGTTCGAACCGGAAGGCCATTTCCTGGAAGCTCGTGCTAATAGGATTGAGTGCACAACTCTTACTGGCCTTCGCTATCCTCGAAATACCGATAATTCAATTGGGATTCGAATTCGTCGGGAAAGCATTTGTTAAAGTGTTGGAGTTTACCAAAGCAGGTACTTCATTCTTGTTTGCTTCTTTTGTTAGTGGCGAAATCGAGGCGCCTCTGCTCACTTTTGCCATCAATATTTTGCCGGTAATTGTCTTTTTCTCAGCCCTTACCAGCTTGTTATTTTACCTGGGCATTATTCAAAAAATCGTATTTGTCCTTGCATGGATTATGAGTAAAACCATGCGCTTATCGGGAGCCGAAAGTTTATCGGTAGCCGGGAATATTTTTCTGGGTCAAACCGAAAGTCCTCTCATGATTAAAGCCTACCTCGAAAACATGAACCGAAGCGAAATTTTGCTTGTCATGTCGGGAGGAATGGCAACCATTGCAGGGTCGGTATTAGGCGCTTATATTGGGATTTTGGGCGGAGGCGATCCGGTTCAGGAACTTTTATACGCCAAGCATTTACTGGCAGCCTCGGTGATGGCAGCACCGGGGGTCGTTGTCATTTCCAAAATATTGCTCCCTCAAACCGAAGAAATAAGCCAACAAGTATCGGTTCCTAAAGAGAAAGCCGGGAAAAATATCCTCGATGCTATTTCAACCGGAACATCCGAAGGATTGAAACTCATGGTGAATGTGGCGGCCATGCTGTTGGTGTTCATATCTTTTATTGCTCTGATAAACTATTTGTTCCTGAAACTGGGCGATATAACTTCTCTCAACGAGGTAATTGCCGGTTGGACCAATGGCAAACACACTTCCTTGTCGATGCAGTTCATTTTGGGTTATTCCCTGGCTCCGTTTATGTGGTTGCTGGGTGTTCACTCGCAGGATATCGTTTTGGTTGGGCAAATCCTGGGCGAGAAGCTAATTATGACGGAGTTTATTGCCTATATCAGCCTGGGCGATTTAAAAGCAGCAGGAGCTTTTACCGATCCGAAGTCGATCATTATGGCCACCTACATGCTTTGCGGTTTTGCAAACTTTGCCTCTATTGGGATTCAGATTGGAGGGATTGGTGCCCTGGCTCCGGGCAAACGGGTGCTCTTATCGCAATTTGGAATGAAAGCCTTGTTAGCCGGAACGCTCGCTTCTTTGCTTTCGGCAACAATTATTGGGATTATTCTCGGTTAAAATAGGTCCGTAACTCCGAGCTGCCAATCAATTCTATTTCAAAGGCTTTGTCGGGCTTGTCGGGTGCTGAAACTCCATGCCGAAAGTGCTTGTTCCCAATAAAAACTCGCGCCTCGTCCCATAAATTCTGCTCTAAGAACGATTGTAATAATTCACTTCCGCCTTCCACAATTATCGATTGAATAGTTCGATGATACAATTCGTGCATCACTGCTTTAAGTTCGTTTTGGTCGAAGGGAATTCGGATGTATTCCAACTGATGGATCGATTCTCGCTCTTGCTCCGTGAATACAAGAGTAGGTACGCTTTGATCGAAAAGAAACAAGTCTTTGGGGAGTCGCAGATGCCGGTCGAGTAATATTCGTAAAGGATCCTTCCCTTCCCACAATCGGGCAGTGAGTTGAGGATTATCGTAAAGAGCCGTATTGGTTCCTACCATAATGGCTTGCTCTTCGGTTCTCCATTTATGAACCAGTCTTTTAGATAACTGATTCGTTATCCATTGCGGTTTTTGATCGTCGTTGGGTAGCCTTTTTTGGTCGATGAAACCATCTTTTGTCTCGGCCCATTTTAAGATAACATAAGGTCTTTGTTGGGTATGGAAGATCATGAAACGCTTGTTGAGCTCATACGCTTCTTTCTCCAATACGCCGGTAATCACCTCAACACCAGCCTTTCGTAATCGGGCTATTCCGCGACCGGCAACTGCCGGGAAAGGATCTTGGTTTGCAATAACAACACGGGGAATTTGGTAGGATATAATTAGGTCGGCGCAAGGGGGTGTTTTCCCGTGATGCGAGCAGGGCTCCAAGTTAACGTACAAGGTGCTTTCGGATAGGAGTTCTTTGTCTCTAACCTGTGCAATTGCATTCACCTCGGCATGTGCTTGCCCATAAACCTCGTGGTATCCTTCGCCAATGATTTTTTCGTCATGCACCACAACTGCTCCAACCATGGGATTGGGAGCTACCTTACCTAACCCATGTGCGGCTAAGTCGAGGCAACGTTGCATGTAATATTCATGAGTTCGATGCACGGTGGTTTATCCGAAATTGAGCGGCAAAGGTATCAAGGATTTAGGGAAAAACGTACGCTCAAGTTGGAAAAACCATCCAATTAAAACCAATACTCGAGGAAGCAAAACAAGGTTCACAATTTCCTTCCAATTCTTTCCTTCTGTTGAAGATACACGACTGCTACTCGTTGAATAAAAACACGTGTCATCGACTTCATTTTCGCATTGTTTTTCTCAGTTAGGTTGCTGACTTTTAACCTCAGAAACAGAACGGTTCCTTCAATCTATGGCAGCTTACTCCGATTTACTTCATCTTGTTCATACTCAATTGGTCGATTTGTATGATTTTCGCGAAAGAGAAGCGCTCATGATTCGCTTGTGGGAAGATGTTTTGGAGAAGAAAGCCTATGAGCGCCACTTACTTGCAAAAACGGAAGTACCCCGCGAGAAAGAAGTGCTGTTCCGCCAGGTATTAACTCGCCTCGAAAAGGCGGAACCTTACCAATACATTCTTGGCTTTACCGAATTTTATGGATTAGAGCTAGTGGTGGATCGGTCGGTGCTTATTCCCCGGCAAGAAACCGAGGAGTTAGTACGATGGATAGTCGATGATTTTGCCGGGAATAAAGAGCTTCGTTTATGGGATATTGGAACAGGAAGTGGCGCGATTGCCTTGGCTTGCAAGTCGGCACGCCCGGAATGGGAAGTGCATGCCAGTGATGTATCTTCGGAAGCCTTGAAAATAGCCGGGTTCAATGCCACAAAAAATGATTTGACCGTTCAGTTTTTTCAAGACAGCATGCTTGCGCCCGATTTAGCACTTTGTCCATTTGAACTGGATTGCATCGTGAGTAACCCACCTTATGTGCGTGAGTCGGAAAAGGAGGAAATTCACCGGAATGTTCTGGAGTATGAACCTTCGCTGGCTTTGTTTGTGAGCGATGAGAATCCCTTGCAATTTTATCGAGCAGTTTTTAGCCTGGCTCAAACGTGCTTGAAGCCAGGCGGCTGGATCTATTTGGAAATAAATCAGTACTTGCTATCGAATATGGTATTGCTGGCCGCCGAAATGGGCTTTGTTCATGCCGATTGGAAATCCGACTTGAATGGGAATCCGCGGATGCTGAAAGCGCAGAGGATTTAAACCAATTTATTGGTAAACGTATCGGGGAAGATGAGGGAAGGTTTGAAGCTTTTTGCTTCTTCGAAATCCATGGAGGCGTAGGAGATGATGATGACGACATCGCCCACTTCGGCTTTACGTGCAGCCGGTCCGTTCAGACAAATTTCTCCACTGCCACGCGCTCCTTTAATAACATAAGTCTCGAGTCGTTCGCCGTTGTTAATATTCACCACCTGAACTTTTTCGTTCTCGATCATATTGGCTGCATCGAGCAAATCCTCATCGATGGTAATGGAACCAACATACTGAAGATTAGCATCAGTAACCGTCACTTTGTGGATTTTCGATTTAACTACTTCTATCATCATAGCGCGACAAAGTTACAAATAAACGCATCTCATTTCCAAGAAAAAAGAATTGATAAGCTGAGCGGGTAGTGATTTGGCCAGAGGAAGGCAAAAAGCTATGAGTAAATGGCTTTTGGATGCATGGCGAAGCAGTGAGCCGGATTTCCTTAACGCACTCACCACGCCTCAGTAAGGTGCTTTCGAGCGCACTGGATTAAGAGCAAGGAAAGTACGAGAATTTCATCCATTTCCCGGATGAATCCGAGTGCATTTCAAGCATTGCTTTTTGATATTAAAAACTAAATTTGCCTGTTCACATAAAAAATCATTTTTCTGAGAAAATGGCTGTAACAAAAAACGCCCCCCAACTGTCTTAGGCATTGTGATTTTTTTGAAGGATTTACTTGCAGGAAATGCGAAGTAAGTGTTGCTCTGAACCATGTTTATTAATACTATAAAAACCAAATCATGACTAGAAAACTAATGTTTTTGCTCGCCCTTGTTTGGGTAATGAGTCAGCAAGCAATGGTAATGGCACAGGTTGGATTGCCAACCGACCCACTACCTATCGACAGTAAGGTAAAAATTGGCAAGCTGGAAAACGGTCTTACCTACTATATCCGTCAGAATGCTAAACCGGAGAATCGGGTTGAGCTCACTTTGGCGGTCAATGCCGGATCAATTTTAGAAGATGAAGATCAGCTTGGGCTGGCTCACTTCCTCGAGCACATGGCCTTTAATGGCACCACCAATTTTCAGAAGCACGAAATCATCGAGTTCCTCGAATCGCTCGGAATGCAATTCGGTCCCGAGGTAAATGCTTATACTAGTTTCGACGAAACGGTTTACGGAATTAAAGTTCCACTCGACAAACCGGAATACCTCGATAAAGGTTTGTTAGTTCTTCACGATTGGGCCAACGAAATTAGCATCGAGGCCGAAGAGGTCGATAAAGAGCGTGGAATTATCGAAGAAGAATGGCGCATGGGCCAAGGTGCCAACGATCGTATGCGTCGGAAGTATTTTCCAGTAATGCTCTATAATTCTTTGTACGCCGATCGCTTACCCATTGGAAGCATGGACGTTGTGAAGAATTGTCGTCCGGAAGCGATTCGTCGCTTTTTCGAAGATTGGTATCGTCCGGATTTAATGGCTGTTGTGGTTGTTGGCGACATCAATCCGGAAGAGATTGAAAAGAAAATCATTGCCCAATTCTCGAAATTAGAAATGCCTGCTAATCCCCGTGAACGGAAGTATTTCGATGTGCCCGACCATGAGGATACCAAAGTAGTTGTAGCGACCGATAAAGAAGCGCAACAAACAACTATTCAGCTTTTCTACAAACACGATCGTGCCGATTTAGTTACCCACGAAGATTATCGTAACTCGATTGTACGTCAGCTCTATAATAGCATGATTAATACTCGTTTGCAAGAAATGTTGGTTCAAGAGAATCCTCCCTTCATTTATGGATTCTCCGGTTATAATCAGTTTATTAGCAACAAAGACGCCTATTTTACCATTGCAATGACCAAACCCGAAGATATCCGTACTTCCTTGTTTGCAGTGGTGAAAGAAAACGAACGGGTTCGTCAGCATGGATTCTTAGGGTCAGAGTTAGAACGTGCTAAAAAATCCCTCCTCAAGACGATTGAAAAAGCCTACAACGAACGCGAAAATAGTGAGTCCGATAATTATGTGCGTGAATACGTAAGCCATTACATGCCTCCCCATCCTGCTATTCCCGGCATTGAATACGAATACGAATTGTATAACCATTACGTAAGTGAAATTAGACTTACCGAAGTGAATTCATTGGCCGACCAATGGTTACGCGATGAGAACCGGGTGCTTATTTTATTGGGAACCGAAAAAGAAGACGTGGTTTATCCGAACGAAGAGGAATTATTGGGCTGGTTAAACGAAGCATCGAAGCAAACGGTTGAGCCTTACAAAGACAATATGTCGGATATGCCTTTGCTCGCAAAAGAACCTGAAGCCGGTAAAGTTGAAAAAGCGAAAAAGAATAAAAAGCTCGATTATACTACCTACACTTTAAGTAATGGAGCGAAAGTGATCATTAAGCAAACCGATTTCAAACAAGATGAGATTCTCTTCCGCGCCTACAGTTTAGGTGGATCTTCTGTTTTGGATCAAAAAGACGATGCCAATGCTAAAATGGCCGCCGATATTGTGTCGGAATCCGGTTTAGGTAATTACGATAAGGTTCAGTTAGAAAAATTCTTATCCGATAAAAATGTATCGCTGTCGCCCTATATTAGCGAAACGACCGAAGGTTTAAGCGGACGAACCAGTCCTTCCGATTTAGAAACTTTCCTCCAATTGGTTTACGCTCATTTTCAAAATCCACGTAAGGACGAAACAGCCTTCAACTCGTTAATGACGCGTACCAAGTCGGCTATTGAAAACCGAAATTTATCGCCGGAAAATGTATGGCGCGATTCCGTTACGGTCATCATGTCGGGTCATCATCCTCGCAAACGACCCATGTCGGTCGAAATGTTGAATGAAGTCGATTTTGGACGTTCACTCTACGTTTATAAGAATCGTTTCTCCGACCCAAATAATTTCGTGTACATGTTTGTTGGTAATATCAATACCGATGAGGCTTTACCTTTAATCGAGAAGTACATTGGTGGAATGGATGTACTGCTGCGCGAAGAAACTTACCGCGATATGGGTATTACAAAGCCATCCGACCGTAAAATGTATCCGGTTTATGCCGGTGCTGAGCCAAAGAGTATGGTTTATACCAGCTATCACAGCAAATTTGGCTATAGCTCGGAGGAATTAACCCAAATCGACCTGGTGAGCAAGATCCTGGGTACTCGTTTACTCGAAACTATTCGCGAAGACGAAAGTGGTGTTTACTCGATTGGAGCTTATCCGAATGTAGAACACTATCCGGTTTCGGAATACAGCATTCTGATTTATTTCGGTTGTTCTCCCGATAATGTTGAGCGCTTAAATAATGAGGTTCAAAAGCAGATTGATCATTTTATTGCAAATGGTCCAACGCAAGAAGAACTCGACAAAGCGATTAAAAAGAAATTACGCGAGCGGGAAACCGGTATCAAAGAGAATCGCTTCTGGTTGAATGCCTTGTACAATTTTGAGTACCATGGAGCCAATCCAAAAGAATTCCTGAAATACGAAAAGAAACTAGAAAAAGTGACTGCCGAGGAAATTAAAGAAGCTTTTGGCAAGTTCCTGGGAGAAAATATTCCTCGAACCACCATTGCTCTCTTCCCTGAGGATATGGCTCAGAACTAATCTCACTGGCTGTTTTAAGTTTGAAATGGACAAAGCGCTTTTTTAAGCGCTTTGTCCATTTTTTTTGTCCTATCCGGAAGGGGTTTCGAGCCTATGCAAACGATTGCAACAGTTCCTTCCGTTTGCTGATTTTTATTTGAATAATTAGCGTGTTATCAGTATTTTACCACAGATTAAGAACGTACTTTTATCGCGATACTATCCTAAAAATTTGTCCACATGATACCAAGACTCCTCTCTTTCCTTTTCCTTAGCCTGATGCTTCCTTTTGTAGGATATGCTCAGCTTATTTCCAGCGATCCTGCTTTTCCAACCGATAACCAATCGGTGGTAATTACTTTCGATGCAACCGAAGGTAGTGGCGGTTTAGCGGGTTATACCGGCGATGTATATGCGCATACCGGTGTCATAACTAATTTGAGTACCTCCGGTTCCGATTGGAAATACGTAGTGACCAATTGGGGCCAAAACACACCCGCTACCAAATTAACCCGAATAGACGATGACCTCTACACACTCACCATTGGTCCAAGCATTCGGGATTATTACGGAGTGAATGCTTCGGAAACAATTTTACAAATGGCCTTTGTGTTTCGCTCGGATGCTCCTGTTTCCGGAACCACTTACCTCGAAGGGAAAACCGCAACCGGTGGCGATATCTTTGTCGATGTTTATGCCGGCGGAAATCTCAACGTAAGTTTTCTGGTGCCCGATAGCTATGGATCCTTACTCGAATTAAACGACCAGCTACAGGTGTCGATTGCAGCCGATATGAATACCGAACTGAGCCTCTATGTGAACGGAGTGTTGCATACGCAGGTGCAGTCGAGTAGCTTGCAAACCACTCTCACCGCTTCTTCCTATGGAAAATACCGCCTGAAAGCAGTTGCTTCCGATGGAACCAACGAAGTGGCCGACTCCGTTTATTACTACGTGCGACCGGCTGTTACTACCGCTTCCTTACCGGCTGGCGTGGAGTACGGAATTAATTACATCGACGATGAAACCGTAATCTTAGCTTTGCATGCACCACAGAAAGTGTATGCCTTTGCTCCGGGCAGCTATTCCAACTGGGAACTAGGCGATGAAACCTACATGAAACGAACCCCCGATGGAACTACCTATTGGGTGCAACTCAACGACCTTACACCGAACGAAGCTTATTCGTATCAGTACTGGTTGAATGGAGGATTAAAAGTAGCCGATCCGTATTGCGAAATGATCCTTGATCCGTGGAGTGACAAGGATATTCCGGAAGCCAGTTATCCCAATCTACTCGAATATCCCGAAGGGAAAGCAGAAGGAATTGTGAGCGTTTTTCAAACGGCTCAAGAGGAGTACAATTGGTCGGTTACGAATTTTACACCCCCGGCAAATGAAAAAATGGTGGTTTATGAACTTTTAGTTCGCGATTTTACCGATGCTCGTAATTATCAAACCTTAATCGATACCCTGGCCTACCTCGAGTACCTCGGGGTTAACGTAATTGAGCTGATGCCGGTAAACGAATTTGAAAACAACATTAGCTGGGGATATAACCCAAGCTTCTACTTTGCAGTGGATAAGTTCTATGGAAGCAAGGATAAACTGAAAGAATTCATCGATGCTTGCCATGAGCGGGGAATGGCCGTCATTCTTGATATCGTGCTGAATCACTCCTTTGGTCAATCGCCAATGGTTCAGCTCTATTGGGATGCGGTTAACAACCGTCCTGCTGCTAATAACCCGTGGTTTAATACCGAACCTAAACACGATTACAATGTGGGATACGATTTCAATCATGAAAGTGTACATACTCGCACCTTCTCGAAACGTGTACTTGCTTTTTGGTTGGAAGAGTTCAAGGTTGATGGCTTTCGGTACGACCTTTCCAAAGGATTTACTCAGGTGAATACTCTCGGAAATGTTTCAGCCTGGGGTAATTACGATGCCAGCCGGGTTGCTATCCTAAAAGATTATGGCGATCATGTTTGGGATATTAAACCAAACGCCTGGAATGTACTGGAGCACTTTGCCGACAACAATGAAGAAACCGAATTAGCCAATTACGGATTCATGTTTTGGGGCAATATGAATTATAACTACAACGAAGCAACGATGGGTTATCCAGGTAACGACCTCAGCTGGGGCCTTTACACCAATCGCGGATGGAACGAGCCTAACCTCATTACCTATATGGAAAGTCACGACGAAGAGCGGCTTATGTACAAGAATTTAGAATATGGAAACTCCAGTGGTTCCTACGATATTACGCAACTTCCCACAGCCCTCGACCGGGTCGAATTGGCGGCTTGTTTTTTCTTCCCCCTGCCCGGACCCAAGCTTTTGTGGCAGTTTGGAGAATTAGGCTACGACGTGAATATCGACTATAATGGACGAACCGGAATTAAACCTACGAAGTGGAATTATTTCTTCGAGCAGGACCGAAATCATTTGTTTCACATCTTCCGAGCGCTCATTCATCTGAAAGTACATGAACCTACCTTCAGCACCCTCGATTATTCGGCTTCGCTGAATACTTTTGGGAAGCGCATCAATTTGAATCATCCCGATATGAATGCGACCATTGTAGGAAACTTCAATGTGACCAGCCTCGAGGTGATTCCAAACTTCCAGCATACCGGTTGGTGGTATAATTATTTCACCGGCGATTCTATCGAGGTAACCAGCCCTACAGCACCGCTAGAATTAGCCCCAGGAGAGTACTTGTTGTTTACCGATGTAAAACTCGATCCTCCGGTATTGGAATACATTCCGGTATCGATCGAGGAGAACGAAATGAATTCTTTCGTCGGAACGATTTACCCGAACCCATCGGCTAATAACTTTACCTTGGAGTTTGAATTGCCTCGCGATGAATGGATTACTGCTTCGGTTTACGATGCCAATGGTCAGTTAGTGGAAGTTTTACATCATGGTCGATTAGCTAAAGGGCAACAGCAATTGGTTTGGACGGGGAATACGGCATCGGGTGCAGAGGCACCAGCCGGTTTATACTTCCTTCGTATAGCCGGTGCCAAAGAGGCGATGACTCATAAGCTGATTAAAACACCCTAGGATTGCCCGGCTGAAGCAAATTTCCAACTTAGCTCGGATTGCTTCATTATCTTTGTGCTCTTGTATCAAAACGCCAGGGAGCAATCATGGATTCTATACTTCATCAAATATCTTGTCCGGCCGATTTAAAACCGCTTGCTATTGCGGATTTAAATCGGCTTTCGGATGAATTACGGCAGTTCATTATCGATGCTGTATCGGTGAATCCCTCTCACTTGGGATCGAGCCTGGGAGTGGTTGAACTTACCCTGGCCCTCCATTATGTGTATGATGCTCCCTTCGATAAAATTATCTGGGACGTGGGGCATCAGGCATACGGGCATAAAATCTTAACCGGGCGCCGTCCTCTTTTTTACACTAATCGGAAATATCGCGGCATAAGCGGTTTCCCGCGCCGGAGCGAGAGCGAATACGATGTTTTTGGAACGGGTCATGCCAGTACATCCATTTCGGCAGCTTTAGGGATGGACATTGCGATGCGCGAAAAGCAACCTCGTCCTCACGTGGTAGCGGTAATAGGCGACGGAGCACTTACCGGAGGAATGGCCTTCGAAGGACTCAATCATGCGGGTATCCAGAATAGTAATTTGCTGGTGATTTTGAACGATAATCACATGGCTATCGATCCCAGTGTGGGTGCGCTCAAACATTACCTACCCGAAATGACGGCAGCTGTGAGTAGTCTGGAAAATCGCCGGAAAGACTTTGCGATAATTCTCGAAAGTTTAAAAAATCAGGGAGAAGCAGCTCGTGAAATGGCTCAACGGCTGGAGGATATGTTAATGCCGGTGCTCGAGAAACAAAGTAACTTTTTCGAGGCGCTTCAGTTTCAGTACTTTGGTCCGGTAAACGGTCATAGTATCGAAGAATTAGTTCGAGCGCTCAACAGCATTAAAGATTTACCCGGGCCTAAAATTTTACATGTCCTCACGACTAAGGGGAAGGGCTTCAAACAAGCCGAACAGAATCAAACGGAGTGGCATCATCCGCCTGCGAAATTCAATTCGCAAACCGGTGAAATGCTCATCTCTTCCAATCAAAATCCACATCCACCTCGCTTTCAAGAGGTGTTTGGACATACTTTGCTCGAATTAGCCCGACTCGATGAACGGATAGTTGGAATAACTCCAGCCATGCCTAGCGGTTCGTCGATGAATATTTTAATGGAAGCGATGCCCGATAGAGCCTTCGATGTGGGAATTGCGGAACAGCATGCGGTTACTTTTTCGGCCGGTTTGGCATTGGAAGGGAAAATCCCTTTTTGCAATATTTATTCAACTTTCCTGCAACGTGCTTACGATCAGTTGATACATGATGTTGCACTGCAGGAAATCCCGGTGGTTTTTTGTCTCGATCGGGCAGGATTAGTGGGAGCCGATGGTGCCACTCATCACGGGAGCTTCGATTTAGCCCTTTGCCGAACCATTCCAAATTTGATCATAGCATCGCCATTGAATGAGCACGAGCTTCGAAATTTGCTTTTCACCGCTTGGCAATACCGCGAGGCACCTTTTGTAATTCGATATCCGCGAGGGCGCGGAAGCTTGCTCGATTGGCGCAATGAATTTGAATTCCGCGAACCGGGAAAAGGAAGCGTCCTGCGCGAAGGCAAGCGGATCGTTGTGCTCAGCATCGGACCGGTAGGTGTGGACGCGATGGAGGTAATTGATTCATTGAGCCAGACTTACGGACCAATTGCCTTATTCGATATGCGCTACCTCAAACCAATCGACGAATCGCTGTTGCATCGGGCTTATACGGAGTTCGATGCAATTTTAACCATCGAAGATGGATCCATTAAGGGCGGATTGGGTTCGGCCGTGCTCGAATTTGCTTCGGATAATCACTATGTAAAACCGCTTAAGCGCCTCGGGATTCCCGACTATTTTGTGGAACAAGGTAGTCCGGAAGAGCTGCGGGCAGAATGTGGTTTCGATTCCGAGGGCATAAGAAAGGCATTGTTGGAACTTATCAAAAAGCTGGAGGAATAAATTCTATGAGCATCCTCATTATCGATAATTACGATTCCTTTACCTACAATCTGGTTCATTATTTTGAATCAATTTTGGATTCCCGGGTCGATGTTTTGCGGAACGACGATCCTGCTTTAGCCGATGTGAGTAAGTACGAGGCTTTGGTTTTTAGTCCCGGTCCGGGGTTGCCTGAGCATGCGGGCAAGATGATGGAACTCATTCGGGAACATGCCGGGAATAAGGTTATGTTAGGGATCTGCCTGGGCATGCAGGCGATGGGCATGAGTTTCGGAGCGGAGTTGAAAAACTTAAATCGGGTAGTGCATGGCCAATCCAGTTGGGCTACCATTTTGGATCCTGCCGATCCTTTTTTCGAAGGTTTACCTCGTCAGGTGCAGGTGGGGCGCTATCATTCCTGGGTGGTCGATCCGAATACAGTCCCAGAGGAATTACAGGTGAGTGCTGTCGATTCCGACGGAAATATCATGGCAATTCGTCATCGGAATCTTCCTATTGTCGGAGTCCAATTTCATCCGGAGTCGGTGTTGACCCCGGATGGTTATTGGATGATACAAAATTTTGTAAAGAGCTACTTATGACGGATTAACGGATAATCAACTCGTCGGCAAAAATCCAGGCATCGCCGCCTGCACCGTAATGCCATTCGGGTAGGGTTCCGAAGTTTTTCACTTTCACCTGAATAAAACGTGCCTTTTGCGTTGGAAAATCCAATTGGAAAGGGTGAATGAAGGCTCCACTTCGTTGTGGTTTTTCCTGGTGTTCGACCTTACCCAGGAGCTTCAGCGCGTTGGCATCGACACCGGCTGCAAATTCGACATACTGCGGTAGCATAATCCAGATGCGTTGGTCTTGCAAGCAGCTTAAGGAAAGGGATGAAATATTCTTTTCGCTGCCTAAATCAATCAGGGCGACCAAATCTTGTTTTTGATAGCCTTGCCAGTTGGTGCGAAAATCGAGGTTTCCTCTTACTCCATCAATCAAGGCCAGGTCGCCTCCGGCAGCGTAGTGATGCGAATATTCCGATGCAAGGCTGATATTCATTCCCTCCGGGATTTGATGAAAACTAGCCTCCAGGGTTCTACTCCGGTTGCCGTTCTCGTCTTCCTGATAAGCTTTCATAATGGCCGATTGTTTCAACAGAATGGGTTCCGATGGGTCATATTGTGTGAACTCCGAAGTTTTACCACTCGTCTCCTCAATCGAATAGAAGATTGTTAGCTCATCGGGTTTTTCGAACTCCAATTTTGTGCTTCCTATGAAAAGTTTTTCGTGAGGTAATAAAACAGGTGTTGTAACGATGGGGAAATCGGTAATTTCCTGTTTGGGTCGATCGCTTTTGTTCAAGCCCCAATTTTTGTTGGGTTCGGACTGCATTTCGAACACCAATTCGCCTCCGGCTATGATTTCTTCATGGTAGAGGAAGGAACGAGTAAGTTGTTTCCCGTTGAGGGTAGCGCTTTGAATGTACTTGTTTTTATGGCTCAGGTTGTTCGCTCGAATGATAAAGGTGTTCTCACCGAGATGCCATTTTGTTTCGTTGAAAAGCGGTGTGCCAATAACATAATAATCACTGCCCGGAGTAACCGGATAGAACCCGGCAGCACTAAAATTGAACCAGCTCGACATTTGACCGCAGTCTTCGTTCCCGCATAAACCATCGCGTTTCGTGGTGTAAAGTTCATTCATAATTTGATGGGTAATTTCCTGGGTTTTCCACGGTTTACCAATGAAATTATACAGATAAGCCATGTGGTGACTGGGTTCGTTGCCGTGGGCATATTGACCAATGAGCCCGGTAATATCGGGTTGTTCGCGGCCGGTTACCCTGTTTTGAGCCAGGAATAGACTATCGAGGCGGGTTTCAAAGGTTGTATCACCACCACTTATTTCGATGAGTCCGTTAATGTCCTGCGGAACAAAATAACTATACTGCCAGGCATTGGCTTCGGTGTAATGGCCGCTCACTTCGTATGGGTCGAAAGGAGTAACCCAAGCTCCGTTTTTCTTGGCGCGCATGAATTGGGTGGTAGGATCGTAGAGGTTTTTGTAAAACTGTGCCCGTTCAATGAATTCGCGATAATCGTCGGGTTTGTCTAAGGCCTTAGCCAGGATAGCGATGCACCAATCGTCGTAAGCGTATTCCAGGGTTTTGGCTACTGCTTCGTGTTCTTTATCGGCCGGGATGAAGCCTTCGGTTTTGTAGTGCTCCAGTCCGAGATGATTTTGCATGGCCGATTTTTTCATGGCTTCGTAAGCTTCCTCAATCTCGAAATCGCGCAGCCCTTTGGCATAGGCATCGGCAATAACGGGAATGGAATGATATCCGATCATGGTTCCGGTTTCGCAGGCAGCAAGCTCCCATACGGGCAGTAATCCCGATTCCCGGTACTTGAGCATCATGGTTTTAATGAGGTCTTGGGCTAATTTGGGATCGATGAGGGTGAAGAGCGGATGCGTTGCCCGGAAGGTATCCCACAAGGAGAATACTGTATAAACAGGGTGTGTTGCCCGATGAATCTTCATATCCATGCCGCGATATTTTCCATCGACATCGGAATACAGGTTGGGTGCTAGGAAGGAGTGATAAAGAGCAGTATAAAAATTCACTTTGTGTTCGGGGTTTGTTCCTTTTACTTCGATGGTGCTTAATCGGTCATTCCAAATGGTGCGGGCTGTATCGCGGTAAGCAGCAAAATTCCAGTGAGGAGCTTCGGCGCTGAGATTTTTTCTGGCACCTTCGATATTAACAGCCGATAAGCCAACTTTAATCATCAGCTCTCCATTGGGCGGGGTAAACTGCAGAGCTTTAACCAGGTAGTTCACCGCTTTTTCTTCTTCTTCGGGAAGTTCGAGGACCTTAAATTCCGATGAGAAAACTGCATAGAAATAGACGTGTTGTTCCTTAGCCCATCCGCTGCTAATGCGATAACCCTGCAAGGTGGTATCGTTCACCCATTCCATTTCGGCATCGTTGAGGTAATCGCCTCCCAGGTCTTCTTTTAAATCGACAATTAAGTTCATGGTGTCGCCCTTCAAAAGCTTGTACCGATGAATGCCTACTCGCTCGGTAACGGTTAATTCTGCAAGGATGTTGTAATCGTCTAAAACGACGGCGTAATAACCGGGTTGTGCTTTTTCACTGGACTGTTTAAAAGTGCTTCGATAGCCGGTTTCGGGGGCCGATTCGTCGCCAGGAGTCAATAAAACGGGTCCTTGAGTTGGCATGAAGCGGATGTCGCCATAGTCGATGGCTCCTGTTCCGGAAAGGTGAGTATGGCTGAAGCCCAGGATGGTTCGGTCGGAGCTGTGATAACCGGAGCAGGCATCCCAGTTTACGATACGGGTGTCGGGACTCAGCTGCACCATCCCATGGGGCATACTCGCTCCCGGATAGGTGTGTCCGTGGGCATCGGTGCCAATGAACGGATCGACGAATGAGGCCGGATCATTGAGATTTTTCTCGCAGGAATTAAAAAAGAGAAGGGAGGAAATCAGCAAAAAAGAAAAAAGGAATCGCATAGTGCTTTTATGGTTTAGAGTTTTGTCAGATTCGA
This sequence comes from Bacteroidales bacterium, assembly GCA_018401015.1. GTDB lineage: Bacteria > Bacteroidota > Bacteroidia > Bacteroidales > M50B96 > M50B96. The sequence goes on from JAGYLP010000001.1 coordinate 185,847, forward strand.
AAGGATGGCTTGAATGATGGTCGGGTCGGTGCGTTCGTGTTCGTATTCAGATAAATCGGCGCGGGCCCCCATGGGAACTCCGATACGTTGAAAAATCATTTCGCTGGGGAATCGATTTCGTCCGGAAACATGAAATTCCCGGGCTTCGGTTTCCCTTGCAATCCGCACGATATTGTGAGCCCTTATACCACTTCCGGGCAGGATGATGATTTCATCGCCAGCTGCTTTTACCAATTCTTTTAAAACGGGAATTCCTTCTTCTGCTTTGGGTGCTAATCCGCTGGTTAGTAAGCGTTTTACTCCCATTCTTTTTATTCTGTTCAGCGATTCAAAAGGATCGGCAACCAGGTCGAATGCCCGGTGGAAAGTAAAAGGAACAGACCCGCAAGCTTCGAGCATTTGTTCCAGTTGGTCTAAGTTAATTTCGCCCGTTGGTGTTAAGCTTCCGCATACTATCCCATCGATTCCTAAATCGACTGCCATACGAATATCCTCCAAGATGATCTTCATTTCAGAGGGAGTGTAAAGAAAGTCGCCTGCCCGCGGACGTATAAGCACATTAACTGCCAGCTTAAGGAGTTCTTTGGCTTGTTTGATGGTTCCAAAACTGGGAGAGGTCCCACCTTCCTGCAGGTTGTCGCAAAGTTCAATGCGCTGCGCTCCGGCTTGTTCGGCAGCTAATCCCGATTCAACGGAGTTGACACAAACTTCGATTAAAAATGGTTTCATGATGCTTTGTAAAACGTGGAAATGGAAGTAGCTCCAATAGCTCTAAAAGTAGAAATCTTTCCTTCCAAAAAAAAAGGCTGTATAGCAGTTCGTTCAGATGATCTTCATGCTTTTTTAGAAGAATTAGGAAAATTTCGGGTCGGATTTTCCCCGTGCGAAGTATCTTCGAGACTTTTATAAAATGACAGGATATGTTGGAATTACAATGGAAATCGGAAGCAGGTAGTGCTTCAAACCGAGTATTCTTACTCGATAAAGTCGATCCGGTTTGGCCGGATTTTTTAAGCGAACAGGAAAAGGCTTTTGCCCTTCAGCAGTGGGAGAATAAATCGACCCTGATTCATTTGAATCGTTACCCGGAGCATCTTTTTCTGGTGTTTGCCGAGCAAATGGACGATGAATCCAAAGGCTTAGAGCAGTTCCGAAAGCTGGGGAATCAAAGCCATGGAATGTGGAATAAGTTAGCCTTAACCGACGTTTCGGTAACGACCAGCTTTTTTGCTCCCGACTATTTGCTTGCCTTTGCCGAAGGGGTTGCTTTGTCGCATTATCAGTTTTTGAAATATTTTGAAAAGCAAGAGGATAAACGTTTCTCCTTGCAACAATTGGTTTTGGTCGATGCTCGACTTAGCGCAGCCGCAGTAGAAGAACTATCCAATCTGGTGCAAGCGGTTTTTCATGCACGCCGCTTAATCGATGAGCCTCTGAGCTATCTTACTGCTGGCAAACTGGCCGAAGAAATCCTCGATTTATCGAAACAAGCGGGTTTCCGTGCCGAGGTTTTCGATAAATCGCGCATTGAGCACGAAGGATTTGGTGGTTTACTGGCAGTGAACCGTGGCAGTATCGATCCTCCCAGTTTTTCGGTTTTAGAATGGAAACCTGAGAATGCGATGAATTCAAAACCCATCGTTTTCGTTGGGAAAGGAATTGTTTACGATACCGGCGGACTCAGCCTGAAGCCAACCGGGAATAGCATGGATTACATGAAATCGGATATGTCGGGAGCGGCTGCTGTGATTGGTTTGTTTTATGCCGCAGCCAAAAATAAACTGCCCCTTCATCTCATTGGATTGGTGCCGGCTACCGATAATCGTCCAGGACTGAATGCTTACACGCCTGGCGATGTGATTAAGATGCACAGCGGCTTGCAAGTAGAAGTGTTGAATACCGATGCCGAAGGGAGGATGATTTTGGCCGATGCCTTGAGCTATGCCAAACGGTATGAGCCTGAGTTGGTTGTCGATTTAGCCACCTTAACCGGAGCAGCGGTGGTTGCGGTTGGAACCGAGGCCATTGCTGCTATGCGAAAGGCCGGCGACGAGGCTTTTTATAAGCTCATGAAGGCCGGAAAACACGTATATGAACGATTGGTTGAATTCCCGCTTTGGGATGAGTACGGAGAACAAATTAAATCGGAAGTGGCCGACATAAAAAATGTAGGTGGACGCGATGCCGGTTCGATTACTGCCGGGAAGTTTCTCGAACATTTTACCGCTTATCCGTGGATTCATCTGGATATTGCCGGACCGGCTTTCTTACACAAGAAAGATTCGTACCGGGGCCAGGGAGGCATTGGTGTAGGAACGCGCTTACTCTATCAATTCTTAAAGATGTATTAAAAAAAAGGCGGGTGATGAACCCGCCTTCTTTTTTTATCGATTGTTTGCCTGAGCTGCAGCAATGCGTGCAATGGGCACCCGGAAAGGAGAACAAGAAACATAGTCCATTCCAACCCGGTGACAGAATTCGACCGATGAAGGCTCACCACCATGCTCACCACAGATTCCTACTTTCAGTTTAGGATTAGCGCTGCGACCTTTAACCGTTCCCATTTCTACTAATTGTCCGATTCCATCCTGGTCGAGAACCTGGAATGGGTCGTGCTTCAAGATTCCTTTGTTCAGGTAGATGGGCAGGAATTTGCCGGCATCGTCGCGTGAATAACCAAAGCCCATTTGAGTAAGGTCGTTGGTTCCAAAGGAGAAGAATTCGGCTACCTCGGCAATCTTATCGGCTGTAAGCGCGGCACGAGGAATTTCGATCATCGTACCCACCAAATAATCGACGCGGATTCCTTTTTCTTCGAATACTTTTTCGGCTGTTTCGCGGATAATTTCGTTCTGAAGTTTTAACTCTTCAACGGTTCCAACGAGCGGAACCATGATTTCCGGACGAGGATCTTTCCCTTTAGCTTTCAGGATGCAAGCTGCTTCGATGATAGCGCGGGCCTGCATTTCCGAAATTTCGGGATAGGTATTTCCTAAGCGGCAACCACGGTGGCCGAGCATTGGGTTGAATTCATGTAGGTTATCGACTTTCGATTTAACTACATCGACGCTAACTCCGAGCTTTTGAGCCATTTCTTCCTGAGCTTCAGGTTCGTTGGGCGTAAACTCGTGTAAAGGTGGATCGAGCAAACGAATGGTAACACCGTAACCGTCCATTGCTTCGAGAATTCCTTCGAAGTCTTCGCGTTGCATGACGAGCAATTTCTCGAGTGCTTTGCGGCGTCCTTCCAGGTCGTTGGCAAGAATCATTTCGCGCATAGCCCAAATACGTTCTCCTTCGAAGAACATGTGCTCGGTGCGGCAAAGACCAATTCCTTTGGCTCCAAATTTACGCGCAACCTGAGCGTCGTGTGGAGTATCGGCATTGGTACGAACCGACATGCGAGTAGTTTTCTCGGCCAGTTCCATGATTTTACCGAAGTTTCCGGAAAGTTCGGGATCAACGGTAGCTACTTTACCATCGTACACCTCGCCGGTTGAACCGTTCAGTGAAATCCAATCGCCTTCTTGATAGGTTTTGCCACCAATAACGACGCTTTTTTGTGCATAGCTAACTTTGATTTCGCCGGCACCGGAAACACAACATTTACCCATACCGCGGGCAACTACTGCAGCGTGCGAAGTCATACCGCCACGAGCGGTTAAGATTCCTTCGGCTACGTTCATTCCGCGTAAATCTTCGGGCGAAGTTTCCAGGCGAACGAGGATAACTTTTTCGCCTCTTCCGGCCCATTCTTCCGCTTCGTCGGCGAAGAATACGATTTTACCGGTGGCTGCACCGGGCGATGCCGGTAAACCTTTGGTGAGTGTATTGGCCGATTTGATTGCTTGCTGGTCGAAAACCGGGTGAAGTAATTCGTCGAGTTTGTTTGGTTCGATGCGCATGAGAGCGGTTTTTTCATCGATCAAACCTTGGTCTAACATTTCAATGGCCATGCGAACCATAGCAGCACCGGTACGTTTCCCGTTACGGGTTTGGAGCATCCAGAGTTTACCATCCTGAATGGTGAACTCGAGGTCTTGCATGTCGCGGTAGTGGTTTTCCAGTTTTTGTTGTACTTCGTTCAATTCAGCAAAAACGGTTGGCATCACTTCTTCGAGCGAAGGGAATTTATTTTTGCGATCATCTTCCGAAATACTCTGGTTAGCAGCCCAACGCTTCGATCCTTCGATGGTAATTTCTTGTGGAGTTCTTACACCGGCTACTACGTCTTCACCTTGTGCATTCACCAGGTATTCGCCGTTGAAAATATCTTCGCCAGTGGCAGCGTCGCGCGTAAAGGCAACCCCGGTAGCAGAAGTTTCGCCCATGTTACCATAGACCATTGCCTGCACGTTGACGGCGGTTCCCCATTCGTCGGGAATATTGTTCAGTTGACGATACAGGATAGCTCTTTCGGTGTTCCAGCTATCGAATACAGCCATAACAGAACCCCATAATTGTTCCCAGGGATTTTCGGGGAATTCGTTACCGGTACGTTCTTTAACAACTGTTTTGAAATCTTCGACCAATTGCATCATGTCTTCAGCAGTGAAATCGGTATCGGAAGTGTAGCCTTTCGATTCTTTGATTTTATCCATGGCTACTTCGAAGGGGTCGTGTTCACCTTTTTCGGCTTCAACACCCATAACTACATCGCCAAACATTTGGATAAAACGACGATAAGAGTCGTATGCGAAGCGAGGGTTATTCGATTTTTCAGCGATAATTTTCACGGTGGCATCGTTCATTCCCAGGTTGAGAACGGTGTTCATCATACCGGGCATCGAGGCACGTGCTCCAGAGCGGACCGAGAGGAGCAGAGGAAACCCTTCGCCGGTTGAACCAAATACCGCATTCATTGCTTTTTCGGTTTCGGCTACTCCGCGTTCAACTTGCGACTTGATCAATTCGACCACAGCGTCGCGACCCTGTTGGTTATAGAGGGTACACACTTCGGTGGTAATGGTAAAACCGGCCGGAACGGGTACTCCAATCAAATTCATTTCTGCCAGGTTGGCTCCCTTGCCTCCCAGGAGTTCTTTCATGTTACCTTTTCCTTCGGCTTTACCGTCGCCAAAGGTGTAAACATACTTTTCTGCCATACTTTTAAAGTTTTAATTGAAAAAAATATATCTAAATCTGTCTTTTCTAGTGTTTTGGCTTATTTTCAGAAAGCTTGGCGAATTTAGTAATAAAAGCTTGGCTTTCATACGTAAAAGCGTTGAATGAAACGAGTTTAACAGCAGATTTAATGGAAAGTTATTGCGAAGCCTTGATGCAATCGCTTGCGGAGATGTGCGGGGAGGTAAAAGAAAAAAGCCGCTTGAAATTTCAAGCGGCTTTTGCGGTGTGGACGAGACTCGAACTCGCGACCCTCGGCGTGACAGGCCGATATTCTAACCAACTGAACTACCACACCTTTTTGCTGTGATTACTGACTTCAACAGCGCTGCAAAAATAAATCAATTTTTGAAATCCCAAAAGGAAAAAGACAAAATGAAAAAAATATTTTTCAGGTCTGTTTTTCCAGCGATGTTGGGAAAAAATTTGGATCCTTGCTACAGGGAATAATCGCTCTTCCCCGTTTTCACAACTGGTAAATTTTCAATCATTTTTTTCGTTGTCCGTATTCTGCCTAAACTTGTATTCCCGGCGGATTTCCGGCGGTTATGAGTCGAATGGCTTCGAACAACATCCAGCCGGATGCAATCAGCTTTAAAAGGGTTCCGAACAGGAAGCCTAAAAAAGAACCCATCGCAGCCCGAAATGCTTGTTGGTTGTTTTGACCAGCCGATAATTCTCCAATTAACGCTCCCAGGAAAGGCCCCACAATGATTCCAAAGGGCGGAAAGAGAAACATGCCGAACACCAGCCCAATAATGCTTCCCCAAACCCCTCGCTTAGTCCCTCCAAACTTTTTCGTCCCAAGAATCGGGATCACCGTGTCGGTAAAATATACCAGAGCACTTACTCCTCCCCAAATCCATAAGAAGTCGGATGAGAAGCTGTAGCGCTCGGTCCAGTGAAAAAATAAAAGTCCCAGATAACTGAGGGGTGGTCCGGGCAATACAGGCAAAATGCCACCGGCAATGCCTAAAAGGAGGAAAAGGAATCCAAATGCTATGAGTAGATAATCCATGGTTTATCGGGTTCGTTCGTCAGTTTTGGTCTCGATTAATTCGTCGTTCTTGTATTTTGCTTCGTAGGCAATGGCTCCATTCGATTTGCGGTAAATAAACGTACCGTGCTTCATGCCTTTCTTGAAGGACTGTTCGCTCTGAACCAATCCAAATTCATAGTAAACCAGCCATTTCCCGTGAGGTAAGCCGTCTTTATAATTTTCTTCGCGTAAAATATTACCACGCTCGTTCCAATACTTCCAGACTCCGTCTTTTTCCCCTTGTTGATAACTACCGGAGATGAGTTGTTTTCCATTTTCGCTGAAGGTGGCGTAGGGTCCATGTAGAATACCTTTTTCAAATTGCTCGGTGTAACGTAAGCTTCCATTTTCGTTCCAGTAAGTCCAGCTTTGATCTTTGTTGTTTTCGAAATAGACTCCTTCGTATTGCTTCTGCCCGTTTTCAAACCAAGCAGTCCAGGCTCCATGCATCTGCCCCATTTGAAACGATCCCACTGTTTTTGGATTTCCATTTTCGTAGAATTGTTTCCATTCACCATCTTCCAATCCCATGTGGAAGTTTCCTTCGTAATCGACTGTTCCATTTTCGAAAAACACTTTCCAATAACCGTCTTTTTCGTCGTCGGTGTAATTTCCGGTTTTCCAAACCGACCCATCGGGATACCACCAGGTCCAGGTGCCATGTAATTTTCCGTTCCGATAGGTTCCTTCGTTTCCTTTCGATCCATCGGGATGGTAATAGGTCCATAAGCCATCCTGTTCATCGTTTGTGAAATGACCAATCATATCGGGTAAACCGTTCTCGTGCCACCAGCTTGCTTCTCCTATTCGTTTTCCGTTCGAATAATGCATTTCGGTTTCCAATTGCCCGTTGATGTACCACTTTTGAATGCTACCGTGGTATTCATTTGCCAAGAACTCTGCTTCGGTTCGTTTCTCACCCGATTCGAAGTAGCTTATCCATTTCCCTTCTTTTAAACCGTCTTTCATAATCCCTTCCGACTGGATTTTACCGTTTCGGTAATAGGTTTTCTGATAACCGTTTTGGTAGTTTATTTCTTCCTTCAATCCTCCTTCGGGAAACCAAATTTTCCATTCGCCCGTTTCTAAGCCGTTTTCGAATCGGCCAATCGCTTCGGCTTTTCCATTGGAATAAAAGCTCTCGTATTTCCCATTGGCTATTCCCGATTGATATTCCATTTTGGCTCGAATGCTGCCATCGGGGTAATACTCATGATACCAGCCATTTCCATTCTTGACCAGGTGTATTCCGCCGGGACTGAATTGTTCCCAAATGCGAATCTCTCCATTTTCGAGATATTCCAGCTTTTTCTCCAGTTCACCAATACGACCCGATTCGAAATAGTAGTTCCAGATCGAATCCTGAAAGCCATTCTCGTAACGACCCGATACGAGGAGTTTGCCGTCCTCGTTCCATGCATCGTAAGTGCCGGTTTGAATGCCGTGGAAGAAATAGCCTTCGTTTTGCTTTTTCCCGTTTGGGTAGTAGTAGGTTGTTCTTCCGTGTGGCCTTCCGTTGAAAAATTCTGTTTCCTGAGCGAGAGTGCCATTTTCGTAAAAATACGACCAAAGGTCTTCTTCCTGCCCGAACTCTTTTACTCCCTCGCTTTTCTTGTTTCCGTTTTTCCAATAATTCACTTCAACTTCTTGAGCATGAAGTCCGAAAGGGAGCAGCAAAAGAAGGGTAAGGGTCTTTATGAAAATGCTTTTCATCTGTATATATTTTGATTTTAAAGTTCAGCTGGAATACCCATAATGCATTATCGCGGTTGATGAGATTTTTTTACCTCACGGGTATTTCATAGTTACAGTTAAATTGTTAAAAGATGATGATTCAGAAGGTGTTGTGCGATTTGAAGGGCATTGGTGGCTGCGCCTTTTCGCAAGTTATCGGCACTAATCCATAGGTTCAAACAATTTTGGCACGATGCATCTCTTCGGATCCTGCCTACCAGAACCTGGTTTTGTTCGTTGGCTAAAAGCGGTGTAGGATATTCATTTCGATCCGGTTGGTCGAATACGGTTACACCCGGCGTTTCGGCAAGAGTTTGCCGGATAGCTTCGATTTCGAAGGGACGGTGAAATTCGATGTTGGCCGATAGGGAGTGCCCATTTTGAACCGGCACTCTCACTACGGTTGCGCTAACCTGAATCTCGGGGGCATTGAGGATTTTTCGAGTTTCATGGATTAGTTTTAACTCTTCGCTGGTGTTTCCTTCGGCATCGAATTCACCCCCGTGCGGAATAACATTCAGGTCGATAGGATGGGGATAGAAATTCGGATGATTGGTTCCGTTCCGCTCTCCCATTAATTGTTGGAGTGCTGCATGTCCGCTTCCGCTAACTGCCTGGTAGGTAGAGGTTACAATGCGCTTGATTTGCCAGTTCCGGTGCAGGCCCGAGAGAGCCAAAACCAGTTGAATGGTGGAGCAATTCGGGTTAGCAATGATACGGTGATGATTGGTAAGCATTTCGGCATTAATTTCTGGAACCACCAGCGGAATCTCCTGATCCATCCGAAAGGCCGATGAATTATCGATTACCCGGCAGCCTTTGGCTGCAAATTGGGGTGCAAATTCCTTACTAACAGCGCCCCCCGCTGTGAATATTGCTAAGTGTGGCGCTTTCTGCAAGGCGGTTTGAATATCCACTACCGGATAATTTTGCCCTTTGCAGCGAATGGTTTTGCCAAGCGAGCGGGAGGAAGCAACGGGCAGTAACTCCTCAAAAGGGAAATCGAATTCTTCTAAAACTTCCAGGAGTTTCGAACCTACTAGTCCGGTAGCTCCTATCAGGGCGAGACGCATGTAGTTGAATTTTAATGAATTTGGTATTGTTTTAATGCTTGATGATAGTCGTTCTCCTTTCCTTCGGTTACATGATTTAACAGCTCGTGAAATTCCTTACCGTGGTTGAAAAAACGGGTGTGACACAACTCGTGTAGTAGGATGAAGTCGATGAGATGCTCCGGAAGCTTCATTACGTGACAGCTAATTCGAATGTCGCCGTTGCTGCGGCAAGAACCCCACTTCGATTTCGTTTTGCTAATGCTTAGTTCCCGGAATTGAAACCCATGCTTTTGGGCCAACATGCGAATTCTTTCAGGAATATAACTTTTGGCTTCTTGCTCATAAACAAGGGTTTTCGCCTTGAATATAAGATCCTGAACAAAAGGATCTTGCCAGTTGAGTTCTTTCGGATAGCGAACCTCCATGCGGTTGCCTTCCAGCCTCAATAAACCATTTGCCCGGTTGTCGGCGAGTAAATGGATTTCGGTACTGCGGGTGCGATAGGCTTCGTTTGGATTTGGTCCTTCGGTTTTAAAGGAGTGCTTGGCCAACTGTTCCTGTATCCAAGGCTTGCGACTATGGAGAAATTTGCGTGCTTCGGCAATCGGATAACCATAAGGAATGGTCATGCGGACCTCGCTCGCTTTACGCATACTCAATACGAGGTTGCGAGCCCTTTTATGCATTACGAAGTGAACCCAGCCTATGCCTTCGATATGTTCGCGGAAATTCATTCAGGATATAAACTTAAGGCGCTAAAATACAAAATAAGACTTCCCTCCTTCGAAGATGGATGTTCAATTTCTTATTTTTGAACTCTTCCCTTTTCTCCCCTAAAAAGATGGAAGCATGCCTCGCATTTTACACCTAAAATAGGCTCTATGAAGGCGTGCTTTTTATTTCTGGTTGGCTCTCTTGCTGCTATTTTTTTTACCGGGTTTATTGTTCCTAAGGCGATAAGTCAAACTGTGATTCAGGATGATTTTTCGGACGGTGATTTGAATCATAACCCAACCTGGCTTGGCGATACGGCCATTTTTGTGGTGAATAGCGATCGGGTGTTGCAGTTGAATGCTCCTGAGCCGGGTTTAGCGAAGCTCTTTCATCCTATTACATTCAGTGAGTCGATGGAATGCCGTGCCAAGCTTCGAATGGCCTTCTCTCCCAGCGATAATAACCGCATGGAGTGGCAGGTTTTAACTTCGCCCGATTCTTCGTCGGCTTTCGTGTTAGCTATGGGGAAAAACGGGAGCGAAGATGCCATCGATTTCTATTTTCGAGGAGCCGACAGCGACACCTTGTTGATCGCAGGCGAACCCGGAGCCATCGTCGAGACTGATAATGAGTTTTGGATTAAGCTCTCCTACAATCATGGAAGTTGGCGGTTGTGGGCCGATTTTGATGGTTATGGTTGGTATCGCTTTCAGGGCGATGCTTCGTTCCCTATCATCCAGGATTCCTGGTTAACACAGTTCCTGCTGCAATATACTTCGAGCAATGTAGCGCGCTTCTATCTCGACGATATTTATGTAGGACCACCCTTGCTGGATAGTATTCCCCCAAGATTAGAGGAGAGTAGGCTGGTTGCTGATGGCAGCTTGAAATTGATTTTCTCCGAAATGATGGATAGCACGCTGATCCAGGTAAAGCAATCGTATGTCCTAAGCGATTTAGGAATACCGGTGCAGATTGATTATTCGAAAGCGAACCCTCGGCAGGTTATTTTATGGTTTGAAGAGATGTTGGCGTTCGACCAGCATTATGAGTTGAAAATGAATGGTCTGACTGATACTTCCGGCCTAATGATGGCCGATACTACGGTGATGATTTTTGAACATCGTCCTGTTCCCTTCGATGTGGTTTTTAATGAAATAATGGCCGACCCTAGTCCACGGGTCGAACTGCCTGAGCGAGAGTACATCGAGCTGTTTAATCGGAGCGAATTCGAACAGCAACTGAATGCCTATCGCCTGACCGTGGGAAGTCGGACTTATGCGCTGCCGGAATATTCCCTTGCTTCGGGTAGCTATGTTTTCCTGTCATCGGCTGGTGCTTGTTTGGAATATCCACCAAACCTCCCGTGTTTGGAGGTGTTAGGAAATAATGTCGTTAGCAACGAACAAACTTTTCTGCAATTGGTCGATACATTTGGTGAGGTTATGGCCTTTGCCGAATACCGGGTCGATTGGTTTGCCAATTCTTATCAGGCCGATGGAGGTTGGAGCATGGAGTGCATCGACCCGGAGAATTTTTGCGGTGGTAAAAATAATTGGAGTGTATCAACTCATTTTTGGGGAGGAACTCCCGGTAAGAAAAATAGTGTGTTGGAGGTTAATCCTGATTTTGAAGATTTCAGGCTAATTCGGGGTTTCTTCCTGGATTCGACCAGTGTGCAACTCATCTTTTCGAAAAGCGTCGATTGGCTTCGTTTTAACGAGGCAAATTGGCCTGCTAACTGGCCTTTGCCCGATAGTATTTCGAGTTCCGACCCGCTTATGCGGACAATGAATATTTTTTTTTCACCAAACGACTCGGTTTTTCATCTAACGGAGTTTACACTTTCCGGCATGAGCGATGTATGCGGAAATAGTTTGCTGCCCGGAACGGTTCGTTTAGCTTTCCCCCAGTACCCGGAACCGGGCGATGTGGTGATCAATGAGGTGTTGTTCAATCCATTTGAAAACGGTGTTGATTATGTCGAGCTCTATCATCGGGGCGATAAGGTGGTGGACTTGAAGCAATTTCGTACAGCTCGTTACGATTCCGACGGACAAAGTTACACCCAGGTTGCACCCCTTAGTGCAGGTACTTATTTGCTATTCCCGGGCGATTATTTTGTCCTCACCACGAATAAAGAGCTGGCGATGGACCATTATCCCAGTCACAATGCCGGAGCATTTCCGGAGTTTGAATCCTCCTTGCCAACTCTTAGCAACGAAGCCGGTTCATTCCTCTTGCTCGATCAAGGCATGCAGCTAATCGATGTACTTGTTTACGAAGATGACTGGCAACATCCTTCACTCGCCGATCCGAAAGGAGTTGCCTTGGAACGGGTACACCCCGACTGGCCTTCTGCTGAACGAACTACGTGGGCATCGGCTGCTGAAACGGTGGGGTTTGGAACGCCCGGACTGCTTAACTCACAATGGCATTCGACCGAACCGCAGCAGCATGAGTTTTATCTGGAAAATCGAGAGTTTTCGCCCGACCGAGATGGCTTGAATGATTACCTCTTTCTTCATTATCGGTTCGATGAGCCAGGCTACTTTCTTCAGGTGAGCATTTTCGATAGTAAGGGGCGATATGTTCGAAGCTTAACGGACTATGTGCAAGTTGCGCTTAACGGGCAACTCTCCTGGGATGGGACTCATGATTCCGGAGGGCTATTGCCAATGGGGGTGTATTTGATTCATCTGGTTTATTTTCATCCGAATGGGAGGAAAGGAGAAAAGACCTTGAGTGCAGCACTGGTTTATCCTTAGGAGTCTTGAAGCGCTTTAAGTTTATTAGGGCAGGGAAGGTATGAGTTGGATGGAATAGCAGTGGTTTCTTCTCTTCAATTTGAGGAAGAGAATCCCCCTCAATTAAAGGTTTTTCCCAATCCTACAAGCGAGAGAATTACCCTGTCGTTCACAGGAAAACAGGACTTTGTTCAGCTAAGTGTGTACAGTGCCATCGGAGAGGAAGTAATGACTCAAAGCCTTCAGGGGAAATGTCCAACCGATTTGTCGGTTAGCGATTTAGCACCCGGCAGCTACACCATCCGCATTAAAACTGCCGATGGGGAATGGAATCAAACGTTTTTAAAAATCGATTAATTCCGACTTTTTAAGGCTGATAGCTCAAGGTGTCGATGATGGATTTTCCAACGAGCAGGCTTTCGTCAATCTCCTGAATGAGCGGGTAATAGCTTTGGTCGTCGAAAATGCTGCGAGCAATTTGTGCATGAATCATGGTGCGAATAATATTCTCGGAGCGCTTCCAATCGGAGGTAGATGGCTTGATGTCTTTCGAGGCAGCAAAATCTAAAAAGGATTCATGCAGATTGCGCTTATCCAACAATTTAACTAAGGATTTGTAATCGCCGGTAGCTACTAATTCACTCCGGTGTCGGTCGGCATATTGAAATCCAAACTGATATATGAGCCCACGATTTCGCACTTTGATATAAAAATCGCTAAGTGGCAAAGTATCGACCGCAACGGTGTGGTCGGGTGTGATTCCTCCCCCTCCGTAAACTCGTTTCCCTTTTGGGGTTAGGTAAACAGTGGAGTCCTTGGTGGAATTGCCGGAGTCGGCTGCTAGCTCATTCCAATCGCTCAAATCGGGATGACCGAAGGGCATGTCGTCCTGTTTGCCGTTTTCATAAGGTGTTTGAATGCTCCTTCCGGTTGGCGTAAAGTATCGGGCAATGGTAAGTCGTAAAGCCGAACCGTCGGGGAATTCCCGTTGTTCTTGTACTAATCCTTTTCCATAACTGCGCCGGCCAACAATCACTCCCCGGTCGTTATCCTGGATAGCACCTGCGAATATTTCGCTGGCACTTGCCGACCATTCGTCGATGAGAACTACTACGGGTGTATTGGTAAAGCGCCCCCCCGATTTGGAAATCGATTCACTGCGCGGACGCGCTTTCCCTTCGGTGTAAACAATGAGCGTTCCGGCCTCGAAGAACTCATCGATCATTTTGATGGCCATTTCCATGAACCCACCGCTATTCCCCCGCAAATCGACAATCAGTTTTTCCATCCCCTGCGCCAATAATCGATCCCCGGCATCGATAAACTCCTGATAGGTATTCCGGGCAAAGCGATTCATTTTAATGTATCCAACCTTCTCGTCCATCATGTAAGCAACATCCAGGCTGTAAATGGGAATTTTATCGCGTGTGATGCTGAAGGGTAACAATTCCTCGTCGCCATAACGCTGGATGGAAATATCGACAACTGTTCCTTTTTTCCCTTTGAGTAAGGACATCACCGTTTCGGTGGTCACTCCAACTCCGGCAATAAGGCTATCGCCTACCTTTATAATGCGGTCGCCTGCTAAAATGCCTACTTTTTCCGACGGTCCACCCGGAATCGGATGGACAATAACCACGGTGTCTTCTCGTAAATTGAACTGAACGCCAATACCATCGAAGGCTCCATGCAACTGTTCGTTGGTGAACTCTAAATCTTGTGGCGGAATGTACACCGAATGCGGATCGAGTTCTTCCAGTATTTTCGGAATCATCAATTCCACCAGGTCTTCCTGATGGATTGTATCGACGTATTCTTCTTCGATATAGTTTAAAACCGATTGTAATTTATTATGCTGCGGATAGATGGAAATTGCCTTGGAGTTGCCATTAAAATTGAGCTGGTTGCCAATTAAAATACCTGCAATAAGCAAGAGAGCAAAAACCAGTGGAAGGTAGTATTTCGAGAAGGGTTTGGACATGATTAAAAGATTCTAAAAAATAAGAGCGCATAGAGGTAAAATCGTGCGATGCGAACCAATGCAAAGCTTAGAAATCGCACTGCCGGGAAGCGCAAAATGCCGGCAATGGAGGCCACTACACCCCAGGGTAAGGGGAAAAGGGCCGCCAGAATAATGAGGATTCCTCCCCATTTTTTAAATAACCCTATGTAATTGGAGAATTTACGGGTTATATATTGTTGAATTCGAGGCTGAAGATAAAGGAGCTGCCCAATACCGAATGCAGCGTAGCCTCCCAAATAGGAAGTAATGGCTAATCCGCTTACAATGAGCCACGGATTAAAGGTGTGTTGTGCCCAAAGGACCAGCAAATCGGGGGGTAATAAACCAATAACCGATTCCGAGAAGAAGAAAATGATGAGAACCTGCCATTCACTGAGGTGTTCGAGCATTTCTTCGAACAGGGTCTCGAACTCAATGATGTAGGTTTCAATAAGGTAAAAAGCGAGGATGAATAAACCTAGAAAGACGGATACCTTCAGCCCGTTTACCAGCATGAATCGGTACAATCCACTGCGGCGGTAATATACATGATAAACCTTAAGTCGCTCCCAAATTCGAATCAATCGTTCGCTTCCTGACACGGGGATTAGTTGTTAAATAGGTTCAATACTTCTTGGATCGATGGGAATGTATTTCGATAAACATGTTCCAGCTCGGTAGGTTTAAACCAGGCTACCTCACTGATATCTTCTTCGGTTTGAGGAACCGCTTGCTCCTGGCCGGTATGCTTTACTTTGAACCAGGTTGTTTCCTTTAAGACCAATTTATTTTTCAAACGATAAGTGTGGTAAGTTCGAGTAAGCAGGTGGAGTATTTGAAGTTGGCGCAATCCACACTCTTCCTCTAATTCTCGAAGGCAAGCGGCTTCGGTCTCTTCTCCCGGCTCAATCTTCCCTTTTGGTAAATCCCATTTGTTGCGGCGAAAAATGAAGAGTAATTCTCCATTTTCATTTTCAATCACCCCGCCCGAGGCTCGAATGAATTCAATGTTGTTGTGAGCAAAGCTGAATAGTTCTTCCGGATGTGGATGAATTAAGTAAGCTGTTAAGTCGAGTCGATTCTCCTGATACTGAAGCAGTAAATCCAGAATCTCTTCCATGCTTCGGTCCTCAAGTACGAGGGCTGATTTTTCTGCTGTGTCCGGAATTTCCTTACTGAGGTAAACTACTCCCCGTTCGAAGTGGATTTTTATCATCGAATCGCTGCTTTTTCCAATCATTTCGGCTTGCTAAGGGGGGCGAATTTAGCGTATATTTGCGTGAAAATTTGTTAAATGATTCATACAGCATGGAGGATTTTTCACGCAGCATAGCCAGTATTCTACTTCAGATTGAAGCCGTTAAAATTGAACTCAAAAAACCCTTTACCTGGGCGTCGGGGTGGAGGTCGCCTATTTATTGCGATAACCGGAAAATTTTATCCTTCCCTCGTGAGCGCAGCATCGTTACCAAAGCCTTTGCCTCCATGGTGAAAGAACGTTTCCCCGAGGCCGAGTACCTTGCCGGGGTTGCAACGGGTGCCATCGCGCACGGTGCACTGGTTGCACAGGAACTGAACTTGCCATTTGTTTACGTGCGCTCAGCGCCGAAATCACATGGACTCACCAACCTCATCGAAGGGAAAATTGAAACGAGTAAAAAAGTAGTCGTAATCGAAGATTTAATTTCTACCGGAGGAAGCAGTTTACAAGCAGTGGAAGCACTACGCTCAGCCGGTATGGAAGTGTTGGGTATGTTGGCCATTTTTACCTACAGCTTTGATGTTTCCCAGAAACGCTTTCAGGAAGCTAACTGCCCGGTTTATACACTTAGTAACTACCATGCACTCATCGATCTGGCCTTAGACGAAGGTCGCTTCGCTACTTCCGACCTCGAATCGCTTCGGGCCTGGCGAGTAGCTCCCGATCAATGGGGGCTGTCCTTATAAAAACGCTACTTCTTTAAAACTGACAATCCAGTAGGAACCATTCTTGCGCTCGAGTAAGAGCTGCCCAAATTCGTTCACCCCGCGAATGCGTCCTTCGAAAATGAGATCCCCCGATTGATAGGTGCTCCACTCATCAAACCGATAGAGGTGTTGCAAGTATTCTTCATGCAAGAGGCGGCGGTCTCCGTTTCGAAGCCTTGAGTAAGTTGCATTGAGCCAGTCGATTAGTTTATTCATTTCTGTTTGCGGATGATAACTAGACTGGGTGATGGTGCGCAAGGAAATGGGGCGACCAGCTTGCTCCGAAAATTGCTCCTGATTTAGGTTTAATCCAATTCCTACAATCGAATGCGAAAGCTGGTCGCCATGAACACAGTGCTCAATGAGCATTCCGGCAATTTTTTTATCCCCAAAAAATAAGTCATTGGGCCATTTAATTTTAAACCCCTCGGCAAAGGCTTGCAAATACCCATGAATAGCTAGAGAGACCATTTTGGCAATTTCAAATTGCTCCGATGCATTTAAAAAATGGGGCTTCAGGATAAAACTGAAGAGTAGATTCTCCCCGGCGGCACTCTCCCAATGATTTTTAGAATAGCCCCTTCCTTTTAATTGAAAATCGGTGCGCAAAACCAAGCCTTCTTCAACCGATTCCGTTCGCAATAATTTCGATAAGGACAAATTAGTCGAATCGAGACTTTCTGCATAGCGTATTTCTTTTCCAATCATGTCTCGCGGTTTTTTTAGTAAAGCTACTCGCTTTAGGGATTGATTGCGCATCTCCTGCGGAATATTTCATTGCTGGCGTTTCTTTTTTTTACTCGTTCTGTAACATTTGTTTAGCCTGATAATGTAACCGGTTCGCCTGTAAGCTGGTAACTTGCGCTCCATATCCTCATTTAGGCATGTTCCCCGATTATTGAATCATGGATCGATGAAAGTCTTCTTTTAAATCATTTAGTCGCCTTAGGGTGTAAAGAGCCTCTCAGTTAATTTTGTCTTATGCGAGATCCAACTTTCAGCGGGTCTTCAGGTCGGCGTTTCCGCCTAATATCATAGCTTTGACATGCTCAAACAATTAGCATGGAATTGCCCTTAAAAATTAGGAAAATTTAATAGCCATAAAGCGAGACGATTTAGGCTGATGCTCCTAAAAATCGATTAAATTTGCGGAAATTGTAAAACATGACTAAACCCACAGATAATCAAGAAATAAACCAGATGCTTTCGGTAATTTTAGAATCCCTGAAAGAGAAGAAAGCTCAAGACCTTGTGAGCATCGATTTTAAAAGCTTAAACCTTTCCCTTTGCGATTATTTTGTTATAGCCCATGCCACTAGTACTACTCAGGTACATGCGATGGCTCATCATATTCAAGATCAAATGAAGGAACAGCTGGGCATCCGTCCCGCTTTTGTCGAAGGAATGGAAAATGCAGAATGGATTATTCTGGATTATTTAGACATTGTAATCCATCTGTTTTTAGAGGACAGTCGGAAATTCTATGATTTAGAATCGTTGTGGGCCGATGCTGCTTTAGAACATCACTACGATTAAACTTTTCAAAATAAAAGCAGTTTATAGCCTAAACCCATCCAGGCTTAAAGAACTTGAATACTATGTCGGAAAATAAAAAACAAGAAAACAATAATCAGGGTAAATTCGGATTCAATCGACCCAATCCTGATGGCGCACCCAATGGAAAACCCAAATTCAATGTGTATTGGGTGTATGGAGCCATTATACTCGCCATTTTATTGCTGCAATTCTACTCCACTGGCCCGTCGGCTACCGAGGTTTCGTGGCGTAAGTTTCGCGACGAAATGTTACGTCCGGGCGACGTAGAGCGTGTCGTGATCGTCAATGGCAAAACCGCCGAAATTTACATTAAACCCGACCGCTTATCGGGGAGCAAATACGACGATGCCAAATCGAGCTCTGGAATGGGAGGTTCGTTCGGTCCGCAGTATTTCATCAGCATTGTATCGGCCGATTCGTTTGAGAAGCGCATGGAAGAAGCGCAAGCCGACTTGCCTGAGACCGATCGCATTTATGCCGGAGCCGAGGAACGGAAAAATTTCATGGATATGTTCGGTTGGCTCTTACCCATTGTGGTTTTGGTCGCTGTTTGGATTTTTATTCTTCGTCGAATGGGGGGAGGCTCAGCAGGTCCCGGAGCTATATTCAATGTAGGCAAATCGAAAGCCCAGCTGTTCGATAAAGAATCTGAAATTAAAATCAACTTTAAAAACGTTGCCGGACTGGAAGAAGCCAAGACCGAAGTAATGGAGATTGTCGATTTTCTGAAAAATCCGAAAAAATATACCGATTTGGGTGGGAAAATCCCCAAAGGTGCCTTGCTTGTAGGTCCTCCAGGAACAGGTAAAACGCTTTTAGCCAAAGCGGTAGCCGGCGAGGCTCATGTGCCATTTTTCAGCCTTTCGGGTTCCGATTTTGTCGAAATGTTTGTCGGTGTTGGTGCATCGCGTGTGCGGGATCTCTTCAAGCAAGCTAAAGAGAAGGCCCCTTGCATCATCTTTATCGATGAGATTGATGCCATTGGCCGGGCTCGTGGTAAAAACCCCAATATGGGAGCCAACGACGAGCGTGAAAATACACTGAATCAGCTGCTTACCGAGATGGACGGTTTTGGAACCAATCTAGGTGTAATCATCCTGGCAGCGACTAACCGTGCCGATATCCTCGACCGTGCTCTGTTGCGCGCCGGCCGATTCGACCGACAAATCAGCGTGGAACTACCCGATTTAAAAGAGCGTCAGGAGATTTTTAAGGTCCATCTTAAACCCATAAAATACGATAAAGAGAACATCGATATTAGCTTTTTTGCCAAACAAACGCCCGGATTTAGCGGGGCCGATATCGCTAATGTGTGTAATGAGTCGGCATTGATTGCAGCCCGTAGGGGTAAAAAAGTGGTTGAAAAGCAAGATTTTCTCGATGCTATCGATCGGGTTATTGGCGGTTTGGAGAAGAAAAATAAAATCATCACCGCACAAGAAAAGAAAACCATTGCCTATCACGAAGCCGGACATGCTACCGTGAGTTGGTTAATTGAGCATGCTAACCCACTGGTTAAGGTAACAATCGTACCACGCGGGAAAGCTTTGGGTGCCGCCTGGTATTTGCCCGAAGAGCGGCAAATTACAACGCGCGAACAGATTCTCGATCAAATTTGTGCTACCCTCGGAGGTCGTGCATCGGAAGAAGTTAATTTTGGAAAAATCTCAACCGGTGCATTAAACGATTTAGAACGAGTTACCAAACAAGCCTATGCGATGGTAAGCTATTTTGGTATGAGTGAGAAAATTGGAAATGTTTCTTTCTTCGATTCCATGGGTCAAAGCGAATATGCATTTAATAAACCCTATAGCGAAGAGACCGCAGAATTAATCGACAAGGAAGCGAAAACGATTATTGAGGAGCAATACCTACGGGCCATTAATATTTTAACAGAGAACAAAGATAAGCTCACCGAACTGTCCGAATTGCTGCTCAAGCGGGAAGTGATTTTTACCGAGGATTTGGAAAAGATTTTTGGGAAGCGCGATTTTGGAAAAACCCGTTGGGAAGAGATCGAGGAACTCAATCACGTTGAGGCGGACAATAGCGACGACTCGGAATCCGACTTATCCATAGCCGGCGAAGACGGCTCCATGACAGATGTCAAACCAGAGGAAGAAATAAATCAGGCTGAAAGCGGGAAAAAATCATCGAAAACCGAAGAAAATCAGACCGATATTGCTTGATTGAACGGCTAAATGTTCGTATCTTCTTACTCCATTTTAAAGGCTCACTGTTATGGAAAAAAATTGGGTTCTCGTTTATTCGGCAGGTGATATTTTTCATGCCGAATTGCTCAAAGCCAGGCTAAGCGACGAAGGTATCGTTTGCGACATCATTAATAAGAAGGATTCTTCCTTTGCTTTTGGCGATGTAGAAGTGTACGTTTATTCAGCCGACGAAGAAAAAGCCAGAGCGATTATTCATGAGTTCGAAGCAAACTAAGTTCAACGATCTCCTGGTACGAAGCATCACCGGTTTAATTTTTCTGGTAGTAGTAGTAGGAGCTACGCTTTGGAATGTTTATTCGTTTCATGTTTTATACCTGCTCCTGGTTATGCTTGGGCTGAGGGAATATTTTGCTCTCGTTAAAAAAGGAAGTGCTAATCCGGAACCGATCAGTTCCTACCTGGCAGGCCTAAGCCTCTACATCGGGATTGTATTGGTATCAATCGATTTAATACAGCTTCAATCTCTGCCACTTTTTTTCCTCCCAACCATTTTTCCGCTCATTATTGAGTTGTATCGTAAAAAAGAATTTCCCCTGAACAACATCGCTTGTTTCTTCTTTGGCTTGGTTTATTTGGTAATCCCTTTCGCCTTGCTCAGTTCCTTGGCCGTAGCCGGCGATGGAATTGAAAGCTTCGATGCTAAACCGGTCCTTTTGCTATTCGCATTTATTTGGGTGTACGATAGCGCAGCTTATATTTTCGGGATAAGCTTTGGCAAACATCGCTTGTTGGAACGTATCTCTCCCAAAAAATCCTGGGAAGGAGCTATCGGCGGAGGGTTAACGACCTTAGTCTTTGCCTGGGGACTTTCGACTTTTTCCAATCAGTTTACCTTGAACCAGTTCCTCGTTATTGCTGCCATTATGATTGTATTTGGTACACTGGGCGATTTGTTCGAATCGATGCTCAAACGCAGCCTCAATATCAAGGATTCTGGCAATTTGCTCCCCGGTCATGGAGGAATTCTCGATCGTTTTGATGCATTATTGCTCTCCATTCCAGCGGTATGGATATATTTGCAGTTTGCCTAAATCAGCATCAAGATGAAAATTCATAAGGAAGGGTATCCTACCATCTTCATTGTATTCATGTTTTTATTGCTCCTTCTGTCGGGGCTAAAATTTGCCGGAGTGCCCGAATGGTTATGGTATGCATTCTGGGGGCTTAGCCTGGCGTTTTTCCTTTTTATTGTCTCCTTTTTTCGCTCACCCAAGCGAGTAGTCGAAGCAGCTGCGAACCAACTCATAGCTCCTGCCGATGGAACCGTCGTGATTATCGGCGAAGTGGAAGAACCAGAGTATTTTAACGATAAACGCCTGCAAATTTCCATTTTCATGAGTCCGCTCAATGTGCATGTGAACTGGATCCCATTCAGTGGTCAGGTTAAGTATTTTAAATACCATCCCGGAAAATACCTTTATGCTCGTTTACCCAAAGCTTCCACCGACAACGAACGCACTACTTTAGTTGTAGAGGCCGACAATGGCCGAGACTACATGGTACGTCAAATTGCGGGCTTATTAGCCCGTCGCATTGTGCACTATAAGAAAAAGGGCGAGTTAGCCACGCGAGGCGAAGAGTTTGGATTTATCAAGTTTGGGTCGCGGGTCGATGTCTTCTTACCTCTCGGAGCCAAGGTCTTAGTAAAACTGAATCAGCGAGTTAGCGGTAAAGAAACGATTCTCGCCGAATGGTAGGGAATAAGATTTCTTGATTCAGCAATTTCTATTAACAGGGACTAACACCTATTGCCTAATTACACCAATATTCTATCAAATTACAGTGCTGATTGCAAATGTTTGATTAGAATAGAAATCCGAAACCCATTTAGTTTGTCTCCTATTTTTTATTTTGGAATGAATCCTTATTCGAAATGAAAGGATATAATCACCAAATTCGAAATGAGTTTCTCAATCGAATTGGTGAATTGCGATCCATCTGGTCGAAGCACATTGTTTAAGCCTACAGCATACTTGATTTCGGTGGAAAACTTAAAGTAGGGTAAGTAATAATCCACTCCAAAACCTAATTCGTAATACACATCGTGCCTGTCGAGCAAAATCATGGGCTGAAGCTCTTCTTTAACTTCGTCGCGCGAGGCTAAATCGATGCGATAATTCATTCCGGCCAGCAGATAAGGTCGGTAATTATTGATTCGTTTGGCTTTGTATTTCAAAAGGAAAGGAAATTCCAAAAAGGTCGATTCCACTTGCATGGTCTTTTTGTAGAAATTCATTCCATCGCGCATGAGGTATTCCAGGTTACGCTGGCCGAAGGTTATCCCCGGTAGAAAGCGCAGGTCGAGGTAAGGCATTAGTCGCAGGTTACTTACAATTCCCAGATTAAAGCCTGCTTGCCGCACATTGTTGACGGCATACACGGAATCGAAACTGGTAATTCGACGGTCGTTGTATATGTCGAAGTCCATTGAATTTAACCCGATGGTAAAGCCAAAATGCCAACGATCCAAATCGTATAAGGGTGTATTTAGCGGCTTGGTATGTTGTCCCAAAGCAGGAAACATGCCTAGTCCTAAAAAAATGATTAACAAAAGTTTTTTTCCGGGCATTAGTGTGCGTTTTGCTGTAATTCTATGAGCCGTTTGTTATCGGATAGCAAACGGATGTTATCCGTAAACAATCCTCGGGCAATAATTCCTCGATCAACTCCGGCCATTCTATGAAACAGTATTCTTCTCCAAAAAAGTATTCTTCGTAGCCAAAATCATATACTTCGTCGATGGTTTCGATTCGATAAAAATCGAAATGATAAACCAGGCGATTATTCGGAAGTTCGTATTCATTAATAAGGGAGAAGGTAGGACTGGTAACCGTTTCTGCAGCCCCCAATTGCTTGCAGAGCGACTTGATTAGGGTTGTTTTCCCAACACCCATTTCGCCGTAAAAGGCCACTACTCTTGCCCCTCCCAAACTGCTGTGTAACCATGCAGCTGCAGCTTCGATGTCGGCCAATTGATTTACCAGAAATGAACTCATCCTTCTCGCTTAAAGGTTAATCGGGTTTCGCAGCAAGTCGACAGCCCGGGAGTTTATTGTTTAATAAAGTTTTTACTTACCCGAATGTTTTTCGACTCAACGCGACAAAGGTAATTACCTGCCGGAAGACTTTCGACATTCAGTCTGAAATTCGCCTGAGCGAAACTTTCCTGCAGCCATGTTTTCCCGTCCATCGAAAGAATTGTTACGGCATACTCGCTAGCCTCCCACTTTGCTTCAAACTGTAGTTCGCGGCTAACGGGATTCGGATAAAGCTGAAGATCATGGTTTATAGCAGTCGATTCATCGATGCCAATTTGAGGAAATACTTGTGCAACCGACTCGATATGCGTGCTGTAAACTCCTTGTCCGTATGTGCCAACCACCACCAAGCCATCGGTTTCGCGCACTTTAATGTCCTCTACAATCGATTTTCCAAAAGCATCGCTACCAAGTTGGGTCCATACGGTATTCATGCTATCGAGCGAATAGGTTCCGTACATTCCCACAGTGGTTCCAATCAGGAATAAATCGCCATCCTCGCGGGGTAAAATGGCAACGCAACCTAAGCTTGGGCCGGCTCCGGTTCCAAGCGGGTGCTCCTCAAGATTGCCGGCTCCTTTGATCCACGACTCCCCTCCGTCGATGGTGTAAAATAAACTATACACTTTGTAATTGGAGAAAACAACGATTACCGTGTCGGAATGATGCGGATGAATTGCAATGCGGCTCACATAAGCAGCCGGAAACTGAATAATGGGCATGGCAATGTGCTCCGGATCGCCGGTATGCGCATTCTCTACCTTAAAAATTCGCCGGTTACTGGTTCCATACCAAACGGTGTGTGCCGGATTAACGGAAACATCGATGCAGGAAACCTGAACGGTCGAACCAGCTTCGTGACTATAAGCAAACCACCCGGTGTCGATGGAATCGTGCTCGTTCGTATAGGGAATACTAGAAAGCTGGTTGTTGCGATACAATCTGGAACCACCACCCACGTAGATGATATCGGGGTCGTTCGGATCCATAATCAATGGATTGATGAAGAGGTAATCGTCGGGATCGACCGAAGCGGGATCGATGCGGTTGTAGGCAAGCACGCCTCCGTTTGCATCCAAATCCATCTTGTAAATCTTACCCCGATTAATCGACAAAATGTAATAGTCTTTATTCGGAGCAATGCCCATGTAAGAACCATCGCCATTCAATGGCATCACCCAATCGACTGCAGTATCGGATGAATTGACAAAATAATTGGCATTATCCTGAAAACCGGCAATCAAAACATCGTCGGTGGTAGTGCGGTCGAATCCAACGGTGTAAACTTGTGTGGTGTTGTAGCCTCGATTAATGTTATCCCAGCTTACAATGGAATCGTAAATTTGCTGCGTAAGGTACAAGCCTCCATCGGTTGCAGAATAAACCATTCCGGTATCGGTTGGGTGAAAAACAGCCAGATGCTGGTCGGGGTGATGATTGAGGTAGGAACCCCAACTGCCTGCCGGCAGGGTCGAACCAACCCAGTAACCACCAATTTGGGTTACGTTATCGGGAGAGGTAAAGCCATCGGTACTGCGATAGAGGTTGGTTGCTCCAATCAGAATGAGGTCCGGATCGTGAGGCGAAATGGTCATCATCATGTTGTAGGAGTATTGAGTGTAGAAGTTGTCGAATACATAAGGGCTGCTACCGGGTATGTTTTCCGATAAGTTCTCCCAGCTTCCACCAATACCGGTTCCATCGCCACTCAGGTAAGTGTATTTCCAGAGGCTGTTCCAGTCTTCGTATCCAAAAAAAGCTTGTGAAAACTGACCATATCCGGGAGTTTTTCCCAGGAAATAGACTTCATTTTCGTTCGATGGATTAATGGCAATTACAATGCGCTCGTATTCCGGTGGGAAGGTATCGAGAGGGGTAATGTTGGTCCAGTTTATTCCATCGTCGCTTCGCCAAAGACCTTTGTCGGCTCCATCGGAATCAAGGGTTGCGTAAACCACTCCACCAGTGGTAATGGCCAATTCGGTGTAGTAGGAAGCAGGACTGCTTGCTCCCAATACTTCGGTCCAACTTTGACCTCCATCGACGGATCGCTGAATCCCTCCGTAGGTGGCTGCATAAACTTCATCTTCGCTCAGGTTGGATGCATCTACTGCCAATCGATTTACAAAATTCCACTCCGAATCGAAGCTATGGGGTTCATTCCCCTGGGTTGCGGTTAAGGGTTCCCAACTTAACCCTTGATCGGTCGATTTATATAAACCGTCGCCGTAATAAAACTGACTTACAATGTAACCTCCACGTGCCTCGCCGGTTCCATAATACCAGGTATCGGTTTTACCGGGTCGTGGATCTTGAACAAGGCAGGAAACCGCCGGAAAATGATCCGCGGTGGTTACCCGAACCCAATGGGCTCCATTGTTTTCCGATATGTAAATGGCCCCGGTTACACCACCTGCCACCAGCCGGTTCGGATTTGTTACGTCGTAGGCAAAAGCACGTGTTCTACCGCCAATATTGTGTGGCCCTCTGGCCGTCCAAGTCAGGCTTTTTTGACCTGCGTCGTTTGGCAAAGTGCGAGCAAACTTCATTTCCATAGCCCGCATTCCGGCCGGGATTTCACCCGTTGCCGGATCTCTTAAGCGTTCATGGCGCCATGCAAGTCGATCCTTTGGACTGTCCTCATTGGGTCCGGCATTAACGGGTCCGAGGGGAGTCTTCGCTTCGGGCGAAGAGAAAAAATACACAGCACTTAGCGAAGCAAGAAGCAGTAAACTGAAAAGCAAAAAGAAACGATACTTATTCATGGTTAAAGTGTTTAGTTACAGGATAATTGCAAAGCCTCCGTTTTTGGTTGTAAAAGTGAAAATTGGTAAGACTAAAATGGTATTCAGTCTTCGTTAAGGTGAAAAGACTCCAGCATGAATGGCTCTTCAAGTTGATTCCACAGCCTTGTTCATTTCTCTTTTCTCCGGCTACAGCTTTTACGCCTTTAATAAATCGGATTTCTTCCTAATGGGTAAATATAAATTAGTTTTGCTTGGTTTCCACTTAAAATTCATCCTGAAATGTGGATTCAGGTTCCTTCCATTTTCCATCTTCCCGAATTAATTGAATCAGCGCTTGTAAGGCCTCTTGTTCATCGATGTGTTTGCGAACTAAAGTCCTGTTTCGATATAAACTGACTTTCCCTTTCCCTGATCCAACGTATCCGTAATCGGCGTCGGCCATTTCGCCCGGTCCGTTTACAATGCAGCCCATTACCGCAATTTTTAGATGCTCAAGATGCGATAGCTTCGATTTTACTTCGAGGGTGGTTTGTTGTAAACTGAATAAGGTTCGCCCACAACCCGGACAGGAAACGAACTGGGTTTTACTTCTTCGGGCCTGCGCTGCCTGCAGGAGTGCGAGGCTAAGATCTTTGTTCTGTTTATCAGAAAAATGGGGGTTTTCCAACAGGATCCCATTTCCGTAACCGAGTAAAAGCAGATATCCCGCTTCGGCACTGGCAGCAATTAGATAATCCTCCCAATCGCTTTCGTAGTGCTTGCTCATCAGAATTAATGGGAAGGGGTGGGAGGTAAATGATTCCGATTCCAGGATTTCATAAAGTTGACTCACTCCCTCGCCCGACGGAAGCTGTAAGAGCAGGATTGCCTCAGCGGGAAGGATGGGTTGATCCATGAAATTGCGGAATTCTTCCGGGGTTTCGAGGGTGATTGCTATCCGTTCCGATGGCTTATTTTGCCGGTATTCGGGATAAGTAAACATCGGCGTTTTCAATCCTTCATATAGATTCCATTCCGGATGATTCCACGCTAAGAGCAAGGGTTGTGAGGATGCAAGCTTAAGTGGGTCGCCAAGCCTTGCTAGCAGGATTTCCGCTTTGCCAGTAGCGCCTGCTGAGAGCTTGCGCACCAGTAAAGGAACATCAGGCAGTTCCCAATCGGCAGGGAACTGAACCTTTTTTCGGTGAGTGTTGATGCGCCAATTGCTTGGAAAGTAGGATGCCTCGCAAGGTAGATTTTCAATATACTGAAGAATTTTTCGAGCTACCGGTATTTCGTTTTCCGGTGGTTCTGTGAGCGAAACCCGAATGGTGTCGCCAATCCCTTCGCGAAGCAAAGCGGCAATTCCCACGACTGAATTCAGCCGCCCTTCCGTGCCTTCGCCGGCTTCGGTTACTCCAAGATGAAGGGGAAAATGCATGTTCTCTTCCTGCATTTTCTTTATCAGTAAACGGTTGGCTTCTACCGTAATAAGTGGGTTACTTGCTTTTAGGCTGATAACTACCTGGTCGAAATCTTCTTGTTGAAGCAATCGGAGGTATTCGAGGGTCGATTCAACCATCCCTTTGGGAGTGTCGCCAAAGGTATGGAGAATGCGAGGAGAAAGTGAACCATGATTTGTTCCAATGCGAATGGCAACTTTTCGGCTTTTACAAAGTTTGACCAGCGGCAGGAGTTTCTCCTTTATTTTTTGTAGCTCTTTAATCTCGTCGTGTGGCGAATAAAGCGGTTCGTGTAGATGCGGTTTATCGACAAAATTGCCAGGATTAATTCTCACTTTTTCGACGTACAAAGCCGCCATTTCTGCAGCGTTTGGTGTGTAGTGTACATCGGCGCAAAGCGGAACAGGATAGTGGTCGGCTAGCAATTGCTCTTTGATGATTGCCAGGTTTTTTGCTTCGCGAATGCCGGGTGTCGTGAGCCGCACCAGTTCAGCGCCGGCGTCGCTCAAACGCTTACACTGAGCTACACTGGCTTCGGTGTGCATGGTGAAACAATCGGTCATGCTTTGAATCCGAATGGGGTTTTCACCGCCCATGATCATGGAACCGATGTTTACTGATTGTGTCTGCCGACGGCGTATCATAGAAAAAAATTTGTGCAAAGTTATTTTTCCAATTGGAAATAGCTTGATATAAGCTCGTTAAACACGAAGGTCAATGCGCTTTTCTATTATCTTTGCAGCCCAACAAAAACAAGGAATTTTATGAGCGATTTACACTTGAGTGAACAAGAATTATTGAGAAGAAATTCACTTCAGGAACTCCGAAAACTGGGTATCGAACCTTATCCTGCCGAGGAATTTAAGGTAAATGCGACTGCATCGGAAATTTTAGAACACTTCAACCCGGAAAAAAATAATTTTCAGGAAGTTCATTTGGCCGGCCGGATTATGAGCCGACGCATCATGGGGAATGCTTCCTTTATTCATTTGATGGACCATACCGACCGGATTCAAGTCTATTTTCGGCGCGACGATATTTGTCCGGGCGACGATAAAACGCTCTATAATACGGTTTTCAAGAAATTGCTTGACATCGGCGACATCATTGGGGTAAGTGGCTATGTTTTTAAAACCCAGGTGGGAGAAACTTCGCTGCATGTAAAAGAATTTAAAGTTTTATCGAAAGCTATTCGTCCGCTGCCCATCGTAAAAGAAAAAGATGGGGTAGTGTACGATGCTTTTTCCGATCCCGATCAACGCTATCGTCAGCGTTATGTCGATTTGATTGTGAACGAAGGGGTGATGGATACGTTTAGAAAACGCACTCAGATTATTAATTCGATGCGCGAGTTCTTCAATTCCTTTGGCTATCTCGAAGTGGAAACGCCCATCTTGCAGCCAATTCCCGGAGGAGCGGCTGCACGACCTTTTATTACTCATCACAATGCTTTGGATATTCCTTTGTATTTGCGCATCGCCAACGAATTGTATCTGAAGCGATTAATCGTAGGTGGATTCGAAGGAGTGTACGAATTTGCGAAAGATTTCCGGAACGAAGGAATGGACCGCACCCACAACCCGGAATTTACCGTGCTCGAGATTTATGTTGCCTACAAAGATTATCATTGGATGATGGATTTTACCGAGCGATTAGTCGAGAAAGTTGCGCTTGATTTGCACGGAAAAACCGAAGTTCCTTTTGGCGATAAGCTCATTAATTATCAGCGACCCTTTAAGCGGGTTCCAATCCTGGAAGCGATTAGAGAGCATACCGGTTTCGATGTTTCCGGAATGAACGAGGAGCAATTGCGCGAGGTTTGCAAAAAGCTTGGTCTGGAAGTGGATGCTTCGATGGGCAAAGGGAAATTGATCGATGAAATCTTTGGCGAGAAATGCGAACATCACTACGTTCAGCCGACCTTCATTACCGATTATCCGGTGGAAATGTCGCCTTTATGCAAACGACACCGAAACAATCCGGAACTAACCGAGCGATTTGAACTCATGGTGGCCGGCAAGGAGCTATGCAACGCGTATTCCGAGTTAAACGATCCGATCGATCAGCTCGAGCGTTTCGAAGAACAGCTTAAACTTTCCGAAAAAGGCGACGACGAAGCGATGTTTATCGACCGCGATTTTGTACGTGCTCTGGAATATGGAATGCCGCCCACATCGGGAATGGGCATTGGAATCGACCGTTTGGCAATGTTCATGACCAATAATAGCTCTATCCAGGAAGTACTCTTCTTCCCTCAAATGCGGCCGGAAAAGAAAAAACAAATTGATTCAACCGAGAAATTCCAAGAAAAGGGAATTCCTGCTGAATGGGTTCCGATTATTCAAAAAGCCGGTTACCTGACGCTCGCTTCGATGCACCAAGCTAATCCGAATAAATTGCATCAGGACTTATGCGGAATCAATAAAAAAGAGAAGCTCGGATTAACAAACCCGAGTAAAGATGAGGTACAACATTGGTGTAGCGAAGAATAATGCTGAACGATAAAACAAGGATATCGGTAATAGGAAGCGGTAGTTGGGCCACTGCTTTAGCCAAGCTCTTGTTGAATAATCGCAGCGAGATTGGCTGGTTTGTGCGAAATGAAGCCACTGTCGATTACCTGCAAGAGTTTAAACGAAACCCGAATTATCTCCGAGAGGTTGAATTTGATACCAACCGAATTCATTTTTATACGGATATTAACCAAGCGGTCGAAGAGTCTGAGTTACTAGTGTTAGCGGTGCCGGCGGCATTTATCCACGACTTATTTCAACCTTTGAGTGTTGACCTTTCCGGGAAAGCAATCATTTCGGGCGTAAAAGGGATGATTGCTCAGCGCGATCTAATTGTTGCCGATTATCTCGCTCAGGATTTTCACGTTCCGTATTCCATGCTTGGGGTTATTGCCGGACCTTGCCATGCCGAAGAAGTAGCCCTGGAACGCTTATCGTATTTAACCATAGCCTCGGGAAACGAGGATTTGGCCGCTTATTTTGCAACCCAGCTTCGCTGTCGATACCTCGATGCCTCTATCTCCGACGATTTAATCGGAACGGAGTATGCTGCCGTCTTGAAAAATATATTTGCCCTGGCTGCCGGAATTAGCCATGGACTCGGCTATGGCGATAATTTTCAGGCTGTTCTCATTGCTAATGCTATTCGCGAAATAGCTCGTTTTGTAGCTCAAGTTCATCCACTTACGCGCGAAGTAAACGGAACAGCCTACCTGGGCGATTTGCTCGTTACCGCTTATTCGAAGTTTTCGCGGAACAGAACGTTTGGAACCATGATTGGGAAGGGGTACTCGGTCAACGCTACTCAATTTGAAATGAATATGGTCGCCGAAGGATATTATGCGGTTAAGAGTATTTTTGAATTGAATCAGAAGCTTCAAGTATTCATGCCCATTACCGATGCGGTGTATCATATCTTGTATCGGCGAGCTTCAGCCCGGGAGGAGTTTAAAAAACTAAGCCAACTACTCGACTAGAAATTGAATGCTTACCGGACAATGATCGGATAGCAGCATGGTATTCATTCCGGTCTGCTCGTCCTGATGCGTAATATTTGATCCGGTAATGAACCGTCCGTTTGTAAACAGGTAATCGAGTTTGCGATTCCAAAAACCTCCTCGATCGGGGTGATTCGTGGTATGGGTATAATAAGGACTATTGTCGTATTGATAATCGTCGATATCGAATTCAGGATGAAATAGGAAAAGAGGTTCAATCCAGGTAACAGAGGCGGTGTAATCGTCGGCTTCAAATTCTTCGACACATTTAGAGTCGGGAAAGTCCTTTATTTTTAACGTGTTTGGGGGCAAAAGATTCAGGTCCGCTGCTAAAATGAAGTGTAGGTTGCTATTGTCTCTTGTTATTAGCGTATCCACCAATTGATCCACTTGTTTCTTTTTGGTCCCATCGTGATCGAAGGCACTCAAATGGGTATTCAGTAAGCGCAGTGAGCGGTCGCCCACTTGTACTTCTGTTTCTAAAATATTCCGTTTGAGGTAAAAGTATCGTACCAGTGCCGATTGCTCTTGAATGAGAGGCAGTCCAATTCGAACAGCATTTTCAAGAGGATACTTGGAAAGGGTCACATTGCCGGAATTGATTTTACCAATTCCGTCGGATGGAACATAGCTCGCTTTCCATTGCGAGGCAAATACAGCATAGTTGAGGTCGGTATGATTTAGGAGATATTCAACCTGATCGACATAAGCGCTTCGTTTCGAATCAATATCTACCTCCTGTAAGAAAAGTACGTCGGGGTTCACTTGCCGAATTTTTCGGGCTAACCCTTCCAGGTGAGTCAATACTTCTTCCTCAGTCATCGTTACCCGATCTCCCCAACAATCGAAAAAGAAATCGATGCGACCACCTCCAAACTTGATATTCCAAGTCATAACTGTTAGAGTATCTTTGGGCTCAGCAGGTGTGATGGTCGAAGTTTCGTAATAAAGAACATCGTCTTCCGCTAACTGAGTGCCGAATGGATCGCAAGAGGAAAACACGAAAATGAAAAGCAGCAGGGGAAGTAGTCGATTCATGGCGGTATTATTTTTCCAGAACAAGTCGCTCAATCATGGAGTAACTTACTCCCGGTTCACTTCCGGGAAAGTAAAAATTACTCACCTCTCGTTCGAGTTCAAAGGTCGATTTCCCCGATTCGACAATCGAAAAGGTTTTCGTTTCAAAACCCGAAATAATCGAAACTTCATCGGCTGTATTGGTCCAGGTGAATTCCCCCGATCCGTAGTAAGTGCCTGCGCCTAAATCTTCCAAAATATTGTAGTAACCTTTACCATTCGAGTTAAATTCTATTTGACCCTTATTCTCAAAGGTACCCGATTCCTCTAGGTTTAAAGTGGTGCCCTGATAAACAGTTTTTTGATAGACGGCAATATTCCAACTCCCTTCAAGGTTATTGGCCACTTCGTCGGCCTCGGAGCAGGAGGTAAAGCTTATTAAAAGCGTGAATAGGATAATAGAAAATGCAGACAGTTTCACGGTATGATTGGATTTAATGTTTAGTGTTTGGTTCTCTCCAAATGCAATGTTACAAATTTTTAATCGTCCGTTTATAATCCTTGAGTAACTTGATTTAAAATACTTTCCAAAGATTTCGACCTCGTCCGATTTCATAGCCTTCGGAATAATAAATGGGCCTTCCTTCGCCATCGATAGCCAACACGTTGGGCAAGTCTCGAATTCCTTGATAGGGAGTTTCTTCGAATTCGCTGCTCATAGCTTCCTCGAATCGTGGACTGATATAAAAATGAGCGTATTGCGCCAAGGCTTCAAAATATTGAGCTGTTTCTTCGAGGTAGCCAGCGTTAGGAACAATTAGGATTAATAAAATTTGGGCTTGTTGCAAGGCAGGCAAGGCTTCGTTTAATTCTTTAATAACATGTCGGCTAGGTTCCTGCTCCGGATTTATGCGCAAAACAACCGATTTGGGATGGCCCTTTACATAATCAACCAGGCTTATAGCGGTTTCTCCCGGACGAGTAATTTCATAGGCAGGGTTCAAGGTAGCGTTTAATGCTTCCCGTGGCTTTTCCTGAGGGAAGGCTAGTACGTGGATCTGCTGCTCTAATTCATCTAGCATAAAATAGTGCTGGCGGGTATGAATCGTTCCTTTGGAGTCGCGTAGCGATGTTAATAGACGATAGTAGCCCGGCTCAAGCTTAAATTGGTTTCGTTTCGCAAGCGGATAATAATAACCAAAATCGAGGCTTTCGAAATGACTGCCGGTCCATCGGGCCAAAGCAAAATTTTCAAAATACGAAGCCCCGGAGTTGGGATCGTCCAAGACAATTGCAGCTTCGCTGCGTACAACTTCCCTTAAGTGCCCGGTAGTAAGATTCGCCTCCATCCATTGCCCTTTCCAATGAATCTGCACACGCTGCGTTCCCTCTTCGAGACGCGACGGAATACCAAGGCTGCGAAATAGAGCTATTACAAAAATATCGCGTGATTCCCGATTACAACGCTTCAGTTTATACACACCAATGGGAGTGGTTGGCAAATCGTAATAATGACGCTCTTCATTCACCTGAATTTCTTCGCTTACCCAGTTTAATAGGGTTTCCGGATTCACTTCAAATTCATTCATTAAACGAGCATCGATGTTTTCGAGAAAGAAGGATCTAAATGGACTAAGTTTCTCTCGGCTAATGCGAGGTGACAAAACATAATCTCGATAAAAGGAATCGATGGAATGGTCGAGGCTACTCAGCTCGGAGTAAACCAAGTGGTCGTACAAAATTTCCGTAGGGGTATCGCGCAAATCTTTATCGGAAATGGAAAGGAGGAGTTGTGTAATGAGGTTGATCGAGTAGCGTTCGGCTAATCCTTTCCGGATAAATTGCGTTATCGAAGCATGATTTCCCTCGGAGCGTGCCAGGATAGGAAGGATAGCGCTGGTGTCGGCTCCCCAACTTAGAGCCAGCTCTGTTGCTTCGTTCTTGCTCAAGAATCCCGATTTATAAGCATTGCGCAAGCTATCGCCCTGGATTAGTCGGAATTGGCAGGTTTCGTCCGAAGTAGCCTCTACTTCGATAGGCAGCGGCGGCGTAAACTCCTCGTCGAGGCTGAAGCGGTCGCCCACTTGCCGATTCAATGTGATGCTAAATTCCGAAGTTTCTGCGCTCAATTTTCCAATTCCCCAAGCCTCTCCTTTCGATGCCTCTACCCACAAATCGCCATAGCCGGTAGTGAAGGAAATAGGACGTTCGGATCGCGATTGAAAAGTAGCTAAGGGATAGAATTCGGCATAGTTATACAACCCTATCCGAACGGATGCTCCTTCCACCATTCCACCGGAATTATCGGCTAACTGAATGGATACATTTCGGGTTTGAGCATAATGCGACAATACATTCAGTTCGGCAAAATAGGGAGTTTGCCGAATAACAGCCTCGTCTCCACGATAGGGCCCATAGGCTTTGGTATGAACCAGCATGGCTCGTTTCGCCGGACCACTAAACCATCCTTGATTAAATTCCGGTGCGGGTTCGCAGCCTCCGGTGTAGCTCCATTCCCCATCGATATATACTTCGACCCAAGCGTGATTATCGTCGGTATGTGCCCAACGTGGAACATATACTTGCCTTGCAGGAATCCCAATGGTTCGGAGGGCAGCGGTTAACAGGGTCGATTGTTCTCCACAACGACCACGCCCGTTCAGTAAAGTTGCCATCGGACCCGAGGTCCGAATATCGGCTGCCTGATAGGAAACTCGCTCGTGGCACCAATGGTTAATCTCCATAGCAGCTTCCTCCAATTCCATTCCTGCTACCCGCGCGGCTAACTCCTGGTAATATTCAACCCGAAAATGGTCGAGGTTTTCATTGTTGATTCGAGGGGGTAAAACATAATGAAGAAAAATCTCTTCGGGAATTTCAGCGCTACAGGCAAAATTGTTTCTTGCCTCGAAGGCGATTTGAATGTTTTTTAAGAAATACGATGCCGTATAATCGGCTAGATCGGTGAGTGGCATCCCTGCCATTAAAAACTGAAACGCCTCTTGCTCTTCGCGGGTCAACTCCTTTAGGTTGATGTCCATAAAGCCGGATTCCTCATCCTGTATAAGCTTGAGCGTTTCCTTGTATTGCTGCTGAATCGAGCTTAAGTAGCTTGAATCATGGATAAGGTGTGCTCCTTTTTCAGTGCAGCTGGTGAGGTGAAAAAAAGTGAGTAGGAATATCAGGTTTCGGGACAGAACAATCATACCATTATGGATTTATTCAAGAATGATTTCATCGGTAAAAAGCCATGAATCGGCGCCGGCAGCATCGTGCCATTCGGGATTAGGACCGAAATTGTCGGCTTCGAGTCGGTACCAGCGATAGCTAACAGGTTTAAATTCAATTTTATAAGGATGAATTTGAGTTTCATAGCTTCGTGGATTGGAAGATACTATTTCACTTGCAATCTCTGTAAATGTTTCTCCATCGGTCGAGCCAAACAGGCGGATTGATTTCGGGAGGTAAATCCACGAAAGGGTCGATTGAAGGAAGTTACCCGAAACGGAGCTTAACTCTACCGGTTCCTGCAAATCGATTAGCGCAATAAGAGGAGTTCCGTAGAATCCTTGCCATTCACCGTCGCGGAAATTTAGCGAACCACCCAATCCATTGGTCAGAATATTAGGGTCATTCCCGGGGTAATTGTCGTGAAAGGGATAGGCGAAGTTAACGGCTTTTTTCAGGCCTTTGTGCAGGTAAAAGTTTTGTATAAGATGATGTTCCCTACCACCGGATGCTTTGGTTGCTACTAAGTGTAAAACAGCAGTTCGATCGAGTTGAATGGGCTTGAGATAGACTTGTCCGTTTTCAAGCGGATTGGTTCCATCGAGGCTGAAGTGAATCTGATATCCCGGTTGCGAACTGAGTAATTCAATTTGAAAAGATTCTTTGCTTGAATCGAATTCGGAGCGAATAAACAGTGCCGTACTCTCCAATCCGTAGGCAACTTCAAGCGCATCGAGCAGGTCATAGTGTCCTTGAACTCGCTCGTGAAACTCCGGGAAATCTTTCTCCACGGGCCCGGTCCAAAGAGCTTCTGCCATGGCCAGCATCCGCGGAAACATCCGGTCGTCCACTTCCGATTGAGGCGCTCTCTCGGTCCACATATTGCATTCTCCACCAAGGATGAAAGCATGATATGCAGGTTCGAGCGAGCTTGGAATGGGATTGAAATGATACACTTTTTTCAAATCAATCGATTCGAGTGGGTAATCGAAATAAGCGTGGCTGGTTGGGGAAACGATGGCAGCATGGCCTTGATGGGCCGCTTCCTGCGCTCCTTCGAAACCGCGCCACGATTGCACCGTGGCTTGTTCGCTTAATCCGCCTTCGAGTATTTCGTCCCAGCCAATGATTCGTTTCCCATGCTGAGACACGAAGGTTTCAATTCGTTGAATGAAATAGTTTTGTAGCTCGAGTTCGCTTTCTAACCCTTCCTGCTTGATTCGGTTTTGACAATGTTCGCAAAGCTCCCAACGGTAAGTAGGAGCTTCGTCGCCTCCAATGTGAATGTATTGGTAGGGAAAAAGTTCCATTACTTCGGCCAGAACGTTTTCGAGGAATTCGAAGGTCGATTCCTGACCGGCACAATAAATATCCTTGAAAACACCCCAGCGATTAGCCACTGGAATGGAATCGCCGGTACATGATAAATGCGGGTAGCTGGAGATGGCTGCAACGGAGTGGCCGGGTAACTCAATTTCCGGCACTACTTCGATATGACGTTCACGAGCGTAAGCAACCACCTCGCGGATTTCGTCCTGGGTGTAAAAACCGCCATAACGGCTACCATCCTCTTCGATTCTCCAAGCTCCGTGCTCGGTAAGTCGGGGATATTTTTTTATTTCGATTCTCCAACCCTGATCCTCGGTTAAGTGCCAATGGAATCGATTCATTTTATGTAAGGCCAGTAAATCGAGGTAACGTTTAATAAAATCGACTTCCATGAAATGGCGTGAGCAATCGAGTAACATCCCGCGCCATATAAAAGCGGGTTCGTCGGTTATCTCACCACAAGGGATGAAATTGATCGCTTCAGCATGTTCCGAGTGGAAGTTGGCCGGAAGGAGCTGCCATAAACTTTGAATACCATAGAAGATGCCGCTTGGCTCTTGAGCTGTTATTTGGATGGAGTACTTTTGGATGGAGAGTTGATATCCTTCCGGCGATTCGAATTGACAACTGTCTGAAAGGAGTAGATAAATACCTTCTGAACGGGCGTTACTTGTGACTTGTTTTATCTCCGGTTGAACGCCGGTTTGTTGGAATAGATAATCCTGCAAGTAGTTGGCTTCGAGCCTTAACTCTTGCGAGTTAAAATAAACTGGTAGGGAATGATCCCACTTAAAAAATCCATCCTTTGCCTGAACCGATTGAGGTTTTGGGATGATGGAATGGAGCGTTTGGCTTGAGTCGGGGTCAGGTTGGCAAGCAGTTAATAGCGAGCTCAGAAGAATGAGTGCCAGCAGGATTCGATTTGCCATGTTTGTGGGTTATAGATTGGTCGTTAAAACGGGTACTAAATGAAAAAGGCGACAGATTATTCTGTCGCCTTTTCTCTTGAGTGATGAATATCTTATCCTCCAAAATCGTCGAATGCAATCATTTCATCGGGCACTCCAAAGTCGTAAAGCATTTTATTTACGGCATCGTTCATCATGGGTGGTCCGCAGAGGTAGTATTCGATATCTTCCGGTTCATCGTGTTTGCTCAAGTAATTATCGATGATAATCTGGTGGATAAATCCGGTATGTCCGGTCCAGTTATCTTCTTCTTTAGGTTCCGACAGAGCAATGTAGAACTTGAAGTTCGGGAATTCTTTTTCGATAGCGCGGAAGTGTTCTTCGTAGAATACTTCACGTTTCGAACGTGCACCATACCAGAAGGTGGCTTTTCGTCCGGTTTTAACGGTATGGAAGAGGTGGAAAATATGCGAGCGCATCGGAGCCATTCCTGCTCCACCACCAATAAACATCATTTCGCGTTGCGTTTCTTTGATGAAGAATTCACCGTAAGGTCCGGAAATCATCACTTTATCGCCTGGTTTGCGACTAAAGATGAAGGAGCTACAAATTCCTGGATTTACATTCGCAAAACCACCTTTTGCTTTATCCCATGGTGGGGTTGCAATCCGGATATTCAACATGATGATAGTATTTTCGGCTGGGTGCGAAGCCATGGAATAGGCACGGTAGGTTGGCTCAGGATTCGACATTTTCAGGTCGAACATATTGAATTTCTCCCATTCGTCGCGATATTCTTCTTCGACCTCCATGTCTTTGAAATCGACATCAATTTTTGGAACATCAATCTGGATGTAACCACCCGATTTGAAGTCGAGGACTTCACCTTCGGGAAGCTTAACCACGAATTCTTTAATAAAGGTAGCCACATTGTGGTTGGAAACTACCTCGCATTCCCATTTCTTGATTCCGAGGATTTCGGCGTGTATACCGATTTTCATATCCTCTTTAATCTTAACCTGGCATCCTAAACGCCAATTGTCTTGAATCTCTTTGCGGGTAAAGAAGCCTTTTTCGGTTGGGAGGATTTCTCCACCACCTTCGAAGACCTGACACTTACACATGGCGCAAGTTCCTCCACCACCGCAAGCCGATGGAAGGAAAATCTTGTTTTCGGAAAGGGCACCGAGGATAGTTGCACCTGGTTGGATGGTTAACTCCCGGTCGTCGTTAATAGTCAGTTTAACTTCACCCGAAGGAAGTAGTTTGGCTTTTGCGTATAAGAGAATCGCAACGAGTAAGAGAATAATTACTAGGAATGCAACAATACTCAGGGTCATTACCGTAGTAATACCAGCGCCTGCTTCTAATAATAACATATGGAACATTCTTGAAAAGTTTTATAATTTAATACCCATAAAGCTCATGAAGGCAATACCCATGAGGCCGGTCGCAATGAAGGTGATTCCTAAACCACGCATTGGAGCGGGGACATTGGAATATTTTAGTTTTTCGCGAATAGCTGCAATTCCCACAACTGCCAGGAACCAACCAATTCCGGAACCCAATCCGAAAACCGATGCTTCGGTAATGCTCGAATATTCACGCTCTTGCATGAATAAAGCTCCCCCTAGAATGGCACAGTTAACAGCAATTAATGGAAGGAAAATTCCTAAAGCAGCATAGAGTGAAGGAGACACTTTCTCGATGATCATTTCGACTAACTGCACCATGGATGCAATAACCGCAATAAACATGATGAAGCTTAGAAAGCTCAGGTCAAGGCTTGCTGCTGCATCGCCAAGCAACCAGTCTAATGCACCTTTTTTAAGGATGAAATTTTCAATGAGGTAGTTAACCGGAACGGTAATACCGAGCACGAATATAACGGCGATACCCAATCCGGTAGAGGTTTCGACCGTTTTAGAAACGGCCAGATACGAGCACATGCCTAAGAAGTAGGCGAAAATCATGTTGTCGATAAATATCGACTTGGTGAAAATATTGAGTAATTCTTCCATAATGCTTCCGACTTATTTATTTTTCAATCAATTCACGTGAATAATGCCTTTGAATCCAGATGATAATGCCCACAACAATCAGAGCCATTGGTGGTAAAATCATTAATCCGTTGTTAACGTAACCAATGGAGTATAATCCGATGTTTTCGAAAACCGGGTAATCCCATACGGTTCCTGATCCAAATAATTCGCGGAAAAAGGCAACGATGAGCAGAATGACCCCGTAGCCGGCTCCGTTTCCTAATCCGTCGAGGAAGGATGGCCAAGGTTTATTCCCGAGAGCAAATGCCTCTAAACGACCCATGATGATACAGTTGGTGATGATAAGACCAACGAATACCGATAATTGCTTGCTGATATCGTAAACATAGGCTTTGAGAACCTGGTCGACCAAAATAACCAGCGATGCAATTACAACCAGCTGAACAATAATTCGGATCCGGTTTGGAATAGCATTGCGGAGTAAGGATACAACCACGTTGGCAATGGTTAATACAGCGATTACTGAAATAGCCAACACAAAGGCGGGCTTCAGTTTAACGGTTACTGCCAGAGCCGAACAAATTCCTAATACCTGAGTGGTAATGGGGTTGTCGATGTTCAGCGGATTGGTTAGCAGCT
This sequence comes from Bacteroidales bacterium, assembly GCA_018401015.1. Taxonomy (GTDB): domain Bacteria; phylum Bacteroidota; class Bacteroidia; order Bacteroidales; family M50B96; genus M50B96. Next base: position 225,883 of record JAGYLP010000001.1, read on the forward strand.
TTACTTCTTTAGGTGATAACAAACTCATAAGATTCCTTCTTTAAATTTCTTGACTATTCGTAACTGCTTCAGATACTTCCGGTTCGCTTACTTCCTCCGGTTCAGCGGATTCCTTGGCCATTTGGGCTTTGAAATAAGGAGCATAATCGACTAAACAGTCTTTGATCATGGCTTCTAAGCCAACACTGGTTATGGTTCCGCCGGATATGCCATCGATTCCATGATCGAAATCGCCGACTGCTTCAAATCCTCCTTTGTAAACATTTACTCCTACAAAAGTCCCATCTGCTTTGAAAATTTTCTTTCCCTGAAAGGGCTCTTGAAACCAAGTCTGATCAATTTCAGCTCCCAGACCAGGTGTTTCTCCTTTGTGAGCGAAAATGGCTCCGTAAATGGTATTGTAATCCATTTCGAGAGAAACAAAACCCCAAATAGGACCCCATAAGCCTTTCCCTTGAACCGGAATGATGATGAAATCACCATCTTCCTTCGAGCAGGTAAAGAGTGGCAAACGACGCTCGGTTTTAATCGTTGCAAGTTGATCTTCGATGGAGGCTTTTTGGTCGGCAGATACTTTGCCTAATTCACTTACCAGTCGCTTGGCTTCGTACATCAGGTCAACTTCGGGCTTCAGTTTAACATCAAAGCCTTTTCCTTCCAACACATTGCCATTCGCGTCGAGTACCATGTCGCCTGTAATGTATTGATTGAAAAGTTCTTCGGCATTTGCCGGGGTGCTCTCAATTTTCACACTGGCCAGGATGTTTTGATACTTCTCGACCTTTACATTTTGCTCTTGCAAAGGTTGTAAGTTGAACGCTGTAAAGGATAGGATGGCTGCTACAATAAGCACCATCACAGCAGCGAAAATAAACGTGTAACTATTCGATTGCGTATTCATAATTCTTTCGTTCTAGTCTTCTGTTTCAAATATTCTTATGCTTTAACAGCAAATCTTTTCATTCTACGCTTAACGTGACCTTTCACCACATAGTAATCGATAAGTGGAGCAAAGACGTTAACCAACAGAATGGCTAACATAACGCCTTCGGGATAAGCCGGATTGACCACACGAACCAGAATGGCGATAAAGCCACCCAGGAATCCATAAATCCACTTGCCGCGTTCGGTTTGAGCAGCGGTTACCGGATCGGTAATCATGAAGACTGCACCAAAAGCAAAGCCGCCTAAGAATAAATGCTGATAGGCTGGTAACGACATGTAAGGATTGGTGTCGGTAGCAAAGACATTGAGCAAGGTTCCCATTAAAAATCCTCCTACGACGAAGGATAGCATGATTTTCCAGTTTCCTACTCCGGTGTAGAGCAAGATGAGGGCGCCAATCAGGATGGCAAAAGTGGAAGTTTCTCCGATGGATCCGATAATAGTTCCGAAAAACATCTCAGCTACGCTGGGTAAATTTTGCATGTTACCGGCTGCAGCTTCTGCTAAGGCAGTGGCGCCGGAATAACCATCAACAATGCCTTCGCCCTGACTTAGTCCTTCGACCCAAATTTTATCGCCCGACATTTGAGCGGGATAGGCAAAAAACAGAAAGGCACGCGCTGTAAGAGCCGGGTTTACAATGTTCATACCCGTTCCTCCAAAGACTTCTTTCCCGATGATAACGGCAAAAGCAGTGGCTAGAGCTACCATCCAAAGCGGTACATCGACCGGAACAATAAGTGGAATTAACATCCCGGAGACCAGGAAGCCTTCGTTCACCTCGTGATGACGCACTTGCGCAAAAGCGAATTCAATTCCTAACCCGGTTACGTAGCTAACAACGATGATGGGTAAGACTTTAATCAAACCAAAAAGGAAGCTATCCATAATCGACCAGGTTTCACCAATCGAAATGGAATGCTGAAGACCTACGTTATACATTCCAAATAAGAGGGCCGGAATCATGGCCAATACCACGATAACCATGGTACGTTTCAAATCCATGTAGTCGCGAACGTGCGAGCCAACATGGGTGGTCTTATTGGGAACAAAGAGAAAGGTTTCGAAAGCTTCAAATGTTGATTCTAATTTGGCTAGTTTACCTCCCTTTGAGAAGGTCGGCTTTAATTGATCAACAATTTTTCTTAATCCGTCCATAATACTATTCTATGTTGTGTTTTTTTTGATCTCGATTAACTCAATTCCTTAATCATCAAGTTTAATCCGTTACGGATAATCTCTTGTGAATCAATTTTCGACGTGCAAACAAATTCACACAAGGCGAAATCTTCTTCAATTACTTCGTAAATGCCCAGCTGTTCCATCGCATCGATATCTTCGGCTAAAATGGCTTTGAGTAATTGAACAGGCATTACCTCCATTGGAACAACCTTATTGTACTCGCCGCTCATTACAAAAGCGCGTTCGCCACCGTGATAGTTGGTGTCGAGTCGGTATTCTTTATTGGGAGTAAGCCACGAGAAGAAGGTTCGTGAGGTAGAGAATTTGCCGAAACCGGGCAAGGCCCAGCCAAAGAGTTCGTAATAATCGCCTTCGGGGATGACGCTAAGCAAGGAATCGTAAAATCCTAAGAAGTTAGATTTTGAAATTTTAGTGCCGGTAAGCACGTTGCCACTAATGTAGCGAACATTTCCGTCCTTAATATTTGCAGCTACTATCTCCTTAATGCTGGCTCCGAGCGTTGTTTTGTAGTATTGAGGTTTAATGACTTCTGAGCCTGCCAATGCCACAATTTTTTCGGCAATCAGATGACCGTTTTCTAAGCTGCGACCGATCATAGCTACTTCCTGTGGACCAACTGTCCAAGCCGTTTCGCCTTTATTAATAGGTGCAATGTGGTGGATCTGAATGCCTACATTTCCTGCCGGATGAGGGCCTGCGAATGTATGTAGTTTTGCATTTTTTACTTGCTTTAACGGACTGTCTTGTCCGGCTGGGAGGGAAACATGAACAGGAGCTCCACTCATTTTTGCCAGCAAATCGATTCCTGTTTGGAAGCTGCTAAGCTGATCTTTCAGGATGAAAGCATAATCGGGTGCTAAAGGAGCCGAATCGAACCCACTGATAAAAATTGCTTTGGGCTTAGTTTCCGGATTGGCGATAATGCCATAAGGACGCTGTTTGATAAAGGGCCATAAACCCATGCCCAACAGGTTCTCTTTTATTTCGTCGGCACTTAACGTTGCAGCTGACCCCTTTTTGAATTCCAGGACATCGTGCTTGCCATCCGATTCGATCACAACTTCTAAAATTCTGCGGCGTTCACCGCGATTTACTGCTACCACTTTGCCACTAACCGGCGAAGTGAATTTAATCTCCGGACGATACTTATCCTGAAATAGTGCGGTACCAACTTTCACTTCATCGTCGACCCGAACCAGAAGTTTCGGCGTTAGGTTGTGAAAATCAGTAGGTTTGATAGCAAATAAATCAGACGACTTGGAAACTTGAAGGGTATGTTCGGCTTTCCCGACCATTTTAATGTCCAATCCCTTCTTAATCTTTACAACTTCTGACATGTTAAGCTTTTGATTTTATTAATTTTAGCACAAAGCACAAAAATAATACTTTTAAGAATCCTTAAGATTGATTCCGGCTAATATTTGCATATCTAAAAGAGTACATTTGTCAATATTTTGACAATTAGATAGTTTAAGAATTTATTCTGCTTAAAAACATAGTTTTACCCCATCAAATAAAGGGTTTATGACCATTCTTCCTTCTTTCCTCTATTCCGCCTTGCTGTTCCTTTTTTTATTCCTTCCCGATTGGAGCTTACCTCAAGAAAATCAAGGGCTTACTTTCTATCCTGATGGAATAGCCGGAATTCAGATAGCTCCGCTTGCTGCACCCGATAATTATCCTGTAATACGTTTAAATTCCGAGGAACAAATCCTATTATCATTCGACGATCTTTACGGAGAGGTTGCCCCCTTTCACTATCAAATTCGACATGTTAATCCCGATAATGAAACTTCGCAATTGTTTCCTTACGAGTATCAAACCGGATTTGAACGAAATCCAATTACCTCTTATCAGTTTTCGCGCAACACGCACCAGAGTTATGTTCATTATGAGTTAAAACTGCCCAACGAGGAGGTAAGCCTTCTTCTTTCAGGAAAATATGCAGTGGATGTTTTAGAATCGGCCGATGCTGAAACACCTTTGTTTACCCGATACTTTTATGTATCGGAGCAAGGTGCAGAGGTCGAAATGACGGTTCAACCCAGCTCTTTTCCGGAGCTTATGCGAAGCCATCAGGAACTAGGACTGAAAATCAGTACGCGCGAAGCACTTATGGAGCCGTTTAGCCGGGTGCAACTCCATGTGGTTCAGAATAATAACCCCTATAATGCACGTAAAGATTTGCAGCCAAGCTTCGTTCAGGGAAAGGATTTTGTGTATCGCGATGTGAGTAAAATGCAGTGGCCCGGTGGTAATGAATTCCGGTTTTTCAATACCAACGACCACCGATATAAACCTAGCCAGGTGTTCGAAATAAGTTTCCTGAATAATCGATTCCATTTTTTTCTGGAACCATCGGTGGTTCGTCAATTTAAGCGCTTTGAGGCTTATTCCGATTTCGACGGACGATTCCGCATCGATAATGCTCATGCTGAAAACCCTCAGCTGGAAGCAGATTACGTGCAAGTACATTTTGCTCTCCCTATGGATGCTCCTTTAGTTAATGAGGAGATTTTCATTTTGGGACAAATGAATGAATGGCAAGTTGAAAAGAAGTATCAATTGGAATATAACTATCGGACTAAACGCTATGAAAAATCGGTTTATTTAAAGCAAGGGTACTATAATTACCTCTACGCCGTTCGACCGCTCGATTCCGATTCACTCGATTTTGAACGACTGGAAGGGAGTCATGCTCAAACCGGTAATATGTATCAGCTTTATTTATTCTACGAAGATCCGGCACGATATGTTCGGCTAATTCATTTTCAAACCGTTCATTCTGCTGCTAATTCCGATACTTATTAAGCAGAATGCCCAAGAGTATGAGGAGCAACCCGACAAAAGTGGATGTATAAATGCTTTCGCCGAGAATGAGGTGGATAAAAATGAGCGAAAGAAAGGGCGATAAATAGACCAACTGAGCAATTTTAGCCGTTGAGCTGCTTAAGCTTAACGCACGCATCCAGAAATAAAACGTGATGCCTAGTTCGAATAATCCAATCCAAAGGATAGAGGCCCAACCACTCCATTCGGGAAAGCTTAACTCGCCGCGGGTTATCCCCCAAATAAAGGCATAGAAAGCCCCAAAAAGGAAGTTCAGGAGCAGTTTTGGAGCTTCCTCTCGTGTGTCGCGAGCATTCATGAGCCAGTAAAACGCCCAAACAAACGAACTGACAATGGCCATGAGATCGCCTTGCCAATTACTCAGTTTAAAGTTAAGTAAGTCGCCTCGAGTTGCAATTACAATAACGCCTGCGAAACTGATTAAGAGATAAAAGAATCCGGCTGGTTTTAAACTTTGTTTTAGAAGCGGGATACTCAACAGCGTAAGCGAAACGGGCCAGAGATAATTCAGCACTAAGGCTTCCTGCGCCGGCAGCAAAGAGTAGGCTTCTAATAAAATGAGGTAGTACAGAAAAGGATTCAGAAAACCCAGCAAGGCGGATGAAAGCCATGACTTAGTTCCTAATTGAAAGGCTTTTCGGAGCTTTCCCTGCATTTTTAAAATGATGCCTAAGCTGATAAAGGCGATGAGCGAAGCGTAAAAAATAATCGTGATGATGGATACTTCGCGCAAGGCTAAGGTAAAAGCTGTTGCAATGGTGGACCACATCAGAACTGCCGTGAGTCCTAGTTGGGTTGCTTTGGCTTCGCTACCGGGAAATTTCTCTTGCATAAAAGCGCTCTTTTCTGTTTAAATAGATTTGCTGGCAAGATACCTTAGTTTAAGGTTTTTTATTTGTGGCGTTTTCAAAATATTATTTCCTTTGGCCGTCTTTTGGTGGAAAGATTTGATTGATTGCAACCACGCTAAAAAATGCTAAAACAGTAGTCTCTCAATTCGCCCCACCTCTTTTTGTGTTATTTAAAATCTCATCCTATGAGTTATTTATTTACATCCGAATCCGTTTCGGAGGGTCATCCCGATAAGGTGTCCGATCAAATTAGCGATGCTTTACTCGATCATTTTTTAGCTTTCGATCCGCAATCGAAAGTGGCATGCGAAACCCTGGTTACCTCGGGGCAGGTCATTTTAGCAGGCGAAGTAAAATCCGCAACTTATGTCGATGTGCAAGAGGTTGCACGCAACGTGATAAAGCAAATTGGTTACACGAAAAGTGAATATCGTTTCGACGGTGATTCTTGTGGCGTTCTTTCCGCTATTCACGAGCAAAGCCCCGATATTAATCAAGGGGTTGAACGAACCGATCCAATGGAACAAGGGGCCGGCGATCAGGGAATGATGTTTGGCTATGCCTGCGACGAAACCGACGATTACATGCCCATTTCACTGGAATTGTCGCACCGTTTGTTATTGGAACTGGCTAGTATTCGGAAGGAAGGGAAGCAAATGACTTATCTGCGTCCGGATTCAAAATCGCAAGTTACCATTGAATACAACGATGAAAATAAACCGGAGCGAATTCATACCATTGTGGTCTCGACCCAACACGATGAGTTCGACGAGGATGAGGCCATGTTGGCTAAAATTCGGGAAGATGTATTGAATATCCTCATTCCACGAGTTAAGGCCGCCCTTCCGGAAAGAGTTCAGGCTTTGTTTACCAACGATTTCATTCTGCATGTTAATCCAACCGGAAAGTTTGTAATTGGTGGTCCTCATGGTGATACCGGATTAACCGGACGTAAAATAATTGTAGATACCTACGGTGGGAAAGGAGCCCATGGCGGCGGAGCATTTAGTGGAAAAGATCCTTCGAAAGTGGATCGTTCTGCAGCCTATGCAACGCGTTATATTGCCAAAAATATGGTTGCAGCGGGGCTTGCTTCGGAGGTATTGGTGCAAGTATCCTACGCCATCGGTGTTGCCCATCCGGTGGGCCTTTTCGTAAATACCTTTGGAACGGCAAAGGTCGATTTAAGCGATGGAGCAATTGCTGAAACCATTATGAAGATTTTCGATTTGCGTCCGGCGGCCATTGAAAGCTTTTTCAAGCTTCGTGCTCCCATTTACCAGGAAACAGCATCGTACGGGCACATGGGACGTACCCCTCGTACGGTAACCAAGCATTTTGAATCGCCCTATAACGGAAAGATTTCCAAAGAGGTACGATTGTTTACCTGGGAGGAATTGAGTAGTGTTGAGGTAATTAAAGGTGCATTCGGCCTAGCCTAAGTAACCGATGCTGGTTGTTAGCACTGTGAGCGAGCTTCAGGAGAAGCATCGACACCTGAAAAAAGCGGGTTCCCGGACAGGTTTTGTGCCTACGATGGGAGCCCTTCATCCCGGCCATATTTCTTTAGTGGAGGAGTCGGTAAAAGGATGCGACTATACGATTGTGAGTATTTTTGTTAATCCGACTCAGTTTAATAACCCCGACGATTTCAAACATTACCCGGTTACCATTGAGTCCGATTTGTCGATGCTTCGCGATGCTGGGGTCGATTTAGTTTTTATGCCGGAGGTAAAAGAGATGTATCCGGAGGAAGATAATCGTGTTTTTGATTTCGGAGGATTGGACCAGGTGATGGAAGGAAAATTTCGTCCGGGTCATTTCAATGGAGTGGGGCAAATTGTGAGTAAGCTGTTCGACTTTGTGCAGCCGGATGTGGCGTATTTTGGGGAGAAGGATTTCCAGCAATTGGCGATTATTCAGTACATGACTCGTGCATTGCATTATCCGATTGAGATTGTTCCGGTACCTACTATGCGCGAGCGAGATGGTTTAGCTATGAGCTCGCGTAACATGCGGCTCACTGCGATTGAGCGTGAGCAGGCTATTCTGATAAGTCGTGTTTTATTTGAAGCTAAAGAGCGCCGTATACGAGGCGAAGCTTTGGTAGGGATCAAAGCATGGGCTGAGGGCGAATTTGCAGCTCATCCTATGTTCGAACTCGAGTATTTCGATATTGTCGATGCATTCAGTTTACAAGCCTTACACACTTTCGATGAGAGTGATAACCCGGTAGCTTGTGTTGCCGCTCACCTAGGCCAGGTTCGGCTCATCGACAATATACGGCTGTAGTTGATTGCCATAGGTAACTAATTGGGCGGTAAAGTCGGCTAATTGTTGGTTGTTCCTGGATTGAAGAACTAACAAATAGCCGATTTTCGTTTTTTACCCACTTGTTGTTTGTCGGCTACTTTTTGGATGTAATCGGGTGCGAAGGGAACTTTGCAGGCAGTGCTGCCCATCGATACGCTTACTTTGCCAATTTGTTCAGCTACTTGGTAAGCGAGGGTATGCAGGGGTTCGAAATAGCTGCCTACTGCAATGAGGAATCCGTTCATGGTGTAGCGGGTTCGGTTGGGAGCCTCGGCAATGTTTTGTTTAACCCGATCAACTAAGCGCTCGATCAGTGTGCGGTCGATGTGTTCGTCGGGGGTGATGGAGAGCAGTGAGCTGTAGGTGGCCCAACCGGTGGTTTGGTAGCCTTCGTCGGGGTGGTTGATCCATTCGGCTGCTAACTCCCACCCAAAGGCGCTCTCGCTGCAAACCCAGGCTACGGTGTATTCGCTAATGTAGTACCAGTAGGCTTTTGAAACCCAATCCTGCAAGTCCTCACGAGTCATTTGCGCCGGATCGGCAATGAGTCCGGCAAGATACATGGCATCGCTGTTTCCGGTGTCGAAGAGAGCTTTGGAAAGTGCATAGTCTTTTTTGATTTTCTTTTGAAGGATTTTGAGATCGGCTACCTTGACGCCAAAAAAAGGTTCTCTGGCGCCATGTTTCATGAGGGTTTTCTTGGTTTGTTCGCTGCCTCTGGCTTCGAGCCAGCTCATTACTTCGTTTAAGTCCATAGTGGTCGGTTTAACAGGATAAAAAGGATTTTTAAAAGTGCTTTCGTTGGCTAGGTTACTTCGCTTGAACAAGGAGGGAAATATGGATTCCCTCTTTCTAAAAAAATCGTTTGAACCTGCAGAATATTTGCTCTGTGACTGAAAAAAGAAAACACCAAATTAGCTTGTAATTTGGTGTTTTATGGTGTTTCAAACAAGCACGTGTGCTTTATTCAAAGAAGAAGTTTCCGAATTTAATGTCGCTTCCGTCTTGTCCGAAAAAGAAATAATGTCCGTTGTCGTGGAAAATTAGGTCGCGCTGGATGTTAACGTTTTTGTATTCTTTCCGGAACATTTCAACTTTATCGATATTGCCATCGGGGTAGATGGTAATTAAGGCAGCGGTTCCACCGGGATTGCTGCGTTCGAAGAATTTAATGTCTTTGGTTTTTTCGTAAGATACTTTACCAAAGTTGCGTGAATTATCGTTGAAGAAAATTTTGGTTTTGTTCATATCGGTGGTAACGTAGAAAGATGCGTAGTAACCGAAATCGTCGGTGCTGAATTGGTTTTTGGGGATTTTGGTCATCCAGCCGGGTTCGTCGTTGTCGGTTATTTCGAGAGCAATGATATCGCCGTGATTATCGTAGTTAATGACGGTTTCTTTTTTGGTTCGTGGTTCCACCATGGTTCGCGACGATTGGTAGTGTTGTTCGGTAAGGTAGATAACGCTTCCGTTGTCGAGGAAGGTAACCTGACCGGGCGAGTAGCTGTACCATTCGGCGGCAGTTGGTCCATTCTTTTCGTTTTTAAATTCGTTCATGAAGTCGCGTTCGCGGGAGAAATCCTTGACGGTTTTAGCGGTGAATTTTTCGAAACGAGGGACGAGCTTTTGGTAGTAAAATCCGACAATGGCTGGTGCGGAGCGTTTGGTTGTTTGACCGAACAGGAGAATGTTTTCTTCTGCATCGATCTCGAAAGTAATGGAAGAGGGGTTGAGTCGATCGACTTCGATTGGATAAGGTTGAAGTTGTTTTTTTGCGCTATTCCAAACATAGAAGGTGTATTCGTAATTTATTTTAACGGGTACTCCGGCGCGTGCTCTGGATCGACGTCGGGTTTCGGGTTCGGCAGCAATAGCCAGGTAGAAGTTTCCGCTCGGTCCTCGATCGACTTTTTCGATGTTGAATTTTCTTTTGATGAGGTCGGTGAGTTCGATGTTTTGCTGGTCGATTATTTCCAGGTTGGTATCGATTACTTTGAAAACGAGAGGTTCGCCGCTATACACGGTAAATTCGTTGGTATAGAATACGGTAATGTATTTTTTATCGTCGGAAACCATGTATTGGAATCCTTTTTCGAGGCCGGTGTAGGGGATGTTGCCGAGGAGCAGGGGATGCGAAACCGGGCTGCCATCTTCTTCGATGATGAAGGCATACACTGTTTTGCGTTGTTTTACTCCATCGATTTGAGCTGCCAGCAGGATGAGTTTATTTTCCAGGTAGAAAAGATTTTCGAAGGATGTAGGTTTGTTATACACTTCGGGCATGGTGAGTTCGTAGGACATTTCGATGCCGTTGGTAATGCGCGAAACGCTTTCGATCCATACTTTCGAGTTTTCGAGTGGAATTCCTTTTTGAACCCGAACAAGGTAATATTTGTCGCGGTCGGAGCCGGCCAGTTTAAGGTATTTGGTTTCTGTATCGAGTTTGGTACTGCCACCCCATTCCACGTCGAGTGTTTGTGCTTCGGTTTGGAAACCGGAGAAAAGAATGAGCATCAGAATAATCCCTGCTAAATGTTTCATAAATGATGTGAATTAAACGGTTGTAAAAACTTTCACTAAAATATTAATTAATCACGGATGCCCTAAATAAGGATTGAAATTTTTCTTAAAATTCTATTTATGGGGGACTTATGCCTCAATGCGAGGGGAAAAAAGTGTTTGAGCGTTTCGTGTGGTGATGTTAGCTACCTGTAATAAGTCGGTTTGATGAATGATTGCTAGTTTTTCGGCTGTATGTAGGATGAAGGCAGGTTCGTTTCGTTTCCCGCGGTGTGGCACAGGAGGTAGGTAAGGAGCATCGGTTTCGAGCACCAGGTGTTCGAGTGGGATTTGCTGAATTACTTCGGCCAAACCAGCATTTTTATAGCTAAGCACTCCACCTATTCCCAGCAAAAAGCCCAGGTCGATTGCTCGATGCGCTTGTTCGATCGTGCCAGTAAATGCATGGAAGATGCCTCGATAAGGAGCTTGCCTGAGTTGATCTAAAACCTCGAATACCTCGGGAAATGCTTCGCGGCAATGAATCACAAACGGCAGGTTGAATTCTTGTGCCCAAGTTATTTGCTTCGCAAAACTGTCCATTTGTTCTTGTCGAAAGCTTTTGTCCCAGTACAAGTCGATTCCGATTTCGCCCACGGCCACGTAATTTCCTGTTTCCAGTTCTTTTCGCACCATTTGCAATTCGTCGCGGAAATTTTCTTTTACCGAAGTGGGGTGCAATCCAATCATCGGAAAAAGAAATTGGGGATGTTGAGCGGTAAGTCGGTTCATGGGCTCAATCGATTCGGAATCGATGTTGGGTAAAAGAATGGCCGTGAGGCCAATGCCTTTGGCCCGTTCAATCACGGCTTCAATATCGTCGTCGAATGCGTCGAGGTAAATATGGGAATGCGTGTCGATAAACTGCATGGCTTCACTTTTGTCAATATGGAGGGCAAAAGTCTAAAAAAAATGCTTCGGAAAAAATGGATATTTTTAAAACCTAAATCATAGCTATGACCATGCTTTCATTTGAGCAAAAAAAATGGGAAAGCAGTAAAGGTGATGCAATTCAAACCTATACTCTTGTCCCGGATAAGCCAAAATTAATGATGTTTCATATTCATGGATTAGGCGAACATGTAGGGCGGTATTTGCCCTGGGCCGTGCGCTTTTTCAACGAACAAATTGCCTGGGTTAGTTTTGACCTTCCGGGGCATGGTGGTTCGGCAGGCAAGCGAGGGCATTTTTCTTCTTTGGCCGATTTACTGGATTTGTTCGAGGAGCTTCAGGCGCATTTCCGTGCCTTATATCCTGAATCGGGTTTTGTGTTGTATGGTCACAGCATGGGCGGGAACTTGGCTTTGCAGTATTTGTTAGAGCGGAATCCTTCTTTTAAGGGAGCTATTATTTCGAGTCCCTGGATTCGACTGGTCGACGAGCCCTCGTCGTTGCTCAATGCAATAGCCAGAACGTTAAATCGTTTTGCCGGGGGAATTAGCCTCGACTCCGGGCTGAATCCGAACCACATGTCGTCTATCTCGGCGGTATGCGATGCTTACCGTAACGACCCGCTAAACCATCGGCGCATTAGCATTGCCAGCTTTGTGATGCTCTACGAGTCCGGATTGAGATTGTTGCATCCAAAAGCTTCGTTGAACTTGCCGGTGTTTTTGTTTCATAGTCGGCTCGACCCACTTACCAGCTTCGAGGCTTCGCAACAATTTGCGAGCAAGCATCCGATCCAGGTTTCTTTTTTCGACTATTCCGAAGGATTGCACGAATTGCACAACGATACGACGCAATCGAATTTGTTCGAACGGTTAAACGAATGGCTAAAATCTCTCTAGTATGCAGTGGACTACTTCCGTTTCCATCCCATCGAATCCCGGACTCCTTCATCATCGACAACGGATGGTATTATTGGGCTCTTGTTTTACCGATAATATTGGACAAAAACTTCGGGAGCAGGGGTTCTTGGTTAGGGTAAATCCGCATGGAGTGCTGTATAATCCCCTCAGTATTGAACGAACGCTTCGGGTTTTGTATTCCGATAAAATTTATCGATCGGAAGATTTACATCAAAACGGAGAACTCTATTTTAGTTTTGATCATCATACGCAATTTTCGTCTTTGTCGGCCGAAGCTTGCCTGGCGGGAATAAACGATCAGTTGGTTCGGTTCCGGGAAGATTTTTCCCAACCCGACGTGCTGATACTCAGTTTCGGAACGGCCAGGGTTTATGAATGGTTGACGACCAATGCGCTGGTTGCGAATTGTCATAAGTTGCCGGCACGCGAATTTCGTCATCGTTTGGTCGAGGTCGATGAATTGAGCTTACGATTAGAAGGATTGATTTCCTGGCTCCGAGCCATGTTCCCCAAGTTGATTGTCATTTTTACCGTTTCGCCGGTGAGGCACTGGAAGGACGGCGCTCATGAAAACCAAATCAGCAAAGCTCATTTGCTTTTGAGTATCGAAAAAGTAATCGGTAAATTCCCAAACCTCTATTATTTCCCTTCGTACGAAGTGATGCTCGATGAGTTGCGCGATTATCGTTTTTATGCCGACGATCTTGTGCATCCGTCGGCTATGGCGGTGAATCATTTATACGATCGGTTTGCACAGTCGTATTTTGCGGACGAAACACTTTTCTTGGCCCGAGAGGTTGGTAAAATTGCGCAGGCCATGCAGCATCGGGTGTTTTTTCCTGAGTCGGAGGCACATCGTAAATTTAAATCGAGTTATCGGAAAAAGATTCAGGAGTTACAGGCAGCTCATCCTTACTTGGATTTGAGCGAGGCGGCTGCCTATTTTTCCGATTAGGTTTTTGGGGTTTGATTCGCTAACCAGTCTTTCCCTGGTTCGTAGCGTTTTAGTTCCATTCCGCTAAGGTCGAGGCAGGCGTAATGAAATTGCGTGAGCCAATCGCCCAGATTGATGTAGGTACTTTGCTCGTTGAGCGGGTAATGAATGGGATAATGCCGGTGCCCGAACAGAAAATAGTCGTAGTGTTCCTTGCGTAATTCTTCGCGGGCAAATTGGATCAGCCATTCTTGCTCGCCGCTAAAACCCCGCACATTGTGGTATTGGTAGCGACTCTTGTGCGACCAGGAGTGTGCCAGCCAAACGCCAATATCGGGGTGTAGCCAACGGAAGGCCCATTGCAGAAAGGGGTTGGTGAAAATTTTCTTCAGAAATTTATATTGATGATCGGCTGGCCCGAGCCCATCGCCATGGCCGATGAATAATTTCTTGCCCATTCGGTCGAATACTTCCGGTTCCTGGTAAATTTTTACACCCAACTCTTCAGTCAAATAGTTTTTTGCCCAGAGGTCGTGGTTGCCAATGAAGTAGTGAATTGGAATGCCTGAATCGCTTATCTCTGCCAGTTTCCCGAGGAAACGGGTGTGCCCTTTGAGGACTACTTTTTTGTATTCGTACCAAAAGTCGAACACATCGCCAAGCAGGAAGAGCTCTGATGCATCGGATTTTATTTCATCCAACCAGGAAACAATAAGGCGTTCTCGCTCACGCCCAACAGTCGGTTCGTCGAGACCAAGATGTAAATCGGAGATGAAGTATGTTTTTTTTTGATTCATGCTTAGAAATAACGATGTGCCTTACGTAGCCATACGAGTGGGTCGATTTGATCGAAGCGCAATTGAAAACGAACTTTTTCCCATCCGTTAATTCCCGAAGCTTCCTGAATTTGAACTAAGTTATCCGAAGCAACCATCGGATAATAAATACTCAGGAAATCCGGAATAAGAGCGAGTTCAATTCCTCCTTCGTAAAAATAATTCAGCTTGTTGTTTTTCAAATTACCCGACCATTGAGGTGGCATTGCATATTGGTTGTAATCGAATTGATTCAAACCAACATTAGCAAATAGATTCACTACCTTTAGTAGTCCGGAGTGATACTTAAGACCCAAACTTGCCAATGCCCGGTTCGCAGGGATAAAACCATAATTCCCGAAAAATCCGCCTTCGGTTTCGGCAAATTGCTGATTCCAAAAGTTGTTTACCGGGATAGGTACCGGATTGTTGGTGTACAGAATGCTATTGGATGGAAAGTAAACCGATTCGCGGGCGAAGAAATAATGGTCGGCGCGGTAATCGGTATAGGGTAAACTTCCGGTGAGCGATAAGTCGTAGGGAGCTATAAGCTGATCGAAATTGTTTGCTGATACGAAAGCCGGGAATGCGTTCGCGCCGGCAAAGAATCGGACTGATAATTTATCTTTCCAGGAATTTAGTAACCTTTCGTAAGAGGATTCAATTTGTACTCGCTGATAATCAGGATTAAAAATAACCTGGAACTGAGTATTCACTTTCGATAAAGCCGTTTCATACCGATGGGTTAGCATAAATCGAAGGTCGAAATACAAGGTAAAGAGGTTCCAGTCTACAGAATTCATTTCCAGTCGAAAATCCAGGTAGTTCCGTGTGGGTAAGTGAATTGGATGCTGATATTCGACGTATGCTCGGAGTCGTTCGTAATGGTCGTGCAGGGTTGCAAAGCGTTTCCCTTCCAGCCCCAAATTCCATCGATGGTGGGGATGAAAACGTAAGGCGGCCTTTCCGCCAATTGAGCGTGATTCAAAACCATAAACCGGATAAAATTCGAACTCAGTTTTTCGTTTCATCAGAAAATGGTTCGAAAAGCCAAAACCGGTCATGAGCCCATTCCTCCCATTAACACCTATGATAGGAGAGAGGTAAAGGTGTTTTTTATGAGGAACTTCCAATCCTCCTATGGGTCGCAGCCGAACCTCGCGCCGGCCAAGCCAGGAGTCGACCACCAGTCGGTTGTTTTGAGGAAAAAGATCCATCCCTGTAAGCCCGGGATTGATGATAATTTCGCTTACCTCTTCGGGCATTTCGATGCCACGGTTGCCCAAATGTCCTGGTTCCCAGCGTGAAACAATGGTGTCCTTTTCGTTCAGACCCACCAGGTAGAAAGGTGCAGTCACCGACCCATAATTACTCACTTGGACTTCGTTCCCAAACATCATAACCGGCTTATAGTCGATGTGACTTTCTTTTTGAAGCAAATCCACAAAGAACCAATCCAATGGCTGATTCCAAGAGGCTTCGAGCGAGGCTTGGAGGTGATGAGGTTGAGGATGCTTGAAGGCCCATGCTTCGAAGAACTCATGCATGCCGCGGTCAAACGTCTCATCTCCAATGTATTCTTTCAAAAACTCCCAGGCAAAAGCCATTTTGTAATAGGCTATGAGGCTGTAGTTCATCGAGTTAAATTGCTCCGAATGGGTGTTGGCGGCCTGCCTGTTTTCTGTTCGGTCGATGTATCGCCAGGCAGTTGCATACAAATCGTTCACTCGATAATCCTGTATGTCGAAGAAATTCAAAATGGGTTGGATGTTAAAATCATCGGCATTGACAGCAATTTTTCGTTTGAGGATTTCATTCTCGTAGCGAACCTGATTGAAGGTGGTTAATCCCTCGTCGAGATAAGGGTAACGTCGCTCGTTAAATCCGGCCATGCCATAAAACCAATTGTGTCCAATCTCGTGAAAGAAAATGGAGCGCAGGTCGTCGGAAAAGCTACTAATAATCGTAATTCCCGGATACTCCATGCCTCCTCCGGCAGTTAAATCGCCATCTACTGCAATGCATTGCTCATAGGGATAGGGAAAATTCCAAAGCGACTGATAATACACTCCATCGTGGATGTATGCGAGTGCATCTTTCCATGCTTTTTCGTTTTTAGGCAGATAAAAGGCCCAGGATTCTATGGTGCGTTCACCATTGGGTAGTTCGACCGTCCCTTTTTTGACCATGAAATCCGGGTTCGCAAACCAGGCGAAATCGTGACTATTTTCAAGCACATAGCGAAGGGTTTTTCTCGGATTGAGCGAGGGGTTTTTCGGAAGTTCTTCGGGACCGTTCCAATTGGCCATTGCATCGAGCCAGGCGGCTTCCTTCTCGTTCAACAAGTTTCCGGCTGCAGCGACTACGTAATTGGATGGCACCTTAATGCTTACATCGAAGGTACCAAATTCGCTGTAAAATTCTCCAAGGCTCAGGTAGGGCATCGGATGCCAGCCTTCGGAATCGTACACAGCAGGTTTGGGATACCACTGGGTAATCTGATAAGCGTCCTCGTCTTGGGAAGCTCCCAAGCGGGAAAAGGTCTTCGGGATTTTTACATAAAAGGGAGTGGTAATGCTAACCCGATCGCCTGGAGCCAGCGGAGTAGCCAGCTCAAGCAGTGCAATGTCGATGTGTTTTGGATGATAGGTCCAGGCAAGGTTTTCTCCGTTTGCTTTAAAGAGCAGGCTGTCGATATAGCCACGATCTGCTTCTTTCGAAAATTGGAAATTGAGGGATTTTTGCTCCACTTGTTGTTTCGCAAAAGCAGTGTGTTCGTTCTTAAAAGCATTTGGCCACAAATGGAAATACAATTCAGCGAGTGTATCCGGACTTTGGTTAAGGTAATCGATTTCGATAAAACCGGATAGCGATTTGGTGTCGGGCAAGAGTTCGACTTCAATCCGATAATTCACTTCTTGCTGAAAATAATCTTGAGCCTGAGTTGAATGGGTTAATCCGATAAAAAACAGAATCAGGAGGGTAAAGATGCTGTTGGATGGGTGTTTTAACATGATAGACAGTCGAGGTTTTGTTATTTGCTGATTATTCTTTAATCCATTTTTTCATAAATACTTCGTTGTCAACAGCTACGCGAATGAAATAAAGTCCTGAAGGATAGGCGTTGTCGAGGTTGAAGGTTTGATTAAAAAAGTCGGAATCGGATTTCCCGGCATAAAGGGTTTCAAGCAGACGGCCTTGAGTGTCGATTATTTCGATACGCAGGCTGGACTGGAGCGGTAAACGCATACTCAGGTTCAGTTCATTACCTGGATTTGGATAGATTCGCAAATCTTCGGTTTGAGTGGTGCTGGAAATGCCAATGGTTCCGTTTCCAAAAAGGAATCGAGCGGTAACGAGCAAGTCGCTTTCCGTTATTTCCAGAACAGGCAGTCCTTTGCCCTGAGCCAGCCACGTGTAAACCATTGTGCTGCTTGGAATGGGTGGAACGCCACCAATTGAATCAGACGAGATGGAATCGACCCGGTTAATGACGGTTCTTACCCTCAGCACGTTGAGCGTATCGTTGGGCAGGTAAAGCGTACCCCAACCATCGACATCCGATTCGCGGATTACTTGTGAACTATAGAAGATAATGCCCGGTAAATCGACTTCCAGGTTTGAAATGCTCGAGTAACTGTGTTGATAGGTGAGCGGGAAATCGAAGAGCAATTCCGGCACATCGTAGGCAAAGGGCACTCCAAAACCAGAAAGGGTAACTCCAAAACCGTCGATGGTGTAGCCGTCGGAGTTATTGGTGAAGAACTGGAAGCCATCTTCCACGGGAATTCCTTCGGGTAATTCAACATTTCCCAGCCCGGTATGCATGGTCGATCCACCAAAGGCAAAGGCCAGGGTAAAAGGAATGTTTGAGTTGTCGTTAAAGTTAATCGTGTTAGGAATAAGGCCGGAAAGGTCGGAGAAATCCCAGGTGAAATTGGCTCCGGTAGCGGCAAAATTGCCATTCACATTTTCACTGACATACACTTCGTAGGAACTACCGGGTTGCGGCATATCGGCCGAAGTGATCGTAATTTGCCCAAAATGAAAGAGGGCTAATGTGAGGAAGATAGTAAGAAGGAATAATTTTTTCATGGAATGAGATTTAATTGCTTCGAAATAAGCTATTTTTCTTCAAATCATCCGGGTTTTGAAAAGAATTTGGAACATAAAAAAGAGGCAGCCGGTAAGGGTCTGCCTCTTGCGCTTAATGGCTGATTAGCATACAGCCAAAGTGGTCAGAAAGCTTGTGGAAAGCTTACGTGAAAGGTATTATCATGATGCCCACAGTAATAGGAGTGAACTCCGGCGCCGTGGTTTTACGGAACAATGGATTGAGCGCATAGTTGGCATAGAGGTTTATCTTGTCGATTCCTACCCGGAAGGTTAAGCCGTACTCGAAATCGCTGAGATAGAAATCGCTCTTAATCTCTTCTTTGGTGCTCACTTTATCTTGCACCATTTCAAGCTTGTACTTGGTGGTAAGTCGTAAATTTCCGTAGGCACCACCCATTACGAAAAGGGTGTTTTTACCATTGCGAATGGGAAGTTGCATTTCGAACGCCAGGGGAGCATGCAGGTAAAAGGCCGATAAACGATTGCGGTCAATTTTATCGTAGTCCGACGACATGGCTACAAAATCGGCTCCTTGGGCTGTCTCGGTTAAAATATAGGGATTGGCAAAATGGTAGTATCTCCAGTTAAACCCAAGTCCTCCGACGATTCCAAAGTTGTTCTTAATGAGGGGGATCGATGTTTGGAAGAGATTCAGGCCGAAACTCCAGGAACGAAACGGACGATTTACATAAGCTTCGTTCTCGTTAACCAGTTGGTTGTTCGGATCGAGGAATCCAATGAATCCGAATTCAAATCCACTCCAATGTCCTTTGAATTTTTTGCCTTTTTTCTTTTTACTTGCCTTCTCTTTTTTAGCTGAATCGTCTTCAAAATCCGCCTCTAGTTCAATGTCAAGCTCAGCCAGTTCATCCAGCTCCTGAGCTTCCAATTCTTCGGGTCGATTTGCTTCTTCGGGTAGATCGATATAGGTTTTTTCTTCGTTGCCATCGATAATCACTACGCGGGCTTTCCCCTCTGTTTCAACGTCGATGTCTAAATTCGAAGGTCTTTTAGCTTCGTCGGCTTCCGATTCATTTACTTCAAAAAGGATGGTTTCATTTACTCCATCGGATATGCTTATCTTGGTTTCGGTATTCGAGTCGATGATGAATAATTTCGATTTGCCAATGTTTACAATAACGGTGTCGGTCTGAGCATTCAGGTTGAGAATGCTTCCCAAACTGAAGATTAAAAGGTAGATAATGGTTTTCATGGTTTAAGGTTTTAATTGAAATGATTGACTAATAGTTGGCGGGGTGGATTAAAATAGTTGAATATGAACCGATGGGATTCGAATCCGGATTTGTATGGGTTCGATAGAGATGTTCGGAAAAAATCGGTGGGTGGCTGCAAGGGTTCTTTCAATAATGCTTTCTTCCAACTGAGCCGTTTCATTCTTCTTGTTGGTCGATTTTTCTTCGGAAAAGAGGGATTGTCCTTCTGAACCAGCTTCCATTTGGTAGGTATCGATCAGATTTCGACTGCTTTCTTCGTGTAGGTCGGAACTGGTTTCTTCAAATAATAGGCAGGTGTTTCCAATTTTTACTTCGAAAGTATCGGTTTGAGCAGTAGCCGACGAATAAGAAACGATCCAGCAAAAAAGGGTGCTCAGTACAAGTGTTTTCATGATATCAGGGTTTTAGTATTGGTTTGTTTCGACCCTTGAACGGAGGCTCCCAACAAAAGTTACAAGACCGTAAATAATTTTTTTTTGAGTGGGTCTATTCTATCTTTGAACCATTCACTCCAAATGGTTTAGTAAGATGAAATTCAATACGAAGTACAAGGCCCAGAACATTCGAAACCGGTTTTTATTCACCACTTTTTCGCTCATCGTCCTCATCGTAATAACCTTTTTAACCGATTGGGTGCAACGGAAGAATGAAACGTATGCTTTGCTTGTCCTCGCTGGTGGGGTATTGTTTGTTTATTTTACGGCACGAAGGTATATGTATCTGGAATACAACGACGAGGGGGAAAAGATTGTCCTTCGCTACTTCAAATTAATCCCGGTTGCTATCGACCATCATGCTATTGAGATTCCGCATAGGCAACTTGTGCGAATGGAATTGAAAACCGCCTGGGCCGGATACCGGCAGGAACTCATTCTTTTCGTTAAAACTAAAAATGGTGTCATGAAATATCCTCCTGTAAGTATCAGTATTTTGGAAGCGGGTCAACGGAAGGATTTTCTGGAGCGCTTAAACTCCCTGGCAACGGCTAATCGTTAGCTTGTTCCAAATTATGGGTCAAGGCTTTCACGATTTCGAAGTTGTTGAAGAATTCCTTTGCAAAAACGCGTAAAACGGTGTACAGCGGAACAGCCGCTACCATACCCAATACTCCCCCAATGCTACCGGCAATGCTGATTACCAGGAATATTTCCAATGGATGAGCATGGACACTCGAGGAATAAATGAGGGGCTGAAAGAAGATGTTGTCGATAAGCTGAACAATCGCAAAAACTATTGCGGTATAGCCCAACAAGGGTAAGAGCCCGGTGTAAAAATCGAGCTGAAAATTGCTGGCAATCGCCAAAAACAATCCGAGAGCGGCACCAATCAAAGGCCCGATGTAGGGGATTACATTGAATAAACCTGCTGCAAATCCAATTACAAAACTGGTCTCCAATTCCAGTCCAATAATCCGAAGCCCAATGCTGAGAAACAAGGCAACCAGCAAGACTTCGAGTGCAATTCCAATAAAATAGCGCACCAACAAGGCACGTACTTCGCCAAAGAAATCGTTCGACTGCTCTTTAAATCGAGTGGGAACAGCCATTACAATCGCATTTTTTAGTAATCCCTTTTCTCGCAAAAGGAAAAACGAAATAAAGGTGATGGAGAAAAGGGCTATAAACACATCGCCCACCAAACTAGTAAGGTAGTTTAGAATGTTGCTTACGGTCGATAAGTCGAAAAAGCCGGTTAGCTTCGTGGTAAGAAAAGTTTCCAAGTCAAATTCGGTTACCTCGGGCTGAAAAAGCGCTAGCTGTCGATTAACCCAATCGATGGGAGGACCGAGGTTCTCGGTTAGTTGGTTAACATCGGTCTCCGATAGTGCTTGAGCTTGACTCACCAGCATGGGAACGAAAATCCGGAATAGGCTAAAAACCAATGCGTAAAGCGCGGTCAGGGTTAGAAGTGCTTTGATTCCATTGGATAGACGATAATCCTTCACGCGAATCTTGCTCAATAAGCTCAAGATGGGTTGCCCGATGATAGTAATAATGGCTGCTGTGATGAGGTAGAATACAATGGATTTTAAATACCACAGGGCAGCTCCTAAGAGAATTGCTCCAATAATCAGGAGAATCGTTCGAAGGTTTTTGGTCATAGTAGGGGTTATTCTGATGGTTGAGGAGGATGAACTTCGATGGGTTTGATTTCAATACTGCCAAACACCGCATTCGCTTCGATGTACAGATAATTCTGGTCGCTTTTCAAGGAATCGCTGTTGTAAGAACTGCTTCCAAAGCCTCCAGTGCTTCCGTCGGGAAGGCGAGCTCCTCCAAATGCAACGTCGGATTTTACTTTATAAGGGATATTTTTGTCGATGTAAATCTCGGCTGCTCCGAAAACAGCATTCACTGTTACTTTTTTGTTGCCGGAACTTAAATCGACATTTCGCATATCGAGTTCAATCTTCCCAAAAATAGCATTGTATTCTTTTTGCAATCCATCGGACGATGAGAAGTTACCCTCGGCAAAAATGACCGACGATTCGGTTTTCGTCGCTCGCCAGGTAAACGAGTCGCCGATTAAAACTTTAATGCCAATGTAAATGAAAAAGGCAGCAATCAGAATTTTAAAAATAGGCAGGTCGATTTGAAACACTACTTTCAAAATCAAACCCAACCCAATCACCAAAAAAATAATACCCCAAATCATAGTCGAACGGTTTTTCATGACGGAAAGTGAATATTAGGCTAAATAAATAAGCATGAGCTAATTAGTAAAACTACTTACAAATGTAATGGAATATCCATCCTGTGCAAGGTGAAATAAGTCAGCTTAGTATTTTTTCTAGAAGCGATTCCGAGTTGAATTTCGAAAACCGACAGGATCTATTCTTGCTAGGGTTTTAAAACCTGAACCTTCGAAAAATGTCGCTCTCCATTTTCCAAGATAGCCTCGATCGTGTAAAGTCCTGGAGCCAGTTCGTCGGTTGGAATGGCTACTTCCCGTTTTTGAATTGGGATCTGATCGAGCAGTGAACGTCCACTTAGGTCGATGAGGCGTAGGGATGATAATCGAACACTAGATTCAAGGTGAAGGGTGTTCCCTGAAACCACCGGGTTTGGATAAATGCTCATTTTCCTGCCTGCTGTTTCGGTTAGCGATAGTTGCTCTGGAAGAACGAGCCGTACTCCTACCGGACGGTGATCGGAGACATAGCTATCGTAATAATTCCAGCCACCCGGATAATAATCGTCGATAGCCAGGCAGGCTACTGAGCCTCCCGGAGCTTCGAAGGCTTCGAATAATTCATTGGTTATCAGAATATGATCGAGGTGGGAAGGCCACGACGGATAAGACCAATCGGAACTGCTTCCACTCGCAATTGCATAATCGACAAAATGGTATTCGGAGGGTGAATTCAGGAAATTCTGGAAGACATTGTGTTGCGTCGCATCGATTAAATTATCGTTGAAATCGCCCAAGACGATTACCTTTTCGTTAGGATAATAATCCTGTATGTATTGATCGATGAGGATTGAAGCATCTCTTCGCCGGGTTTCTTCGTCCCATTCGTCATTGGAATCCAAATAGCCATCGCCGCAGCACTTCCAATGATTGTTGATAACCACTACCCGGTTTCCGCGATACTCGGCATCAAAAACCAAGGGTCGGCGCGGAAGTTCCCGTGAATAGGAACTTAAAATGGTGTGGATGTTAATGTTTTCAAATGACTCAGGCCGATAGAGGTAAGCGAGCGTAAGGTATTCGCTGGCATTGTAGTAAATTTCCCATCCATTCAGCAGGAGTTTCAGCGCTTCTAACTCACTTTCCACATCGAGCTCTTGCATGGCGATTAAATCCACATCGAGCGCTTCAATAATCTCCGCAACTTCGTTCAAGGTTTGCGCCCCGTTTTTAGGAAACCACTCAATATTCCAGCTAATTACATCGAGTGTAGTATCGGTCCCAAAAGTTAGGTCGCTTATATCTTGAGCTTTAAGCGGATTGTTTAGGAGAAGAAGAATCCCTGTTAAGAATACGATTAGGTTAGACGACCGGGTGTGGGATAAATGCATGCGAGTAGTTTAAGGAAGGTTTTGATAAAAAAGTCTTATTTAATTTCTTCGAAATCGGTGTATTCTCCCTCTTGGGATTTCGATTTGTTTTTGCGGGGCTTGGTTTCGATGGTCACTTCGCCTTCCTTTTTGGGAGGGTTGAAATGATTGGGTTGAAATGGATTGAAATTTCCCGGTCCGCCCATCTTCTTAATCCAATAACGCATTAAAAAAGGAAGAGCCAATCGGAATAAGTAGCGTAAACCCACATACACTCCGAAAATTACGAGCAGGACAATGAGGATTCTGGGCATGGCTGAAAATTAATAGGTTAAAGACAAAAAAGGAGATTGCCCTAAATGGACAATCTCCCTTTACGACCTAAAAAGGTCTGTTAGTATCGGTAGTGTTCGGGTTTGAACGGACCTTCGTTGGTTACTCCTATGTAAGCGGCTTGATCGGGCGTTAAAGTAGTTAGCTTAACGCCAATTTGTTCGAGGTGAAGACGAGCAACCTCTTCGTCGAGGTATTTCGGCAAACGATACACATCGATTTCGTAATCTTTTTGCCATAAATCGATTTGAGCCAGGGTTTGGTTGGCAAAACTGTTCGACATGACGAAACTTGGATGACCGGTAGCGCAGCCTAAATTCACCAGACGACCTTCGGCTAGTAAAAGAATGGAGTTTCCATTCGGGAAGAAATACTGATCGACTTGTGGTTTGATGTTGCGTTTGCGAACACCTTCCATTTTATCCAGTTTCTCTACCTGAATCTCATTGTCGAAATGACCGATATTACAGACAATTGCTTGATCTTTCATCTTCGACATGTGCTCGGTCGTGATTACGTCTTTGTTGCCAGTGGCTGTAACAAAAATATTTCCTTCAGCAAGAGCATCTTCAACGGTTTTTACTTCGAATCCTTCCATGGCGGCTTGTAAAGCACAAATAGGATCGATTTCGGTAACGATTACTCGCGAACCGTAGGAACGCATGCTATGAGCACATCCTTTTCCTACATCGCCATAACCACAAACAACGACTACTTTTCCGGCAAGCATTACATCGGTGGCTCGTTTGATCCCATCGGCCAGCGATTCACGGCAACCGTAAAGGTTATCGAATTTCGATTTGGTAACGGAGTCGTTTACATTGATAGCGGGGAACAAGAGTTCACCTTTTTCTACCATTTGGTATAATCGATGTACGCCTGTAGTAGTTTCTTCCGAAACACCTTTCAGTTCTTTCACTGCCCGATGCCACTTGGTATCGTCTTCGGCCAATATTTTTTTCAATTGATTCAGAATCATTTCTTCTTCCAGAGTTTCCGGAGTTTTATCCAGAATGGAAGGATTCTCTTCTGCTTTATAACCCAGATGAATCATAAGAGTGGCGTCGCCTCCATCGTCCACAATCAGGTTTGGTCCTTGCCCATTGGGGAAGCTTAAAGCTTGAGCAGTACACCACCAATACTCTTCGAGCGTTTCGCCTTTCCAGGCAAAAACGGGAATGCCTGCTGCTGCAATGGCTGCGGCGGCATGATCCTGAGTGGAGAAAATATTACAACTGGCCCAGCGAACCGTGGCTCCCAATTCGACCAAGGTTTCAATCAACACGGCGGTTTGAATGGTCATGTGCAAGCTCCCGGTAATACGAGCGCCTTTCAGGGGTTTCTCTTTAGAATATTTTTCGCGAATCGCCATTAAGCCCGGCATTTCGCGCTCTGCTAATTCAATCTCTTTTCGTCCGAATTCCGCAAGGCTAATGTCTTTTACTTTGTAATTGATGCCTTCGTTCACAAGAATTTCCATTTTTTATTGTTTTAATTTGCGGGTGCAAAGTAAATCTTTCTACCCAATTTTATCAATGTTATTAACAACCTGTTATTATGAGAAATTGTTTTCCGGGGACACTCCTTTTTTTGCTGTTTTTCATGCTGTTATTGAGCAGGTCGGAGGCTCAGTTACAACCCGGATATTGGAATGAACATTTGCCCTATTATCAAGCAAAAGAGGTTGTCGATGCGGGCGATAAAATATACTGTGCAACCGATCAGGGACTTTTCTTTTTCGATAAAACAGATAATTCGCTGGAAAAAATTACCCGTATTCAAGGACTTTCCGATGTAGGGGTTTCCACCATCTTTTATCTCGATTCCTTCGAAGCACTTATCGTAGCTTATACCAACTCCAACATCGACCTGATTAAAGGGAGTACCATCGTAAACGTTCCGGATATCCGCAATAAAATTATGGCCGGGAATAAAACCATTAATCGTATTTATACCTGGGAAGACCGCGTTTACCTGGCTTGTGGTTTTGGGATTGTGGTGTTCGACCCGGAACGCGAAGAGATTCAGGATACCTATTTAATAGGTGAAGAAGGAACCAAAACGAATGTATTCGATATTTTAGTAAAGAACGATACCCTTTTTGCGGCTACCGAAAAAGGCATTTTTCGTGCAGGGGTAAACGACCCTTTCCTTGCCGATTACGCGCGTTGGTCGAAATGGAATAACCTCCCGGACCCCAATGGTACTTATTCGCAACTATTGGAATTCAACGAGGATTTATTTGTCCTACTAGAGGGCGTCGATTCAAATCCGGATCAACTTTTTCAATATCGCGACGGGAATTGGATCGTTCCGGATTTCTATGAACCTTCCAATTATCGGAGAATTTGGGCCGACGACGAAATGTTAATGCTTACTCGTGCTTTAAGTGTAGAAGGATTTAACCGGGATTTGGAACGTGTGTACCTCCTGTATCAGTACAATTTCGGAACGATGGATGCTTTTTCCTCCATTCGCGATAGCGAAGGGTTCTATTGGATTGCCGACCGACGAAACGGACTGGTTCGGAGCAACGAACCCTGGCATGCCGTTTCGATTTTGCCCAATGGCCCATTTCGCGAATCGGCCTTCAATTTTGCCTTCGGAAATAACACTTTGTATGTAGCCGGAGGAAGTAAAGACCAGTCGCTCACTCAAACCTACTCCAACGCCGGGTTTTATACCTACAAGGACGGCTGGTGGACCAATTTCAATCGAGATCTCCAAGCAAATTTTCCCGATTACCTGTTCGACCTGACCGAAATCATTGTCGATCCAAACGATCCGACACATGTGTTTGCCGGCTCGTGGGGTTGCGGTCTGTTGGAGTTTCGTAACGATGAACTCGTCGAAGTGTACAATGATACGAACAGCACCTTGCAATCGATCCTTCCCGGATTTTATGTTCGAATCGGAGGAATGGCCTACGACCGCAACGGGTACTTGTGGATTTCGAATGCAGCCGTGGATAACATCCTTTCGGTGGTGTCGCCCGATGGTGAATGGACTGCTCTGCCTTACGGTGGAACCACTAGTCGCAGTCAGACCGGTCGGGTAGTAATCGACTCGAACAATTTTAAATGGGTCATTCTTCCTGCCGGCGAAGGATTGTTTGTGCTAAACGACTCGGGTACGCCAAGCGATTTAACCGACGACGAATACAAAAAGATTACTGTTCGGAACGAGGAGGGCGAAGTGGTTAACGATATTTTCTCCCTGGCGGTTGATCGGGATGGGTTACTCTGGATTGGGACAAATCAAGGTGTGCTGGTGTATTATGCTACCTGGTCGGTTTTTACTGAAGCCAGTTTTCAGGCAAATCGGATTATTGTTAATCTCGATGGAACTCCTCAACCTTTGCTGGGAACCGAAACCATCAATGCAATTGCAATCGATGGAGCTAATCGGAAATGGTTCGGTACGCAATCTGGCGGAGTCGTGTTAATGTCGGCCGATGGAACCACGCAGCTCGAGCAATTTACTACTGCCAACTCTCCGCTTCTTTCGAATACCATTTTACAATTGGCCATCGACCCTCAAAGCGGCGAAGTGTTTATTGCAAGCGATAAAGGGATTTCCTCTTATCGTGGTTTTGCTACCGAACCTGAATTGAACTTTACTCAGGTAAGTGTTTACCCAAACCCGGTACGCCCAAACTACGAAGGAAACATTGTGATCAAGGGAACGATTGAACAAACGCAAGCGAAGATTACCGACATAGCTGGTAATGTGGTTTTTTCAACAGAATCGCTTGGAGGACAGGCGATTTGGGATGGTCGCGATTTTTCCGGAAATAAAGTGGCTACAGGAGTTTATTTGGTGTATATGACTAATTTCGATGGGTCGAAAACCGCGGTTACCAAGCTCTTGTTTGTAAAATAATAGAGCCGGGTTAATTACCCAGCTCCGACATAAACTTGATGCGTATCAGTCGTATTTCTTCTTCGCTGTATTGATCTTCTCCCAGCTCGTTTAACGCAGCTTCGATCGATTCCGTTTCAGCTTCTTCGCGGAAGTATTCGTAAATATCCTCTGCTTTATCTTCGTCGATGGCTTCGTCGATGTAATAGTTGATGTTGATCCGTGTGCCCGAGTTCACAATGGATTCAATCTCCTCAATGAGTTCAATCATATCCAATCCTTTTGCACTGGCTATATCTTCCAAGGGCATTTTTCGGTCGATGCTCTGGATGATAAAAACTTTTAAGCCGGATTTATTTACAATCGATTTAACGACCATATCCTGAGGACGTTCAATCTCGTTTTCATCTACGTGTTTTTTTATGAGTTCAATAAACTCCTTGCCGTAGCGTTGTGCTTTGCCGGTTCCAACTCCAGAAATCTTGGTGAGCTCCTCCAGGGTGATTGGATATTGTGTCGACATTTCCTCCAGCGATGGGTCCTGAAATATCACAAATGGAGGTAGATTCAGCTTTTTGGCAGTTTGTTTTCTCAGGTCTTTCAGCATGGCAAGCAAGGCCGGATCGACCGAACCGGTACCCGCTGATTTGTTGTCGGGGTTTTCATCCGATTCTTCAAAATCGTGATCCTGAGTTAGCATGAAAGAGTGAGGCTTGTTCAAAAATTCCCTCCCTTTCGGAGTAACCCGGAGTAAGCCATAATTTTCGATATCTTTATCGATAAAGCCGGCAACCATAGCCTGACGAAAAACTGCATTCCAAAATTTGACTTCTTTTTCCCGACCCATTCCAAATTCTTCGAGGGTATGGTGGCGGTAGGATTTTACGGCTGCGGTGATATTGCCGGTTAGAACATGGGCAACATGGTCGGCTTTGAACTTCTCTTTTACTGCCAGAATGGTTTCTAAGGCTAAAATCACATCGTCTTTCCCTTCGAACTTGGTTTTGGGATTAAGGCAATTGTCGCAATTACCGCAATTCTCCTGATGGTATTCTTCGCCAAAATAATGAAGCAGGATTTTTCGACGACAAATCGACGATTCAGCATAAGCAACCGTTTCTAGGAGCAGCTGTTTGCCGATTTCTTGCTCAGCAACCGGTTTCCCCTGAGTGAATTTTTCCAGTTTCTGAATGTCTTTATACGAGTAAAAAGTGATGCATTGTCCTTCGCCACCGTCGCGACCCGATCGCCCCGTTTCCTGATAATACCCTTCGAGGCTTTTGGGTATGTCGTAGTGAATCACAAACCGAACGTCGGGTTTGTCGATTCCCATTCCAAAAGCAATGGTAGCTACAATCACATCCACATCCTCCATGAGGAACTTATCCTGATTAGTTGACCGTGTGGCGGAATCGATTCCGGCGTGGTAGGGTAGTGCTTTGATTCCATTAACCACTAAAGTCTCAGCCAGTTCTTCTACTTTTTTTCGGCTCAGGCAGTAAATGATTCCACTTTTCCCGGAATTGTTCTTAATGTACTTGATGATTTCTTTCTCGGTATTTACTTTAGGTCGGATCTCGTAGTACAGGTTGTCGCGATTGAAAGAGGATTTGAAAACCTCGGCATCGAGCATTCCCAGGTTTTTCTGGATATCGTGTTGTACTTTTGGGGTGGCAGTTGCAGTAAGAGCAATGATAGGAGCTCGTCCTATTTCATTCACGATAGGACGAATTCTTCGGTACTCCGGTCGAAAATCATGCCCCCATTCCGAAATGCAATGCGCTTCGTCGATTGCATAAAAGGAGATTTGAATCTTCTTTAAAAAATCGATGTTCTCTTGTTTCGTAAGCGATTCAGGTGCTACGTAAAGCAGCTTGGTCTTGCCCATCATAACATCTTCTCTCACCTTGATGATAGCCGATTTAGTGAGCGAGGAATTCATGAAATGAGCAACTCCATCTTCCGAGCTAAAACCACGCATTGCATCGACCTGATTCTTCATCAATGCGATGAGGGGCGAAATGACAATGGCAGTTCCCTCGAGAAGTAGTGATGGGAGCTGATAGCATAAGGATTTGCCACCACCTGTTGGCATTAATACAAAAGTGTCGTTCCCCTGTAAAACATTTTCTATGATGGGCTCTTGCAATCCCTTGAAACTGGTAAATCCAAAATAGCGTTTTAAGGTGTCCAAGACTGGATATTCAACAACTTCGGCCATGGAGGAAGATTGATGTTTATGATTGACTAAAGATTCAAAATAAATGGGGAATGAATTGGATGCTCGCTGTGGAAGCTCGGTCTGATTTCATACCCCTTATAAAAGTAATTAACAAATACCTAAATAGCAAATTTTAAAACGGGACATAAAGATAAATCTTACTTTTGCCATTTCGTGGGCTCTTAACGATTGTTAAGACTCCTGCCAAAACTCCACATAATCAGGTTTATGAATAGTGAATTAGCGCATATTTCAGTAGGTAAGGAAGAGGAAATTCTTGCCATCGCTCAAAATACAATTCAGGCAGAAGCAGAAGCAGTGCAAAATTTGAAAAATCTGCTCGATCAAGGCTTTGTCGATTCGGTTAACATTATTCTGAACGCTAAAGGAAGGGTCATTATTAGTGGTATAGGAAAAAGTGCCAACATCGCTCAAAAAATGGTGGCTACCATGAATTCGACCGGAACCTCGGCCATCTTTATGCATGCAGCCGATGCCATTCACGGCGATCTGGGTATCATTCGTCCGGAAGATGTCGTTATCTGTATCTCGAAATCGGGCAATACTCCCGAAATAAAAGTGCTTATTCCGCTCATTAAAAATTTGGGGAACCCGGTTATTGCTCTGGTGGGCAATACCGACTCCTACCTGGCCGATCAGGCCGATTCCGTAATTAACTCCTTTGTTGAACGGGAAGCTTGCCCTAATAACTTAGCCCCTACTTCTTCTACTACGGCTCAATTGGTGATGGGCGATGCTCTTGCCGTTTGCCTGCTCCATCTAAAAGGATTTTCCGATGTTGATTTCGCTCGCTTCCATCCGGGAGGTTCTCTGGGCAAAAAATTATACATGACGGTCGGCGATATTTATAAAGTGAACCCTGTGCCGCAAGTGAGTGAATCCGATTCTGTTCGCAAGGTGATTATGGAAATATCGGGTAAGCGATTGGGAGCTACCGTTGTTTTAAATAAAAACGGGGAGCTACTAGGAATTATAACCGATGGCGATATTCGCCGTATGTTGGAAAAATACGAAGATTTTTCGCATCTAAAAGCATCGGACCTAATGAGCCTGAACCCCAAATCGGTTCAACCCGACGACCTGGCTGTAAAGGCTTATCAGCTTATGGAGAAAAACAAAATTACGCAGCTAATCGTTCGGAATGAAAGTGGTTATCAGGGAATGATCCACTTACACGATATCTTACGCGAAGGGATTATTTAATTTGCATTTATGGCCCGACAAAATTTGAATGAACAAGTCGAAATGACTTTTCTCGATCATCTGGAAGTGCTTCGGTGGCACCTGATGCGTGCGGTTCTGGCTGTCGTCCTTCTGGCAATAGTGGTATTCCTTTTCAGCGATTATATTTTTGAGGAAATTATTTTCGCTCCCAAAGAAGCCGGATTTTGGACCAATCGGATGCTTTGCGAAGCAGGAGCGCTAATGAGTAAAGGCCTTGCTTGGCTTTCTATTACCGTTTCGCCCACTTTACTCTGTATCAATACCGAACCCCTCGAGATATACAATATTAACATGGCCGGACAGTTTTCAACGCATATCCGAATTTCACTCTTGCTCGGCTTAGTGCTGGCGTTTCCTTATGTGTTCTGGGAAATGTGGCGTTTCATCAAACCTGCTCTTTACGATAAAGAAGTGAAACATAGCAGAGGAGCCATTTTTTATACCTCTGGTCTGTTTATGGCGGGTGTCCTTTTTGGCTATTACCTCATTACTCCGCTTACTATTCATTTCTTAGGCTCCTATCAAGTGAGTTCTTCGGTAGCCAACGAAATTAATCTCAACTCCTATATCTCGACCTTAAGTTCGGTGGTTCTGGCTGCCGGTATCGTATTCGAACTGCCCGTTATGGTTTACTTTCTAGCTAAAATCGGATTGGTAAGCGCCGAATTCCTTCGGAAATATCGCCGGCATTCGATCATCGTAATTCTGCTCCTCTCGGCAATTATTACCCCTCCCGATGTGTTTAGTCAATTGCTGGTGGGTATTCCCTTGGTCATTTTATACGAAGTGAGTATTAAAATAACTCGCCGGATTGAACGCAAACGCATGCTGGAAGCCGAAGGATTGACTTAATTCAAAAAGATATGTTGCTACGAGCTGAAAATATTGTAAAGAAGTATAAGAAACGTACCGTTGTAAAAGGAGTTTCCATCGAAGTCAATCAGGGTGAGATTGTTGGTTTGCTCGGTCCAAACGGAGCCGGTAAAACCACTAGCTTCTATATGATTGTGGGCTTGATAAAACCTTTTTCCGGCAGTATCTATATGGACGATATCGATATTACCGGAGAGCCGGTTTACCGGAGAGCTCAACGGGGTTTAGGCTATCTTGCTCAAGAGGCCTCTGTTTTTCGAAAACTAAGTGTAGAAGACAATATCTTTTCGGTACTCGAAATGACCAATCTCCCCAAAGCAGAACAAATCGAAACCACCGAACGATTGATTCAGGAATTTGGATTGGAAAAAATCCGAAAAAGTCTCGGGATTCAACTTTCCGGCGGAGAACGGCGGAGAACGGAAATTGCACGTGCTCTCGCCCTCAATCCTAAATTCATCTTGCTCGATGAACCATTCGCCGGTGTCGACCCCATTGCGGTAGAGGATATTCAGCAAATCATCAGTAAGCTACGCGAAAAAAATATCGGTATCCTTATCACCGATCATAATGTGCATGAAACCCTCTCTATTACCGATCGTGCTTACCTCCTTTTTGAAGGCTCGGTGCTTAAATCGGGAACAGCCGAAGAACTCTCGGAAGACGAACACGTTCGGAAAGTGTACTTAGGTCAAAACTTCGAATTGAGGAAATAGGCTGATAAACATTTTTGCTTTTCTCAGTGTTTTTCAGTTTATTAATGTCAACCGTTTTATATTTGTGCATCTAAGATGTACTTGCCGGAATGTCCCGGCTTCAAATTAATTTACATGCAACGATTATTATCCAGTATTTTTTTCATTCTTTTTCTATCTGTCCTATTTCCTACCGTAGGCTTATCTCAGGCCGATCACCTTTGCGACCAACATCATCGTTGGGAAGAAGCAATTCAGGAGGATTCATCTGTCTATTATCGTCATCAGGAACTCGAAGCTTTTACTCGTGAGTATATTCAAACGCGTCAGGTTAACGAAGGCCTGAGAATTATTCCTGTCGTCTTTCATGTGATGCATGCTTATGGCGAAGAAAATATTAGCAAAGAGCAAATCCTCAACGCAGTCGAAATCCTGAATCAGGACTTTCGTCGTAAAAACCCCGATACCAGTATTATTATCAATGCGTTTAAACCCCTTGCTACCGATTCCGAAATTGAATTTCGCTTGGCTAAACTCGATCCTCAAGGAAATTGCACCGAAGGAATTGTTCGGGTTTATACCGATTTAGCGTATGCAGGTAGCGACGATCTAAAGGATTTTTCGCGCTGGCCACGAGGTAGTTATTTGAATATTTGGGTCGTTGGTTCAATCGCATCCGGCGCGGCAGGATATTCTTACTACCCAGGTATTGGTCCTGATCGGGATGGAATTGTGATTCGACACGATTATGTGGGTGGAATCGGAACTTCTTCGCTTAATCGGAGCCACACACTTACTCACGAAGTCGGACATTATTTGAACTTAGCTCATCCTTGGGGTAATTCCAACGAACCGGGTCTTGCCGATAACTGTAATATCGACGATGGGGTAGAAGATACTCCACTAACCATCGGACATACTAGCTGTAATTTGTCGGCAGTTACCTGTGGATCGCTCGATAATGTGCAGAATTTCATGGAATATTCTTATTGCACGAGAATGTTTACCCATGGTCAGGGTGCCAGGATGCAGGCTGCATTGGCCTCATCGATTAGCGAGCGGAATAGCTTATGGCAGGAAAGCAATCTCTTTGAAACCGGAACCCATCCTTTTTATCAGGCTCAGCCTTGTATCGCACAAGCCGACTTTTATGCTCCCCGTCGGATTATTTGCCCCGGAGAAGAAGTGCAGGTATTTGAACTCTCTTTCAATGGAGAGGTTGGAACTTTTGAATGGTATTTTCCCGGCGGGACACCTGAATTTTCCAACGAGCAAAATCCTTTTGTGCTTTACGAAAACCCCGGCGAATATCCGGTGCAATTAAAAGTGATTAACCAGATGGGCGTCGATTCGCTTATCAAACAGGATTTTATTCAGGTAATTACTCAAGATCCCTCTATTCAACCTCCTTTAACAGAAAACTTTACTCCCGGTCAATTTCCACGATTCTCCGATTGGTCCGGATCCAATTGGATTCTGGAACAAAGCGGAAATGTAGGTTG
This sequence comes from Bacteroidales bacterium, assembly GCA_018401015.1. Classification (GTDB taxonomy): domain Bacteria; phylum Bacteroidota; class Bacteroidia; order Bacteroidales; family M50B96; genus M50B96. The sequence continues at coordinate 260,246 of JAGYLP010000001.1, forward strand.
GGAATACACCTCTACCGTCGGTTCCGATGCGGTAGGTGCACTTGTTGTCCGAAATTCCTACAACGAAGAGGGAGCGAAAAGTACGCTGCTTTCACCTCAAATCTTCTTGCCGGAAAATACCGAAAGTGTTCAACTCAGTTTTGATTATGCATACGCGCAAGCATTTGAAGAGTCGGATGATGAATTTATCCTCTTTATCTCCAAAGATTGTGGTAAAACCTGGCAGGTGCGATTCCTGCGAAGCGGGTATTTCCTTTCATCCACAGGAGGAGAAGTTACCTGGTTCAATTTTGTACCTTCCAACGAGGAATGGATTCATGTAGAACGCGATCTCACGGCCAATGTCGATGCCGGAGGCTCTTTTCAGCTTAAATTTCAGATGATTAGTAGCCAAGGGAATAACTTCTTCCTCGATCACATTAATTTGGGGATTACGCTTTCGGCCGATGAAGTGTTAGATACCGATTTTCAAGTTCGAGTTTACCCCAACCCAACTCATGGCGACGGTACCGTTGAAATGATTAGTCCGTCGGCTGGTGCTGCTATAGTGCATTTAATGAGCCTGCAAGCCGGACTGATTCGTTCGATGCATACTGCTCTACTCCCCGGAAATAATCAACTTGCCTTGCAAGGTTTTGGAGAGTTGGCGGCTGGGGTTTATTTTATCAAAGTCGAAACAGAGTGGGGGACAATAACCCGCAAACTCATCGTTCAATAATCGCTGCTTAGTTTCTCTATTCCGTCTGCGGGATAGCATAAAAAAAACGGTAAACCCATTCATCGGTTTACCGTTTTTTTATGGATTAAAATACCAATTAGTTCGTGCTGCAGGAATCAGTTCCGCAGCCACAAGCAACGCGATCGTCTCCTAAGTCGGCAGCCGCCTGGCAACTTCCGCCAGAGATTCCCTTTTTGGAGAAGAATAATTTTAAAGCGAGTCCTGAAAGAGCCAGCGTCATTAGGCCTAGAGCGAATAAAAGCAGTTTGATATACATACGATGAGTTTTTCGGAATAAAAGATTCAATAGTATTATTTAAAGTTCTAACAAAGGAGGATGATTTCGGTTCAGTGTTGCTTAGGATTCGGCGAGCCGAAGGTTCCGGTAGTCGGTTTTAGAGGGCAAATCCTCGTCGTCGATGGGAATGTTTTGCATAATTAATCGTTGCTCTTCGGCAGCAGCTTTGAGGCGCTTGTAGTATTGCTTTCGCTCTATTACATCCTGTGTTTTAACGCAGTACACTTTTTTCTTTCGCATCAAACGGTTATGACCAATCCGATGTTCCGGGAATTCACCGTCTTTTTTAAACAGGATTTTAACTGCGAGGCCCAGAAAAATAAGGGCGACAAAAGCAATGGTGATACCAAGGAATACGAGTAATTGCATAGCATGAAATTTATCCATACAAAACTAATCGTAAAAGCTTATAGAAGAATCGGCAATACAGGAAATTGGAGCTATTTTACGACATGTTTTTCAGGTAAGGTTTAGGGCTGTTGGCGTGTGCAGGAAAGTAGGGGGATAAAAAAGCCATCTTTTATGAACATTCATTACAGGTGTATGTTTGGGAGTTAAGCAATTTTAAAATCCATAAGGTGTAGAATGCTTTCAAAATTTACATCTTTGCCCTTCAAATTTTTTAAGGGTTTTAACACTAAAAATCAATCATATGTCAACTAAAAAGGCAAAAAAAATCGATGAGAATTACAAGAAGGAGGTCATGGCCGATTACTACCTTGCAAATGTAAGTAGGAATTGTTCTGTGATTGGTCGTAAAGAGGTTCTCACCGGTAAGGCTAAATTTGGGATTTTTGGCGACGGAAAAGAGGTGGCTCAAATAGCCTTAGCAAAAACATTTCAAAATGGCGATTGGCGCTCGGGTTATTACCGCGACCAAACTTGGATGATGGCTGTAGGGCTTTTCTCACCCGAAGAATTTTTCTACCAACTGTATGGTGAAACCAATGCCGAATTAAGTCCAAGTAATGGTGGCCGTTCTTTTAATAACCACTTTGGTAGCCGTTCCATCAATCCGGATGGAAGCTGGAAAGATTTAACGAAACAGCCAAATACCTCGGCCGATATTTCTCCCACAGCTGGTCAAATGCCCCGCTTACTCGGTTTAGCCTGGGCCTCGAAATTATTCCGCGAGAATAAAGAATTGCATCAATACAGCACCCTATCCAACCAAGGAAATGAAGTAGCTTTTGGTTCTATTGGCGACGCTAGTACTTCCGAAGGTCATTTCTGGGAAACAATCAATGCTGCCGGGGTGCTGCAAGTTCCCATGGCCATTTCTATTTGGGACGATGGATACGGTATTTCCGTTCCTCAAAAATATCAAACAACGAAACAGAATATTTCTGCTCTTTTAAAAGGATTTCAAACCGACGAAGACGGACAAGGATACGAGATTTACAAAGTGAAAGGTTGGGATTATCCATCCCTGGTTGCTACCTATCAGGAAGCGATTGGCAAATGTAGAACCGAGCATGTTCCGGTCGCTATTCACGTTACCGAAGTTTCTCAGCCTCAAGGGCACTCCACCTCAGGTTCGCACGAACGCTATAAGACGGAAGAACGTCTTCAATGGGAAATCGATTTCGACCCGATTCGGAAAATGCGCGAATGGATTTTAGCCGAAGGAATTGCAACCGTCGAAGAACTAGATCAAGTCGAAAAAGAATCGATGGATCGTACTAAAAAAGCTCGTAAAGAAGCTTGGGAGAAATTTAAGGCACCCATCGAAGCCGAACGCAAAAACCTAATCAGCATCATGGAAAATCGCTCTTGCCGTTGCAAACGCGAAGGTGTCGATAAAGCTGGAATGGTCGTAGCCGAATTGAAAAAAATTATCTCTCCCATTCGCCGCGATAACTTCTCTGCTGCTAAAAAAGTGCTGCGTCACGTCTGCCTGGATTGCAATATTCGCGAAAAACTTCAATCCGATTTGAGTGAATGGCTCGAACGCAACTATGAAGACAATCGAGTTCGTTACAACAGCAAATTATATGTCGAAGACGAAACTTCTGCCTTGAAAGTGGAAGGAGTAAAACCTGTTTTCACCGAGAACTCTCCATTGGTTGCCGGTCGTGAAGTGCTGCGCGACAATTGGGATTACATTTTTGCCAATAATCCCAAAGTGGTCATTTTTGGCGAAGATGCCGGAAAGATTGGTGGTGTGAACCAATCGCTCGAAGGACTTCAGCAAAAGTATGGCGAATTGCGCGTGATGGATACCGGAATCCGTGAAAATACCATCATGGGACAAGGAATGGGATTAGCCTTAAGAGGTTTGCGTCCGATTACCGAAATTCAGTATTTCGATTATCTCTTGTACGCACTTCAAACCATGAGCGACGACCTTGCAACGACTCATTATCGTACTGTTGGAGGACAAAAAATTCCAATCATTGTAAGTACTCGTGGTCACCGATTAGAAGGAATCTGGCATTCCGGGTCTCCTTTGAGCATGGTAATTAATTCCATTCGTGGTGTTTACGTTTGCGTACCTCGCAACATGACACAGGCTGCCGGTTTCTACAACACTCTGCTTCAAGGCGAAGATCCAGCCTTAGTGATTGAACCATTGAATGGTTATCGTTTGAAAGAAGTTCGTCCGGATAATATTGGTGAGTACCGTATTCCATTGGGCGTTCCGGAAATTATGCACGAAGGTAAAGATGTAACCGTGGTTACTTATGGTTCTTGCGTAAGAATTGCTCAGGATGCAGTTGAACAATTGAAAGAATTCAATATTTCGGTTGAATTAATCGACGTTCAAACCTTATTGCCTTTCGATGTGAATCACATGATACTGGATTCCATCAAAAAGACCGGTAGGGTGCTCTTCTTCGACGAAGATGTCCCTGGAGGTGGTACTGCTTTCATGATGCAAAAAGTACTCGAAGAACAGGGTGCTTTCTACCATCTCGATGCTGAGCCTCGAACCTTGGCCGCTCAGGAACACCGTCCTGCTTATGCTACCGATGGCGACTACTTCTCAAATCCAAATGCTGAGGATGTTTTCGAAAGTGTTTATCAGATGATGCACGAATCGAATCCGGTGAAGTATCCAAAATTGTACTAAGTAAGAGTTTCTAAGAGAACCACACCCATTATAAGAAAAGCTGAAAGCTGCCCAATGGCCGTTTTCAGCTTTCTTTTTTTTAAGGAATTTGCGTCGATGGCGGAAGCCAGCAACAACGAACTGCCGCGCGACTCATGGCGCGTGGCTTCTTTGGCGAAAGCCATCAACAACGAACTGCCGCGCGACTCATGGCGCGTGGCTTCTTTCCAGTTCAAGGAAAAACTCTGCGCTCTTTGCGTGAACCTTTGCGTTCTTTGCGTGAACCTTTGCGCTCTTTTAAACCTTAGCGCCCTTGAAGCGAGGGAGCGACTTGGGCGACTTGGCAAAGAGGCGAAAGCCAGCAACAACGAACTGCCGCGCGACTCCGGTCGCGTGGCTACTTTGGCGAAAGCCATCAACAACGAACTGCCGCGCGACTCATGGCGCGTGGCTTCTTTCCAGTTCAAGGAAAAACTCTGCGTCCTTTGCGGATCCTCTGCGGTCATTGCGTGAACCTCTGCGGTCATTGCGTGAACCTCTGCGCTCTTTGCGTGAACCTCTGCGCTCTTTGCGTGAACCTTTGCGTTCTTTTAAACCTTTGCGTTCTTTTAAACCTTAGCGCCCTTGAAGCGCGATGACTTGGGCGACTTGGCAAAGAGGCGAAAGCCATCAACAACGAAACCGCCGCGCGACCCGGTCGCGTGGCTACTTTGGCGAAAGCCATCAACAACGAACTGCCGCGCGACTCCGGGCGCGTGGCAATCATTCTAGTTTATTCTTCCGTTTCCCATTTAAGTACATTTCCCAGGTCGTAGGTTATGCCGGCCGAAAAATGGAGATAAATCAATTGATTGAGGGATCGATTTGCTGCAATATCGAATTTCTCCTGTGGATTATTATTTAGGTCGGCTCGAATTCCGGCTAATATTTTAAAGGACATGTCCCGATCGATGCGGAAGGTGAATCCGGTTCGGGCCATCACACTAAGCACTCCGTACGACATCTGTTGATTGGCATAACCCGCTCCATCCCACACCCGCTCGAATGCTTCGGGTCCATCGGGAGTGCTGTACCATTCATACTCCTTAATCGTTCCTTGCATCGAGTTGTAAACCATCCAACCCAAAGCAGGACCAGCGCTCAGAAAGTATTGAATTCGATTTCCTGTTTCGTATTCCATTAAATACGACACAAAAAGCTGATTAAAATGAACGCTTAGGTCGGAATTTCCCCAAGTATTATTTTCCTCCCATTCCGAGCGAAAGTCGAAGGCCGACAGGCTATAATCGAGCCCGAACACATTGCTTACTCCCCGATCGTTCGAATATTTCAGTTCGCCGCCCAGCACAGCTCCACCCTTGTAATCAAATTGAGTAAGTAGGTGAGTGTCATCTACTTGTGTCGTGTTGTAAATATTGTGCAGGTAGCCACCATGCACGCTGAGAATTTGTTGAGAAAAGCTATTTAAACTCCAAAAAAATAGCGCTAATAAGAGTACAAGGTTTTTCATCGTTTTCGGTTCTTAATACAACTCACCTGTTAAAGATAAGTTTTCCCGAATTACAAAACGGTTAGCATGGTAAAAATATGATTTGATAGGTAGAGTTTACGCTTTTTCGTAATATCGGGCATTCTTAATACGATAGTTTTTACCCAACTAAAACGCTTGCCTTATGGGGTTATTTCGATGGATGCTCTTCCTTGTTTCTGTGACTTTGTTAAGTAATTGCCAACAAGCCAATCGGCCAGAATACACCAAGTTGATGGGCTTGGCTCAAGGCACTACCTGGCAGATAACCTACAAGGGAAGTGAAAATCGTAAAGGAGCTATCGACTCTCTTTTGCTGGCGTTTGATATGAGTTTATCGACTTACCGAAAGGACTCCAGAATAACGGCTCTGAACGAGAATACCAGTACGGAGATGGATGCTTTGCTTCAGGAGGTGGTCGAAACAGGGATTCGGATTTGCCGGGAAACCGAAGGAGCTTTCGATATGACCGTCGCCCCGGTTGTAAATGCCTGGGGTTTTGGTTTTAAAAACAAAGAAACAATTACTCCTCAATTAATCGATAGCCTACTTCAGTTTACAGGTTGCGGACAGATTTCGATCAATGGGAATCAACTGGTCAAAGCATCCGATGCGGTACTGTTGAATGTAAATGCTATTGCACAAGGATATTCGGTCGATGTGGTAGCTCGTTTCCTCGAGGAAGAAGGAATTCAAAATTACATGGTCGAAATTGGGGGTGAAATAAAAACCAAGGGTACTAATCCGGATGGGAAGAAATGGCAAATTGGACTCAATAAACCCATCGATGATAGCTTGAGTGTGAAAAGTGAAATACAAACGGTTTTATCCTTAACCGATTTAGCGCTGGCCACCTCTGGCAATTACCGAAAGTTTTACATTGAAAATGGAGTGAAATATTCGCACACCATCGATCCCCGAACGGGTTATCCGGTAGAGCACAGTCTGCTCAGTGCTACCGTAGTGGGTGAAAGTGGGATGGAAGCCGATGCCTTAGCTACGGCATTTATGGTCATGGGAAAAGAAAAAGCCCTGAAGTTTCTGGAAACTCGTCCTCATATTCAGGCATACTTTATAAGCGAAGATTCCTTTGGGAACTATGAGATTGACTACACCCCCGGTTTTGAAGCGCTGTTTCGAGCCGATTAACCAATCGCGTTAATCTTTTGGATAATTTTTTTGGAAGAAGCGAAGGTAGCGGTCAATGTCCTTGTCGGTAAAGAAGGTGGTGAAATTGTCGGTATGAATCACAAAATGCTGGTAATCCATTTCCGGTAGTTCTTCAAAAAAGCTTTGATTCACCTCAATCGTTTTGAAGTAATCCATTCCGGCTTTAGCATTGTCGAAGCTCTTCACGGTTACGATTTGGTAATCGTCGTTCAAAATCACACTGCTTACTTTAAGCTGATTGAGCGAAAAGAATTCCAGGTTAAAGTTGGATAGCTCGTATTTAACTCGGTTTACGTCGGTGCTTTTGTTCGGAACCGCCACAACATACGTGTGAGTTGCCTTATTCTTAACTTGATAGATTTCCGGCTCTTCCTTTACTTCTTCTTTCTTTTGTTTTTCGGCAAAAGAGGCAACCCTTTCTTTCAACGATTCTTCTTGCGCCAAACGATTCATAATTTCCTGTGCCGGATTTTTAACTTCGCTTTTCGGATGATTGACCAAAATATCCTCTAGTCCTGCAATTAAATCATCCACTTTGCCAAGCTCTCCATGCGAGAGGGCTTTCATGTATTTGAATTGAGCCAGGTATTCGGAATCGCGGTAAATTGCGATGGCCGATTCAGCATTCTTGATAACGGTCTTAAAGTCTTTGTTTTGATAGGAACGAAAGGTCGATTCGTAAAGAGCACGAGCTTTTTCCGCTTTGCTGGCCAAATCCTGTAAGTAATTCGGATTCGTAAACATTTGAGTGTAATTACTCTCGGGGTACTCGTTAATAATCTTCGTTTTGTAACGATTGGCATTTACTTCGTCTTCCTTTTCGCGGAAGAGTTTATACAGATTGTAATAAGTATATAGCGTCACTTCCGACTGAGGAAAGCGCTGGAGCAGTGCTTCATAATTCTTAACTGCCTCGTCGAGGTTCTCTAAATCTTCGTAATAAACTGCACCTGCTCTGAAATAGGCATTCATGATGCGGTCGTCCGATAGGGCTATGAGGGAATCGGTAAAGGGAATGTCAACCAAGTAGTATTCTTTGGTTTTATTATCCGTCGGACGTTTGGTCTTAGTGGAGTCGCCATTTTCGGCTAAAGCTTCTTCTTCCTCGCTGCCGAAAAGAACGACTTCTTTGCTTTTTCTGCGCCAATGATCTTCCAGTTTCCTGCGGCCATAGAGTCGAACGAATTCATTTTGCCCGAAACTGATTGCAGTTGGATTGTAGAAATACCACCCACCTCCGGTGGCCAAGTTTCGGTTGCGCGGATCACGCTCGTTGAATTTTGCTTGAGCTGCGTTGGCCATGGCCATTCTTTCTTCTTCTTCTTTGCGTTTTTCCTCGGCAACAACATCGGCAATGAGTTTTTTAATGAGGGCATCGAGTTCTTTTTCCGGCATGGCAGCCAATCGTTGCATGCTGTCTTCGTAATGAATAATGTTCAGGTTTTCAACGAGTTTTGTAAGGCTTCGGGCTCGCTGATCTACCTCGTCGAACTCGGGCAAATTCGTATCGATGAAGTAAAGGGTCGAGTCGTAGTACACTTGCGATTCGATGTAGTTGGGTTGGTTGTAGTAAATCTTTGCGAGTGCATGAAAAGAAGCAGCTTTCTGATTATTATTCACAAGGCTGTTCTCTGCCGATAACTTGTAATATTCAATCGCTTTGTCGAGTTTTCCTTGTTTTATTTCAATCTCAGCGAGGGCAAAATAAATTTGATCGCGGTATTCGTAATTTTTTTCATCCTCCAGCATTTTGCCCAAATCGGCAATCAGGTCTTTTGCTCCTCCATAGCGGGTGCTAAAGGAACTCGCACGTCGGATCTTGGCGCTGAAAACCATGTCGTACGATGGATTCGCCTTAATTACTCTGGTGTAAAGTTCCGAAGCGTTGGGGTAATCTTCCTGCATTTGGAAGATTTGAGCCAGGATAAATTGCAAACGAACCCGTTCCTTTTTTTTGCGGCTGTGTTCGATTGCTTTTTTCATCCAGGGGATGGCTTCTTCGTACTTATCTTGCTGGATATAGTAATCGGCATAGGTAGCGAATAAATCCGATTTCAGCTTTTTGGGGAATTTGCGGTCGTTCTCGAGCAAATCGAGGTTCTCTCGGGCCGATGTGAAATCGTCGGCCACAATATATGCCTTCGCCTTATAAAGGTATCCTTCGAAGGTAAGATCGGTTTGAGGGTATTCCCGGATAAGGTAATCGAGGTTCTCGTGAGCTTGCTGAAAATCGTGCTTATAGAAATGTGCTTTCCCCATGAGCAGATACCCATCGTCGATCATGTCGTTGAATTCCTTCTTCGCATGAAACTCCCGCTCTTTCTTGCTCATTCTCCCTTTTTTTCGCTTGGGCTTTACCGTAATGGAATGCATCTTAATCATTTTTGATGCTTTTCGTATGGCTTTGTCCATGTCGGGATAAATCATTTTCGAATTGGCTTCGTTCCCGTATCGGAAAATGTCGAGGATTCTCGAATAATCGTCTTCGTACGAACTTTCGAGTCGGGTTACTCCATTGCGAAAAGCTTCCCGACCATTGTAATACACGTTGTAATAAGAAGTGAGAAAATGATAATTACGACTTAGCATGGTATTCCGCTCCGTTGAGCAGGATACCAGTAAGAGCAGCAAAATGAATGAGCCCAGGTAGGTATATTTTATCCTCGTCAAAATCAAGTTTTATTGGCTATCTACTAAACAGTACAGTCGCAAAATTATTTTATTATTCCGTTTGTGCAGCAATATTTTCGCTTTGATTCCAATCAAAGATTTCCCTGGAATGTTGGCAGCTGTTCGGAATCAACGTTCACTCACTAGGCTAATCGCTTTTCGCCGCATATTGCTCATCCTTCTCCATCAATTTTCTCCCGAGTATGCCTGAAAAAGATTTCACGTGAATCGCTCAATCCTATCGAAGGGATAAGGGTGATTTTTTGAACTTAATTATTTGTTAACCTGGCGCTATGTGTTTGTTTATGAGGTGATAGGATTATACCCCTTTGAGGGATAGGCGGGCAGTCCTAGTTTTTTTTGGAATACCCCTCGTTTTTCACTATATTCGGATTCGTTATTAAAAAATGCTAAACAATTGATTATCAGAAGTTAAATTGATTGCTTGGTGTTCCTGTTGAACTTTAAAGTGTTAAAATGATGAAGTATCAAACATACACCTTACACAATTTTCGTCAAATCCCCCAGGTTTCCCTTCTTAGCCAGGAAGAAATTCGCGACATTGAGGTTGTTGGACGGGTGTTACCATTTAAGACCAACAATTATGTGGTCGATCAGCTCATTGATTGGGACCATTTTCAGAAAGATCCAATGTATATTTTAACCTTCCCGCAGCGTGGAATGCTCTCTGAAAAAGATTACCATGCGGTAGATCGCTTGCTCGATGATCCCGACCAGGAAGAGGAATTGAAGCAGGTGGTTCACCAAATTCGGATGAGTTTAAACCCGCATCCTGCCGGACAGCGGGAGCACAATATGCCGGAACTCGATGGGGAGAAATTACCGGGCCTGCAGCACAAGTACCATGAAACAGCCGTATTTTTTCCTTCGCAGGGTCAGACTTGCCATGCTTACTGTACTTTTTGTTTTCGTTGGCCCCAGTTTACGGGCATTAACGAATACAAATTTGCCATGAAGGAAGGGGAGAAGTTGGTTCGCTACATTCAGGAGCATCCTGAAATAAGCGATTTGCTCATTACAGGCGGCGACCCCATGACCATGAAATCTTCCATTTTTGCGCGGTATATCGATGCGCTTATCGAGGCTAAGATTCCTCACTTAAAAACCATTCGCATTGGTTCCAAATCGCTTGCTTTTTGGCCTTACCGATTTACAACCGATTCCGATTCCGCAGAAATGTTAGCGGTTTTCCAGCGAATAGTCGATGCGGGGATTAACTTGGCCTACATGGCCCATTTTAATCACTACGCCGAACTCGAAACCGAGGAGGTTCGGAAAGCTGTTTCCGCTATACGTAAAACCGGAGCCATTATTCGTACACAATCGCCTATCCTGAAGCATATTAATGATCGTTCAGAAGTGTGGAGCAGGATGTGGAAGCTGCAAACTCAAATGGGCATGATCCCTTATTATATGTTTGTAGCTCGCGACACCGGCGCACGTAACTTTTTCGCTGTTCCTCTGGTAAAAGCCCATCGATTGTTTCGGGCGGCTTTCTCCAAAGTATCCGGTATTGGACGAACTGTTCGTGGACCCAGTATGTCGGCCAATCCCGGGAAAGTGAATGTGCTGGGAACAACCTACATTAAGGGAGAACGATACCTGGCACTGCGTTTTATACAAGGCCGAAACCCCGATTGGGTTGGGCGTCCATTTTTTGCAAAGTACAACGAAGAAGCCTTGTGGCTCGACGACTTAGAGCCTGCCTTTGGCGAGGAAGAATTCTTTTACGAAGAAGAATTGAATCAGATCTTGCAGCAATAAGTACGAAAACCCCATGGCCTGAACGATTATTTGATAAATTTGTGCAGCTCCATTGGGAGCCAATTGTTGTATTGAATTATCTGTAAATGGTCAAGTATAAACGAGTACTACTCAAACTGAGTGGCGAAGCGCTGCAAGGGAAAGGAGCATACGGTATCGATGTTCACCAGGTAAATGCATACATCGACGATATCCTCGAAGTTGTATCGATGGGTGTTCAGGTAGGAATTGTGATTGGCGGAGGAAATATTTTTCGTGGATTACAGGGGACTAACCAAGGATTCGATCGGGTAAAAGGCGATTATATGGGCATGTTGGCCACTGTAATTAATGGCTTAGCGTTGCAGTCGGTCTTCGAGCAACGAAACTATTCAGTCGATTTGCTTACGGCTATTCCCATGAGCCCGGTTGGTAAACCTTATTCTAAACCAGCTGCTCTCGAATCGCTCGAACGCAGTGGAATTGTGATTTTCAGCTTTGGAACCGGGAATCCTTTCTTCACTACCGATACCGCTGCCAGCCTAAGAGCAGTCGAAATAGATGCCGATGTGCTGTTAAAAGGTACCCGGGTCGATGGCGTTTATACGGCCGATCCCGAAAAAGATGAAAACGCTCAGAAATATAGCACAATTAGCTTTAAGGAAGTGATGGATCAGGGTCTCAAGGTGATGGACCTGACTGCTTTTGCCATGTGTAGGGATAATCAATTGCCGATTTTGGTATTCGATATGAACCGGAAAGGAAATTTACGCCGAATTGTCGAAGGAGAAACGGTTGGAAGCCTGGTGTGCTAAATTTGCAAACTAATAAAACAACTTTTTATATTGAATTGCTATGGAAGAAGAACTGAGTTTACTCCTATCGATGACCTCCGAGGGAATGGAGGCCAGCTTAAAACATTTAGAAACGGAATTGGCTAAGATTCGGGCAGGAAAGGCAAATACGCATATCCTCGATGGAATTATGGTCGATTATTACGGAATCCCAACGCCCATTAATCAAGTGGCTAATATCAATACTCCCGACCCCAAAATGTTGGTCGTTCAGCCTTGGGAAAAAAACATGATCGATCCCATTGAAAAGGCCATTATGAAAGCAAATGTGGGTATTACTCCTGCGAACGACGGTGAAATTATTCGTCTGAATTTCCCCCCTCTAACCGAGGAGCGAAGAGCTAACCTTACCAAGCAAGTTAAATCGGAAGGGGAGCAGGCAAAAGTAGCTATCCGAAACCAACGGCGCGATGCAAACGAAGAGGTGAAAAAAATGGTAAAGGATGGTCTTGCAGAAGATTTAGGCAAAAAAGCCGAAACGGAAATTCAGCAACTTACCGATAAGTTTATCAAAAAAGTCGATGAATTGGTCGATAAAAAAGACCAGGAAATCATGACCATCTAAAACTAAAGGAAAAGCATCGTTTTTACCCTTTTAGTTCAATTGATATTGTAACCAGAAACCTTCATCGGTTTCCGAAAAATATAATACATGAGATTATTACTGATTAGCAACAGCACTATGGCCGGCGAGCCATACCTGGAGTATCCAAAACCATTTATCCAAGATTTTTTGGGCAAGGCGGTTAAGAAAGTACTCTTTGTTCCCTATGCCGGAATTACTTTTTCTTACGATGAATACGAAGCGAAAGTTCAAAACCAATTATCCGGTATCGGTTACGAAGTAGAAGGAATTCATCGGTTCGATAATCCGGTAGAAGCAGTGAAACAGGCCGAAGCAATCGTAGTAGGTGGTGGAAATACCTTTCACCTGGTTCACCAGTTGCATGCCCATGGGTTGGTTAAAGCTATCCGGGAACGAGTGCTCGAGGGGATTCCTTTTATTGGATGGAGCGCCGGCAGCAATGTAGCTTGCCCAACGCTCCGAACCACTAACGATATGCCCATCATTGAACCGGCCAGCTTCAATACCATGAACCTGGTCCCCTTCCAGATTAATCCGCACTACCTCGATGCCAACCCCGATGGACATGCGGGCGAAACTCGTGAAGCGCGCATCGAGGAATTCATTGAAATCAATCCGGATGTGTACGTCGCCGGTTTACGCGAAGGTTGCATGTTCCGCGTCGAGGGAAATTCCATAGAGCATATCGGGAATCGTACGTGCCGAATCTTCAAGAAAGGTCAACCGCCCTACGAACTCAAGTCGGGAGATGATTTCTCTTTCCTTTTAAAATAATTCAACCTATAAATAGCCTGTCCGATCACTAATCCGATAGGCTTTTTTTTTACCATGAAATCGATCTTTTTTGCCCTTATCCTACTCTTGAGTCAGCTAGCGAATGCTCAATACCAAAGCTTAGCCGGTGAATATCCAAAACAATCCGTTTCCTGGTGGGCAAACCCAATAGTAGAAATTGAACGGAATGCTTTTGCATTTGGTGCTTTTATGGGAGGAGAAGGAGGAATTATCCTGAATAATCACTATTCCTTGGGTCTTTATATCACTACCGCCGTTGGAGGGTTTTATCCTCCCGGTTTCGACGATCTTTCCTACTACCGAAATTATTTCGATCAGGGAGGCCTCGTTGCAGCTTATGAAATGACTCCGCATGCGTTAATTCATCCATTTGTAAAAGTGAGAATGGGCTACGGAAATTTAGCTCTGGGCGAAAGCCTCGGCACGACTTATCTAAATCTTGGGCTGTATGTTTTGCAACCTTCGGTGGGCATGAAAATTAATATCAACTCCCACCTTCGCGGAGGTGTCGCCATGTTTTATCGTATTGTCAATCCGGTTGATCTATACCTGCAAAAAGACGCTAATTTCAATGCTGTAGGATTGTCGCTTATCCTTGAGGTTGGCAAGTTTAAGAAATAAACCAGCCAAGGTTTCTAAAGGTCGAAGCACATTTCCTCCATGTCGATGCATTCGATGGAAGCTCACTGGAATCAAAAAAAACTCACCTTGATATGCTTCTTCAAGGTGAGTTTTTTAGGTTTCTTAAAATGGGCTTAACTGTCTCGGTCCGATTTCAATAAATTCCCCGCCAATGCGACCCTCACTTTTTCCGCCTGATTAGCGACCTTAACCGAGGTGCAATCGATGCATTCCAGCGAAATATTGCGATACGCTGCATTCGTTTTAAAGTCCATGATGATTTCCATTACATCATTATCCATATACAAGGTTTTCGAAGCATCGATAATCACTTTCGATCCTGAAGGGATCTTATCGAGTGTGCGCTGAATACTTGCCTTGTGCATGAAAGTGACATCTTCCGACAATTCCAAACGAAGACAATCTTCTTTAATGTGCTTGTCGGATTCGAATAGGAAGGGCTTTTTGTAATTCAAATAAAGGATGTGGAAAATGGCAATGGATAATCCCATTACAATGCCAATGAGTAAATCGGCAAACACAATTCCTAAAATGGTGACCATGAAGGGGATGAAGTGGAAAAACCCCAGCTTGTACATGTCTTTGAAAACAACTGGTTTGGCTAATTTGTACCCCACAACAAATAAAATGGCAGCGAGGCTGGCTAACGGAATTTGATTCAATAAGCCAGGAATACTAAGCGCTGCCACAACCATCACCACTCCATGTAAGATGGCCGACATTTTGGTTCGTCCACCCGATTGAATATTGGTCGAGCTTCGTACAATAACCTGCGTTATGGGCAATCCGCCAATCAAACCAGAAATAACGTTACCAATGCCTTGTGCTTTCAACTCCCGGTTGGCTGGCGAAACTCGTTTATAAGGATCAAGTTTATCCGTCGCCTCCAAACTCAGCAATGTTTCCAAGCTACCCACCAGGGCTATCGTGAACCCAATTACCCAAACCTGAGGATTGAATATTTGACTGAAATCGGGGAAGGTTAACAGGGACAAATAACTCTCCGAATCGGTTAAAATAGGCAGGGTGACCAATTGCGAGGATAGGAGAGCATAGTCGGAATTTCCGTTGAAAACATTGCCCAGAACAATGCCTAAAACAACGACAATCAAGGGGCCTTGAATCAGTTGAAACACTTTGATTTTTTTCATGAACGATTGTTCCCACAAGATCAAAACGGCCATTGAAAGGAGGGTAATAATGATTGCTCCCTTGCTCAGATTTCCAAACAGATGGCCAATCGCATCTACAACTCCACTCAACCCAGCTTCGCCGGTATCGAGTACCCCATGATCGTCCATGTAGCCGAAGGCATGCGGGATTTGTTTAATAATGATGATGATACCAATTCCGGAAAGCATTCCTTTGATGACCGACGATGGGAAAAAGTATCCAATGATCCCTGCTTTCCCAAATCCTAAGATTAACTGAACTATCCCGGAGATAACCACTGCCAGCAAAAAAACCTCAAAAGCTCCCAGCTCTTGAATAGCCGACACCACAATCACTGCTAATCCGGCCGCCGGTCCGCTTACCCCCAGCGATGAACCGCTCAAGGCTCCCACTATGATACCTCCCACTACACCGGCAATAATTCCGGAAAATAGGGGAGCACCCGACGCAAGTGCAATCCCCAAACAAAGGGGAACCGCCACCAAGAAAACAATGATACTGGCAGGGATGTCGTATTTTAAGTTCGAAAAAATTCCTTCATTGGCAAGTTTTTTCATGGACTATAGTAATTAATTTCGTTAGTAAACAAGGTTTAAGCATTCACCTTACATTCCTTATTGGCCACTCGATCAATTGAAAAAGAACGAGTCACCAATCCAAAGCAGTCCTCTTGGACTTGCGCAGGAGTGAAAGGTAATGTGAACTATTTTAAAAGATAGCATTGCTATTATTTTTGGAAGGCAAATAAACAAATGATTTTTTATTCTGTTGAGCGGGTTAAGGTATTTTAAATATTTTTGCCTCTATGTCGATGCGTTTGAAGTTTAGCTTAAATGATGGCCTGTATCTTAAGGATCCACAGGAGTCTGCCCTCGGGCAGAGGATAACCCGTGAAAGCATCTTATTGATCGATGAGCTGGGGTTTGAGAATTTTACTTTTCGAAAATTAGCCGAGCGAATTGAATCGACCGAGGCATCCATTTATCGCTATTTCGAAAACAAGTATCAGCTGCTTTTTTACCTGGTTTCCTGGTATTGGGAATGGGTGAATTATCTCATCGATTTCAATACTAAGAACATCGACGATTATCGTACCCAGCTAAAAATCATAATCAAAACCATTGTTTCGGCTGCAGAAGAAAACGAGGCAAACGAGTTTATAAACGAAAGTGTCTTGCACCGGGTCGTTGTAGCCGAGGGAGCTAAGGTGTACCATACCAAAATGCTCGAACAACAGAATAAACAAGGCCTTTTTATCAATTACAAGAATCTAATTCACAAGGTAGTGCATGTTATTCAAGGGGTTAATCCGATGTTCCCTTATCCGAATGCTCTGGCCAGTAATTTATTTGAAATGGCTAACGATCATATTCATTTTGGAACTCACCTGAATTCACTAACCAACGTGAGCGTGAAGCCCGGTTTGTATCAGGAAGTGGAGGAAATGATTATTTTCTTCGCCTTCAAGTTGCTCGATTGCCTCGACGAGACCTAAAAAATATCCGTGTTTTTTTTAACGCCACTCCCCGGTCTTCCCCACAACGAACTGCCGCGCGCTTCCCAGCGCGTGGCATTCATTCCAGTTCAAAGGAAAGCCTTCAACAACGAACTACCGCGCACCTCACCACAACGAACTGCCGCGCGCTTCCCAGCGCGTGGCATTCATTCCAGTTCAAAGGAAAGCCTTCAACAACGAACTACCGCGCACTTCACCACAACGAACTGCCCGCCCCCAAGCCCACAACGAACTACCGCGCGCTTCCCGGCGCGTGGCTTCTCTACGGTTCACGGAAAACTATACAAAGCGTTCAATCTTAAATCTTAAATGCCAGAACAACCAACAATCTATCAATCATCCGAAGCTAAAGCGCTCTGAAATTTCGTGCCAAAGCCACTAAACACGACAATCGATAATCCTAGTTTTTATGGATTATTGCCGAGAATAGTCTGATATTGGGCCGAGTCGGATAAGGTTTTAAGCGCTTCTTGAACCACCTTATCTTCCTGTAAACTGTATTCAATTTGACCGGATGTTCCGAAGTAGCGGAAAATAATTTCGGTCTGAATTAAATCGGTTAGCTCAGCACGATAATACATTAGTTCTTCTTCCAAATTGGGCTTCAGGTCTTCGGCTAATTGGTCAAAGCTCCTGGCGAATCGATCGTATAGCTCATCTTCCTGAGCCATTTCCTTCAATTCAGCTAAGGCTTTTTCTGTTTCGCGCGTGAAGTCAAAGGATTGTTCCTTTACAAATGAGATAAAATCCTGATAATCACTGTCGGTAATGGTAAAGGATTTGGGCGGTAGAATGGTATCGTGTTGGAGGTAGTATTGGGTGGCAAAATCGAAAATGATATCCCTTAAATACAGTTTGGTTCCCAGCTCCGATAAATTCTCATTTTTTACCTCCAAATCGGGCATAATTCCTCCTCCATCGTAAACCTTTCTGCCATTTTTTGTGGTGAATTCCTTCATGAGGGAATCGGGAATCGAAGCAATTCTTCCGTTTTCGTCGCGCAAGGAATAATCAACTGCCTGAATGCAGCGACCGCTAGGAATGTAATATTTTGCTGTGGTGATTTTTAGCTTCGCATTATAACTCAAATCTCGATTTTGCTGCACTAAACCTTTCCCAAAGCTGCGCTCGCCAATTACTACCCCTCGGTCTAAATCCTGTATGGCTCCGGAAACAATTTCCGAGGCGGAAGCCGATTGACTATTAATGAGCACAGCAACCGGAATGTCCAAATTATGAGGATCGGCCGGAGTAAGATAAGTATGATGATGAATCTCAACTTTCCCTTTTGTACTAACGACTTCTTGTCCCTTAGGCACAAACAGATTGACAATTTTAACCGCTTCCATGAGTAATCCGCCGGGGTTATTTCTTACATCGAGAATGATTCCGTTCAAGGCTTGCTCCTTCTCCAGTTCTTTTATAGCCGCAAAAATTTCCTGGTGGGCTTTGGTCGTGAAGGAACTCAGGTTCATGTATGCAATTCCGTTATCCAGGATCCCGTAATAGGGAACCGATTTAGTCTCTATTTTTTCCCGGATAAGCTCTTTGGTTAACAGCTCCGTTTCACCTGGCCGGCGAATGGTCAGTGTAATTTTGGTGCCGGGCTGCCCTTGAAAAATTTCACTCAATTCATCGGGACTCATTCCGTCGATGCTCCTTCCGTCAACCGATAAAACAATGTCGCCCGGCCGCAAACCTGCTTTGGATGCCGGAGAATTTTCGTATGGCTCAACAATGTAGTTGATGCCTTCGCGCTGACGATACACGGCTCCGATGCCTCCGTATTCACCGGTGGTTAGCAAGCGTATGTTTTCGATGTCGTTTTCAGGGATGTAGTTTGTGTAGGGATCCAGTTCTTTCAACATGCCGGTAATGGAATGCTCGATGAGTTCGCCCGGATCAACTTCATCGACGTAATTGATTAAAACTTCTTTTACCAGGGAATAGTAAATGTCCAGGTGTTTGGCTAATTCAAACTCAGACTTAACAAAGGAAGTGAGGCCAATTCCCAGGGAAGCGATTAGGCTGATAAGAAGAATGCGTTTTATCATAATGCTTTGTAATTCAATGAGTTATTTGTTTTTCGAAAGACGCTTGCAAGGCTTGTTAGGGCACTGGGTCGTAACCACTTCCTCCCCATGGATTGCAGGATAAAATTCGTTTAATCGATAAATACAGTCCTTTAAACGGACCGTGTTTTTTAAGGGCTTCGATACTGTAGGTCGAACAAGTGGGCGTATATCGGCAACTGGCCGGAGTTATGGGGGAAATTACCGACTGATAAATATGGACCAGAGCAATGAGAATGCTGCTGAGGATTTTTTTGATGAAGTTGTAAAGGATTTTGAATAGCTTCATGATTGCTCCATTTCGGGTTTGCTGGTTTTATCCGGTGTTAAACGAAGGAGGCTTTTTTGCAGTTTGCGATCAATCTCCCCAAAGGGAAGTTCCTCTTTCGATACATAGATAAACATGATAATTAATTGAATATTTTGTTCCTGATAAAGCGTTGCGATAAGGTTCTTGTTTAAGCGGTAGCTTTCACGAATAAGCCGTTTAATGCGATTTCGTTTTACGGCGCGACGATGATTCTTTTTTGAAACAGCGATCCCAACTTTAACCGAAGCCTGTTGAGGCATCCGACTCGCTGAAACAGGTAGCGTCCGAGTGAGGTACAAAACCTTGAATGGATACACCAGAAAGGACTCTCCTCGTTGGAATAGTTCATCCATTAGCTTCTTTTCATAAAGACGTTCGGATTTCCTGAATGAATGAATTTTCATAAATCGTATTGCTAGCTTACCAGTTGATTGGAAATCCATTTAAAACCAAGGAGTAAGGGTAGGATTTCAACCGAACAAAGGTATAAAAAGCTGTACAGGAGGGAACTCTTGTTTTTGGAAATAATCTGTGCTCCACGAAGTAGCTGCCAAAGGTAAGTAATGAGGAAAATGCCTACTCCAAAATAGGTAAGTAAAGAGAAAAACCTGGGGTGCATAAAGGGCAATATCGCAATAATTGGGAGAATAAAGATGCCGGCTACCCGATTATAGACGGAACTATTGTACACATATTCAGCCACCAGTTTATTGCTGTCGAAGAGGTAAGCGCTAACATAATAAATGAGTGCTTTTAGAATCAAAAAGCTTAATAAGACTCCAACGAGCATGAGGTATTGAATCGGTCGGGTCAATGCGGGGAGAAGTGCTTGACTTTGCTCCAGGGCTAAAAATAGAAAGAGCGAAAAATTGAGAAAAAACAATCCATTGAGCACGAAGGATACTTTATTCGAAGTCGAATTCCTATCGAGAAAAAGACTGTAGGCTTCTTTTTGAAAAATGGCTGCGCGAAAGGTTTTTTGAAGCAGTTTGCCGAATTGTAATCGGATTAGTCCTACTCCACTAATGCTGATGATGAGTAACAACACAATCCAGTCGTTCGATACCTGCTCTTGAGGTCTGATGGGTAAGAGTTGCTCGATTACTTGCTCGGAGCTTGAATTCCATTCGGCCGACCGCAGTTGCTCGGAATTCTCTCTTGGGTGATTTAGAGTGGATGGTTCTGCACGCACTAAATCGGTCGATTGAAAGGATAATTTGTAATCGGCATAAAATGCATTGTAGCTTGCCTTGATCTTTGGTCGAACTGGAGCTGCGGGGCTAATCGTTGATTGCTCCAAAGCTACCTGAACGGTGTCGGACGAGGCTTGTGAGCTGACCAAAGAATCGCTTTCGCTGCTTCCTAGTGGGAAAAACAGGGTGTCGGTCCACATCTGTCCTGAAATTGGACCAATGAGGCTATCCTGATTAAGTGCGAAAGGAGCATTTCCCATGGTATTCTGTCGGCTAATAGTCTCGCAAAATTACGCTTTTTCTTACCTTTGACTAAATTTTTACCAGCTATGATTACAAGCGAACAAATAAAAGACATTATAAGACGCGAGCAAGCGTTGAGGAGGCATCTTTGACCTTGATAATAAGCGAATTCAATTAGAAGAAGAAGAGTTAAAAACGCAAGCCCCCGATTTTTGGTCGAATAGCGATGAAGCCGAAATTCAGCTCAAAAAAATTACTGCCATCAAAAAATGGGTGCAAGCCTACGATGCGGTTAAAATGGCTGTTGAAGAAACCGCACTCATTCCCGATTTCTATAAAGAAGGATTACTAAGCGAATCAGAGTCGGAGGAGCAGTATCTCAAAGCACTCGGGTTAATCGAGGAATTAGAGTTCAAGAATATGCTCCGAAAGGAGGAGGATCAGTTAGGTGCTCTGGTGAAAATCAACAGCGGTGCCGGAGGGACCGAGAGCCTCGACTGGGCCGAGATGTTGTATCGAATGTATTTGAGATATGGCGAACGACATCAGTTTCAGGTAAAAGAAATAAACTATCAGGCGGGCGATATTGTCGGAATTAAATCCGCTACCCTGGAGTTCGAAGGCGATTATGCCTATGGATTCCTAAAAGCCGAAAGCGGGATTCACCGCCTGGTGCGTTTGTCGCCATACGATGCTAACAATAAGCGCCATACAACTTTTGCTTCGGTGTTTGTGTCGCCCGTTATCGACGATACCATTCAAATAGAACTGAACCCGGCCGATTTGGTTTGGGAAACGTTTCGTTCTAGTGGTGCCGGCGGACAAAACGTGAACAAGGTCGAAACCGGTGTGCGAGTCAGGCACTTACCTTCGGGAATTATTGTTGAGAATACCGAGTCGCGCTCCCAGTTTGCCAACAAAGAGAATGCTCTGCGGAATCTTCGCTCTCATTTGTATGAATTGGAATTACGCAAGCGCGAAGAGGAAAAAGCCCGCATCGAGGGTAGTAAATTGAAAATTGAGTGGGGCTCACAAATACGAAGTTATGTATTACATCCTTATAAAATGGTCAAGGATTTGCGCACCGGCGAAGAAACATCGAACGTTCAGGCGGTTCTCGATGGAGAGCTGGATACGTTTATTAAATCCTATCTCATGAAGTTCGGAGGAACTCAAGATGAATCTTAATTCAGAATCGAATTTATCAATCAACTAAACAATACGCCATGAATTACAGAATTGAAAAAGACACGATGGGCGAAGTTAGGGTTCCCAACGATAAGTATTGGGGGGCTCAAACCCAACGTTCGCTCGAGAATTTTCCTATCGGAGAATCCGGTAGTATGCCCAAGGAAATTATCCAGGCTTTCGGTTATTTGAAAAAGGCGGCTGCCTATGCCAACTGCGACCTGGGTGTTTTGCCCATAGAAAAGCGCGACTTAATTGCCGCTGTATGCGACGAAATAATCGACGGAAAATTATACGACCAGTTTCCTCTCGTAATTTGGCAAACCGGATCGGGGACTCAAAGTAATATGAACTGCAATGAGGTAATTGCGAACCGCGCTCATGTGCTCAACGGAGGAGTTTTAGGCGAAGGAGAACGACTCATTCATCCGAACGACGATGTGAATAAATCGCAATCGTCGAATGATACTTTCCCAACAGCTATGCACATTGCCGCCTATAAAATTGTGCTGGAAACGACGCTTCCAAAATTGGAGCAATTGCGCGATACGCTTGCTTTAAAAGCTGGTGAGATGAAGGACGTAGTTAAGATTGGTCGGACCCACTGGATGGATGCGACCCCGTTAACCCTTGGACAAGAATTTTCAGGCTATGTTGCTCAGGTGAATTTTGGTCTGAAAGCATTGCGCAATACGCTGGAGCATTTATCGGAACTGGCATTAGGAGGAACGGCGGTTGGTACCGGCCTGAATACTCCCGATGGCTACGATAAACTAGTTGCTGAATACATTGCTAAGTTCACCAATTATCCTTTTGTAACCGCTGCCAATAAATTTGAATCGTTGGCTGCCCACGATGCAATTGTAGAATCGCATGGTGCATTGAAACAACTGGCTGTGAGTTTGATGAAGATAGCGAACGATATTCGTATGCTTAGCTCCGGTCCGCGTTCGGGAATTGGCGAAATTACCATTCCGGAAAATGAACCCGGCTCATCGATTATGCCCGGAAAAGTTAATCCAACTCAGGTTGAGGCGCTTACGATGGTTTGTGCTCAGGTAATCGGAAACGATGTAGCCATAACCGTGGGGGGTAGCAATGGTCATTTTGAACTGAATGTTTTTAAACCCATGATGATAGCTAACTTCTTGCAGAGTGCCCGATTATTGGGCGACGCATCGGAGTCGTTCAACGATCGTTGTGCCGTGGGAATTGCTCCCAATATGCCACGGATAAAACAGCATTTGGATAACTCGCTGATGTTGGTTACCGCTTTGAATACCCACATTGGTTATTACAAAGCGGCCGAAATTGCAAAAAAAGCACATAAGGAAGGAACCACCTTGAAGCAGGCAGCTCTTGAACTTGGCTATGTTACCGAGGCTGAATTCGACACTTGGGTTGATCCTTCGAAAATGATAGGGAAACATTAAATTGAAAAAAGGAGAGTGGGTTTCACTCTCCTTTTTTTGTTGTTTTAACCGTAGGGGGCAGTTTTAGATACAGCTTACGAGGGAAAGGTTATTCGCTTTCAGGTAGGTAGATTGTTGGATTCCCTCTTTTTAAAAACAAAAGGCCTAAAAAAAGAAAAGGTTCCAGATGGGATCCAGAACCAATTCAATTACTAATCAACTAACTATTTATTAGGCACATGATATCCCTGTCGCAGGGATTCATTTCTTATTCTTTGTGAGCTTTTTTCGAATCGCAGCAGCTTTTCTTAGGAGTTCCGCAGTCGGCTTTTGCTTTCGAATCGCCACAATCAGCTTTCTTTTCTTCTACTTTTTTAGCGGGTAAATCGCCACAGTCGCCTGATTTTTTAGACTTCTTTTTGTCTTTATCTTTGTCTTTGTCGTTTTCAACAGAAACTAAAGTAATTACGGTTTCGTCGAATAAAACAGCGGCGGTGCTGGTAATTGCTGGCATCATGAAAGCTACCAGAGCGATGATTGCAAATAATTTCTTCATAGTATGGGTTTTTAATAATTTAGTTTCCGGCAAATATAACAGGGTAGTGCGCCTTTTGTTGTTAAGCAAGTGTTAAAATAAGACCCGGATGTCTTTTATTTTTTGGACTTCTAAATAAAGTGAACGGTTGAAGAAAGGGTTCAGGGTGATGTGGTCGGGTTTAAAGTGTTGTTAGTGAGGTTGTTCGGTCGATTGCCGCGAAGTTTGGCGATATGGCAATAAAAACCGGAGCCACTAGTTTTAAAGATTAATTACAAATAGAAAAAGATGAGTAGTATAAGCATTTTATGGGCCGACGACGAAATTGATTTGTTGCGTTTACACGTTCGGTTTTTAGAGGAAAAGGGGATTTCGATTCGGACTACGAATAGTGGCGATGGCGCGATAGATTGGGTAAAGCAAGAGCAATATGATATTGTGTTCCTCGATGAGCAGATGCCCGGGATGAGCGGATTGGAAGCCTTGGCTGAGATTAAAAGACTCAAGCCCGAAACTCCTGTGGTGATGATTACCAAGAGCGAGGAAGAGTTTATAATGGAGGAAGCCATTGGTTCGAAAATTTCCGATTACCTTATTAAACCGGTGAATCCGAATCAAATTTTGCTTTCGATTAAGAAAATATTGGATCAGAAGCGCTTGATTACCCGCAAAACAACCTCCGACTATCAAACTGAATTTCGTAAGATAAGCATGGAGATTGGGGCCTGTACCAATTTTAAGGATTGGATGGCTTTGTATCGAAAGTTGGTTTATTGGGAATTGGAACTCGAGCGTTCCGAAGATCATAGCATGGATGAAATAATGCTGATGCAGAAGCAAGAAGCAAATTCAGAATTTGCACGATTTGTTCGACGCAATTACGAAGATTGGTTTACCCGCGATTTTGCCGATCGTCCGATGCTATCGCAAGATGTTTTTCGTCATCGGGTTTTTAATCAACTGAATGAATCAAGCCCGGTTCTTTTTGTGGTGATTGATAATTTGCGGTACGACCAGTGGAAAATTTTGCAGCCTGAAATATCGAATTTGTTTCAGGTGGAGCAAGAGGAATTGTATTTTTCCATTTTGCCTACCAGTACACAATATGCACGCAATGCGATGTTTGCCGGATTAATGCCATCGGAAATTGCCAAACTCTATCCGGAATGGTGGACCTACGACGAAGAGGAGGGTGGAAAGAATCAGCATGAAATGGATTTATTGGGTAAACAGATTCAGCGTTTAGGAATGAATGTTCGGTTCAAGTACGAGAAAGTGACTAATTCCCGCGCCGGTAAGAAGTTGGTTGATGAGTCGAATCAATTATTTCAGCATCCACTTTCGGTAGTGGTTTACAATTTTGTGGATATGTTGTCGCATGCTCGTACCGATAGCGAAATGATTCGTGAACTGGCTGCCGACGAAGCCGCCTATAGGAGCCTGACCTTGAGCTGGTTTAAGCACTCATATTTACTCGATTTGCTCGAAGTGGCAGCCGAGCGAAAAATTCGTGTTGTTCTCTCAACCGATCATGGAACCATTAAAGTGGATAATCCGGTTAAAATTGTTGGCGATCGGAACACAACGACTAATTTGCGTTACAAAGCCGGCAAGAATTTGAATTATCCGGCGAAAGAAGTATTTGAATTATTGAAGCCCGAGAAAGCTTTTTTACCCAAGAGCAATGTAAGTACGGCTTATGTCTTTGCTCAGGGGAACGACTTTTTTGCGTATCCGAATAACTACAATTACTACGTCAATTATTATCGGAATACTTTTCAGCATGGAGGGATTTCCATGGAGGAAATGATGATTCCGCTGATAACTTTGAAGCCCAGATAATGGGGTGTTTGCTTGGGAGCGCTTTAAAAGTAGCGTATCTTCGGCCGTTTAGGATTTTAACCTTGGGTAATACATGCGTTTGATTGGATTATTGAGCTTTTTACTGCTCTTGAATGTAGGGCAGGCTCAGATAAAAATTTCGGAAAAAGAAAATATTCCTTTGTTTCATGCCAGTTTGGGTGGGCACTTGCCATTGAATAATTTGGCCGAACGATTTGGTCCGAATGCATCGGTAGCCGGCGGCTTTTTATACAAGACCAAGTCGAACTTCCTTTTTGGGGCCGATTTTCAGTATTTGTTTGGCAACGAAATATACGAGGAAGGGTTGCTCGATCATTTGCAAACTTCGGCAGGTGCATACATAAATATGAATGGTGAGTACAGCGATGTTATTATGTACGAGAGTGGGTATTTTGCTGGTATTCGTTTGGGTTACCTCATTCCCGTTCGCAAAGATTTTCCTAATTCGGGAATAATCCTGAGTATAGGAGCCGGCTTGCTTGAACATAAAATTTGGATTAGTAGTCAAGGGAATATGGTTCCTGCGCTGGTTGGCGATTACAGGAATGGCTACGATCGACTAACCAATGGTTTTGCCGCTCAAGGTTTTGTTGGTTACATGCATTTGGGGAAGAATCAGTTTGCCAACTTTTTTGGCGGAATTGAATACACCCGTGCGTGGACACAGAATCGGCGTTCGTTGAATTACGATACGCGCGAAACCGACACGCAAAAGCGCATCGACAGTCTTTTTGGAGTTCGGATTGGTTGGATGATTCCAATTTATCGAGGAGTTAGCTCATCGTATTATTACTAGGGAGGTATGTCGATTCTTTATCAGCTTTCGATTCGTTTCTATGTGGCAGGTATCCGACTTGCAGCGCTTTGGAATTCGAAAGCTCGTTTCTGGGTAGCTGGTCGTCGTAATTGGGAGCAGCAACTAAAGAACCTGGTGGATCCTTCGGCTCACTATTGGTGGTTTCATGCCGCCTCGCTAGGCGAGTTTGAGCAAGGCCGTCCGCTCATAGAAGCGCTCAAACAACAATACCCGCAAATCAAGATTGCTCTCACATTTTTTAGCCCTTCGGGCTACGAGGTTCGAAAGAATTATCCTCTTGCCGACTTGGTCGTTTACCTGCCTGCTGATACTCCCCGAAATGCTCGTCGTTTTATCAGGATTCTAAATCCTCGGTTGGTCATCTTTATAAAATATGAGTTTTGGATGAATTACTTACGCGAGCTGCAAAGAAGAGCAATTCCCCATTTTTTGGTTAGCGGAATCTTTCGGCCTAATCAGATTTTTTTCCGTTGGTACGGTACAAGTTACTTGTCCGTTCTGCGAGGGTTTACCCATTTTTTTGTTCAAAATGAAAGGAGCGTTCGGTTGCTTGCGGAAAATGGAATTACTCAGGTGACACAGGCAGGCGATACTCGCTTCGACCGCGTATTTGCCAACGCGCAGCAACATAAATTGGTCCCTTTGGCAGAATCTTTCGGGACAGGTCGTTTTCTAATCATTGGTGGTTCGACCTGGCAACCGGAGGAGGAATTGTTGTCGCGTTTTTTTCAAGAGCATATGTCGGATGACTGGCGCCTGATGCTGGCTCCTCACGATATTTCCGAGTCGCATTTAGCCGCCATCGAATCGATGTTTCAGGAGCCTGTTGTCCGTTTATCGACGGTAGCGGAAATAGTGCCCGAGTCGGTTCGTATATTGATTGTCGATAGTATTGGCAAGTTGAATGCTTTGTATCCCTATGGCCAGGTGGCGGTAGTTGGCGGAGGATTTAAAACCGGCTTGCATAATGTTTTGGAACCGGCTGCTTGTGGTTTGCCTGTTGTTTTCGGACCTCGGTACGCTAAATTTTCCGAGGCGATTGATCTAATTCGTGCAGGAGGGGGGCAAAGTGTTGGGAATTATGAGGAATTTAAGGAAGCGTTAATGGAATATTATCGGAATATTAGCCATTTGGAAGCAGCTTCCCGGAAGGCCCGAGGCATGGTGAAAAACGGCTTAGGAGCAAGCGAAAAGATCCTTCTATTCTTGAAGGATTTTATTTAGAATGATTCAAGATAAGCATACTTTTTTGGTTTATAAACTGGTTGATAACTTCTAATTAACATTGTAATGAACTATTCCTTAATTCTTTATGTTAGGAGTGTTGATAAGTTGATTGGAAATTTGAGTTAGGCTGATTTATATTCGCATGGGTCTAAAATGAGGGGTGTTTCTGCCCTATTCACTTCAACCTCAGCGATACAACAAATCGATTTTTAAACTGATTAACCAAAAATGCAAACAAGTATGTTATTTGATCCAGTTGCCTTAAAGGACGAACCTCAGTCGGAGGTTGAATTTTACACTCATGAAGAAGCTTATTTGAGTTCCTTGGAATATTTCAAAGGAGATGAATTGGCTGCTCGTGTTTGGGTAAACAAATATGCCCTGAAGGATTCCTCGGGAAAGATTTATGAGTTAAACCCCGACCACATGCATCGTCGTCTGGCGAAAGAGTTGCATCGGGTTGAAAAGCATTACACGAACCCGTTGAGTGAAGAGGAGATTTACGAAGTTCTGAAGGATTTTAAATACATCGTACCTCAGGGAGGTCCCATGAGTGGTATTGGTAATACCTTTCAAATTGTGTCCTTATCGAATTGTTTTGTGATTGGACATGAAAATCCGGCCGATTCGTATGGTGGCATTATGAAAATTGATCAGGAGCAGGTTCAATTAATGAAGCGTAGGGGTGGGGTAGGACATGACTTGTCGCATATTCGTCCGAAAGGTTCGCCGGTGCTTAATTCAGCGTTAACCTCGACAGGTGTTGTTCCGTTTATGGAACGCTATTCTAATTCGACCCGCGAAGTAGCTCAAGATGGTCGACGTGGAGCCTTGATGCTCAGTATCTCGATTAAGCATCCCGATTCGGAATCGTTTATCGATGCTAAAATGACCCAAGGGAAAGTGACCGGAGCCAACGTATCGGTAAAAATTGACCATGATTTCATGGAGGCTGTTCGAAATAATGCCACGTACAAACAGCAATATCCGATTGATTCGGATGCTCCCACTTACGAGAAAGAAATAAACGCACAGGATTTATGGAAGAAGATTATTCATAATGCCTGGAAATCGGCCGAGCCTGGAATACTATTTTGGGATACCATTTTAAATGAGTCCGTTCCCGATTGTTATGCCGATTTAGGTTATCGCACGGTTTCGACCAATCCATGTGGTGAAATTCCTTTGTGTCCTTACGATTCTTGTCGTTTGTTGGCAATCAATCTCTTTGGTTATGTCGAAAAACCCTTCACTCCCGAGGCCAGTTTTAATTTCGATCTGTTCCGCAAGCATGCACACATTGCCCAACGGATTATGGACGATATCATCGATTTGGAATTAGAGAAGATTGATTCCATTCTGGATAAAATTGAAAAAGATCCCGAGGATCCTGAAATCAAACGGGTAGAGCGTCGCTTGTGGGAAAATATTCGTACCAAAGCTCAGGAAGGACGACGCACCGGTATTGGAATTACGGCCGAAGGCGATATGTTAGCTGCTTTAGGGTTGCAATACGGTAGCGATGATGCTATTGATTTTTCGGAAGAGGTTCACAAAACCTTAGCCGTCGAAGCGTATCGTTCATCTACCTTCCTGGCTAAAGAGCGCGGTCCGTTCCTAATTTACGATCCAAAGCGCGAAGAGGAAAATCCTTTCATGAATCGTTTGTTCGAGGCCGATCCTGATTTGAAAGAACAAATGTTGGAAAATGGTCGTCGGAATATTGCCTTGCTCACCATTGCCCCAACGGGAACAACCAGTTTGATGACGCAAACTACTTCGGGAATTGAGCCGGTATTCATGCCGTATTATAAGCGTAGAAGAAAAGTAAATCCGAACGACAAGGACGTAAAAGTTCAGTTTGTCGATGAGGTTGGCGATAGTTGGGAGGAGTATTTTGTGTTCCATCACAAATTTGTCGATTGGATGGAGGCAAACGGATTTGATTCCGATGAGGTGAAGGGCTTTAGTGAAGACAAGTTACGAGAGATTATAGCTCAATCGCCCTATCGAGGAGCTTCATCGAATGATGTTGACTGGGTTCAAAAAGTGAAAATGCAAGGTCGTATTCAAAAATGGGTCGATCATAGCATTTCGGTTACCGTGAATTTACCCGAAGATATTTCGGAAGAAATGGTTGCCAAGGTTTACATGACGGGTTGGGAGAGTGGTTGCAAAGGTATTACTGTATATCGGGATGGTTCCCGTTCTGGTGTTTTGATTAGTAGCGACGAAAAGAAAAAGAAAGAAGAACCTGCAGGACAAGCTTCCTTCAAACGTCCGAAGGAATTGGATGCCGAAATTATTCGTTTTCAGAATAACAAAGAGAAATGGATTGCTTTTATCGGTTTAAAAGATGGTCTGCCCTACGAAATTTTTACCGGAATAGCCGACGAAGAAATCTTACCTATTCCAAAGACTATTACCCACGGAAAAATCATTAAGCATCGGAACGAGGAAGGCACATCGCGTTATGACTTTCAGTTCACCGATCGTTTTGGGTATAAGAAAACACTCGAAGGATTATCGCATCAGTTCAACAAGGAGTATTGGAATTATGCTAAGTTGATTTCCAGTGTTTTGCGTCATGGTATGCCCTTGGATTATGTAGTCAATTTGGTGGATTCCATGACTTTCGATAATGAAAGTATCAATACCTGGAAAGCGGGAGTGGTTCGTTCCCTGAAGAAATATGTTCCCGATGGCACGGTTGCGAAGCACGCGGCTAAATGCGAAAATTGCAAGGAAGGAACGATGATTTATCAGGAAGGTTGTTTGATTTGCACCAATTGTGGAAATTCCAAATGTGAGTAATCTGCCATTTTAGTGATAATGCAAGAGCAGGGTGATTGGTTTCGTCCTGCTCTTTTTTTTGGCTATTGGCTATTAGCTTTTGGCTTTTGGCTATTGGCTTTTGGCTTCCTGAAAGCTTTCTTGAGGCAATTGGCTGGTTCGTTGTTGCTGGCTTTCGCTTCTTGGCCAAGTCGCTAAGTCGCCGAATTCGCCGAAGTCACCCATTCGTTCACTTAGAACACGGATGACACGGATTTGACGGATTTACACAGATTTGATTCAAATCGGTAACATTGAATCTGAGTTCAAGGCTGAATTCTAGCTTTATCACTGTTCTCTTTGCGCTCTCTGCGAGACCTTTGCGCCCTTTGCGTGAGCCCCTCGTTCAGCATTGGTCGAGATTTTTGCAAAGTGAAGGCGCTAATTTTTTGTGTTGAGTTCGCAAAGGCTTAAAAAGTTCGTGAAGGTTCACGCTAAGGGCGCGAAGGACCCGCAAAGGACGCGGAGGTTTTTTTAGAACTGGACAGAAGCCTAGCGCCCGAAGTTGCGCGGCAGTTCGTTCGCTTCCCGAAAGCTTTCGTGAGGCTTTTGGCTGGTTCGTTGTTGCTGGCTTTCGCCTCTTCGCCATGTCGCGTTGTTCGCCATGTCGCATAGGTCACCCCATCGCCTAGTCGCCGCTGCGCCAAGTCGCCCACCCTTCACCGTTCACTTCCGCCTCATTTTGCCAGTTACATCCTAAAATCCGGCATTCACGAATTGGCGTCGATAATAATCGACATTGAGCGATTCGCCTGTGGACTTGTTCACCAGTTCGTCCCAATGATAAATTTTACCGTATCGGAAAATTTGATTAACAAGGTAATCGCCTACAGCAGGTTCATTCACACAACTCAGTACGCAATTACTTTCGTCGTGAATAATTTGGGTGTTGATGTGATGATAGAGTTGACAAGCGAATAATTCGCCCAGCATGTAATTATGGTACATGCAGGGTTGCGTAATGAAATGCGCTTTGCTAATCCAATCGGGTGAATTCCTCCCGGCCGGTGGTTCAATGTGTTGGTATTTTTCAACCAAGTTCCACCAATGCTGGTTTAGGTCGCGTTCCGGATTTTCGTATAAATCTTTTTCGAAATGGTACATCACCTGAGCCCATCGGGCAAAAATGAGTTTCGACATCATTTGATGTTTTTGCAGATGATCGCGAATAAGGGGTTCGTTTTCAAACTCTACTCCGGTAACTTCCTTGATCCAATCGGGGTTTGCCGAGAAACGACCAAAAAAGGTTGCAATAGCATCGGCAACCATAATTTGACTGGGTTCGCGGAGCATAAAGGCTAATTGCTGATCGATGTATTTTTCATAAGCGGCAATGCCACTTTCGTATAGCAACGTGTTCATTCCGGACTCCGACTCAGAAATACTGGCGAGTATCCGCACATCGCCCGATCGATCCATATTCATGGTTAAAGCGGTTGCCAGCCTGGTTGGTTGATGATTGTTAACTACATGACTTTTGGCGTAGATATCCGATAAGTCGATTCCCATACCCAGGAAAAAGTTCTCAGCAAGTTTCACAATATCTTTTCCCTCGTAATACTCATCGAAATTGATGCGATAAATATTCGGTGCATCCTGAAAGAAAAGGTTCTGATAATGCCACGGCATCAGGTTGTCTTCAGGGACGCTGTAGATGATCGATAATTGCTCGTCGATTTTCTCTTTAAGGTCGTGATAAAGGTCTTTGGTGATGAGGTCGAATTCATCGTAGATGGAGGCAAGTAATTCCGGTTTGTGTCCTGATAAACGAATTCGTAAATCGAAATAGTTTTCAAATCCAAGTGAACGCGCCGCTTCGTTTCGCAGTTTTACCAGCCGAATAAAATCTTTCGCCACCACTTCGCCCACTTGCTTTCCGGCCATCCAGGCTTGCTCCAGCTCTGCTGAGTTGAGCGAGGTGCTCAGTACCTCATCGATGGAATTGTGTGAGACAGGAAGGTTATCGATTTTCGGATGAAAGGTTGAGAATAGTTGATTTACTTTCAGATTAAGTCGCACCATTTCTTCCATTTTTTGTGGATCGATTTGATGCATTAGAAATTCGTTGTAAATAAGTTCCAATTCCCGTTTTTGTTGTGGGTTCTCAATGATATTGCTCTGTCGGTATGCTTCGAGCCTTTTGAAGGTTTTACTGTTCGACAGTTTGTTGTTTAATTTCACATTCAAATCGGCCGCTAGTTGGTAATCGAGTTCATTACCGGTAACTGCTGCCCGATATTCTGCGTGTTTGATGTCCTGATAAAGGGGAACATACCAGGATTCAAATTCATCGACCAGTTGTTCGTAGTTTTTAATACTGAGTTCCGGTTGACAGGAATAGAAAAGGAAAGCGATGCTTACAAGCGTGCTGAAAAGGTAGTAGAAATTCTTCATAGCCGTTCTTTTTTGGGATTCTCTTAAAGTTACGGCGATATAGAAGGTAAATCAAGTTTTTTTATCGATGGGTTTAGGTTGAATCGATCCGTTTATGTGGATGGAAAAACCCATTCGATAGCAAAGTAGCAGAATGTGCTGGTAATGATTGCACTAATAAGATTCATCCAAATGCCTATTCGCACCATGTCTTTCATTTTTATTTCGCCGGTTCCAAAAACAATTGCATTGGGTGGAGTGGCAACGGGGAGCATGAATGCGAAGGAAGCAGCCAGGGTTGCCGGAATCATAATCAGTAAAGGTGGCATGTCGATGCTCACAGCGAGTCCGGCCAGCACTGGCAGCACCATTTCGGTGGTTGCCGTATTGCTGGTGAGTTCGGTAAGGGTAGTCATAATGAGAATTATACCTAAAATAAGTACATAACCCGGTAGATTACCAACGTGCGACAACAGGTTCCCAACCCAAAGTGATAGGCCTGAATCGACAAAACCTTGAGCGAGTGCAAAGCCGCCACCAAACAAGAGGACAATGCCCCAAGGTAGTTTATTGGCTGTTTCCCAATCGAGGAGTTTTTGCTCGTTATTTTTTGAGGGGATTAGAAAAAGCAATAGGGCAATAAAAATGGCGATGGTACCATCGTTGATAAAACCTGGAGTTGGAAAGAGATTGGACCAACCCGGAACGGTCGTAAATCCGAGAGGGATGTCGAGTCGCATGATCCACAAGATAGCCATGGAGATAAGTAGATAGAATACGGTTTTTTCTTCGAAGGACGCAGGTCCAAGTTGTCGGTATTCCGTTCTCAGGCTTTCTTTGTTGATGCTTACGCCCATAGGAGATAGACGAAGAAAGAAGCGGAGGATCAGGAAGGCGAGCAGTAGGACAATCATGCTGAGGGGGAAAGCGAAGGCCATCCATTGAGCAAAGCTTATCTCCGGCATTTCCGGGAAGAGGATAGCGAAAATCCGAGCAAAGCTCAGGTTTGGAGGAGTTCCAACCAGGGTGGCTATTCCTCCAATAGAAGAGCTATAGGCGATTCCAAGAAGGAGGATGACCGGGAATTTACTTTTGCTATCCGGATTGATTGTTTTGAATTTTTGAATGATCGATATTCCGATGGATACCATAAGCATGGTAGTGGCGGTATTCGACATCCACATCGAAAGGATTGCGGTTGCAAGCATAAAGCCGAGTAGGATTTTGGAGGGAGAGACGCCGAATAAGAGCAATATTTTGAGTGCAATTCTTCGGTGAAGATTCCATTTCTCCATGGCAAGTGCCATCATGAAGCCCCCGATGAAAAGAAAAATCAAATGATTGAAGTAGAGCGATGAGATTGTTTTACCATCGACCACTCCCATAATCGGGAACAGGACAACCGGAACGAGGGCTGTAGCCGGGATGGGTATTGCCTCGGTAATCCACCAGATAGCCATTAAGATTGCAATGCCAGCAGTGTAGCTTATTTTTGGATTTTCGGGAGATAGCTCGATAAACCAGGCAAAGCTGAGGAATGCGACGATTCCGATGATAATTGGGAGGATTTTGCTGCGATGAAAAAATTTCATTCTAGTGAGTTAAGGATTAGTGCTTTGAAGATATTAAAAAAAGCTATCCGATTTTATTCACAAGCAGACTTGTGTGCAGCTCAAAAAGTGCTATATTTGCAGTCGCAAAACATTGCGGGGTGGAGCAGTTGGTAGCTCGTCGGGCTCATAACCCGAAGGCCACAGGTTCGAGTCCTGTCCCCGCTACTAAAAAAAACAAAAGCCGTTGAGAATCAACGGCTTTTGTTGTATTATGGCAATTCCATAGCACGCGTAACTTCTTATATGTTAAAGAACTACCTGTTCTGTTTCCATTCGAGAAATGATTGGTTCTTTTATATTAGATTCTAATAGTTTGATGTAGTAAGGAACTTGTTGATGTGAACATGTTTTATTCCTTTAAAATTTTCAGCAAAGCCATCAGCTGACACAACAATTTTTTCATAATTATCTTCAATCTTCAGCAGATTCCCAAATTCTCTTTCTCTGACCTTTTCGTCAGGTAGAAGATAAGCAACTTGAATATATTTAGTTTCATTTCCTTTTTGTGCAACAAAATTAATTTCTCTATCCTGATGCTTTCCGATATAAACTTGGTAGTCTTCATAGATTAATTGATTAAATACCAGGTTTTCAAATATGCCTGCAATTTGATCACCTGAATAAGGAATAATAGCATGTTTCAGCCCTAAGTCGGAGAAAAAGTATTTGTCATTTATTTCAAATCGCTTTTTACCAATTATATCCAGACGTTGTACTTTATTAATAAAGAAAGAATTGGTAAGAAACTTCATATAGTTCATGACCGTATTTACAGACAAACTAATTCGTTGCGCCTTCAAGAAATCACTGATTTTTTTTGATGAGAGATTATTACCCAGATTATCAATAAGGCATTCTACTAATCGTTCCAGAAAGTCGATATCTCTGATATTATACCTGCCTACGATATCTTTCAGAATAATCGTATTGTAAATGCTCTTCAGGTATCCATAAATAATTTCATCATCAAAAGGTAAATAGCTTAAATAAGGAAGACCGCCGTATCGTATATACTTATTCAATGATTCGTTATTGTTTTCAAGTTTATGGATTTCAAGAAATTCGACGAATGAAAGACTGTTAATATGAAACTCGATATAACGACCTGAAAGATGTGTTCCCAGATCTCCTGATAACATTTTAGCATTACTTCCTGTACAGTACAAATCAACACCTTCATCCAATAATTGTCTTAGCGCAATTTCAAATTCATCAATTTCCTGAATTTCATCAATAAATACATAATTGTTTTTATCTCCTGATAAGTGCAGCCTTATGAACTGAAACAGATCATCATTATTTCTAATCTGCTTAAAATTATTATGCTCTTTGTTGATATAAATGGTATTAGCTTTTCTATCCTCCTGCTCAATAAATGCAATTATTTGTTTTAGAAGAATGGTTTTTCCAACACGCCTTTGTCCGGTAAGAACTTTGATGAGATCTTTACCTATAAATGGCTTTACCTTTTCAAGGTATTTTTTTCTGAGATACAATTTCTTCATGATGAAATGTTTTTCCGGGATTAAAAAATATTTTCAGCATAATGAAAAGATACGGTGAGTTTATCATACTTCTGTCCAAATATTTAGTAAGGGATATTACTTATTGCTTTGAATATTCTCCGCGTTAATATTGAAATTTTACCCCGATAGTATTTTCAATGATCAACCCCATATCCTGAACTAGAAAGTTCGATATTTGTCCCGTTGTGAAACAAATTTGCACTGCAGAAAAAATGGAAAATTTCAGTGCAGAATTTTTCGTAAAATTCACTACATCACTTTTCATCATTCTAGTTCGATAATAGTTTAGGTTTCTGGATTTTAAAACAACGAGCGACTTATGTTTGCCTTGAGAGCATGATGCTTCAGTGTATAACTTGAAAGTTAATAGACTGGGTCTTTCGATTATGGATTCTCAAAATGTAGTTGCCGGAGGGAATGCCGCTGGTGTTTATGGACACACGGCTGCTAAAGGCCTGATTCGATAAAATCAGTTCGCCGGACGATGAGTAGATGGCTATTTTGCTTCGCGGTTCTACACCTGTAACAACTAATTCGCGATTAGCCGGATTTGGATACACTTGAATGGCGTTTACATCACTTTGATCGATGGGCAGTAAAGGTGGAAGGGGTTCGAGATTGTGAGTTCGGGTGGTGTCGAAAGCAAAAATGCGGGCTATCCGATTTCGTCCTGTATCGTTGTAGGCGGTGAAATTTCCTCCAATTATAAGCGATCCGTCGTTAAAGAGGCATAAAGCATTTACTCGTTGGTTGGGGCCACTACCTCCGTTAAAAGTCACATCGACACTTCCATTTGGATGTAATCGGCCTAAATTACCGGTATAGTGTCCATTGAATTCCTGAACAAGGTCTCCTCCAAATAGTATTTTTCCATCGGGTTGAATCGTAATGGCCGTGATGGATGCATAGTAAGAGCCGCTAAGGCCAGTCCCGGTCTCAAAGCTTAGGTCGAAAGGTCCATTGGATTGAATCCGGGCAATGTCTTTAATGCTTTGACTACCGGAATAAGTGAATCTGCCGGCGATGATGAGTTGCTCGTTGGGCAGGATGTCGGCAGTATAAACTTTTCCGGAAAGTGACCCTCCGGGGTTATAGGCGAAATCGAGCGAACCGTCGAGGTTGATTCGAGCAATGCCATTCCTTGGCGTACCTTGGTAGTGACTAAAGTTTCCTATCGCTATTATTTTTCCGCTCATTAAGGGTATTAATTTGGAAACAGAACCAGAAAAGAACAGGTTGGGTAAATAAGCATCATCGTTGGTTCCATGTTCATTTAGTTTAACCAGGATAGTATTGGTTTGGTTAAAAAGGCCAAGAAAAATAGCTCCGGAGTTTGTAAAACAGGATACGGTGGGTTTGCCGATGGGGTCGAGGGTTGCATGAAAACTCGTGTCGATTGTTCCATCTTGATGCAACTGAACCAAAAAGGGTGTTTCTGAGGGCATGTTCAGGTTATTTTGCATGCCACCAAGCAAAAAGCTTCCATTTTTCTTAGCAGCGACCAGGGATACTTCATTTATATCATTCGATTGAAATAAATCAGCTACGAAGCTTGTGTCGCTGTTTCCATTCGAATCAATTACGCTGATCCCGGGAATAATCTGATGGTTGTATAAGTCGAAATTTCCGGCAATCAAGGCTTTGTTATTCGGAAGAGGTAGGATGGAGGTTACATCCTGGTTGGCTCCAAAAGAAGGATTGAACTCAGTGTCTAACAGGCCGCTAGTTTTGAATTTGCAGATATGATTTACCGATCGGTCCTGCATGTACCTGAAATCTCCAACAGTTAGGATGTCGTTGTTGTCGAAAAAACAGCAATCGTACAGGGTGTTTTGGTGGTAAGTGCAAGCTGAAAAAGTTTCGTCGATACTGCCATCGGAGTGAAATCGAGCGAGACCTTTGATGGCAACGTCGTTATACTTTTTAAACCGTCCGCATAGATAAATTTGCTGATTCCCATCAATCTTTATGGATATTCCTGTTTCATAGCCATAGTTTGTTATGCCACTGCCAATTGGGAAACTAAGGTCGATACTGCCATTGGCATGAAGTCGGCCAACCTGATAAGCTAACTCTTGGATGTGGAAGAATAGGGCGACAATTTTACCATCGGCTTGTTCGTCGAGCGAAACGACCCGATAGTTATTTAGCGAAAACTGAAAAGCTGTATCGAGGCTTCCATTAGGGTTGAGGCGTGCCAGGTAGTTTCTGGGTTCACCGTTGTAGTGGCTAAAATTCCCCCAAATTAGCATTTGAGCATTTGCCAACACTTTTAATCCTGAAAGGGCGCCATCGGGACCTGTTCCCGATTGGAAGGAGGTGTCGATGATTCCGGAGGAGAGGGTTCGAACCAGATAATTTTTAGCTACTCCATTAACCTGGGTAAAGCCTCCTGCTAGCAGTATTTTGCCATCGGTTAGAGGTTTTATTGTGCTAATAAGCGCTCCCGTATTCGTTTCGACTTGGTAACTGGTATCGAGGCTCCCGTCCTGATTCATTCTCCAAATGGTTTTATTGGCGGAATCGTAAATGCCCGAAGCAAGTATTTTCCCATCAGCCTGAACATTCATTCGGTAAATGTGATCTCCGGTTGTTAGGGGAGACTGGAAGCTGCTGTCGTATTTGCCATCGAGATGAATCCGGGCAATGGACTGGCTTGTATTTCCATTGTACCGATCGAGATAACCTGAAATATATATTTTCTCTCCGGCTATCAGGCAGGTGGTTGGACGATCGTCGCATCCGTCGCCGGAGGCATAACCTTGATCTTGCGGGTTAAAATTTACATCGAGACGACCATCTTGAGCAAAAGAAGGGAAGTTGGTGATAAGTAGAATGATGAACAAAAATTTTCTCATGACTCAAGAGCTAATGCACTGTTAAAGATAGGTTTTCCTTTTTAAAGTATTCAGGTGTAAGTAGGCGATTCACTTTTTTCTTTCTGTATTTCGTTCGGCTTGCCTTTTGGTGTTCCATTCTGGCTCGGTTTGCGCTTCTTTTTACTTCTAAATGCAAGGATTTTATCGAATTTCTGCTTTTATCGATTTTTTTTTTGCAACGATACAATGAGTAATACTTGACAACTGGTGTGTCGTGTTTGTTAATTGTCATTAATTCAGGTGTTTGTCGCTAGCATGGAGTGTGTCTTTCCTCCTTATTTTCAATGGATATAAATAACAAATAATCGTTTGTGCCTCGCTGTTCTCTTCTTGACTGTTTTGATTAGTTCCATTAATTTTATAAGTAATTTGAACTAAGATAATGCTGCGCATTAAGTAGTTAATTCTACTTTTATTTGCATGTATTATCTAGTGAAGCATCGAAATTGATTAGTAACTAATTGTAATAATAAATTCAAAAAATTTTACGAAAATGAAACACGCTACCAATTTTGTTAACCGGGTATGGACTGCTTGTCTTTCCTTGTTCGTTTTTTTATTTATTGCGAATGGTTTGTATTCGCAAGTCATTTTTAATCAAACTTCTACGGCTGATTTTCAGGGAGGATATTGGGATCAAGTAGTGGTTGGGTCGAACCAGGTAAGTTTGCCGCAAATGGCGACCTCTATCAATCCCTGGGTCACGAATACTGTTCTTCCTCAAACCCTTACCGGTCATCAGGTGTGTACCTATCGGAATGCTTTTGTCTACTCCATTGGGGGTAATAATGGAAGTTCCGATTTATCGACAATTTACCGAGCCTCTGTAACGAGCACTGGGAATGGAGCCTGGTCGAATGTAGGTTCGATTCCACTTCCTTTGCGCGATGCCGCCGTGGTTGTGGGGACCAGTAAGATTTACCTGATAGGCGGACGCAGCAACGGAGTTCCTCAATCGGCTATTTATTATGCCGATATAGCCTCCGATGGTTCGCTAGGATCTTGGGATTCCAGCTCGGTAAGTTTACCTGTTAGCCTTTGGGGCCATCAGGCTGAATACGTGAATGGATCGATTTACATTTTGGGAGGAACTACCGGAACTTTAATTAGCGATGCTGTTTCATCGGTTTATTGTTTGAGTCTGGATGCCAACAAACATCCGGTTTCCATTTCTTCCACTGTTTCCTTGCCAGGGAACCGGGTCAATTTCGCCACATCGGTCTGGAACCAACATCTTATCGTTATGGGAGGTGAAGACGATTTAGGCGTTAAGTCGGCAGCTGTGTGGTATGCCAACTCACAGGCTAACGGGCAATTGAGTTCTTGGCAAGCGCTCAGCTCACTGCCTGTTGCCATTAGTCATCATAGCTCCACTTCGTCGTATAATTTGTTGACATGTATTTCCGGTGAGTACCTCGATGGTGGCAGCCCAAGCTTGTCGAATCAGGTGTACTATGCCATGATGGGAAACTTTCCCAGCATTTCGTGGTCGCAAGCCAGTAATCAGTTATATGATTATACCAAGAATGGACAGGCTTATGCCGGGCCTGGTTTTATAGCTTATCTGGGAGGCGAGAATTTGTCGGGAACGCCAACGATTAATTCCCGGTATGCTCCACTTGGCCTTTCCACGTCTTTCCTTACTCAGGGGAATTTTATTTCCAATCCTTTTTATGAGTTAGGTGATTTGCGGCAGATTCAAAGTTTGAATTTTGTCTTGAGCCAGGCGGCCAACAGTGAGTTTTATTATCGTGTGGCTGGAGCGGATGCGTTATGGTCCGATTGGGTCCATAGCACCACGAATCCGGTAACGGTGAATCAGGAGAAACAATACATTCAATACCGAATCGATTTGCGTGGAACGACAGCCAACAGCGCCGTATGCAGCGAGGTGGTGTTGAGTATTCAAGGGACTCAATTAAGCGGTAATTTGAATGCGATGGATACCTTGCACATTGAAGACAGTCCGTTCTGGGCAACTGCCAACATCAGTTT
Organism: Bacteroidales bacterium; assembly: GCA_018401015.1. GTDB lineage: Bacteria > Bacteroidota > Bacteroidia > Bacteroidales > M50B96 > M50B96. Next base: position 301,091 of record JAGYLP010000001.1, read on the forward strand.
TACGGCCGGAAGTCATTACATTGAGCCGGGAGTCACGATTCTTTTCTCTCCGAATACCGGTTTGGAAATTGGTCAGGCGAGCATGCAATTTGCCGGCACTTCGGAACATCCCATTACCTTAACCTATTATTCGGCCGAGGCAGGTCAATGGAACGGGGTGTATTTTACCACTCAAAGCGACAACGGAGTATCGTCGTCGATGCATTATGTTACGATAGAAAAAGCGGGATACGGAACGAACGATGCTAATTTGCGCTGTGTCGACACCCAAGAGCCCTTGCTGAGTAATTGCACCTTGCGTTTGGCTGAGGGGCATGGATTAAGGTTGAGTAATTCACCGATAACCATTGAGGAATCGCTCCTGGAGGACAATACCGATGCCGGTATTCATCTCACAAACTCAAATCCAAATATGATTGCCACCACCATAACCGGCAACGGAGTGGCCGGGATTGTGTATACCGATAATGTATCCAACCCTAATTTTGCCGGTGTTCTTGTGGAGGATAATTTATATGGATTATATCATCCAACTCCCAACATGAGTATTTCTCCATTGAGTGGCAATATTACCATTGAGAATAATATTTTCAATGGCCATGCAATTCCCGGGGGTACAATTGAATCTAATGTTACCTGGAATAATCCTTCGCTGGATTTCTTTGTGTTGGGAACGATTACCATAAAAAAATACTACTCCCTGTGTCGCTTAACCATTGAGCCGGGGAATACCATTCGTTTCAGTGAAGGTTCACGTTTGCATGTGGGCGATGTTTCCAACGGATATTATCCCGGCGAGCTGTATGCCATCGGATCGGCAGATAGTCTCATTACTTTTAGTTCGCAAAGCGGACAAAGTGGTGGTTGGGAGGGAATCCTTTTCGGAGCTCCCAGTCAGGCTATGAGTGCATCTTCATTCATGAATTACTGCATAGTGGAGAAAGCAAACTCGTATTTGCTTCGTACACAGGATACGCAGCAGCCTTCGATCCAGAATTCTATTTTCAGGGAATCGGCTCAACACGGTGTTGTGTGTCATCAGTCCATGACTCCATTGGCAGGATTAACTTTTCAGAATAATGCAGGTTACGGATTGTTATTTACTGCACCAAAGTATATCCATACCCAGCTTGGAGCGTTAACTTTTTCGGGAAATGCCTTCGACGGAGTGGTTACCGAGGGAGGAACAATCGATGTAAGCCGTAATTGGCCAAATACAGGCAACCCATACCTAATTTTGGGCGACCTGGTAGTAAGTGGCTATTACGACCGGTATAGGCTGACTATTGATCCGGGCTTAACCCTCTACTTCACACCAGGTTCGGAGATGTTAGTAGGCTCGTCTAATAGTTATTATTGCGGAGAAATTTATGCTGTTGGAACGCCCGATAGCTTAATTACGTTTGCTCCTTACAACGGTCAGGTTGGTGGATGGGAAGGAGTTACTTTCGAATCATCCACGACTAGTTTTAGTGCGGTAACGTATATGGAGTATTGTGTTATTGAGAAAGGGAATAATCATAACTTAAAATCTATCAATACGTATTATCCTGAAATGAATCATTGCATTCTTCGCGACGGTAATGATTTGGGAATGAGTTTGTCTCATTATGATCAGATTATTAAAAATACCCTTATTCAGGATAATGCCGGACGAGCTATTTATGTGAATCATCCGAAAAATATTCCTTATCAGCTCGATAGTCTTAGCTTAATCAATAATGGAACAGATGCTTTGGTTTGCGAGGGAGGCCTGATCGACGTTGATCGCACCTGGCCCTATTTCGGTGCCGATTATCATTTTCTGAACACGGTAACTATCCGGCATTATTACGATCGTTGCCGATTGAGCATTGAACCTGGTTGCACTCTTCGCTTTGCTGCCGGAAGTCAGCTGAAGGTAGGTGAGAGTACGAACGGATATTACAGCGGCGAGGTTTATGCAGCCGGTACTTTGGAGTCACCTATTGTATTTACTGCCATTAACGATAGTTTGGGTGGATGGGATGGCATTTACTTCCCATCGGAAAGTAACACTTTTAGTGCTGTTTCAGAATTGATTCATTGCGTGGTTGAAAAGGCAGCCGATAAAAATATCGAATGCATATCTACCACCAACCCAACGATTACGAATAGCCTTATCCGACTGGCTCCTCATGGTATCTATGCCAGTAATTCCAGCCCGGATATTCTGAGTTCCCGCATTTCCAACAATCTTACCGGTATTTACCTTACCGGTAGCTCGAATCCGGTTTTTGGCAATACACCCGAAACAGGAAATGATATTTTCGATAATGCCAACTACAATGTTTATAACAATACGAGTCAAAATATTTTTGCTAATCATACCTTCTGGGGCCATATCGATAGTGTATCCATTAGTCAGCACAATTTTGATTATTTCGATGAGACCTCTAAAGGAAAAGTGTGGGTAGGTCCTTGGGTTGATTTGCCCCAAGTGAATTATGATACCATTACGCACTTAGGCATGGTTACTTATGGCGAAGATGGCACAAACCTATTTTATAATTCCGAAGTGAATTTATGGGGAGCTGCCGATAGTGCTACTACTCAAACCGATGGGCAGGGTGCTTTTGTTTTTGAGGATTTGGTTCGCGATAGTTACAAGTATAATCTGGTAAGTAATTCGGCCAATTGGGGCGGGGTTAATGCAACGGATGCATTATGGGTGCTCCGGCATTTTACTCACCTCGATACCTTGCCCGATAGGATGCAAACGGCTGCCGATGTGAACGCAAGTAAAACTGTGAATGGAACCGATGCGATGCTGATTATGCAACGGTATACGCAACTTATCAATTCATTCCCGGCAGGAGATTACCTCTATTACCTGGCCGATTTCAGTATTGGAGAAGATACTTTCTATCAGGATTTACGATTTATCTGGATTGGCGATGTGAATGGCTCTTATACTCCTTCCGGAAGTAAAAGTCTTTATTTAGCTGAATCGGATAAAGAGCTTTTAGTTGAAGCCGGATCGGAAATTTCCGTGCCGGTTCGCATCAGCTCACCCGCTTCGCTGGGAGCTGTTTCACTTCAGTTTAGCTATCCGGTGCATCAGTTGGAATGGCAGTCGTGTCAGTTTGGAGTGGAGAATCAACCAGTCGTTGTAAACGAGGAAAATGGAAGCTTGCGTTTTGCCTGGACGAATACTGAACCAATCGATTTGGAAGGTGACGATGTATTGCTCTCTCTTCAGTTTAAAGTGTTGCCGGGTACAGAAGGTGAACCTATCCTGCTTACCCTCGATGCAAATTCGGAGTTGGCCAATTCGGAAGCTGAAGTGCTTTATGTCGATTTGGAAATGCCATCCTTACGTTATGCGTGGGAAGTATCGGTCGATGAGTGGAATGCCGACGGAATCGCTTCGTGTGTTGCATATCCCAATCCGACTCGAGATAGGTTGAATTTTAGCTTCGACTTGCACCAGGAAGGAGAGGTAGAATTGGCAATTTATAATGCTCTCGGACAAGAGCTTGTTGTTCAATCCTTGGGCAAACGGGTTGCCGGCGAGCATCAAGCCGAAGTAAATCTGGATCACCTGAGCGAAGGGATTTATACCTACCGCCTCCTGCTTATTCATGCTAACGAATCTTCGTATCAAACGGAAAGTTTCATAATCTGTCGGTAGTGGATCAACTTACCTCAAGTAGTTCTAACCTTTAAACAGACGATTATGAAAAAGATATTCATCCTTATCCTCCTGCTGACTGGCCTTGGGCTGGTTCAGCAAGGAAATTCACAGGTAATAGTAACTTCGGTTCAAAATCAGACTATCTGCGAAGGGGAACTGTCGGTTCCAATTCTGCTGAATAGTAACGATGCGCTTTCGGCAATTTCCTTAGCGCTCGAATTCGATTCTTCTACCTTAAATTATCTTGCCTACACCAACGAGCATCCAGCCCTCAATACTGGTTTGTTCCTCGTTCACACTGCCGGTAATACGGTGTATATCTCCTGGGCTAACGTTGCCTCGGCTCAATTCGGGAACGATACACTTTTAACCTTAGTGTTCGATGCTTTGCATGGGAGCTCAACTTTGCAGTGGGATACGGAAACTCCGGGGAATTGCGAGTTCAGTAATGTGTCGGGGATTGCAATGCCTGCAAGCTTTTCCAATGCAGTCATCACGGTTCAGAAAGCACCCTATTTTATAACGACGCCTCAATCGCAGTTAGCTATCGTGGGTCAGGCGAGCAGCCTGGCTGTGCAAGCCGGCGGAACGAGTCTGACTTATCAATGGGAAGTTAGTTCCGATTTGGGAGCCAGCTGGATGCCCCTCAGCAATGCTTTCCCATACAGCGGAACGACTTCGGCGACCCTGTCGATTGCCGAAGCTAGCTATGCTATGGAATTGAACTGGTATCGATGTCGTATCGAAGGGGTTTGCCCACCGGTGCTGTATTCCGATCCATTAAGTATCGACGTAGAAGAACCTCCGCAGGAGATTTTAGTATGGACCACTCCTTTGGCTGAATGCCCCGGCATGCATTTGAGCCCGGTGTATGTGCATGAATTTTACGGAGTAGGAGCATTTTCCATGGTGCTTGCTTTTGATGACAACTTGCTCGATTTTATCGAATTGCAAGATCTTGATCCCGACCTGGCGAATGGATTATTCAGCGTTCATGCTACGCAAGGCCAGTTATTTCTTTCCTGGGCTTCTTCCGATACGCTCAACTTATCGGCATCCGATAGCTTACTATTTACGATTCATTGGAGTTCGGTCGATGGTGGCTCAACGAACCTGGCCTTCCAGAATCAGCTTGCAGGAAACTGCGAAATTAGTGGCACCGGTGGGAATCCTATTCCGGCACAATTTCAGGGATCGACCCTAACCGTAAGGCAGCCTCCGCTTATCACAAGTCAACCTCAGAATGTAAACCAACCTGAAGGAAGCACGGCTCATTTCTCCATTCAAGCCATTGGCCATAGCTTGACCTACCAATGGGAACTGAGTACCGATGGAGGTACAACGTTTTCTCCCCTCTTCAATAATGCCCTTTATTCAGGAGTTACTACGAGCAATTTAAACGTTATTCAACCCGATTTCACCTATCATACGTATCAGTTTCGCTGTGTTGTTGAAGGAACCTGTGCTCCAGTTGCCATATCTAACCCGGTCATGTTGAGTATTGAACTTCCTCCCCAAGTGATTCATGTCGATGCGGGCGATTTTACCGGTTGCCCGGATACGTTTTTAATTCCGATAACGGTGGCGCAATTTAATTCCATATCAGCCCTGTCTTTGGCTCTTAACTTCGATCCGACCAAAATGGAATTTATCGGGATGGAAAACCTTCATCCTAATTTGAACAACGGACTTTCTGCTGCCAATGCAATCAATGGTCAGGTACTTCTTACATGGGCTTCAGCAAACGAAACAAGCCTTCCAAATGGGGAAGGAGTGCTCTGCGATTTGCAGTTTCTCGGATTAAGTGGCGGAACGATTTCGCTAACCTGGGATCAATCTACTCCCGGGTATGGCGAATTTACCAATTCCGATACCCTTATTGCTTCGCTTGCCACTGCCGGTACCGCGCTGATTTATGGAGTCCCAACAATTGGTGCTCATCCGCTCTCGATTACCCGAACCGCGGGCGAGAACGCTACTTTTTCGGTACAGGCGAGCGGCACAGGACTAGAATATACCTGGCAACAAAGCACCGACGGAGGGATTAATTGGCAGAACTTAGGAACCTTGGGGCACACCCTTTCTCTTTCGCAGGTGTCGTTGTCGATGAGTGGGAATTTGTATCGCTGTGTTGTGAGTGGAACCTGCAATCCTCCAGTTGTTTCGGGGGTTGCCACTTTAATCGTCAATCCACCCACGCAAGTAATCGACCTTAGTTTGCCTAATATGAATAATCTCTGCGCACAGCAGTTATTCATCCCGCTCACCGTTCAAAATTTTAATCAAGTGGGAGCTTTCTCCCTGGTAATCGAATACGATAGTTTATCGCTCGATTTTCAAGGACTTAGCAATGCGCATCAAGCCCTGAATAGTGGTTTGTTGTATGCTCATCAGGTGCCCGGAAAAGTGTTTGTTGCTTGGGCTTCCACTCAGGCTGTTTCGGTTGGGAATGGTGTTTTATTCGATTTTCTGTTCGTTTCAGGAGGGGGTAGTACAGCCCTCAATTGGGATACTAGTACTCCTGGGAATTGCGAAATAGTCGATGCCAACGGGAATCCTATTTTGCTAACGTTTACCAATGGATCCATTACGGTGTCGGCTCAACCTCTGAACGTTTTAGCCGGTCCAGACTTTACGCTCGTGCCGGGAATGTCGGCGGTGCTGCAAGGATCGGTAAGCGGTGGCACACCACCTTATATCATTAACTGGACCCCGATTCAGGGTTTATCCAATGCAAGCTTGCTACAACCTGAGGCAAATCCGCTTCAAACAACCATGTACACCCTCGAAGTGGTCGATGTCAGCAATTGCACCAGTTCCGACGATGCATGGGTCTATGTCGAAACGATTCCTTCTACCGGATGGATGTGGGCTCGGCAACAGGGCGGAGAGCTGCAAGATGAAACCCTTGCGCTAACCGCTGATGCAGCCGGAAACTCCTACGGAAGCGGTTATTTCTCCGGCGATACTTGCTCCATTGGAAACATATCTCTCTTGAATAGCGGAAATACTTCCCTCTTCCTGAGTAAATACGATCCTTATGGCGAAGTGCTTTGGGCTATAGCTTCCGAAAATGAAGGCTGGACTGAAGGTCGAGCTTTAGCTGCCGACGATTCCGGGAATGTTTATTTGGCCGGAAATTTTCAGCATACTTTTCTGGAGTTAGGAGGACAAATGACCGATGGCTATGGTTGGACCGACGTATTTATTGCCAAAATTAGTCCGCAGGGAAGCTTGATATGGTTGCAGTCCTTTGGTGGAGTAAGCCAGGATCAGGCAGTCGATGTGGCGATTGGACCCGACGGCAATGTCTTGCTCACCGGATTTTTCATGAGCAGTACCATCAGCTTTGGTTCTCATCAGCTTAGTAATACGAATACTAATTTTGCCGATATCTTCCTGGTTAAGTTAAATACCGGAGGAGATGTGCTTTGGGCTAAGAAAATGGGAGGCACCGAATGGGACGAACCAGCCGATTTGCACATAACTGCGAATAACGACATTTTGCTTACCGGCTATTTTGTAAGTGCTAATCTCAGTTTAACAGGAATGAATCTGGTTCATTCTTCGGGAACACAACCCAATGCTTTTTTAGCTCGATTCGATTCCCAGGGGAATGCCCTATGGGCCAAGAAACCGGCTATCAGTCAGTTTAACTATGGCGAGGCCTTAACCACTGATTCTATTGGAAATATTTACTGGACGGGCCAGTTTGGCGATGCTAGTGTTCAATTAGGGGATTCCATTTTTAGTTCGGCTGGCGGAAGCGATCTCTTCTTATCCAAGTTGGCCGCCAACGGAGATTATTTGTGGTCGGTACAAGCTGCCGGTAGTGGACAGGAATCCTCGGCCGGATTACAGTCTCGTAATACCAACGAATTGGTGTGGGTCGGGAATTTCAACAGTACCCTGCTGAGTATTGGAAACACGAGTTATGGTAGCGCCGGTTTTTACGATTTCTTTCTCGTAACCCTCAGTGCTGGTGGGAATGTACTCACTGGCACCACGGTTGGGAATACCTTGGAGGAGCGTGTGCATGCTGTCTCCGGCGATGTTCTGGGGAATGTTTTGGTAGCGGGTAGTTATTTGAGCGAGAGTTTAGCCTTCGGGAATTCAACCTTACAACAGGTTTTTCCTGGTGAGAAGAATGGATTCCTGGCAAAGTTTGGAGAAACGGCGCCAACTCTTTCGGTACAAGCCAACTGGAGTCATCCGCTGTGCTACGACAGCAACGATGGATATATTGCTCTTACTGTGGTCCAGGGGCTGCCGCCTTTCACCTATCAGTGGAGTCATGGGGCAACCGAAGCTTCTTTGGAGAATCTATCGGCAGGAACCTATTCTGTAAGCGTTTACGATGTTAATCAGGATATCTGGACTCAAAGCTTTGAGTTAATTAGTCCTCTCGCCCTAGAAGGAGGTTTGGTGGTTCAAGCACCAAGCTGTGGAACCTGTCCCGATGGAAGTATTTTTGCGACACCGGCTGGAGGGACTCCTCCTTATCAGCTTGTATGGTCGACCGGAGCCACCGGATTAGCCATCGAAAATTTATTACCCGGATGGTATTCATTGAGCCTTACCGATGCTAATAATTGCATGGTTTTCTTGGAGGTTGAGTTACCGGGAATACTCCCAACCGATACCCAGTACATTGATTTACCTGCAGGTTGGTCTTATTTTTCCACCTATCTCGAACCCAATTCACCCAACATTGCAGATGTTTTGCAACCCGTGGTGAGTTATGTAACGATTGCCAAAAGCGGAGGAGGCGGTAATTATTGGCCCCTTTACGCAATTAACACTATCGGCGACATGCAAATAGGATTTGGTTATCAGGTACACATGACCCAGGCCGCCAGTTTGCCGGTACAAGGTGAATCCGTTCAGCCTCATTTAGTTGGCATTGAGTTACCCTTAGGTTGGAGTATCCTCGGTTATTTACATGAAGAGGCTATGCTGGCCGATTCTATGTTAATTTCGATTGCACCTGCTATTGAGATTGTGAAGGACAGCAACGGCTTATCCTATTGGCCAGCGTGGAACATCAATTCCATAGGCAATTTGAAACCCGGCGAAGGCTATTTGATTAAGCTCAACCAGGCCGTTGTTTTTTATTATCCGGAACTTAGCGGACAGTAGCAAGGCGGTGAATGTCGGAGCGCAGCGGGAGTGATTGGTGAACGGTGTATAGTGAACGGTGAACGACGGAAGCCAGCTACAACGAACTGCCGCGCGGCTCCCGGCGCGTGGCTTCACGAATTGCCGCGCGACTCCCGT
>JAGYLP010000010.1 GCA_018401015.1 Bacteroidales bacterium
AGAACAAGGCGATTACACGGGAACCATGACTTTCGAAGTAAAGTATAACTAATCCTTTTCTTTCCGGGCAATGGTTTCCAAATCATTGCCCGGAATTTTCTTTTCGCTCAAAATCAGAAACTAAGTTACATCCCACCTAAAAAAATGAATCATGAAAAAATCACTGCATTCCCTGGTCTCCCTTTGTTTGCTCCTGGTAGCCTCTATTGCGCTTCAAGCCCAGGTTACCATTATGCCAACTTCTATCTTTATTCACGATGCTATGGGAGTGGAGTCGCTGAACATTAGCAACTACTCCGAGACTCCGCAAGAGGTGCGTATCAGCTTCGAATTCTCTTACGCTGGATACGATTCGCTCGGCAACCTGGTTATGGTCGATCACGATACCACCACTGCCGAACGCTACGGATTAGGTGATTACGTGCGTGCTTTCCCACGAAGCTTTGTGCTTCAGCCAAAGTCGCAACAACTAGTACGTGTTCAGGTGAAACCCATGCGCGACAAAACCGATGGCACTTATTGGACTCGTATGATTATCAGTAGTAATGCACCGGCCAAGGATATCGAAACCGTTCAAATGGCCGAAGGAGTTGGTACCCGCATCAACTACATCTTTAATCAGAACATTCCGGTGTTCTATAAAAAAGGGAAGGTGAGCACCGGCTTGCAAATCGCTTCGGTCGATGCGCAATTGGGAAACGAGCAACTCGACGTGGTAGCACGCCTCATTCCACAAGGGAATTCGCCCTACAACGGAAGCGTGCAAGCGCGCATTGTCGATGAAAAAGGCGATTTAGTAGCCGAAAAAGAAACCAATACCGTGGTGTATTTCGAAGCGCTACGTCGCGTAGAGATTCCACTTCCCGAAGCCGGATTGCCCAGCGGTAACTATCAGGTAGAACTGCTCTACCAAACCCAACGCCGGGATATTGGCACCAAAGAACTTGTTCAGACGGAACCCGTTCGCTACAATTTCCCCCTGAACGTAAAATAACCAACCAGCATGTTTAACTAACCCTATAACCGATAAAAAAAACGAAAACGTGAAAGCTCTTTATTCTCTAACTCTCGCCCTACTGCTGATGACGGCTTCCCGGAGTCTGATGGCTCAGGACGACGAGTTTTTACTGAGCTTTCGTCATCCTGCTGTAGGTGGTTACTACATCAATGCTTTGTACAACGAGCATGGTGTGTATTTGCCGGTAGGGGAGTTGTTCGGATTACTTTACATCCCTCTCGAAAAAGGAGAAACCGGCTTCAGCCTGCAAGGAACCTATCCTGAAGAGCTGGAGTTTTTGATTGATCCAGCCGGTTTCACCGCTAAAGTTGGTGGAGAAGCTTTCACCTTGGATCCCACGGAAGTACGCATTGGCGAAATGGATTTATTCCTCGCACCCGCCGTGTACGAACGCTTGTTCGGATTACTCTTCCAGGTCGATATGAGTGCCTTGAGCCTCAGCCTTACCGCTTTGCATGCCCTGCCGGTAGAGGAACGCAAGCAACGCGAAAGCTTGCGGAAAGAACTGGAACGTCGGCAAGGCGACAAGCGCGATTTCCCTTTGTTATTTCCTCGTCAGCATCAGCGTTTAACCGGTGGAATGGTCGATTACGCCCTGGGTTATACCCATGCACAAGGTTCCAATCAAATGAACTATACCTTTTTAGGCGGCATCGAATTATTAGGTGGCGATATTCAGGGTAGCGCTTTTGGTACTTTAGGCGATCAAACCAATAGTTTGGGTTTTTCGAATTCGAACTGGCGTTTTGTTCCTCGCGATAACCGTTACCTAACTGCCATTCGGGTAGGGCAGGTGAACTCGACCAGCATTGCTTCCAGTAATTTTATGGGTGTATCGCTCACTAACGATCCGGTAATGCCTCGCCGCGTTTACGATACCTACGTAGTGGAAGGAACTACCATTCCCGACTCCGATGTGGAATTATTGGTCAACAATCAATTGGTCGATTATACCAAAACCGATGAGGTAGGGTATTATCGTTTCAATTATCCCTTGAATTATGGTACCGCTCGTATCAGCACCCGAATTTATACTCCCTCCGGCGAAGTGATTGTAGAAGAACAACAGATTCAGGTTCCCTTTACGTTTTTACCAGCCGGAGTGATGGCTTACAACGCGCAAGCCGGTTATGTGCTCAACGATAGCACCAACCTGAGCCTCGAGAATCCGTTTCGGATGCATGGCGACGTTGCCTACGGTATTACTAGAGCATTAACCGCTAAAGTGGGAGCCGATTGGTCGCCAAACGATACCTTACCTTTTTATTATGGTAGTGTTTCCACCCGTTTATTCAATCAGTACTTATTCAATGTAGATTTGGCTCCCGGCCATTTTTCGCGTGCTAGTGCCAGCGTAACTTACGCCAGCAACAAAAGCATTCAGTTGGTAGCATCCGATTATTATTCCGAAGGAATGTTCAATACGGGTGCCTTGAACCGCGATTTGCAAGCTAGTTTATACTTGCCTTTTCATGTATTTGGCATGTTTTCCGGTGTACGATTGGGAGCCGACCAACAGTATTTCCTCAACGGTTCTACCGGTACTCAATATCGTTTCGATTTGAATACCCGGATTGGACGGACCATTCTTCGTTTGAATTTCCGTGAGCGGGTGATGCAGGATTTGGAGTTGCCGCTGGAGTATGAGCAGAGTCAAGCTTCTCTCGTAATGAATTACAATGTAGGACGCTCGGCTGGTTTGCCTCCATTTTTACGCGGTATGTTTATTCGTTTGCAAGCCGATTATGCGGTACGCGAGAATCAGCTAGCGCGGGTTGCTTTACAATTTAACCGACCCATAGGCAGTCGCGGACGTATTCAGTTCCGTACCGGATACGATTTTGCTAATCAAGGCTTTACTGCACAGGTATTGCTCACACTCGATTTATCCTTTATTCGTTCCAATACGCAATACACGCATCAAGCTGGGCAATCGAATCTGTCGCAGAATTTGACCGGTTCAATTGGGTTTGATAATGGGAATCATCGAATTATTCCGACAAATCGGAATCAGGTTGGTCAATCGGCTGTTTCGGTTCGCGGATTTGTCGATAAGAACGAGAATTTCTTGTACGACGAAGGCGAGGAGATCGTTCCTATTCGTAGCCTGAGTCTCGATCAGGGAGCTATGCAGCAGTTAGGTTCCGATACCATTTTGCGTATTTCTCAGCTTCAACCATACTGGCGCTACAATGTAAGCATCAATCCGAATGCGATTCCCAACCCGATGTTGGCTCCTTTGGTAAATGAATTTTCTTTCGAAGCCGACCCGAATCAGTATAAACCCATCGATGTACCTTTGTATCGTACAGCCGTGATCGATGGAACCGTAGTTTATGACGAAGGCGATGGTAAGGCAGAACCCTTGGGCGGATTGCGACTTTTGCTCGAATCGAATTTCACCACCTTTAGCGAAACCATGCGTACTTTTTCTACCGGTGAGTTTTACGCGATGAACATCCTTCCCGGTAGCTATACTTTACGAGTTGATCCGGTTCAGTTAGATTTTCTGGGAGCTCAATCGGAGCCTTCTTCCATCAGCATCAATGTAAGTGCTAAGGCTGAAGGTGATTTCATCGAAGGATTGAATTTTTACCTGAGTCCGAAAACCGATACTCCTCCGGCCGAGCCTGTTAGCGAACCCGATATTCATCAGTTTGATCAGCTTTATTCGCTAAAGATTCAGCAGCATGTGCACCATTACGTAAAGGCGCAGGAGTATTTCTACGAGCGTGATTTCCAGAAAGCACGCGACGAAATTGATGCTGCGTTGAATTTCTATGCTACCAATGTAGCCCTTGCCTTGAAAGGGACCATTATGTTTGCCTTGGGCGATCGGAACGAAGCGCAGAAATTGTGGGAAGGTGCCCAAAAGAACGATCCGGATATACAAATACCCGATTCACAGGAATTGGAGAAAATTATTTTGAACTAAAAGCATGAACAAGACTTTGACATCGATCCATCGGCAACTTTCCCCAGCGTGGGGGAGAGGTATGGGATTGCTGTGTCTGCTGGTGCTTGTTCTCTCACTTGGTTCCTTATCCGGACAAGATTCGGTAGTAGTTAGCAATCCGCCCCTCGATTTGGATAAATTCTTTTCTACCGTTTTGTCCGAAGAGAGTCCACAGGAAACCAAAGTTAAGAGCGACAATATTTTATCGACTCAGGTAAGAACCAAGAAGGTTCAGGAGAATCAGAAACTCGACGATTATCGCTTGAATTTGCTTAAGTTCCGCTACGAAGAGAAATTGCGTAGCACCCTCGATTTATATTTTGATCCATCGAGTTATTTTGCGACCATCGATTTAGATGTTTCGATTGAGCAGAGCAAAGAGATTCCGACACTGGAAATTGAAACCGGTGAGCCTGACAACACCAGTTTGCCGGGCATTCCTTTTGTACCGGAGAGTATGCTTAAGGACCGCGATTCACAAAAGAGCGAGGTTGAGCTCGAGGCTGTGATTAAGGATGTGAAAACAAGTATTAATCAAGTGAAGCTTACTTTGTTAATCGACAGTTCTTTTACCGAAGAGCAAGTGAGTTTAATGCGTACCATGGCTTCGTCCACCCTTAATTTGCGGCCGGAGCGAGGCGATCAGATTATTATGCGATTGTATGCTTTCCCCGGACGCCAGGAGCCGATGATTCGCTCAACGGTGTCGAACGATTCCTTGCGAGTGTATTCCGATCGTGATGTGGTAGCAGAAGTGAAAAATTCACCTCAGGAAGACGAACCCACCTTGTCGCGGTCCAATTTATGGATTTGGGTTTTGCTACTCATTTTAGCATTTTTCCTTTCCTTGTTTATAGCGAATCTACTGCGCAAACGTCGCACCGACAGCGACGAATCGGCCGTGATGGTTAATCCGGGTCATGCCCTACAGGCTATTGATGCTCAGTTGCCTGATAGGCGTGTAGCCATGAGTTCCGCTTTCGACGATGAATCGCTCGACCAAATGATGAAAGCCTTCATTGAGACCCCTGAACAGATTGCCTACTTGTTTGATCAGTGGATATCTTTATCGGAAAGCAAGGGTGCCCGCAAAGCAGCTCAATTGATTCATTTAACTGACTCTCGTTTTTTACCCATGCTCGAACCCTTTATGAGCAAGGAAATTTGTGGTTTAGTGAATCGAGCCTACGAGGACCAGCGCGACCTCTTCCTGGAGTTGAGTAATATTGAAATACAACGCTTACGATCCGAGTTTGCACATATCTTACGAAGCGAGGTTTTAGGTAATTTGAGCGAATTCCGTTTCCTAAATTATGTGTCGAACGATATCATTCTCCGAATTTGCCGAGACTTATCGCATGAGCAGACTGCTATTCTGATTAAAAATCTTCCTACGGAAAAGGCTTCGGAATTGATTAAGAGTTTGAATCCGCTCAATGCCGGACGCGTTTTATACCTGATTGGTAAAAAGGATTTTTACGATTCGGAAGCATTGAAACAAACTGCTCGTAAAGTTTTTATGGATTACGTTCAGTTGAACAATGCTGTGGAGTATAAAGATAAGAACGTGACCTCACTTATAAAGATTATCGAAGATTTACCTGTTGATAATCAGAGTAGTATGTTGCGAATGCTCAGCGAGCAAGATCCCGATTTATACAACATGGTACGGAAGCATATTTTCACTTGGGATCATATTTTCAGCTTCAGCAACCGCATTCTGCGCGAGGCTTTGGTTTCGGTCGAAAGTCGCAGCATTGCTTTTGCGATTGTGGACATGCGCGAGGAGCATGCCGATCGACTTTTGCAAATACGCTCCGAGCGTGAGCAGCAGTTAATCATGGAAATGATTGCCAATCAGGAAATGATTCCCGACGAGGATATTGAAGAAGCCAAATTATTGATTATCCGTACGGTTAAATCGTATGTCGATCATGAAAACAGAAGAGATGCGCTGGTTAAATCGGCCTCTTAAATACAAAAAAGAATAAAGGACAAAAGAATATGAAAGTTACAGCAACATTAAAACAAGCGTTTTTCATCCTAACGATAGCACTTATATCGGTTAGTTCGTGTACCACTCAACGATCAACCGCTATTGTCGATTACGGTAAAAGCATGCAAGCACCACCCAAACAGGAAGAGGTAGCCGACACACCTGCCTTATTGGCCGATAGTTCCACCGATGGACAATTGGCAATCGACGAGGAGAGTATTCAGCGTTCTTATATCGAGCGGGCCAATCAGGCATTAAAATATTATTTGAAAGCACAGGTTTCATTCCGAAATAAAAAATACCAGCAAGCACTCGATTTTATCAATTACTCGCTTAATACAGAATTTACAGCCGATGCTAGTGCTTTGAAAGGAAGTATTCTCTATAAAATGAGTTCAACCCGCGAGGCAGTCGAAGCCTGGAAGCTTGCTTATGAGACTAATCCGGCCAGTATCAATGCCGATTTGCCCGGTTTCCGCGATGCTTATCAGGCATTTTTGAAAAACCAGTAATTCAATTCCCGACCGGGCAAGTGAATCCGGTCTTGCATTCCTGATGGAACGGAATGGTGGTGGTGTTTTTTGTTCGAGTAAGTTAAACGGATTGATTCTTCTCCCATGCGCATCAATGTTTTCAGTATCCTCATTATTGTTTTTTCCCTGAGTATTTTTACCCTCGGACTCCTGGAGGTTTCGGGTATTTATCCCTGGGCTCCCGAATTTAAAGAAACGCGCTTTCTGAATCTTCCCAGCTTATTCATCCTGTTAGGTGGCCTCATGAATTATGCAGCGGTTACGCGTCCGCCGAAAGATTTTCTCATCATTTTGCGCGCCATCGGTATCTATTTTTCCCACGGACGAAACGATCGGGCGGAGCATAAGCGCAGCATCGATACCATCATTTCCTGGCAAAACATGCTCAAAAAAGACCGGCTCGATTCCCTTACTGTGCTAAGCCGCAAATACCGGAACTCGTTCGAAGGTTATGTTTTCTCCCTCATCCTGACCAATTATTCCTACGATGAGGTGAAAATTTTAGGAGAACTCGAAATCGATTCCCGCTATCGGAACACCGCAGCCGGCAGTCAAATTTTAGCCCAGCTAGGCAATGCCAGCCCGGCTTTTGGCATGCTCGGAACACTCATTGGTTTAATTTCCATGATGAACTATTTTGAAGATCCCTTGCAATTGGCTTCGGGGTTAACGGTGGCTCTCATGACGACTCTGTACGGTCTCGTTTTAGCGCAATTTCTGTGGTATCCGCTTAGTAATAAGCTGAAAAATTATGCACAGATAGAGGCTTACCGAAACAAAATTTATCTGGAAGGGATTATCCTCATTGCCAAAAATAGACCCCCACTGTACATTAAAGATTACCTCCGGGCGCTCATAAAAAGCGAAGTATGAAAAATCAAACGGAGCCGGACTGGAAAAACGACACAAACCTCGATGATTCAGGTAATTCCGAATCCCTTTGGATGATTAGTTACCTGGATACGTTTACCCTGTTGTTGGTATTTTTTGTCTTGATAACCATTATTACCGGCAAGCAAATGAACTTGACCGAAGCCGAAAAACGGGAGTTAACCAGCTCTTTCACAGGGGAGGAGCATGTAAGGTATCCGCTGCAAGAACTTTTGCTCGACTTGAACCTTTTGCTGGAAAGCGAAAAAGAGGCCGGAAGAGTGATTATTACCTCCGATGAAAATGAGCTGAGGCTTCAGTTCCCGGGCAGCTCTTTCTTCTTAAGCGGGGAAGCCAATGTTTTGCCAAACGGAAAAGCAATCTTAGAAAAGATTGTGGGTGTAACCCACCGCTTGAAACATTACCCGTTTAAAATCGATGTGGAGGGTCATGCCGATAATCGTCCAATTAATTCGTCGGTTTTTCCGAGTAATTGGGAACTGTCGGCGGCACGAGCGGCTAACATCGTTAAATCTTTTATTGAATCGGGTTACGACCCGAAACGCCTCAAAGCTTCCGGCTATGGCGATACTTTTCCTCTCAAACCCAACGAAGATATTTTAGGTAACCCAATTCCCGAAAACCTCGATTTGAACCGTCGCGTGGTGATTCGTTTGTATTTCTGATACCGGGAAGTCCAAACCAAAGCAATTCTAATGTCTTTAAATTGGAATCATTCTTTTTTACCGGCCAAGCCTCGAAATCTTCTGGAGCTTGATTGAATTCCTGTATTTTTGATACATGCTGCTCGGACAAACAGATTATTTGGTAATTGGCGGTGGAATCATTGGACTTTCCATTGCGCGGGAATTGAATCGACGTGTTCCATCGGCTAAAATTATAGTTTTGGAGAAGGAGACCCAGGTTGCAGGCCATGCCAGTGGTCGAAACAGCGGTGTGCTCCATGCCGGATTTTATTATACAGCCGATTCGCTCAAGGCAAAATTTACCCGCGACGGAAACCTCGAAATGCAGGCTTATTGTCGCGAGCATCAGTTGCCGCTGAACCCAAGTCGTAAGGTGGTAGTAGCCCGCAACGAACGTGAATGGGCTACACTTCAAAATCTCTTGGAGCGGGGGAAAGCCAATGGAGTGAGGGTTTCCCTCATCGACGAAAACGAACTTCGGAGCATCGATCCCAATGTGAAAACTTTTCGCCACGCCTTGCTTTCGCCCGATACAGCTACCGTTAATCCCACCTTGGTAACGCAGACACTTAAAAATGAATTACGAGCCAAAGGAGTGAAATTTTTGTTCGAGGAGGCATACCGATCGCGGATCGAAGGGAATAAAATCATCACGAGTCTGAATAATGTAATTGAAGCCCGAAAGATTTACAATGCAGCAGGTTTATATGCCGATCAGATTGCCCGCGATTTTGGTTTTTCGCACCATTATACCATCATCCCCTTTAAAGGCATCTATTTGAAATACAAGGGAATAAATCCACCAGTTAGCTTGAATGTTTATCCGGTTCCTAATTTGAAAAACCCTTTTCTAGGCGTTCATTTTACGCTTACGGTAGATGGTGAAGTGAAAATTGGACCTACTTCCATTCCAGCTTTTTGGCGAGAAAACTACCAAGGTTTCGATCGGTTTAACTTGCTGGAAGTTGGTCGAATACTGGGTTGGGAGGCACGCTTGTTTTTGGAGAATGCCTTCGGATTTCGCGATTTGGCGCGGGAGGAAGTGAAGAAGTACCGGCGATCTTATTTCGTCGCTTTAGCTTCCTCGATGGTGCATCAACTCGATAGCGATGGCTTTACCGAATGGGGGAAGCCAGGGATTCGGGCCCAGTTGCTCGATAAACGCAACCACGAGTTGGTAATGGATTTTGTAGTCGAAGGCGATGTTCGATCGGTTCATGTCTTGAATGCTGTTTCACCGGCTTTTACCGGAGCTTTCCCTTTTGCCCGCTACGTGGTCGAAAATTCCTGGCTAACAAAAACGTCATCCTAATGAAAGTTTTTTCTTAATCGCAGAAAGCTATTAACCCAAATCAGGACCTAAGCCTCCCTTTCATGGTTTGTTGAGCTTTCATCGGATAGCCAAATTACAGCCTACCTGTTTGCCAGGCGATCTATGACGACCATGGCTTGTAAATCCTTCCCGCACATGGCAAGAAAATGAGCGCCGGCTCATTCTTATTCGTATCAGACTTCTCTTTAGTTCGTTTGTAAAATGTTGATTGATAGACAGAAATTGCTGATTCTAGGCGGTAATTCTTCGCCTTTTTTTTAAGTCGATTATATTGGAAGTCACTGGTGGAATCCGTATTTTCGTGCCTGTTTTTTTGATGAAGAAATCAGCAATCATACTCATTTTCAAGAGAATTAAATACCACTGCCCCAGGCAGCTACTGATACATTTGTGTTGAATTCCTGCGGGAAACTAATTTTTTAACCATGTCTGATAATGAAAAGCTCGAGCAGCATACTCCTGCTCCTAACGATTTGAATGCCACCGAAAACCCATCATCGCTCTCAACGAATGATGCGTCAGTACCGGATGAAACCCCGATTCAGGAAGAAAACGAGGTCCTTTCGACTAACGCCGAACCAGCACTAAGTTCCTCTCCCAAAGAAGAAGACCTTCAAGCAGTGCCGGATCAATCCGATTCGACCGAACCAGTGGAAGTTGCACCGGTCGATCCAACGTCGGATGAAGTTGTAAACGAATCGAATACCACGAAAGAGGAAGACGTTCAAGTTCCCGAAGCGGAAAAAGAGGAGGACGTAAAAGAAGCTGATTCACCTGTCTCGGAAGAAGCTGTTGCTCCTGTTGAGGCCGTTGACTCCGATGCAGAAACCCATGCCGAAGCAGCTTCTGAACCACAGGACGAAGAAAAACACGAGGACGAAGAAGAGGAAGAGGAACTTGCTGAAGGCCAGGTTGATCTGAATAAGCTGAGTAAGCAGGAATTAGTTGAATTGCTCGAGGAGCAGGTAAATTCGACCCCAATCGAGGAAATTACCTTCGATGTGGACCGGATTAAATCCTTGTACTACAAAATCTATCGTGCCGAGGTTGAAAACATGCGTCGCGCTTTTATTGCCGAAGGAGGCGAATCGGCCGAATTTACCTACGATCCCGACCCACTCGAAGAACGTCTCAAGCAAGCTGTAAGCTTGTTCAAGCGTTTGAAATCGGAGTATATGGCAGCCCAGGAAAAAATCAAGCTGTTAAATCTGGCACACAAGTTCGAAATAATCGAAAAGATTAAAGAACTGATCAATGGTCAGGAATCCCTCAATAAAACCTTCAACGATTTTAAATCCCTTCAACATCAATGGCATGAGGTAGGCCCTATTCCGCAAGGAGAAATGAAGAATCTGTGGGAAACCTATCACCATACCGTTGAGCAGTTTTACGATTACATTAAAATTAATCGGGAATTACGCGATTTAGATCAAAAGAAGAATTGGGAAGCGAAAGTGGCTATTTGCGAACGAGCCGAAGAACTCTTGTTGGAGCCTAGTGTGGTTAAAGCATTTAAAGCTTTGCAGGAATTGCACGATCGCTGGCGAGAAATCGGGCCGGTTAGCCCCGAGAAGCGAGAGGAAGTATGGCAACGCTTCAAGCAAGCTACCACCACCATCAATAAGAACCATCAGGATTATTTCGAAAACCTGAAGAAAGAGCAACAAACCAATCTTGATGCTAAGCGCGCTTTGGTCGAAAAAGCTGAAGAACTCGCCGATTTATCCATTCAGGACTTGAAAGAATGGGATAAAAAATCGGAAGAATTACTCGAGCTACAAAAACTTTGGAAGACGATTGGATTTGCAACGAAGAAGGAGAACAACAAGGTATTCGAAGATTTTCGTACCGCTTGCGATCGATTCTTTGCCAAGAAACGCGAATTTTTTCAGGAATTTAAAGGAGAACAACAGGAGAACTTGCAGCTTAAAACCGATTTATGTCTTCAGGCCGAAGCCATTAAAGATAGCGACGACTGGAGATCGACTTCCCAGGAGCTCATCGCCTTACAAAAGCGCTGGAAAGAAATTGGTCCGGTTCCCAGAAAACATTCCGATGCCCTGTGGAAGCGATTTCGGAGTGCTTGCAATGCTTTCTTCGACCGTAAGAACAAGCATTTTGAGAACATCGATTCGATTCACGATGAAAACTTGCAGCAAAAATTTGCCTTAATCGACAAGATTAAGTCTTATGTAAAGTCCGACAGTGCCGAAGAGAATATCGCCGCCTTACGCGAGTTCCAGAACGAATGGAGCGCGATTGGTCATGTTCCTATGAAACAGAAAGATAAGGTGCAAGAGGAATATCGCGAAGCCTTATCTGCTCAATACGAAAAACTGAAAATCGACGAAGGAAAACGAAACGTACTTCAGTTCAAGCAAAAGCTCGAGAACCTTCAGCAAGACGGTCAAGGTGTAAAGAAGAACAAGCAAATGAATTATGAGCGCGATCGCATTCTTAACCGCATTCGGCAGCTTGAAGCAGATATTCAGTTACTCGATAACAACATTGGCTTCTTTGCAAAGACCAAAAATGCCGAAAGCCTCATCAACGACGTGAAGCAAAAAATTGAACGAGCCAGGAAACAAATACAAGTAGAGAAACAAAAACTCGATGTGCTTCATAAATTTGAATAAAGAATAATCCATCTACTCATAAGGGAAGGGGAGAAATCCCGTTCCCTTTTTGTGTTTAAAGAAATCTACATGCTACGAATTATCCTGACTGGTTTGATACCCTTGCTCCTAACGATAGGAATCTATGCGCAAAATGGCTCTATCAAAGGATTTGTTTACGATAAAGGCAATGGCGAGCCGGTTATTTTTACCAACGTTTACCTCGAAAATACCACACACGGTATAGCTACCGACGTAAACGGGTACTACAACTTATCGCAAGTTCCTCCCGGTAATTACAAGTTAATGGTGAGCTACATTGGATACGAAACCCTCGTACTCCCCATCAGTTTGGGTCCCGACGAAGTGAAAACCCAAAACCTATATCTCATTCCATCGAATGTACAAATCGACGATGTAGAAGTTTCGGCCGAACGACAAGAATTGCAAACCGCCGTTCGTACTGCCGTTATTAAGGTGTCGCCAAAGCAAATAAGTAAGATCCCTACCATTGGTGCGCAGCCCGATATTGCCCAGTACATGCAAGTACTGCCGGGGGTTGTTTTTACCGGCGACCAAGGTGGTCAGCTATACATTCGCGGAGGATTACCAATTCAGAATCTGGTTTTGCTCGATGGAATGACGATATACAACCCCTTTCACTCTATTGGTTTATTCTCTGTTTTCGATAGCGATATCATGCGAAATGCCGACATCTATACCGGTGCTTTCCCTGCTCAATACGGCGGTAGAATATCTTCGGTAATGGATATTACCATGCGCGATGGAAACAAACGCAGGCATGCAGGTAAATTCACTACCAACACTTTCGGCTCAAAAATTTTAATGGAAGGACCGCTTCTACGCATGGGCGATAACGGAAACACCGGCCTAAGCTATATCGTCTCGGCCAAAACCTCTTACCTCGATCAAACTTCTAAAGCGCTTTATTCTTACATCGAGGGTGGCGGTTTGCCCTTCAGCTTTACCGATATTTATTCCAAAGTGAGCCTCAATTCCAACGGAGGCAGTAAGGTTAGCCTCTTTGGATTTAATTTCCGCGATCAGGTGAATTATCGCAACGTTTCCAATCTGGGTTGGAATTCGGCAGGAGCAGGAGCCAACATTGTACTCGTTCCCGGCATGTCGGATTTCCTGATTAAGGCCAACTTCTCTTATTCGCATTACGATATTCAATTTCAAGAAATTAATCAGCTACCTGCTTACAGTTCCATCGATGGTTTTAAAGCCGGTCTGGATTTCACTTACTTCTTAGGCGATAATTCCTTCAATTACGGTCTGGAAGCCATGGGTAATGCAACCTCCTACGAGTTTTATAACTCCATTGGTCGGAAAATTGGTTCGGGCGAAGAGGTAAATACCACTGAATTGGCGGGATATGCCACCTATAAATGGTCGTCGGGTAAATGGCTCGTAGAACCGGGCCTGCGTTTGCACTATTATGCCTTTATACCTTATGCTTCTTTCGAACCGCGTTTAGGTGTTAAGTACAAGTACTCCGACCATTTGCGCTTTAAAATGGGCGCTGGAATTTATTCGCAGAACCTGGTTTCGGCTATTTCCGATCGCGATGTGGTGAACTTATTCTACGGGTTCCTTTCCGGTTCCTATAACCTTCAGAATGAGTTTCAGGGCAGCGAACCAATTGCCGATTTGCAAACCGCTCAGCACCTCATCGGAGGCTTTGAATTTGATTTTAACAAACACTGGATGCTTCAAGTCGAAGGGTACATTAAATATAATCCCCAAATTATTGTCCTCAACCGAAACAAGTTATTCAACGATAGTCCCGCTAATATCGATCAACCGGATTACTTTAAAAAAGACTTCATTCTTGAAACCGGAAATGCTTACGGGGTCGATTTCCTCCTGAAATACGACCACAAGCAAACCTATTTGTGGTTTGTCTATTCGCTTGGCAAGGTTACTCGTTTTGATGGAGTGTACGATTATGCTCCTATTTTCGATCGTCGGCATAATGTAAACCTGGTGGCATCGTACATTTTTGGCGATGATTTGAGTTGGGAAATCAACGGTCGCTGGAACCTGGGTTCGGGTTTTCCAACCCTGCAAAATCAGGGCTTTTACGAGCAACTTACTTTTGCCGATGGCATTGCTGCCGACTACACCTCCGACAATGGATTGGTAGGTGTCTTGTACACCTCGCTCGATCAGAAAGTTCGCTTACCTTATTACCATCGTTTCGATCTTACCCTCAAACGCGAAATAGCCATTACTACCAACTCGACGCTGGAGGCAAGTTTCAGTGTAACCAATGTTTATAATCGCGAGAATATTTTTTATTTCGACCGGGTTTCCTACGAACGGGTGAACCAATTACCCATTTTGCCCAGTCTTGGAGCATCGTACACCTTCTAATCCTTCGAAATACCTTTTGACGACGACTTTTTTTGAACGATAGTATAAAGTGAAATCACATCATGAATAGAACGAAGTACATTTTTGTAACCGGGGGAGTAACTTCCTCCTTAGGAAAAGGAATAGTTTCTTCCTCATTGGCCAAATTGCTTCAGGCACGAGGATACAAAGTGACCCTTCAGAAGCTCGATCCGTATTTAAATATCGATCCTGGTACCCTTAATCCTTACGAACACGGCGAATGTTATGTAACCGAAGATGGAGCTGAAACCGATCTCGATTTGGGGCATTACGAACGCTTCCTGAATGTTCCTACTTCGCAAGACAATAATGTTACTACCGGTCGCATTTATCAGTCGGTTATAACCAAAGAGCGCAAAGGCGATTACCTCGGGAAAACGGTTCAGATTATTCCTCACATAACCGACGAAATCAAGCGACGCATCAAATTGCTCGGATCCAGAGGTAAATACGATATTGTCCTCACCGAAATTGGCGGGACTGTAGGCGATATTGAATCCTTGCCCTACATCGAAGCTGTTCGGCAATTAAAGTGGGAAATGCCCAACGATTGCATTGTTATCCACCTTACCTTGGTCCCTTACCTGAGTGCTGCCGGCGAATTGAAAACCAAACCCACCCAGCATTCGGTCAAAATGCTCCTCGAAAATGGGGTGCAACCGGATATTTTAGTGCTGCGAACCGAGCGTCCCTTAACCATCGATATCCGGAAAAAAGTAGCTCTTTTCTGTAATGTCGATATGCAATCGGTGATCGAATCGATCGATGTTTCTACCATCTATGAAGTGCCACTTCTCATGAAGAAGGAGAAGCTTGATATAACAGCGTTGCGTAAATTAAACCTTGCCAGTGGCGAAGAACCGGAATTGAAGAAGTGGAAACAGTTCGTCCGACGACTTTCTAATCCGAAACATCATGTTACCATCAGTTTGGTTGGTAAATATGTGGAGCTTGGCGATGCCTACAAGTCGATTTCCGAAGCATTGGTGCATGCCGGAGCTGCGAATGAGATCAAGGTGAATTTACGAATGGTCCATTCGGAAGATATTGAGAAAGAAAATGGACTTGATTTACTTCAGGGAAGTGATGGGATCTTGGTTGCTCCCGGATTTGGGGAGCGTGGCATACTGGGTAAAATCCGTTCTATTCAGCATGCACGCGAACAAAAAATTCCCTTTTTTGGTATTTGCCTCGGAATGCAATGTGCGGTAATCGAATTTGCCCGCAATGTGCTCGGTTATCAGCAAGCGAATTCGACCGAGATGAACCGGAAAACTCCTTACCCCGTAATCGACCTCATGGAAGGTCAAAAAGGAGTGGTTGAGAAAGGCGGCACCATGCGTCTGGGTGCTTATCCCTGCACGCTTGAGCAGCATACCCGCGTTGCCGGAATCTATTCCGAATTGCATATTAGCGAAAGACACCGTCATCGCTATGAATTTAATAATGACTTTCTCGATGAGTTTCAATCGCACGGAATGAAAGCTACCGGCTTTAATCCCGATACCGGTCTCGTTGAAATAGTCGAAATACCCGATCATCCGTGGTTTGTTGGGGTGCAGTTTCATCCTGAATACAAAAGTACGGTTATTAACCCCCATCCCTTGTTTGTCGATTTTGTAAAATCTTGTTTAAAATAATTGAAGCTTAACCATGAATAAAGACCAAACCATTGGAATGTTGCTGATAGCCCTGCTTTTTGTGGGCTATATCATTTATACGCAACCGTCCAAAGAAGAATTAGAAGCTGCCCGCCGCGAACGCGATTCCCTCGCGCTGGTCGAGCAGCTAGCCATTCAGCAGCAAGCACAAAATGCCTTACTGCAAGAAGAACAAGCAAGGCTTGCTCAGGAAAACCCCGAATTACATCAAGATATCCTGTCGAATAAACTGGAATCGGAATACGGACGATTTGCCAACGCAGCTCAAGGCGACGAGGAGTTTATTACGCTCGAAAACCAATTGCTTGAACTGAAAATTGCTACCAAAGGCGGATACATTTATTCTGCCCGACTCAAAGATTATCAAACCCACGATTCGCTGCCTCTCGTGTTATTCAATGGCGATTCAACCTTATTCGGTTTTACATTCTCCACTACCGACCGCCTGGCCATTAATACACAGGATATGTTCTTTAAGCCAGATAGAATGGAGAAAATCATTCGGGCCGAGAGTAACGAGCAAAGCCTGTCGATGCGCCTGTATGCCGGCGATAATCAATACATCGAGTACCAATACACCCTCCAACCCGATAACTATTTAATCGATTTCAATATCGAATTTGTGAATATGGGAGAGGTGATTCCACGAAATGTACGGTATCTAACCCTCAATTGGGCCTACTATGTTCCCGGTCAGGAAAAAGGATGGAAGTTCGAGAATCAATATACCGGCATTTATTACCGACCTTTTGAACAAGAACCGGAATATTTATCGGAAAGGTCCGATTACGAGTCGGAAAACCTGACCACCAGTGCCTCGTGGATTGCCTATAAACAGCAGTTTTTTAGTACTATCCTGGTGGCAAAAGAAGGCTTTAACGGAGCCTACATGGAGCATACCGCTCAAGCAGAGAACAGCAAATACCTCAAATACATGCGCTCGGAAATAGGCCTTCCGTACAACGGAACCGGAAACGAGTCCATTGCCATGAACTTCTACTTTGGCCCGAATCACTACAACACCTTGAACGATTACGACCAAAAATTCGAAAAACTGATACCGCTAGGCTGGGGAATCTTCGGATGGATTAACCGCTATGCAGTCATTCTCCTGTTCGACTTCCTGGGGTCGTTCATCAGTAATTATGGTCTGGTGATTCTGCTCTTGACGGTGGTGTTGAAGCTGGTCCTTTTCCCTTTTACTTACCGGAGTTATCTCTCGACGGCCAAAATGCGGGTGCTGAAGCCTCAAATCGATGAAGCAACCAAAAATATCGGGAAGGACGATCCCATGGCCAAGCAGCAAAAAACCATGGAGATTTACCGAAAAGCAGGTGTCAGCCCGCTGGGAGGTTGCTTGCCCATGCTTCTGCAAATGCCCATCCTGATTGCTATGTTCCAGTTTTTCCCGGCTTCGATCGAGCTGCGTCAGAAAAGCTTCCTCTGGGCTACCGACTTATCTTCGTATGACGCCATTGTTTCCTGACAACCAATATCTCCAATCCTCAGTAGCATTTATGGTAATCACATTAGTTTGTTTACCCTCTAATGACTATTTCGACCATCATTTATACCCGAATGAACCAATCGCAAATGGGCGATGCCACCGCGCAAATGCCGGGTATGAAAACCATGATGTACCTGTTTCCACTCATGATGTTGTTCTGTTCACACAATTATGTTTGGTTTTTAAGTTATTACTACCTGCTCGCTAACCTGATTACTTTCGGTCAAATGTTCTGATTAAGCGTTTGTGGACGAGGAGGAGATCCTTAAAAAGCTGGAAGCGAATAAGAAAAACCAGCCAAGAAATCCAGTTTCCAGGAACGTTTGGAGAAGATGGCTAAAGAGCGTGGTTATCAGCCTCCTAAGAAGAAATAAGCATTCTTTCAAGCAATATTAAGAAGCCTCCGAGAGGGCTTTTTATGCATCGTTGGATTGGTTCTGATACATCATTCTGTGCTAATTCTCTGAATTATGAAGTATGGGCTACTGCAATCGATCATTTGATTCCAATGGTGGGCTGCTATAGCCCCAATATACTGAAATCTTGGTAGCAAAAATGATTGGCTATTTGTTTCAAACAAAGTCCCGTAGGGACGAAATCTTGGTAGCAAAAACGAACAAATTACCATTTCAGCTCCGTAGGAGCGACACAAAATAACAATCATGGCTAATGCCCCTCGATACCCGAATAGCGTGTCGTTCTCCGTAAATTTCGAGGAATGTTTCTGTCGATAAGCAACGAAGGTTTCGCTCCTACGGAGCTAATGCTGAAACGCAAACATTAGGCTTGCTGCCCTAAATACCCAGTCCGTTGCCATTAGCATTTCTTACCAGCTTCCCTAAATAAAAATTGATCCCAATCGGGCTGATTGCAGGATTTTTAAGGTCAAATGGAAGCGCTGTTTTCCGAATTACAAACTTCGCGGTGCAATGAATGATTTGTGAAAAGACTCGGAGAGGGCCGTGAGCACCCTCCGGGTCTGCTCCTTGGTGAACTTCTTGGGCGGACCCTGCGGGGTGTTGTTCACATCGATGATGTAAATTCGACCATCTGCCCGATGCCGCATCACATCCATTTCTCCAAAGTCGAAATGCATGTTTTTACAGAACTGATTCATTAATTCAATTTCTTCCGGTGCGAAGAGCTCCTTCGTTTGGTAAATCTCCGCAACTTGAGTGCCTCGAACGGCAAAGCGATTTTCTTTATCGACATATTTCTTATATACGAAATCGCATACGGTGCCAACCACCGGAACCCGCAAATCGATTACGGTATTCTCTCCCTCCGAAGAATCAATTAATAGCTGATAAATGTAACCTTCTTCCCATTCCTCCTTCGAAATGGGACCTTGTATGATGTGCCCATCGTGCTTGGCATTGATGTCGTTCTTCTTCACGATTAAACCCTCGTATTCCATGGGGTTTACCTGTGAGCTGTAGCCAAAAACTTGCTTAAATTGCTCATCGACATGTAGTTTGCTGATATCTCGACTATGAAGATTCACAATGGTCTTTTTTTGCTGAACTTGTTCTAGCATTTCAAACTCCTCCCGGAATGTGAGGTATTCCCAGTACATTCCTGTTTGAAAGGGGAAATCGGGTCGATTACTGAGGGTGTAGCCTAGTTGGCGGGCTATTTTGTAGAAGGTAGAGCCTCGGCTGGGATAGTGCGGATAAACCAAAATAAGTCGGGAACGAAAGCCGGCCCGAATCCAGTTTTTAACAAAGCTTGCAACAAAGCCAATGTCCTTTGCTAAACGCTCTGCCAAAGGCATTCCACGTCGGTATTTATTAAATATGCCCCGACTATAAGCATGTTTATAATCCATACAAAAAAAGTTTGCGCTAAAGTAATCTTTTCTCATTTTGAAGTGTTAGCTGCAAGGCTTTCCTTTGGATGAAAGTGATTCAAAAGCCCAAAAACTTTCGATGATGGAAATTCTGCTCATTTCGTTGGTTGCATTCGGTGTAGCCATCCTTACCTTTTTCTCCGGTTTTGGATTGGGAACCTTGCTGGCTCCGGTCATGATGTTCTTTTTTCCGGTAGATGTTGCAATAGCACTCACCGGAATAGTCCATTTTGTGAATAACCTTTTTAAACTCTTTTTGGTAGGACGACATGCCAATAGGGAAGTGCTGATGCGTTTTGGGATACCGGCAGTTTTAGCTGCAGTAGCTGGTGCTCTGCTGATGGTACGATTGGCCGGAGCTGAACCCTGGTTTAGTTACCAACTGTTTCAACGAGTGTGGGAGGTTTATCCTCTCAAAGTGCTCATCGGAGTCGTTCTGTTTATATTTGCCTGGTTCGACCTTCTTCCGGCTTTTTCAAAATTAGAGTTTGGTCGTAAATGGCTTTCGCTGGGGGGCGCCTTGTCGGGTTTTTTTGGTGGTCTTTCAGGAAATCAAGGTGCTTTACGCGCTGCATTCCTCATAAAGGCTGGGTTGACAAAACAAGCTTTTGTCGGAACAGCAGTGGTGGTGTCAACTTTTGTCGATCTGACGCGTTTAGGTATCTATTCCTCGCGCATGGCCGAGGTTGGAGTAAGCGATAATTGGCAGGTGCTCGTATTTGCCAGTTTGTCGGCAATCTCAGGAGCCATCATCGGCAACCGATTACTTCAAAAGATTAGCTTGCTTTTCCTACAACGATTTGTGGGGACCATGCTTTTATTAATTGCCCTGGCTTTAATAATGGGTATAATTTAAAACTTTAAAAAAAGAAGAATGAAAGAGTTTTGGAATGAACGCTACAGCGAACCGGGATTTATGTATGGAACGGAACCGAATCACTTTTTGAGCAATCAACTAGATCGATTAACCCCCGAAACGATTCTTTTTCCGGCCGATGGAGAGGGACGCAATTCGGTTTATGCTGCACGAATGGGTTGGGAGGTTACGGCATTCGACTACAGCGAGGTAGCCAGGGAAAAAGCGCTTCGCCTGGCTCAGGAGCATGGCGTAGCGGTTGAGTATAGCGTTGGCGATATGCTGCAGAATCCTTTCCCCGATCGACAATTCAAAGCCCTGGCAGCGATTTTTACTCATTTCCACGACGATCAAAAACCGGCACTATTGGCTTTGTACGATCGTTGGATTGCTCCGGGCGGACTCCTTATCATGGAAGTGTTTTCCAAGCGACAGATTCATTACCAGGAGATTAACCCCCAATCGGGCGGGCCTCGCGATGTGAAAATGCTCTTCTCCTTGCATCAGCTCGAAGAGGCATTTAGTCATTATGCCTTCGAAGTAATTCGTGAAACAGAAACCGAATTGCGCGAAGGCCTGCATCATGTAGGAAAATCGTCGGTGATTCAAATAGTGGCTAGAAAACCATTGAGCTTTTAGTATTTTTATCCCTTCATTTAAGCCAACCTAATTATGAGACAAAAAATAGTCGCCGGAAACTGGAAAATGAATACTTCCATCGCATCCGGATTAGAACTTGCCCAAGCCGTTAAAACAGGACTTGAAGGCAAATCATTGAATGATGTAAAACTCATTCTAGCCCCTCCATTTACTCACTTACACGCCATAGAAGAGATGATTAAGGATAGTCCGCTCGGACTAGCTGCACAGAATACTGCCTCCGAAAAGTCGGGAGCATATACCGGCGAAGTTTCTGCCGAAATGCTCGCATCGGCCGGTGTCGGTTATGTTATTCTAGGGCATTCGGAGCGCCGCAAATACTACCACGAAACCGACGAACTATTGGTTCAAAAGCTTACCCGAGTGCTCGAAGCAGGGTTAACTCCCATCTTTTGCATTGGCGAAGAACTAGAAGACCGTGAAAAAGGGAATCATTTTGAACTGGTGAAATCGCAGTTGAAAAATGGCTTATTTCATTGTAGTCCGGAGGATTTTGCAAAAGTAATCATTGCTTACGAACCAGTATGGGCCATTGGAACAGGGTTAACAGCCAGTCCCGAACAAGCTGAAGAAATGCATGCTTTTATCCGCGAAGAATTATCTAAAGCCTTTGGAGTTGAGAAAGCAAACGCTTGTAGTATGCTGTATGGTGGTAGTTGCAAGGCATCGAATGCCCGCGAATTGTTCGCCCAACCGAATGTCGATGGTGGACTTATTGGCGGAGCTTCCTTGCAAGCCGACGAGTTTATTCGAATTGCTGAATCCTTTTAATGCATTTTAGTTCGAATATTCGGTTCCTGCGTAAACGCAAGCAATTAACGCAGTTAAATCTGGCCCAATTACTTGGAATCACGCGCTCTAGCCTCAATGGCTACGAGAACGATATTGCGCGTCCGTCGCTGGAAACCCTCATTGAATTTTCCCATTTTTTTAAAATCTCCATCGATAATCTCCTTAAAATCGACCTGAGTAAGCTCAGCGAACTAAACCTTCAACAATTGGAAAGCGGGGGAGATCCTTACGTACGTGGAACGCAACTGCGCGTGCTCACCACAACGGTTAACTCCGAGAATAAGGAAAATGTCGAAATGGTGAACGAAAAAGCAAAAGCCGGTTATGCAACCGGTTTTGCCGACCCGGAATACATCAGCGAGCTGCCTCGTTATTCGCTCCCCCTCCTGTCGGGGAACAAAAAATACCGAAGCTTTCAAATTACCGGCGATAGTATGTTACCCATCCCTGAAGGTGCATGGATAACTGCCGAGTTTATCCAGGACTGGTCGAGTCTTAAACCGGGAGAACTAGTTGTCGTCCTCACCCTTCAGGAGGGAATCGTGTTTAAAAAAATTGCTTCCCTCAAGGCGGAAGAATCGCTTTTAATTTTGGAGTCGCTCAATCCTGCTTATTCTGCGCTCGAAATTCATTGGAGCGATATTCGCGAAATATGGAAGTTCACCCATTTCCTCTCTTCTAAAATACCGGAATCTATTCTCCCGGAAGATTCGTTGAACCAGGCCGTTTTGGTCTTGAAGAAAGATATCGATTGGATTAAAAAGCAACTAAAGCAATCGGGAAGGTGAGCAAAATACTTTTAGTTATTACGCTGTGCTGCATCAGTTTGTTAGCAGGGTCGGGCTTATCCAGAGCTCAGTCCTGGTCGAAATTGGATGCCTTTCATGGCTTGCTCCAAAAACATTATGTAGATACGGTGGATACCAACGAGTTAATCGAAGCTGCTATTCGAGCCGAATTGCGTAAACTCGATCCACATTCCATGTACTTTAATCCGGAGGAGTTCAAGGCTGTTAACGAGCGATTGAAAGGAAACTACGAAGGAATCGGGGTGCAATACGTGATGGTAAACGACACGCTCATCATTACCCATATTATTCACGGAGGACCCGCTTTTTTGGCAGGCTTGCAGGGAGGCGATCGAATCATTGCTGTGAATCAGGATACACTGGCTGGAGTTCCGCATTCTCATGCCGACATACGTTCTAAGTTAGCTGGGGAACGTGGGTCATCACTCTCGGTGCTCATCGATCGGGCTGGCTATTCGGATTTGCTCGAATTTCAGCTCACCCGCGACAAAATTCCAGTCAAAAGCATCGAAACGGTCTATTGGCTAAACGATTCCACTGCTTACATTAAGCTATCTCGATTTGGGGCAACAACGAGCCGGGAGTGGAAAAGAATGCTCCGAAAACAAAATCTAGAGGAAGCCAAAGCGCTCATTCTCGATGTTCAGTCCAATGGAGGTGGCTACCTCAATGCTGCGGTCGATCTGGTAAATGAATTCCTGGAGGAAAACCAACTCATCGTGTATACAGAGGGGCGCGGGCTTAAACAGCAACTTAGCTTGGCCGATAAACGGGGGAAAATGCGCTCGGTACGTCTAGCAATCTTAGTCGATGAACGCAGTGCATCGGCCTCCGAAATTTTGGCAGGAGCTATTCAAGACTGGGATAGGGGAATTGTGCTTGGTCGACGCAGCTTCGGGAAAGGCTCGGTGCAACGTCAGTTTGTCCTCGACGATCAATCGGCTGTGCGAATAACGGTCGCCCAGTATTTTACCCCATCTGGTCGTTCTATTCAAAAAGCTTATAACGGTAATTTATCCGATTACCACAACGAGGTAAGCCAGCGTTTACAATCGGGGGAGCTATTTACACCCGATTATCCACAAGAGAATTTGACCGAATTGAAAACCCTTCGGCAGGAGCGAAGCATTTGGGCCGGAGGTGGTATTCAACCCGATGTTTTCGTTCCTCTCGATTCGATTTGGATCAATGATGCCTGGCAAAGCTTGCAACGAAAAGCCTTGCTCTTGCCCATTGCTGTTCAATTTATCGATCAGCAGCGCGATTCCTTGCTTCAGAATTATCCCGATATAGCCACTTTTCAAGCATCTTTTAAGCAGGAAGAGGCATTGTGGTACTTCGCACTTTCGGAATTAAAGCAAGATTTACCTTCGGAAGAAATTGCCAATCTTCCGGCTCTTAAATCGGCTATTCTTCTTCGCTTGCGAGTCCAAATCGCTTCGGCCTTGTATGGCCGCGAAGAGGCTATTCGAATTGAAAATGAAGAGAATAGAGCCTTAACCAAAGCTCTTGAGTTAATCAACAATCCCAAAGTATATCGGTCAATTTTACAAGGAGAATACACACCATGATCGATTGGATAGTGCTCAATTGGCTCGAGTTATTGGGATTTGTATCAGCCTTGATTTACCTGTTCTTTTCCGTAAAACAGCATGTTTGGGTCTGGCCCTGGGGAATCATTACCAGCGCAGCCTATGTGTTTTTCTATCTGGAATCGCGCTTATACGCTATTGGAGTGTTGAATGTGTACTACGTGGCCGTGAGCTTCTATGGCTGGTACAACTGGAGAAAAGGAAATCCGGAAAGTGATGGTGACTTGCCGGTCACTCGAGTTCGAGCTAAGGATTGGTTGGCCTACTTGCTAGCTGGTAGCTTGCTTACTTTGGGGATGTATGTCGTTTTGAGTCGTTATACCGATTCGCCGGTTCCATGGGCCGATTCCTTCATCACCGCCTTGAGTGTCCTGGCTACCTGGATGCTTACCAAAAAGAAGCTTGAGAATTGGTTGCTTTGGCTGGTGGCCGATAGCTTTGCGGTCGCGATTTATTTCGAGCAAAAGCTGTTTCTCACCGCCATTCTATTCGTCATCTATTCAGCAATGACCTTAGTAGGTTATCGTGCCTGGAGAAAAACCATGCGAGTATGAAGCACGATTCTTCAATTATTGCGCTTTGTGGCCCCGAATCGACTGGCAAAAGCACACTTTCTAACTATCTTGCATCAGCTTTCGATGCTTATCTTATCGATGAAATTGCTCGTCGGTATGTGGAGAAACTTCCCCTTCCGTACACTTACTCCGATGTGGAGCAAATTGCTCAACTGCAAATAGCTGCCTTGGAAGAGGCATTACGCAGCGAACCTAAACTCATTGTTATGGATACCTGGCTGATCATTACGAAAGTTTGGTTTCAGGTTGTTTACGGAAACTACCCTAATTGGCTCGACGAGGCGATTCGACGTGTTCCCATCGACCACTACTTGCTGTGTGCTCCCGATATCCCCTGGGTGTACGACCCGGTTCGTGAAAATCCCGACATTCGGGAGGAGCTGTTTCAACGGTATTTAGCCGAGATTCAACATTATGGCTTTTCCATTACTGTGATTGAAGGGGATTTCGAAAACCGCCAACGAACCGCCTCGACCCTTGTGTCATCCCTTATTTAAAGGAGAGGAGACTTCTTTTTACTTCCTGGTTATGATGAAAAAAACCTTGCCCCTTTTTTCGAAAGGCAAGGTTTCATAGTCGCTTTGAGACGAAAGCTAATTCATAATCGCCTATATACTATGCTAATATCTAGGTGATTATAGATGTTTTTTCGAAATGAAAAAAATGATTTATTCTCCGAACATCGATTCCAGGTTATTAAACTTGATGTTGTAGTCCTTCATGGATTCTTTAATCACTTCGCGTGCGGTTTCCGATCCATAGGTGTGGGTAATTTCGGCATTTCGTTTATCCTGACCGGGCATGTCTTTGTAGGTAAGGAAATAGTGTCGCAGCCGCTCAACCACCAAGCCGGGTAGATCGCTTATTTCTTTGTAGTTCTCGTAAACAGTATCGTTGTTTAAAACGGCAATGATTTTATCGTCGGCTTCGTTTCCATCGATCATCCGAAAGCCGCCAATGGGCCGTGCTCGTGCAATGATATTCCCGTGAGCAATGGTTTTTTCCGTAAGGATACAAATATCCAGCGGGTCGCAATCGCCAACAATGTCGGGCCGATCCAGTGCATCGATGCTGATTTGTGCCACCGATTTAGCACAATAGGTTTGAGGGATAAAACCATACAGTGCGGGGATTACATTCGAAAATTTTTGCGGACGATCAATTCTCAGGTATCCACTATCCTTATCGACCTCGTATTTAACGGTATCGGTGGGGACCATTTCGATAAAGGACATGACAATTTCGGGGGCTTCGATGCCGATATCGATACCATGCCAGGGATGACTTTTGTAGCGTAAGCCCATGAGTCGACCAATTTGGTCCATGATGTTACTTCTCATGTTTGGAAAATAATTTTGTTAGTGATTAAAGCGTGTATGTTTTGAACGACAAAATTAGGGTTTATTCTTCCCATTTGCAGGGGATTTCGAAACTTTTCCCATCCTCGGCAAGTTCAACATGCGGAAAGATCGATTGCGTTTCTTCGAGAAAGGGGGTGAGGTTTTTATATCGGGAGGAAAAGTGCCCAATAATTAGTTTTGCTACACCGGCTTTTTGAGCAAATTCAGCTGCCTGGAGGGTAGTTGAATGACCGGTTTGGTGCGCAAAATCTTTTTTCTCTTCCAGGAAAGTGGCTTCGTGGTACAGCAGATCGGCTCCAGCTACTTCCGAAATCCATTCATCGTGGTAGGCTGTATCGGCATAGTAAACGTAGGTTCTGGCTTTTCGTCGGCCCAGGATCAATTGTTTATTGGGGATAATGCGACCGTTTTCGCGGACAATATCTTCTCCGCTTCGAGCTGCATGAATTTCCGGAATAGTAAGTTTAGCCTGTTGAATGGCCGATTTATTCAAATTGTACAAATGTTCCTTTTCAGTGAATTTGAAACCGTAGCAGGCAATTCGATGTTTCATCGGGATAGCCATTACTTTCAGGAAATCGTTCTCGAAAATCCATTCAGGTGCTGCGTTTTTCAATTCGTTGAATTCAATCGGGTAGGAGAGTCCATCCTGGGTGGAAGTGAATACCTGAAGTAGTATCTTTTTCAAACCCGGAGGAGAGAAAATTTGGAGTGGATGTTTGCGTCCGAGCAAAGAGAAGGTCGATAACAGACCGAAGAGTCCGTAGAAATGGTCGCCATGCAAATGGCTGATGAAAATTTGGTTGATTTTACCTAATCGGGCTCGGTATTTACGGAGTTGGATTTGGGTTCCTTCGCCGCAATCGATTAAAAAAAACCGCTCACGTATGTTCAGTACCTGAGCGGTTGGATTTCTTTCGGAAGTTGGCAGTGCCGAGCTGCTCCCTAAAATGGTCAGTTTGAAATCGGAGGCAAGCAAGTGCTTATCGTTCATTTCAGGACTTCAAATAGTGTTGAGCTTCTTCGGGGTTGTTAGCCAACAGGAAGGTATCGCTGAGCTGCGAAATAGCCAAAAAGTTTTTAAAGTTTTCCGAGGCACCAATTAACACCAGTTTAGCTTGTACTTGCTCCAAGAGACGTTGTCCGAAGTGCAAGGCACTAATTCCGTTAATGTCGCAGTGCTGGCATTGATCCAGGTGCAAGAATAGGTTTTTAGGGGCATCGGATTGTAAAAAACTCACAAAACTGGCTTTAAGCTCGGATGCTTTAGTAGCATCCAGAGGCCCGGCTTGCAGCCGGGCTTCCGAATACCAGTTCGTTTTGGAAATTTCCAGCAACATGCGCTAGTCTATTCCTCTTGTTTGTTGTCTTTCTTACTTTCTCTTTCTTCTAATTTTTTACGAGCTTCTTGCTCCATTTCAGATTTAAGAGAAGCCAGGTCGGAGGCAATGTCGCCCAAGGTAGTTTTTTCCAAACTATCGGTAACTGCTTTCATACCTTTTTTAGTGGATTTATCCGCAGCACTTTTTTCGTTTTCTTCTTCCATGCGCTTGTCATCTTCGAAGGTACGGCTGTGCGAAAGGATAATCTTCTTGTTCGTTTTGGAGAATTCAATCACCTTGAAGGGTAATTTCTCATCCACTTTGGCCGGCGAACCATCTTCTTTCACCAAATGGCGTGGGGTAGCAAAACCTTCCACTCCGTAAGGCAGGGTAATGATGGCACCTTTGTCGAAAATCTCCATAATGGTTCCTTCGTGAATTGAATTTACCGAGAAGACCGTTTCGAACACTTCCCATGGATTTTCTTCCAGTTGTTTGTGTCCAAGGCTTAAACGACGATTCTCTTTGTCGATATCCAACACCACTACTTCAATGCTTTCACCAATTGCGGTAAATTCAGCAGGATGCTTGATTTTTTTCGTCCAGGATAAGTCGGAAATGTGAATCAATCCGTCAACACCTTCTTCAATCTCTACAAAAATACCAAAGCCGGTAAAATTGCGGACAGTCGCTTGGTGTTTGCTTCCTTTCGAATACAGGTTATCGATGCTATCCCAGGGATCAGTTTTTAGTTGCTTGATACCAAGCGACATTTTGCGTTCTTCGCGATCGAGGGTCAAAATAACAGCCTCTACCATATCGCCTACTTTCATGAACTCCTGGGCGCTGCGTAAGTGCTGCGACCACGACATTTCGGATACGTGAATTAATCCTTCTACACCGGGAGCAATTTCGATAAAGGCACCGTAATCGGCTAATACAACCACCTTACCGGTTACTTTATCGCCTACTTTAAGCTCGGTGTCTAAAGAATCCCATGGATGAGGAGTTAATTGCTTCAAACCTAATGCGATACGTTTCTTCGCATCGTCGAAATCGAGAATTACAACGTTTAATTTTTGGTCTAATTCGACAATCTCTTCCGGATGGTTCACGCGGCCCCACGAAAGGTCGGTAATGTGAATTAATCCGTCTACACCACCCAGGTCGATGAATACACCGTAAGAGGTAATGTTTTTGACGATTCCCTGAAGAACTTGTCCTTTCTCCAAACGGGCAATGATTTCTTTTTTCTGTTGCTCGAGCTCTTCTTCAATAAGTGCTTTGTGCGAAACAACCACGTTACGGAATTCCTGGTTAATCTTAACCACCTTGAATTCCATGGTTTTTTCAACATAAATGTCGTAATCGCGGATAGGTTTCACATCGATTTGCGAACCGGGTAAGAAGGCCTCGATGCCGAATACATCGACAATCATACCGCCTTTGGTACGACATTTAATAAATCCTTTGATGATTTCGTCGTTTTCGAGGGCTTTATTAACACGATCCCATGATTGAAGCGCGCGGGCTTTTTTGTGCGATAGTAATAATTGTCCACTCTTGTCTTCCTGACTCTCAACAAACACCTCTACGGTGTCGCCAACTTTCAGTTCAGGATTGTAACGGAATTCATTCAAGCTAACGATACCTTCCGATTTGAATCCAATGTTGATAACCACTTCGCGTTTGTTCATGGCTACAACTGTTCCATCAACCACTTGGTGCTCTTGAATGGTCGATAAGGTTTCGTCGTACTTTTCGTAGGTTTCGTCTTTCGATTTGTTGCTGAAGCCTACACTGTCTTTTTCGTAAGCATCCCAGTTGAATTCATCGAGGGGCACATTGTGATTGCTGTAGTCGAAAGCATTCAGCTCAACCTCATCTTCGTCTTCTACTTCTTCCTCTTCTTCTTCCTCTTCTACTACTTCTTCCTCTTCTTCTTCAACTTCTTCAACTGCTTCTTCAACTTCCTCCTCTACCAACTCTTCGTCGGGAATAACCGGAGTTTCTTCGTCAACAATCTCTTCTTCGAGTAAGCTCTTAGGATCAATGGCTTCCTCTTTTACTACACGTTTGATTTTTTTTTCATCCAATTCTTCGTCTTTTTTGACTTTCGCTTTGGACTTGTTTTCGTTTTCGTTAATCATTTAAGTTTAAATAAATTAATGAGTTAGACAATATGTTACTAAATCGGCGGCGAAAGTAGTAAAATATATTGTAAGTCCTTAGTAATTAGGACTGTTTTTTATGCAAAAAAACCTCCCGGCGTGGCAAGCATCGTAGCGTTTAAACCAAACCGGAAGGTTAGCCGTTTTTAGGTTCGGATTTAGAAAAAGCGAACCAAGTTAAGTGCTTTGAATTAAGACCCTAACGTAGCAACCATAACTGCTTTTATCGTGTGTAGTCTATTTTCGGCCTCGTCGAAGACAATGGAGTGAGCCGATTCGAATACTTCTTCGCTTACTTCCATTTCGGAAATACCGAATTTCTGGTAAATCTCTTCGCCAACAGCTGTTTCACGATTGTGGAAAGCGGGTAAGCAATGCATGAATTTCACGTTTGGATTACCGGTTTTCTGAATCATCGACATGTTCACCTGGTAGGGTGTCATCAGCTTGATACGACGTTCCCATTCTGCTTCGGGTTCACCCATCGATACCCAAACATCGGTGTAAAGGAAATCGACTCCCTTCACTCCTTCGTCCACCGAGTCGGTAACAGTGATGGTTGCTCCGGTTTCTTTGGCAATTTCTAAGCAGGTGGCAATTAATTCTGGGTCCGGATGAAGTTCTTTCGGAGCCACTGCCCGGAAGTCCATTCCCATCTTGGCAGCTCCCACCATGAGGGAATTACCCATGTTGTTGCGGGCATCGCCCAGGTAGGCAAAAGCCACTTTGTTCAAAGGTTTGTCGCTGTGCTCCATCATGGTGAGGAAGTCGGCAAGAATTTGAGTTGGATGAAATTCATTGGTTAACCCATTCCAAACCGGCACCCCTGCGTACTTAGCAAGCTCTTCAACAATGTGTTGTCCATAACCACGATACTCAATGCCATCGTACATCCGACCCAGCACGCGGGCGGTATCTTTCATGCTTTCTTTTTTACCCATTTGAGAGCCCGATGGACCTAAATACGTAACATGTGCACCCTGGTCGAGGGCTGCTACTTCGAAAGCACAACGTGTACGGGTAGAGTCTTTTTCGAATAACAAGACAATGTTCTTTCCTTCCAATCGCTTTTGTTCGGTGCCTGCGTACTTGGCTCGTTTTAAATCGGACGATAAGTCGAGTAAGAATTTGATCTCCTGTGGAGTAAAGTCGAGTAACTTTACAAAACTTCTGTTTCTAAGATTAAATGCCATGGCTTTATGAATTTAAATGTTCTGAAAATTATACAATGGTAATGCGGGTTCCGCCATCGTCCACTCCTAGAAGGGTGGTTTTCGTAATGATGGAATCTTTCCCGGTATTTTTAGTGAAATCGATGGCTGCTCGTATTTTCGGAGCCATACTTCCTTCGGCAAAATGCCCTTCGTCGAGGTATTGTTTTGCCGTAGCGATGCTCATGCGGTCGATGGTTTTTTCCTGAGGAGTGTTGAAGTGGATACATACTTTAGGAACATCGGTGAGGATAAACAGCTTGTCGGCATTAATCTGACGAGCCAGCAAGGACGAAGCGAGATCTTTATCGATAACCGCATCGATTCCCTGCAAACGATTTTCCTCCTTGTAATAGCTTGGAATTCCTCCGCCTCCAACAGCAATCACGATTTGTCCTTCGCGGGCAATGCGTTCAATGGTAGATCGATTCGAAATGGCTCGTGGTTTTAATAGCCTACTTTGCGCCATCCTCTTCCGCGCGGATCTTCGGCGAAAATAGAACCGTTCTCGGCAGTCATTTTCTCGGCATTCTCCTTGGTGTAATAGGGACCAACCGGTTTCGTAGGATTTTGGAAAGCCGGATCGTCTTTGTTAACCAATACCTGCGTAATGATGGTGAGGATTTCACGGTCCATGTCGTTGGCCATCAGTACATTTTTCATTTGCTGTTCAATTACGTAACCGATAAATCCTTGCGAATAGGCTACGGAAATATCGAGAGGCATATCGGGCAAGCCATATACCTGATTTCCGGCAGCATTGGCCAACATAATATTCCCTACTTGTGGTCCATTACCATGCGTAATGACCAGATTGTAATCCCTGTTTATTAGCTTGATAAGGGTTTCACAAGCGGCATAGGCATTGGCCTCCTGATCTTCGATGGTTCCTCGTTGTCCATCCTGTATAAGCGCATTGCCTCCAAAGGCTACTACAGCTAATTTGCTCATAAAAAACGTTTTAGTTTAAATTGTCATTTTCTTCAATGAGCTTTCAAAGCTAAGAATTTTGAGGATATTCAATCGGAATTTCGACCTGCTATAGAGCGAACTATTTTTCTATTTTTGGCGAAAAGAGCTTTTATGGAAACTAATTGGAAAACCTTAATCCTGGCCGAATTCGATAAGCAACGGAGTTTATTACACAAACGCGACGTAAGTTTTTATCAATTAGCGCGTTTCGAACGAGCCATTGAAAAAATTGCGGAACATGCACCCCAATGCGATTCCTGTAAAAAACACCAGGTTGAACTTTCGGAGTTTGTTCCGGATATTGCAAAACATATCAATGGTAGCGCCAAACAAAAACGTCGGTACGAAAACGAAATGGAAAAACTCATCAAACATTTGCGTTTGGAACACCAGGTTTTTCCTGCCTACTATCAGGTTTACCTCATCACCTCGAAAGGATTTGCCATTGGATTGGCTGTTGGCTTCTTGCTGGCTTTTCTCTTCCCGGCTTACTTTCAACCGCTCTGGATTTCTTCTACCATAGCGGGTTTGGTAATATCTTATTTTATCGGAAACGCGAAAGACATGGCCTCACGACGCAAAAAAAAGGTAATCTAAGCTTTACTCTCCAATTATTTTAACCAGAACTCGCTTTCGGCGCTTGCCATCGAATTCGCCGTAAAAGATTTGTTCCCATGGACCGAAATCCAAGGCACCCTCGGTAATGGCTACCACCACTTCTCGTCCCATAATGGTTCGCTTCAGATGCGCATCGGCATTATCTTCAAAGCTATTGTGGTGATAATAGGAGTGAGGCTTTTCGGGAGCTAGTTTCTCTAAC
Source organism: Bacteroidales bacterium (assembly GCA_018401015.1). Classification (GTDB taxonomy): domain Bacteria; phylum Bacteroidota; class Bacteroidia; order Bacteroidales; family M50B96; genus M50B96. Next base: position 32,608 of record JAGYLP010000010.1, read on the forward strand.
CAGATTTCATAATCCTGATGAAGGCCCGATTCATCGTCGTTGATAAACACACTGGAGGTAATGTGCATTGCATTCACTAATACCAATCCCTCTTTGATGCCACTTTCGCGCAAACATGTAATTACCTGGCTGGTAATATTGACTAACTTCCGGCGCGATTCGGTTTTAAACCAGAGTTCTTTTCGATAGGATTTCATACGTTCGTTAATTCAATGTTCAGTTAAAAATTGGCTTAGGGGTAAACTGATTGGATTAAGAGGAGCGTGTCTTATTCCCGCTTTCCTTCTCTTTCAGCGTGGGAGAGGGCCAACGCCCGTCGGGACATTTACTCAGCGGACTTCTGCTCTTGGCCGGAATGTAGCAACCACACAAATTGCAATGCAAATAGATGCTCACTCCGGCATGCGGGCAAATAGCGCAAATTGCTTCGCGTTCCTGCGCCATTTGCTCGATAGCCGGATTCCCAAATAATAGATTCCTGAAGCCGGAAAATATTTCAGATATCCGCGACATATAACCTGTTTAAAGGATATTCAATTCTTGAATGATCCCGTTAATTTTTTGCATTAATTCTGCTTGTAATCGCTCGTAATCAGTCGCTTGGCTCATTTTTGTGCGTACGCTGAAGTAGAACTTAATTTTAGGTTCCGTACCCGACGGACGCAAAGAGACTTTTGTTCCATCTTGGGTAATGAACTGCAATACGTTCGATTTGGGAAGGTTAATCCGATACCGTAATTCGCTGATTTGATCGTAGCTAACCTGTTCCTGATAATCGTGAATCAACATTATTTCCGACCCTCCCAAAGTATGTGGTGGAGCAGAGCGGAAACGATTCATCATAGCCTGAATTTCTTCAGCTCCCGATTTGCCTTTACGAGTAATGGAGATTAAATGCTCCTGAAAGAGACCAAATTCTTGGTAAATTTCGATTAATAGCTGGTAAAGGCTTTTGCCTTTGTTCTTGGCCCAGGCAGTCAACTCGGCAACCAGCGCACAAGCCGAAACAGAATCTTTGTCTCGAACAAAGTCGCCAGCCAAATAGCCGTATGATTCTTCTCCTCCTCCAATGTATTTTTTCTCTCCTTCGAATTTCCGGATTATATCGGCAATGAACTTGAATCCGGTTAGCACTTCGAATAATTCGACCTCATATTTATCCGCCATGAGGTTAATTAAGTCGGTGGTTACAATGGTTTTAACCATGAACTCCTTGCCGGTAAGCTTATTCCGCTCCGACCATTGGCTTAGGAGGTAATAGGAAAGTAAAACGGCTGTTTGATTGCCATTAACCAGAATGTATTCTCCTTGGTTATTCTTTATCGCAATACCAATCCGATCTCCATCGGGGTCGCTGGCCATTACTAATTCGGCATCTACTTCGCGTGCCCGCTCAATAGCCATGCTGAGTGCTTCGGCTTCTTCCGGGTTAGGGGAAACCACTGTTGGGAAATTACCATCGACTACATCCTGAGCTGGCACGTTGAATACTTGAGTAAATCCAAATTTACGCAAAGCAGCAGGAACCAGCATGCCGGTTGTTCCATGAATGGGAGTATAAACAATCTTCAAATCGTGTTGAGCCTGAATGGCTTCCGGGTTCAGCGAGAGCTCTTTAACCGCATTCAGGAATTCCTCGTCGAAGGATTCGCCCAGCACCTCGACTAACTGAGGATTGCGTTCAAACTTTATTTCCGATAAGTTAACCTTGCCGGCTTCGTTTACCACATTTTGATCGTGAGGAGCAATAAGCTGACTCCCATCGTTCCAATACGCTTTGAATCCATTGTATTCTTTTGGATTATGCGAGGCGGTAATTACCACGCCACTTTGACAGTTGAGCCGGCGAATGGCGAAGGATAATTCCGGCGTAGGACGCAAATCTTCAAATAGATAAACTTTAATGCCATTAGCCGAAAAAATATCGGCTACTGTATCGGTAAAGAATCGGCTGTTGTTTCTACAATCGTGAGCAATAGCAACCGAAATTTGCTCGAGTTGAGCGAATTCTTTTTTCAGGTAATTGGCCAAGCCTTGGGTTGCCAAACCAATGGTGTACTTATTCATCCGATTGGTACCTGCACCCATGATGCCACGGAGGCCACCGGTCCCGAATTCTAAGTCTTTGTAAAAACTATCGATTAGGAGGTCTTCCTTTCCTTCGAGCATTTCTTTTACCGTCTGACGGGTTTCCTCATCGAATGGAGGATTCAACCAAGCTTGTGCTCTTTCTTTTACTTGAGCTAACAAATTATTAGTCATATGAATATGAATTTAAAATTATCGAACAGGGTAAAGTAGGAACAAGGCTTGATGCAAGCTCTTTTTCCAGTGGGGGATACTTAATCCGTACCGTTGCTTAATTTTCTCTTTGTTGAGAACACTGTAAAATGGTCGTGGAGTGGGAGTAGGATAATCCTTACTTTCTATGGGAACGACCGTATTTTTAATCTTCACCACATCGAATATTTCCTGTGCAAAATCATACCAGGAACAAACTCCCTCGTTGCTGTAGTGAAAGATTTCGCGACCAAGATGAATCTTTTCGCCGTTTAAATCTTGTTGTACCATGTGAATGATGGCTATGGCCAAATCGTAGGCATAGGTGGGTGTTCCAATTTGATCGAAGACCACCCGAACGGTTTGTTTATCGCGTCCTAATCGGAGCATGGTTTTGACGAAATTGTGTCCATAAACCCCATATAACCAGCTTGTTCTGACAATGATGGCATGGGTGTCGCTGTTTAGGATAGCTTCTTCGCCAGCTCTTTTCGACTTCCCATAAACTCCTTGAGGACGAGGTTCATCTTCTTCCGTGTAGGGAGTAAAATGGGCTCCATCGAACACATAGTCGGTGGAAACGTGCAAGAGCTTGGTGTGTGTCGAACAGGCTTTCAGGATATCAGCAACGGCACCTTCGTTTAATCGAAATGCCAGCTCAGCCTCCTCTTCGGCTCGATCTACCGCTGTGTAGGCAGCACAATTGATTACCCAATCGAATTGTGTTTGAAAATAGTGTTCGATTGACTCCGATTGGCTTAAATCAAGTTCCTCGATGTCGGCAAAACTCCATTGAAATGATTGATTATTGGAGCAAATATTTTTGATTTCGGTTCCTAATTGACCATTGGCCCCTAATACTAAGATATGTGGCATGGGTTCTATGAGTTAAAAGAAGTTTTTATCGGCTTCGGTAAAGCTCGGAAGCACTTTGTCTTTTGCTGAAACAATCGCCTTCTCGGGATCGACCTGCCAATCGATGTTTAGCATGGGGTCGTTAAAGGCAATACCCCGTTCGGCATCGGGACGATAATAATTATCGCATTTATATTGAAAAATGGCTTGTTCGCTAAGCACGGAGAATCCATGAGCAAAGCCACGTGGAATGAGCAATTGGTATTTGCTTTGAGCATTGAGTTCGAAAGCTTGCCATTTTCCATAGGTCTCCGAATTTTGACGCAAATCGACTACCACATCGAGTATTTTCCCTTCAATTACGCGAACCAATTTGGCTTGAGCAAAGGGAGCCAGTTGATAATGCAAGCCACGAATCACTCCATAACTCGATTTGGATTCATTGTCCTGAACAAATTGATAATCTAATCCGGCTTCCTCCAATACGCGGATGCTAAAACTTTCGAAAAAATAGCCTCTATCGTCTTCGAAGATGCGTGGCTTGAGCAGAAATACGTCTCTTAAATCGGTTTCAATGATTGTCATAGTTCGAAAAAATAATACACGTGTATAAGAAGGAAAAGTCGTCGTTAAAAGGATTAGACATCTTCCGCAGGTTTTAACTGAGCGGTTTAATCAAACCATCGGCTACCTTGAGGAGATACTGGCCATATTGGTTTTTACTCATGACCAATGCTTGTTCTCGTAATTGGTCGGCATTGATGTAGCCTTTGCCAAAAGCAATTTCTTCGATACAAGCTACTTTCAATCCTTGTCGGTGCTCAATGGTGGCAATGAAATTCGAGGCTTCCAGCAGCGATTCATGCGTGCCGGTATCCAACCAAGCCATTCCCCGACCCAATACTTTCAGACTGATTCGGTTTTCTTTTAAATAGAGTGCATTGAGGTCGGTTATTTCCAATTCTCCGCGTGCACTGGGTTTTAAATTTTTTGCTTTCTCTACTACATCGTTCGAGTAAAAGTAGAGACCGGTAACGGCATAATTCGATTTGGGCTGTTTCGGTTTTTCTTCCAGGCTGATAACCCGACCTTCGGCGTCAAATTCAGCTACACCATAGCGTTCCGGATCGTTAACGAAGTAGCCGAAAACGATCGCTCCGTCTTCGATTCGGGATGCATCTTGCACGATTTTGGAAAAATTATACCCATAAAAAATATTGTCTCCTAAAATAAGACACACGGAATCGTTTCCAATAAAGGACTCACCGATGATAAATGCCTGGGCAAGTCCGTCGGGACTGGGCTGTTCGGCATACTCTAATTGGATTCCCAGTTGCGATCCATCGCCAAGTAAGTGTCGGTACAGAGGTAAATCATGAGGAGTAGAAATGATGAGGATTTCCCGAATTCCAGCCAGCATAAGCACCGATAAGGGGTAATAAATCATGGGCTTGTCGTAGATGGGGAGGATTTGCTTGGAGATGGCTTTCGTAAGTGGGTAGAGCCGGGTGCCGGATCCACCGGCTAAAATAATTCCTTTCATAGTTCTCGATGGTTAGGGATGATTTGGGTTTTAAAATAGTTTATGGTATGCTGTAATCCTTCGTTTAAGGCAATTTCGGGTTGCCAACCGTTCAAAAGGTGTTGAGCTAATTCAATGTTCGGACGTCGGTTAACCGGATCGTCTTGAGGGAGGGCTTTGAACAGTAGCGTTGAATTGGACTGAGTAAGTTCCAGGATTTTTTTTGCCAGATCGATGATTCTGATTTCGTTGCAATTACCGAGGTTAACCGGTCCGGTAACCGAGTCGGCAGTATTCATAAGTCGGATGAGTCCGTCTATCAGATCGTCGATGTATTGAAACGAGCGGGTTTGCTCTCCGTTACCAAATAAGGTGATCGGTTCCCCTTTGAGCGCCTGAAGAATGAAGTTCGAAACCACGCGTCCGTCGTCCATCGACATGCGCGGACCATACGTATTAAAGATGCGTGCAATTTTGATTCGTACCCCATTCATGTCGTGATAGTTCATGAAGAGCGTTTCGGCGCATCGCTTCCCTTCGTCGTAACTGGCGCGCGGACCAATCGGGTTAACGTTTCCCCAATAGGATTCGGGTTGCGGTTGAACAGCTGGGTCGCCATAGACTTCGGAAGTAGAGGCTTGAAGAATTTTAGCTTTGGTGCGTTTGGCTAATCCCAGCATGTTGATCGATCCCAAAACCGAGGTTTTAATTGTTTTGATGGCATTGAATCGGTAATGAACCGGAGAAGCCGGACAAGCCAGATTGTAGATTTCGTCTACCTCGGCATAGTAGGGTAGGGTAATGTCGTGGCGGACAGTTTCAAACTTCCGGTAATCCTGCAAATGACGAATATTCTCCTTACTACCGGTGTAGTAATTATCGAGGGAAATGACCTCATTTCCGTCTTTCAGGAGTTGCTCGCACAAATGTGAACCAACAAAACCGGCACCGCCTGTAACCAGAATTTTTTTACTACTCACCCTTAATTTGTTTATGCATTTATTGGTAGTATTTCGATTCGCCAAAGCTATTTAAAATGGCTGAAATAAACTATGCTTATTCACTAGGCATCGTTCGTAAATTCTCTTGAAATCTTTATAGTAGGCTCGGAAATCTAGCTCAAAATATCTTACATTTGAAACTTTCAAAATAGTTTCTAAATCCTTAACTCATCCATTATGAAGAATTTATTTTCTATCCTTATTTTCATGAGCTTAGTTTTAAGTCAATCGCTACTTGTTGCTCAAGACCCCGCCACTTTTACCGGAATGATCGATTACGATATGATTGTTGAAGGAGGTGAATTATCTGCTGCTGAAAGAGCTCAGGCCGAAAGCACCATTTCAATGCTCATTGGCGATGGTTACATGAAAAAGACAACACAAAATATTATGGCTAACAGTACGGAAATTCTAATGCCCGATTCGGTAGTCATCATTTTTGATCAAATGGGACAGCAATTTGCTTTTGGGCTCGGACCCGATTTTATTCAAGCCAACGATAGCGCTCAGGATGCAGCGTGGAATGAGGTTAAGGATAAAATTTCTTACGAATTTTTAAACGAAAGCAAAGAAGTAGCCGGAGTAAACTGTAAAAAAGCCGTTTATGAACTCGATGGCAATTACTACGACGTATTTTACACCGATGAATACATTTTCGACGAAAAAGTAGGCAACGATGTTAATCTTCGTGGAATTAAAGGAGTAGCACTCGAATATTCCATTCCCCTGCCCGGTCAGGATGGTGCCAGCGTGAAGGTTACTGCCAAAAAATTTAAATTCAAAAAGAAAGTTTCTCCCAAAAAATTTGCGGTACCTTCCGGAATTGAAGTTCAAACAGGGGAGCAACTTCGGAAGATGATGGGAATGTAATTTATGGCGAAGTCGCAAAGCAAAAAAAAATCCCCTAATTCCTCGTGGATCGCTTTTCTAAAAGATCATCGCTTTCACCTGAGTCTGGGGATTTTTTTACTCATAGTAACACTTATTCTTACCTTAGCTCTGGTCTCATTTCTCTTTACCTGGAGAATCGATCAGAGCATCGAATGGTCCAATCTATTCGTAAACCGCGAAGTACAAGCTGCTAACTGGTCGTCGAAAATTGGGGCCATTCTCGCCAATACATTAATCAACAAATGGTTCGGACTCGCGTCCTTTTCCATCCCGTTCCTAATCGGACTGATTGGTCTTAGGTTGTTAGATATTAAATTTTTACCCCTTGGACCTACCTTGCGGAACGTCCTTTTTATTAGTATTTGGTTTTCCATTTTTTTAGCTTTTTTATTTGGCGATGCAAACGGCTATTTCGGGAGCGGACCCGGCGGGGAACATGGACTCTTCATGGCCTCCTGGCTTACAACCCTCATTGGCTCTGTAGGAACTTTTTTCCTGCTATTGCTCATCCTTTTTGTCTTCCTTGTATTCGCTTACCCGGGATTCTTACCTTTTTTAAAAGATAAGATCGCTGCGCTTCGAAATAAACAACAACAAGTAAAAGCCCCCATTAACGCCTCCTCCAACCAAACTGGTTTCGTCCCAGCCGATTTAAACGAACCCGATCTCACCATCGAAATCCCGGAAGAAGAACTTGCGCAAGACCAAGATAAACGCCCGGAACTAAAATCAAAAAACCTTCTGGAAGACCTCGACGATTTCGAAGTGGCTAAACCGGAGGAAGAAGAAAGTTTGCCTTTGCCGGAGGCTTTTACCCCGGAAAACAGCGACCTAAATGCTGATTTCGATTCCGATGAAGAGGAAGAGTTACCGGAAGAAATGGGAGAGTATGACCCAACCCTCGACTTGTCCGATTTTCAAATGCCGGGCTTTGAAATCCTGGAAGATCATCGAAGCGATAGCTCCGAAGTAAGTAAAGATGAACTCTTGTACAACAAAAACAAGATTATCGAAACCCTTCAGAACTATAAGATCAAAATTGAAAAAATTAAGGCAACAATTGGCCCTACCATTACCCTCTATGAGATTGTGCCGGCTCCGGGTATTCGCATTGCAAAAATTAAAAATCTGGAAGATGATATCGCCATGAGCCTCGCGGCGCTGGGAATTCGAATCATTGCTCCCATGCCAGGCAAAGGCACCATTGGCATAGAAGTTCCCAACCAAAACCCGGAAATCGTTTCGATGCGGTCGATTCTTGCTTCATCTAAATATCAGGATACGAAATTCGACCTGCCTGTCGCGCTCGGCAAGACTATTAGCAACGAAACCTTCGTTTTCGACTTAACGAAAATGCCCCATCTTCTCGTAGCCGGTGCTACCGGACAAGGAAAGTCGGTTGGTTTGAATGCTATTATTGCTTCCATCCTGTATAAAAAACATCCAAGCGAAGTGAAATTTGTGTTAGTCGATCCTAAAAAGGTGGAGCTAACCTTATACACCGCCATCGAGAAACACTACCTGGCTAAACTGCCGGAATCCGACGAAGCGATTATTACCGATACGCAAAAAGTAGTTCAAACCCTGAACTCTTTAACCGTGGAAATGGATAATCGCTACAATCTGCTTAAGAAAGCCCATGTACGAAACATCAAAGAATACAATGCAAAATTTCGCGATCGAAGGTTAAATCCGGAAAAAGGGCATCGTTTCCTACCTTACATCGTGCTAATCATCGACGAGTTTGCCGATTTAATCATGACCGCCGGAAAAGAAATCGAAATGCCCATTGCCCGGATTGCCCAATTAGCCCGTGCTATTGGTATTCATCTGATTATTGCTACTCAACGTCCCTCCACGAATATTATTACCGGTGTAATTAAAGCCAATTTCCCCGCCCGGATTGCTTTTCGGGTGTCGAGTATGATCGACTCCCGAACGATTTTGGATACACCGGGTGCGAATCAACTCATCGGTCGAGGCGATTTGCTCTTTTCCACCGGAGGCGACCTGGTGCGTGTTCAATGTGCTTTCATCGATACTCCTGAACTGGAGCGTTTGGCCGAGTACATAGGCAACCAGCGAGCGTTCCCGGAACCCTACCTTTTACCCGAATACGAAGGGGAAGGTGGAAACGAAGTGGGTGAAGTGGATTTGAGCAAACGCGATGAACTATTCGACGATGCTGCTCGTCTTATCGTGATGCATCAACAGGGAAGTACATCGCTTATTCAGCGAAAATTTAGCATCGGGTATAATCGTGCCGGACGGATCATGGATCAATTGGAAGCTGCCGGGATCGTGGGCGGATCGGAAGGTAGCAAACCTCGTCAGGTCCTCTATCAGGATGAATATTCGCTGGAACATTTTTTAAAATCCTTAAATTAATCGGAATGAAAAGCTGGATTCTCGCATTACTCGCTGTAATGCTCATGTTGCAGACACAGAGTCAAGGTTTAGAAGTGATTAAAGATCCCGAAGCCAAAGCATTAATCGATGAATTACTGACCAAAGCGAATTCCTGGGATGCAATCTATGCGGAGTTTTCCTTCACTTTTGAAGATGAGCAAGAGCAGGTTAAAGACAGTTACGATGGATTGGCCTGGATTAAAGGGGAACAATATAAGCTGGCTTTGATGGGGCAAACTATTTTTTGCGATGGCTCAAGTATTTATACCATGCTCGAGGATGTGGGCGAAGTGAATATAACCACCCGTGATACCCTCGACGATTCGTTTTTAAATAATCCTCGAAAACTGTTTACCGGATACGAGGAGCATTATAAATACAAGTACTTGAAAGAATATACCAGCAATGGCAGCCAGTTGGTCGAAATTGAGCTTTACCCAAAGAATCTCGACCAAGGTTTGCTTCCGGAAAACGGACAAGGCATCGATGTGTCGAAAATTCATTTTTTAGTCGATAAAACACATTTGGAACTCCTCTCGGTGCATTATTTCGGGAAGCAGGGGACCAATTTCAAGGTTAAATTCAACCTCCTCGAGCAAAGAAAACTGGACGATTCATTCTTCCAATTTCGCATAGAAGATTATCCTCAAGTAGAGGTCTACGATTTAAGGGATTAATGATCAGCTTTTTTTGCCTACAGTTACCACCTGCAGTTCGTCAATATCCCAATGTCGATTCGCTATTTCCATCAGTTGTCGGGAATCAATCTCGTCTATTGTCTTGATGGTTCTCTCGATATGATCAAAATCAAGGTCGTTTATCAGTAAGTTTTTAAGTTGATCCGATGCGGTAAACACTCCATCGAGGTTCCGTTGTATTCGTCCTTTCCAATAGTTCTTAACCCGAATCAACTCCGCAGTGCTAACTGCCTCGTTCTGCAGCTTCCGCAATTCCAGGAAACTTTGCTCAATGGTGTCGTTGGTAAAAGCAGTTCCTACTTCGGTACTGATACACCAATAGGTGGCGTGCTTTAAGGGTGCAAAAAAGGAGTTAATCCCATAGGTATAAGCTTTCTCTTCGCGAATATTCTTCATCAATCTACTTCCAAAATACCCCCCGTAAATCAGATTCAGTAGCTGAGCTCCGGCATAATCGGGATGATTTCGGTCGATGCTGATTTTGCCTATTCGCAAAGCTGTTTGAAGTGCCTCTTCCTTATCAAGATGAATGTTTTTAGAAGCATCAAATGTTGGAATTGTGGGTAGTTCCTGGTTTAAGTTTGACAAATTGGGAAAACCGGCTAAACCGTCCTCCAGCCATTGGTTAATCTGCGGTGGAATTTTGCCGGCCAAAACAATTGCTATAGGCTGCTGATGGTAATTCGATTCAAAAAATTGGACCAGGTCCTTGCGTTGAATCTGATCGTAATCGGCTGCTTCGGCCTGATTACCATACGGATGATTTTTTCCAAAAAGGGCGGTTAAAAATGCTCGTTTAGCCAGGAAGCTGACCTTGTTTTGATTGATTTGAAAGTCTTGCTTTTTCTTTTCCCGGAGTGTTTCCAGTTCATCCTCCGGGAAATGAGCATGTCGAAGCACCTCCCATAAAATATTCAGGCTTTCTTCCATGTTCCGGCTCAAACTGTATAAATTAAGCGAGGAAGAATCGTAATCGATACCGGAAAATAAATAAGAACCGAGTGAGTCAATTTTCTCAGCAAGCTCAAACGAATTGAAATGAGTTGTACCTTCGGTAATCAACTCGCTCGTAAAGCGGCTTACCAAATTCTTAGGCTGATAGATAATCCCTCCCGGATAAATCAATTCGAGTTTTAAAACTTCTATTTGGTCGTCGGGTAGGGTGTAAACCGGTATCCCTTTCGAGGTGTTAAATCGTTGGGGAGCCGGTAAGTTGATGTGTTCTATGGTTTGAAATTCAGGTGCCAGGTGTCTATTCGTCATCATGCTATTATATCTTGATTTAATTTCAGTTTAGTTAAAAGTTAATTCGTTGGACTATACTTGTTTTACTCCCATTCATCGAAAAGGTATCGCATACCCCAAACCAAGCTCCAGGAAATCGGCTCGTCCAAAATGAGCTTTTAATCCAAAATGAGCCAACCAGTTCGGATGAAAATAAAACCGTAAAGCAATCCGGTTAAACAGCGAGGTATCGTCGTTGTAATTTTCCACGAGATAATGACCCAACTGAAGGTTAAACATCACTTTCCCGAAAAAGATTCCATAAGAAACATGCGCTCCCAATCGCCAATAATCCGTCCATCCTTCTGTCGGAATGGCTCGATTCCTCATTAAGTCAAGTAAACTGCCGTCGAAAAAGCCATCGAATCCAAATCCCCATTGGTATTTCGCATTGATTCTTCGCTCCAGATTTATGATGGTGCTGTTCGTAAAGTATTTTCTTCCACCTGCCGGATCTATTTCTTTTATCCCGCAACCGTTAATCACACTCATTTCCCAATAAGGATCGGATTGGATGCTTCGCTGTCTGTTGCTGCTCAGCTTAACCGGGCTTTTCCCGTAAGCAAGGGTAAGATCCCAGGTTAAAAAATTCAGGCCTAAATTCGGACGTGCCCAGGAAGCATTGGAGAAATGATGAAATGAAAGGCCGGTTCCAAGTTGTCCGTTTGGGTGAATTTGTAAGCGATACTGAAGACTGAATCGGAGGAAAATCGTGTGGTGCGAACCGCTTGCCAGGTTGTTGTAATTCTCCTGCGGATGAAAAATTTTACTCAAATACCCATAGCCGAATCGAACCTGGTAATCGATTCCATGAACCGGGTGGTTCCAAATGGGAACTTTGATTAATCCACTCAGGCTGTGACCGTTTCCCAGAATACTCTCATTCCCGGTTTGAAGATAAGCGTAACTTAAGCCGATTTTGGGATTTCGGTACAGTCGATGCCACCCTTTAGCATATAGCAAACGAAACCAGGAAATTTCGAGGTTTTGAGCCGGTTTTTCCGGAAGCGATTGAATCGTTTCCCGATGTGCCCACAGAAATCCCCATCCATAACCCACTTCGAATTGGTCGAAACGAATTGCTGTAACTGGTTCCCAAAGGTCAGCTCTCGGGAATTGCTTTTGACTAACTAGCGATAGCGCAGCGAGATTAAGAAGAAGGCAGAATCCGACGCAGGCAAGGGTTCTTCGCAGGGAGTTATGTTTTGTTTTAATAGGCTGATTATTAGTTGGGTAGAGCTTATTCTTTCTCATTTTGAAAATGCTCGAGGTCGGTTGGAGTAAAAGCAGCCACTTCGTGTACTTTTCCCTGTTCGCATTGAATGATTTTAGACGGAAATTTCTCAATGATGGGATAATCGTGAGTAGCCACAACGACGGCTTTCCCAGCTTTTCGAATTTCCCACAATAGGCTCAAAATCGATTCGGCTGTTTCCGGATCGAGATTGCCTGTTGGCTCATCGGCCAGGACAATTTCCGGGTTGTTCAATAAAGCGCGCGCTATTACAACCCGTTGCTGTTCTCCTCCCGAAAGTTGGTGAGGCATTTTATGCGCTTTATCGGATAGTTCAACTTTCGAGAGCATTTCCATTATCCGTGCATCCATTAATTTTTTCTTTTTCCAACCGGTGGCTCGAAGCACGAACAAAAGATTTTCATAAATCGAACGGTCGCTAAGCAATTGAAAATCTTGAAAAACGATTCCAATCTTCCTCCGGAGAAAGGGGATTTCTCTTTTCCGAATCGAATGGATGGAGTAGGAGGCAGCTTCAATTTCGCCGTCGAATTGCGACAATTCAGCATAAATTGCTTTCAGGAAGCTCGATTTACCGCTTCCCACTTTCCCAATCAAATAAACTAATTCCCCGGAATGGATACTCAGGTTGATGTCCGATAAAATCTTTTCCCCTCCCTGGTAAAGGTGAACGTTCTTAAACTCAATTACTTTATCACTCATGTTGAAGCTTTTTTCCGCGGTTTATGGTATTGATTGGCACAAAAGTAACATTTATCGTACTTGCCTAAACCCCATCATACTATAATTCCGTAATGAACAGTTCTTTGTTAACAAGAAGTTAGCGCACTTCCTGCTCACTGAGAGTTTGTTTTTATCTTTACAACAATCATTAATGATGTGGATATGAAGTCTATTTTGCTCAAAATTAGCATAATAGCAGGTATGTTGCTGCCTGCTGTTTCGACCCTTTTTTCTCAAGAACCGATTTTAAATAACGACACTGAACGCCTCTTTTACGAAGCTTCCTCTTTCTACGAAAAAGGGATGTACGTAAATGCTCGCAAAGTGTTTGAAGAGGTCGTTGATGAACTCGATAATAATCAGTCAATTATGCTGATAGATGCCCGTTACTACGTTGCCAAATGCGCGCTCTTGATGGACGAACGGGATGCGGAGTATATTTTGAAGCAATTCTCACTTGCTTACCCAAACGATTCGCGGGTAAATGATCTCTACTTCGAAATGGGCCGATTGCAGTTTATGAAGAAAAAATACCCCAAATCCATCAATTGGTTCGAACTGGTCGATAAAACCGCACTTTCTTTCCAAGATCGGATGCATTATCACTTCGAACTAGGCTACAGCTACTTCGCCAAAGAAGAATACGAACCAGCGCGAATTGCATTCTACGAAATAAAAGACTTAGCAGGCGAGTATTATGCCACCGCCAATTATTATTACGGGCACATCGCGTATTTGACTGAAGATTATCAAACCGCTCTCAATGCTTTCGAACGCATTGCAAGTGAACCCGATTTCTCCAACATCGTCCCTTTCTACCTCATTCAAATTTATTTCATTCAAGGCGATTACGAAAAAATCAAAACCTTGGGACCCGAACTGATGGAGAAATCTTCCGAAGCACGTGCGGTAGAGATTGTTCGCCTGATTGGTGAAGCCTATTTTCACACCCGTGAATTTGAGCAAGCAATTCCTTATCTGCAAGCTTATAAAGATCACACTGAATCATACAGTCGCGACGATATTTATCAGCTTGCCTATGCTTACTATCAGACCAAGGATTGGCAAAATGCTATCGAGAATTTTGAAAAGCTCACCCGTGGAGAAAGTGAATTAACTCAAAACGCCTATTTCCACCTGGCCGATTGCTATTTGCAAATCGACGATAAGCAAAAAGCGGGAATGGCTTTTGGTGCTGCCGCTACCATGCCTTACGATGAAGTGATTGCAGAAGAATCGCTCTTTAATCAAGCTAAATTAAGCTTCGACATGTCGTATTCTCCCTTTAATCAAACCATTCGACTGTTCGATGAGTTTTTGCGAAAGTACCCCAATAGTCTGTATCGCGATATGGCCTACGATTATTTGGTCAAAGTATTCATGGCCACTCGTAATTACGATGAGGCACTTACCTATCTTGAAAAAATCGAGGAGAAAAACGACCCAATCAAGACAGCTTATCAGCGTGCTGCTTATTTCCGTGCTGTCGAATACTTTATCGATAATGATTTTGATCGTGCCGTTTTAACTTTCGAGAAATCCTTGCGCTACGGTCACCTCAATCCTTCGCTTAAATCGCAGGCGCATTATTGGACTGCCGAAGCGCATTATCGCTTAGGATACTATCCAAAGGCCATCGATTGGTATCAGAAATTCATGAACCTCGCATCATCGGTGAATCAACCCGAATATCCATCGGCATTCTATAACACCGCTTATGCTCATTTTCAGCTTAAAGACTACGATCAAGCCATTCTGTGGTTTCGTCGCTTCCTAAATAGGGAATCGAAAGCAGAAGTACTCAAGTCCGACGCGACCATTCGTTTGGCCGATTGCTACTACAAAACTCGTCAGTTCGACGAGGGGATTCGGTATTATGATTTGGCCATTAAACAAGCACCGGAAAAAGCCGATTATGCTAGTTATCAAAAAGCAATTTCCTATGGTTTGTTGCGCGAATACGATAAGAAAAACTGGGTGCTGCGCCAAATGATTGAGCAACATACCAATTCCAAATACCGGGTAGATGCTTTGTTTCAGTTGGGTCGGTCGTATCAGGATTTAAACGACCTTAACCCTGCGATTGCTGCCTATCGACAGTTAGCTGAGGAGTTTCCAAACAGCACTTATGTTACTCAAGCCTATAATCAAATTGGATTAATTTATTACAATCTGGATCAATCTGAAGAGGCCTTGGAGGTTTACAAATGGGTAGTGGATAGTTTCCCTCAATCGCCCGACGCGATTACCGCACTGGAAAGTATTGAGCGCATTTACCTCGAGAATAACCGCGAACAGGAATATTTTGCCTGGCGCGATGGCTTGCAAGGTGTTTCAAAACTGAGCATCAATGAGAAGGACTCTATTTCCTACCTAACTGCCGAAAAATTCTATATGCGTTCGCAATTTGAACAAGCTGCTCAGGCTTTTGCCAATTACATTCGCGATTTTGCCGATGGCGCCTGGATCATCGAAGCGCACTACTACAAGGCCGATTGCCATCGTCGACTAAATCAAGATAAGCCGGCCTTTGAATCGTATGCTTTCGTAGCTTCTCGTTCCATGAATTCTTTTACCGAAGAATCCCTGGTTCAAGCAGCCCGAATCAGTATGAAATGGGATGATTACCCGCTGGCACTAGCCTATTATAAAAAGTTGGAGAGCATGGCCGGTAATAAAGAGTATTTGGTTGAGTCGCGCATTGCTCAAATGCAGTGTCATTATCATTTGGAGCAGTGGGAAGAGGCAATTTTGTCGGCTAATGTGGTGCTTATATCCGACCTGGTTCCCGACAAAACAAAGAGCGAAGCCCATTTCATTCTGGGGAAATCATTTTTAGCAAACGATGATTTGTCATCTGCTATCAATGAATTCAAATACCTGGAATCCATGACTCAAAGCATTTTGGGGGCAGAGGCACGTTATCGAATCGCAGAAATTTTATTCGCTCAGCAAAAATACGACGAATGCGAGCAGGAAATTCTCGATTTTAATCAAACCAACACCCCCCATCAATTCTGGCTAGCGAAAGCAATTGTGCTTCTTTCCGATGTTTACCTGGCCAAAAAAGATTATTTCCAGGCACGCCATACACTCGAAAGCATTATTCAGTTTTATGCTGTACCTACCGATGGCATTATTGAAAGTGCTCAGGAACGATTGCAGATCATCTTGCGAAAAGAAGAGGAAGAAACCCTCTTTAAACATGAATTGGATAAAGCCGCGGTCAAGGATTCAGTCAGTTTGGAGTTGGATTCAGCTTCAGATTCGAAAGAGGGAATCGATTCTAACGAGTTGATGGAAAATCCTGAAGAGGAAACTACACCTACTGAGGGATTTGACACCCTTTCGATCGATTCTGACGCAAATAATCTGGTTATTCCGCCAACTGAGGAGGAAATAGACCAACCCGCCGAGGAAGAACTTCCGCAACCTCCTGTTGACGAGGAAACCGACGAAGCGATAGAACATTCCGGGAATGAGGACGAAACTGAGGCTAATGAGGAGGGTGCAAGCGATGAATAATAAAGGACGGAACAAGCAAACGATTAGGATTAGTCGTTATTTAACTCAAAATCAAATTACTATGAGAATTGGATTTGCATTTAGTGTTTTCTTGCTATTGAGCTTGGGCTGGAACATTTCCTCTTTGGCTCAGGACGATATTGTGAATATTACCCGAACCTACGAACCGACTATTTCTGAGGCTCGCAAGCTTGATTTTCGACCAACCATTCAGGATACCTTGCAGGTTCAACCCTCGTTCGACTATCGGATTGTACCTGTTCAGTTAAGGATGAGTTTCCGACCGGAACCAATTCGGGCAGCAAAGCTTATTCCCTCGCGCGAGGAATACCGATATGGCAACTTTATCCGTCTTGGCTTTGGAACGAATATTTCTCCCCTGGTCGATGTGCGGTTGTTCCATACGTATAAACGAAGCTGGAAGCTTGGGTTGGAAGCGAAACACGAATCGGCTTTCCCGAAATTCTCCCTCAACGACCAGGATTATTATCCTCACTTTAACCGATCCGAATTGAAGTTGTCGGGAATTCGTTTCCATCACCGCAATCAAATTCGAACCGAGATTGGATTTGTAAGCGAAGGGGCGCCCTTCTATGGATTCGATTTCGATTCAGGAATTATTCCGGCCTTCGACTCACTCAGTAATCGGCAAGTTTCCGTGTTGAATGCTGCCGCTCAATTCAAAAGCCTTAACTTATCACGTAATTATTTCAAAGTTGATTACGCTTTCGATTATTATTTCCTTTTCGATAATGCTGAAACCCGTGAGCATGGGGTGAGTTTGGGCGCTATGGCTACCAAAGGACTTCGATCCTACGATTTAAATCTTCCGCTGAAATTGGAACTTTTCCATTGGACTAACCCCGATTCAACACGCACCAACGTGAATATTCGTTTTAATCCATTTATTAGCAAAGAAAAAGATGAGTGGAAAGCTATTTTGGGGCTGAATTCGGCAACGAAGCTGGATGCCAACGATGAATGGCGCTTTTTCATTTATCCCAATCTACAATTTGAATTTGCTTTAGCCGAGGAATACTTGCATTCTTACTTTGGTTTTACAGGGGAAATGAAAGATAATTTCTTCTTTTCAACGTATTCCGATAATCCCTTTGTGAGCGGATCCTATTGGTTAAAGCCAACTGAAATCAGAAAAAATATCTTCGTCGGGGTGCGCGGATTAATCACCTCTCAGCTCAAGTATCATGTGAAAGCAAGCTATTTGGAATATCGCGATTTGATGCTCTATCGTGGCGAATGGAATACCATGAACACCTATCAATTCCAACCATTATACACGAATGCCGACCGCTTTAATGGATTGCTCGAAGTTAGCTACTCTTTCAAAAACGATCTGCAAGTGGGCTTGGTGCTGAACTACGATCAGTACTTTTCCTTTTCACAACCACAAGAGTTTCCCGGTAGTACGATTGAATCGGCCTTTTTTATTCCGAACTGGAATGGAAACTTATTTGCCCGCTACGATTACAATCAATACCTGAGCTTTTCGACCGATTTTACCTTCCTGTCTAACCGAACTGCGCTGAACTTATCCACTTATGATCCTCTTGGGATGCCCATCCTTCCAATCTTTATGGAAGAAAATTTAGGCGAGGTTTATCAATGGAATCTCGGAGTCGATTATAAATACAACTCCAAGGTTACTGCCTTCCTGAAGCTGGAAAATTTGCTCGGGCAGAAATACTGGATTTACGATAATTATCCTTCGCAAGGTTTTCGAGCCAGGATTGGGGTGAGCTATTTCTTTTAAAATTGAAATTAGACCCTTGAAAAAGCGGAATTCGATTCAGTTCGGGTTTCGCTTTTTTAATGGTTTGAAGTCGAATTCAGGGTCTATTCTTGATTTGTGTAAGTTTTTTATCCTCATTTGAATAAAGTTGAATTAGTTTTTTACTTTTAAAGGCCGATTTATAGTCATTCTATCGTTCTACTTCGAAATAACTTACCTGCTATGAAAATTGTTAAGCTGATTCTGCTCGCTATTGGTGTGATAGTGGCATTGATATTTCTGCTGGCTGCTTTTGTCCCACGAGAAATGAGTGTAACCCGAAGCAAATTGATTGTAGTACCATACGATATAGTGTATCAAAATTGCGTAAGTCTGGAAGCTCACAATGTGTGGTCTCCGTGGAACGAACGTGATCCTAACATTGAAATTCGTTTCGAAGGGGTCGACGGACAGGTTGGCTCACGCTATCATTGGAAAGGCAACAAGGATGTAGGGGAGGGTTATGAAGAACTAACCGCCATTTCGGATCAGCTTATCGAGACTAAGCTTCAATTCCTAGAGCCATGGGAATCAGAAGCGACTACTTCGCTCAAATTGGAGCCAACTGCCGAGGGTATCCTGGTCCATTGGTCCTTTTATAGCGAGAGTGCTTATCCGATGAACATTATGAATCTTTTAGTAGAATCGCAATTGGCTCCCGATTTTGAATATGGTTTGAATAAGCTGCACGACTTGTGCATTCAACAAGAAGCTGCCACCCTGGAATAAAGCTTCCAAATCCTTAATATTTTCAATACTTTTGACCTTCACTCTAATGCTCAAGTCATTTTATGAAGGTCTTTAAGTTTGGTGGAGCTTCCTTGCGAGAGGCTCAATCCTTTCATAATCTTTTCTCTATTGTAAGTACCGAAAGCGGTCGTTTGATAATTGTCGTTTCTGCTATTGGAAAAACGACCAATCTATTGGAGTCCATCCTAAAAGCTTATTTAAATCAATCGCAAGAGCTTAACCATCTAGTGAGGGTATTGCGGAAACAGCATTTCGATTTGGCCGAAGCCCTCTTTCCGGCCAATCATCCGGTATTTACAGCATTATCCGATTTATTAGCCCGTTTGGAGGAAGATCTGCGGCAACCCCCCGGAACCCAATACGATTACGAATACGATCGCTTAGTTAGCTATGGAGAACTACTGTCAAGTATCATAGCCGTTCAGTTTTTAAGCTGGAAAGGACTTTCCGTTGCCTGGCTCGATGTGCGAGAACTGATCGTATCGGATGAAATGCATCGCGATTCAACCGTCCGGTGGACGGAAACCGAAGCCAATCGACATAAAATAGACGACCTTTCAGCGCAAATGATCCTTACGCAAGGATTTATAGCCGCCTCTCCTTCAGGAGCAACCACCACTCTCGGTCGTGAAGGTTCGGACTATTCAGCAGCCATCATCGCTTCGCTAGTTCAAGCCGAATCCATGACCGTTTGGAAGGATGTTGCCGGAATTTTTACCGGCGATCCGGCTCGTTATCCTGCCGCCGATTTGATTCCGGAATTGAGTTATTCCGAAGCAATGGAATTAAGTTATTATGGTGCAAAAGTGATTCACCCTAAGACGATTAAGCCGCTTCAGAATAAGAAAATTCCTCTTTTTGTAAAATCTTTCCTTCAAGCATCGAATCCCGGAACATGCATTCATTCCGAATCAAGGGTCGAAGTGATTCCCCCCATCGTAATCCATAAAGAAAATCAAGTACTGCTCTCGATTGTTCCGCACGACTACAGTTTTATTCGGGAAAAACACCTGAGCACTATTTTTGGAATTTTTGCCGATAAGCGGGTTACCATCAATGTATCCGAGAACGCTGCCTTGAGTTTTTCGGTTTGCGTCGATAACGATAGCCATCGCATCCCGCACCTGCTGCAAGCCTTGAAAAAAGATTATAGCGTAAGGTTTAATACGGATTGTGAACTGCTTACCATACGTCATTATTCCGATGAAGCCGATGTATTGAATAAATTCATCGAAGGGAAGAAAATATTACTTGAGCAGCGCAATCGGACTACGGTGCGTTGGGTACTGAAACAAGGTGAAAAGGCATGAGTATCAACGACGAATATCGAACTTTGGAGAAGCTATCAACTGGTGTTTATAAAGAAAAGGGCAGTAAATTCCTGGCATTTGCTTATCCGGTTTATTCCGAAGATGAAATTAAACAGATCCTGGACAACCTGCGAAAAGAGTATTACGATGCCCGTCATCACTGTTATGCCTGGCGATTGGGTCCGGAAGGGGAACCGTATCGAATCAACGACGATGGCGAACCCGGGGGTACAGCAGGTAAACCCATTCATGGTCAATTGCTTTCGCATAATCTTTCGAATATTTTAATCGTAGTGATTCGTTACTTTGGAGGAGTCAAATTAGGGGTGAGCGGATTAATCCATGCATATAGGACAGCCGCTTCGGATGCCATTGAACAAGGTCGGATCCTTTCCAAAACGGTTAACGAAGTGTACCAGATTCAGTTTGACTATTTGGCCATGAACGAGGTGATGAAAGTAATTAAAGACTATAATTTGCAGGTTTCCA
Source organism: Bacteroidales bacterium (assembly GCA_018401015.1). GTDB lineage: Bacteria > Bacteroidota > Bacteroidia > Bacteroidales > M50B96 > M50B96. The sequence continues at coordinate 53,389 of JAGYLP010000010.1, forward strand.
ATCAACAATTCGACTTAGCTTGCCGGCTGGAATGGTCGCATCGGCAGTCGGAGGTTGAATTCATTCTGAGCTTATTTGAAAAAATTGAATCGGTCCGATGGGAATTTTTGCGCAAGGTGTAAAGTTTACCTGTTGCGAAGCATTCAAAGTGCCTCGGTCTCATCGACGAAACTTCGGAATAATCGACTATTTTGCAACTTTTTACATTTTATCCATATTCCTACGAATGAAACTGTATCAACCCCAATAATTTTTTACCCTTATTACCTATGAAGACATACCGAATCATTACCCTCAACGAGTTCATTATTGAACGACAGTCGGAATTTCCTTATGCAAAAGGAGAATTAACCCGGCTATTACACCACGTAGGAATTGCCGCTAAAATCGTTCATAAGAAAGTGAATAAAGCAGGATTAGTCGATATTTTGGGCGAAGTAGGATCAACCAATGTGCAAGGCGAAAGCCAAAAGAAACTGGATGTGTTTGCCGATGAGCAGTTCATTTGGGCCATGCGCGCAAGCAGTGAATGTTGCGGAATTGCTTCCGAAGAAAACGAAGGAACCATTTATTTCGACGATAGTTTGTCGAAAGATGGAAATTATATTTTCTGCATGGATCCGCTCGATGGTTCTTCGAATATCGATGTGAATGTTTCGATTGGGACCATCTTTTCTATTTACCGTCGGGTTTCTCCTCGAGGAACGAAACCTCGTTTGGAAGATTTTCTTCAACCGGGTGTGCAACAGGTGGCCGCCGGATACGTCATTTACGGTTCATCCACCATGTTGGTTTACACCACCGGAAAAGGAGTTAACGGTTTTACACTCGATACGTCTATTGGTGAATTTTGTCTATCGCACGAACAAATTTCTACTCCTGAACAAGGGCAGCTATATTCCATTAACGAAGGGAATTATGTTCATTTCCCCATGGGAGTGAAAAAATACATTAAGTATTGTCAGGAAAAGGACGATGACAGTAATCGGCCCTACTCATCGCGTTACATTGGTTCTTTGGTGGCCGATTTCCACCGGAATTTAATGAAGGGCGGAATTTTTATGTATCCTCAAACCGCTGCTTCTCCGCAAGGGAAATTGCGTTTGGTGTATGAGTGTAATCCGATTGCTTTCCTGGCCGAACAAGCTGGCGGAAAAGCTACCGACGGTAAGCAACGCATTTTAGAAATCGTTCCCAAACACCTTCATGAGCGCTCTCCATTCTATGTCGGGTCAACGAATATGGTTGAAAAGGTCGAAGAGTTTATTGAACAGAACCCCGACAATTTATAGGGAAAAAGCTCAAACCATTGGTTTGAGCTTTTTTTTTTAGAACCGGATGCCAGCCCGGAGGGTCAGCCCATTCTTGTATTCAGTAAATTGGCTGGTTCCACTGGCAACCCCAATCCATGATAATGGCAGGTTCTCCAGGTAGATGGTTACCCGGTTTTGGTTGATTTCGTAACCCAATTGCAGGAAGAATTCTCGTTGAAACAGGTTTTTCTCGATTCCAACAGATAAGCCCAGCAAAAAGCCTCCTTCTTCCCGGAAGGTTCTATTATCCAGGTGATTACTCCCGGTATAATCGCGGTAGAAATTCTGGTAATTAAACAACCAGCCACCATCGGCCTGTAAAAATACTCGCTGTTTTCCGAGTTGCCTCTGAAATCGCAAGCTGCCGTAAGCAGGTATCAGAAATACATTCCGGTACTCGAGTCGGGTATAGAAATACTCCTCGAAAAAACTTCCATTCAATCCGGTGCTTAGTCCTGCCTCGAGCCACGGAAATAGTCGATACGAAACGCCAAACTCCATTCCCATTATCGGATTATGATAGGGGTTTATACGATGAAATTGAAGAGCCGGAGCCGACTCCTTAATCTGAAGGGATTGAAATTGAGCCGATTCAATCGATACCTTGCTCAGGAAGTTGAAATGCCATTCCCACGGGCTTTTTTTGGGTGTAATTTGAATGTTCTCCTGACTCTTGCTCGATAGCGGCAATGAAAACAGAATGGCTAGCAAAAGTAGCGTATGAAGGGCTTTCCCGCGTAAATGAGTTGTCATGATATGTCTCTCCAGTTAAATGTTTGAATGGGCTGATCGTTTAGGTAGTGTTTAAGCCGGGCGTGATGGGTTGCCGAGAGGTTCGGGTCGTGGTTTAGGATTTTTTCCGCAAAGCCTCTGGCGTATTCCACCAATTGGCCGTCTTGTCGGAGATTGGCAATTTTTAAGTCGAAGGCTAAACCGCTTTGTTGGGTTCCGTCCATATCGCCCGGACCACGTAATTTTAAATCCTGTTCGGCTATCTCGAAACCGTCGTTGCTATCGACCATGATTTGTAACCTTTTGCGTCCTTCGTCGGATAAAGCATAGGAGCTTACCAACAAACAATAACTTTGTTCTCCGCCTCGTCCTACTCTTCCTCGAAGCTGATGGAGTTGCGACAAGCCAAATCGTTCGGCACTTTCGATAATCATCACGGTCGCATTGGGAACATCGACCCCAACTTCAATCACGGTCGTGGCGAGTAAAATTTGTGTTTCGCCTCGTTTAAAACGCTGCATTTCAAACTCTTTATCTTCAGCCTTCATTTTACCATGAACCACGCTAACCTGATAATTGGGAGGAGGAAAATCGCGTAAAATGCTTTGGAAACCATCCTCCAGGTCTTTGTAATCCATCTTCTCCGACTCCTTGATGAGTGGATAAACGATGTAAATTTGTCTGCCTGCCTGAATCTGCTTTCGCATAAAACCAATGAGCTCCAACCGTTTCGAATCGTAAATATGCCGGGTAATAATCGGCTTGCGTCCGGGCGGTAACTCATCAATTACCGATACATCGAGATCGCCGTAAAAGGTCATGTGCAGGGTGCGGGGAATGGGTGTAGCAGTCATCACTAAGACATGGGGGAAGAGGTTACTTTTGGTCCACAAGCGGGCGCGCTGAGCTACGCCAAATCGATGCTGCTCGTCGATGATGACCAGACCTAATTTTTTGAAATTCACCGTTTCTTCTAACAAGGCATGGGTTCCAACAATAATTGGCAAACTCCCTTCTTCGAGTCCGCTCAAAATTGGAACTCGATCTTTCTTTTTCGTGGAACCGGTTAGGAGTTCAATTTGAACGGGCAATTCACCCAGGAATTTCTTGAGCGAATGATAATGTTGGGTTGCGAGAATCTCGGTAGGCGCCATCAGGCAAGTTTGATAATCGTTATCGATGGCCAACAACATGCACATGAGTGCAACCATGGTCTTGCCGCTTCCAACATCGCCTTGTAACAGTCGATTCATTTGTTTGCCGCTTTTTAAGTCGGCACGAATCTCTTTGATTACTCGCTTTTGCGCTCCGGTAAGGGAGAAGGGTAGGTGTTCCTGATAAAACTGCAGAAAAAGTTTGCCAACTTTTTCCAATGGAATGCCTATGTTTTCCTGTGTCCTTAAATTCTTACGATGCAATAACTGAAGTTGAAGAAGAAATAATTCCTCAAACTTGAGTCGAAACCGAGCTTTTTCCAACTGCTGCGCGCTTTCGGGGAAGTGGATCGCAAGCAAAGCATCGTTTAACGGCATCAGCTTTAGTTTTCGAATCATGTAATCCGGTAAGGATTCAGGAATTTGACCATAAAGTTCATCGAGCATTTGCTTCTGAAGCTTCAAGATGGCTTTTGAATTCAAATACTCATTTTTCATCTTTTCCGAAGTGAGATACATCGGTTGTAAATTAACGGTAACTGGCCCTTGGCTTGGGCGATAGACTTCTAACTCCGGATGCACAAAGTTCCAATCGTTTTGGTAGCGCGAGGGCTTCCCAAACAAGACGTATTCAACACCGGGTTTTATGTTTTGGAGAATGTACTTGATTCCTTTAAACCACACTACATCAATTTGTTGGTTGCCATCGGAAAATACCCCGACAAGGCGTTGGTTGCGAGCTTTTCCAACGGTCGAGAAGGTTTTAAAACTACCTCGGATTTGCAGGTAATGCGTATCGGAAACTAGTTCGGAAAGTTGATAGAATCGAGAACGATCGATATGTCGGTAGGGAAAATAATAGAGTAAGTCGCGATATTTAAAAACCCCCAGCTCTTTGGATAGTACTTCCGCCTTTCGGGGCCCCACACCTGGAAGGTATTGAATATCTTTATTCAGAATCAATTAGCTTGAATTAATGTGTTGAGAAATAGGATTTGAAAGATAGAAAATCTTTGTCGCTTTGGTTTGCTTCGTTTACTTTAGATACGCTGGAAAATGAAGTTTTTTCAATGCCTTGTTTTAGTGGGAATTGCCTTTGATTTAGTGTATCGGTTTCTTTTTCTGGTTAATAGCTGTTGGGTTGAGGTGGAAGTAAACCGGTTCGTATGGATAATTTGAAAATCAAACAGCAAAAAATACGCGACCATTCAACCCAAGTAAATGGGGTTTCTTGATGGCAAGGCTTGTAATTTTTTCCATAGGAAAACTCGATTTCACTTGAATTAAACAGGATGCGGATACGATTTACCTGGTTGTTGCTGATAAACTTTTCTGTACTGGTTCAAGCGCAGCATTCGGTAATCCTGGAGGGTGATATAAATACTACCGGAATTTATCGTTTTGAAGATGAACCCTCGGGTTTGCTCGGAGGTCGTTATTTGCCGGGGTTGAAGGGTGCTATTTATGCGAATGACAATCATCAATTCGAATTTGAAGTAAGTGGAAATCTGAGCTATGCTTACTTTTTTCAGGACGGAAAGGAATCACCTCCGGCTAATTATTCCCTTCAGCCTTATCGAGCCTTTTTGGCCTATTCCGGTAAAAACTGGGAAATTCGAACCGGCCTGCAAACCATTAGTTTTGGTTCAGCGGTTCTGCTACGTCCGCTCATGTGGTTCGAGACCCTCGATCCGCGTGATCCAATGCGACTGGCCGAAGGAGTTTGGGGTGGTTTAGGTCGATACTATTTTTCGAATAACATCAACCTATGGGCTTGGGTACTCTACGGTAATCGATCGCTGAAAGGCTGGGAGCAAGTAACAAGCGATTACAAGATTCCTGAATGGGGAGGAAGAGTGCAGATACCACTGCCTTTGGGAGAAGCTGCTCTTGCTTATCACAATCGAAGCTTACTTCCTGCAGAGGGAGTACTTGGAGCCCACGCCAAAGAGCATCGCGTAGGTTTTGATGCAAAAGTAGATGCTTTGCTTGGGCTTTGGGTCGAGTATTCCGGGTCAGCTGTGCCTCAGGCTAGTTGGATGAACAAGCATTGGATGAATCTTGGTACCGATTATACTTTCCCCCTGGGAAATGGATTAGGATTGATGATGGAACAATTATCGCTCAATTACCGCAGAACTCCAGAAACTCAATCGGAATGGTCTAGTTTCAGCCTCTTGAGCCTTCAGTATAAAATCAACTGGTTCGCACAGATTCAATCCATGGTTTATTATGACTGGACCTTGCAAAACTGGTATCAGTTCTGGAATTTTTCGTATCAGTATAAAAGTACCAACTGGTTTTTATTGCTTTACTTTAATCCGGATGTGCCTTTTGTGCCCGGAAACCGTCCCGACGAGGTCTCATTTGCCGGAAATGGGATTCAGTTGATGATGATTTACAAACACCGCAGTCAAAAAGATTTCAAGAATAGGCGGCTGAAAGAGCTCATTCCTTTTTTACTTTAACATGTACTTATTATGCCAGAAACCATCATTCAGGTTGACAATCTGATTAAGCAATTCCCTGTGGGGAAGGGATTCTTTACCGCCTTGGACAATATCTGTTTAAGGATTGAGTCGGGTGAATTTGCCGGTTTAATTGGACCCAGTGGTTCGGGGAAAACCACCTTGCTTAACATCCTCGGATCGCTCGATTCACCCAGCTCCGGCGAAGCGCTGGTTTTGAATAAGTCGATTGGCAAACTAGGGGCTAAAGAGGCAGCTGATTTGCGCAAAGAAGCCATTGGGTTTATTTTTCAAACCTACAATCTACTTCCGGTACATACAGTGTATGAGAATGTTGAGTTTCCGCTTTTGTTGCTTAAAAGGACAAAGAAGGAAAGAAACTTACAAGTAGAGGAAGCCTTGGAGTGGGTTGGGCTTCAATCAAAACGCAATTCGCGTCCCAATGAGTTGTCGGGTGGTGAAAGTCAGCGGGTTGCCATTGCTCGAGCCATGGTAAAACGTCCGAAATTGGTCCTGGCCGATGAGCCTACGGCGAATCTCGATGCCAAAAACTCTTTCCATGTGCTCGATACCATGAAAGAACTGAACGAACGCCTGGGTGTCACTTTTTTGTTTGCCACGCACGACGATAAAGTGATTCAATACCTGCGTCGCATCATTGAATTAAACGATGGGCAGATTGCCAGGGATTATACGCCGGAAAAAAATATCCAATCATGAAATTAGCCATTTACATTGCTTTCAAAAATTTGTTGGGAGCAGGGTTGCGAACCTGGATTAACGTACTGGTTCTTTCATTTTCCTTCGTTGCTATCATTTGGATAAAAGGAATCATGTTAGGCTGGGACCATCAGGCTAAATCGCAACTCATCGAGTGGGAGATTGGCCACGGTCAATATTGGCACACCAATTACGATCCGAACGATTCATTCACCTGGGACGATTCTCATGCCAGTCCTTCCGATACCTTAATCAACGCTATTAGGGAAGGTCGATATGCAGCCATCTTCGTCGCACAGGGGGTGATTTACCCCGAAGGACGAATGGTCCCGGTTTGTTTAAAAGGAATCAATACCACACAACAGGTTTTAAAACTACCTACCTCTTTTCTTATTCGGGAGGAGAATATCCAGAGCAGCGCTATTCCGGTAATGATGGGAGCCTACATGGCTAATGCTTGTCAACTAAAAGAAGGCGACCAATTCCTCGTACGATGGAGAGATATGGATGGGGTGTTCGATGCCCGCGAAATGGAATTGGTCAAAGTGTTCGCTACGCCCGTCCCAACAGTCGATGCCGGCCAGATTTGGCTCGATTGCTCAAGGCTGCAGAATATGATGGGGCTCAACAACGAAATTACCCTGCTTAGTATACCCTCATACGAGTCGAACGAACTACTTTTCTCCAACGAATTTCAGTTCAAGTCGATAGAATTTCTCCTGTCCGATATCGAAAAAATGGTTCAAATGAAGTCGAAAGGGCAATCGGTTTTTTATCTCGTTTTGCTAGTTCTGGCTATGTTGGCGATTTTTGATACCCAAGTACTTTCTGTATTCAAGCGTCGCAGGGAAATAGGAACCTACATTGCCCTCGGCTATACCCGAAGCGAAGTAGTTCGATTATTTACCATAGAAGGAGGCGTTTATGCCTTGTTGGCTTCAGCTTTGGCGCTGGTATATGGTTATCCTTTTCTGCTGTGGCAATATCGAAACGGATTTAAAATGCCGGTCGATGTAGCCGAATTTGGCATAGCGGGTAGTAATCATATCTATCCTCTTTTTTCATTGGCTTTAATACTCGGAACCTTTTTGCTGATCGCTTTTACGACGCTCCTGGTGAGTTATTTGCCGGCGCGAAAAATTGCGGCATTAAATCCTGCAGAAACATTAAAGGGGAGGTTGTCATGATTAGGTTTATTCTAAGAGGTTTACTGCGCGATAGAAGTCGCAGCACCATTCCTTTGTTAGTCGTTGCGGTAGGTGTGAGCCTAAGTGTCTTTATGCATGCTTATGTGACTGGAATTATGGGCGATATGGTCCGCCAATCGGCTCATTACTCCGAAGGGCATGTCAAAGTGCTTACTCGCCCTTATGCTGAAATGGCCCATTTGAATCCAATCGATTTGTCCATCCTAAATGCATCGGAACTTGAAGAAGTCCTCGTGCGTCAGTACCCTGAATTGGATTGGGTTCATCGAATCAACTTCAGTGCTTTAGTCGATGTGCCCGATAGTTTGGGCGAAACGAAAGAACAGGGACCTGCCTTTGTGATGGGGCTGGATTTACTTTCGGATAAATCGACCGAAATTAAGCGGCTGCATCTTACAGAGGCCCTGATTCGGGGGCGCTTGCCACAACACGCAGGGGAAGTGTTACTGTCGGAGCAATTTGCTAAAAAGCTGGCAATCAAAGTAGGTGAGGAGTTTACTCTGATTGCTGCCACCGTTTACGGCAATATGGCCTATGTCAATTTCACCATGTCGGGGACGATTCACCATGGTTCACCTGCCTTCGACCGGGGTAGTATACTGCTCGATCTAACTTCTGCTCGGGATTTCTTAGGCATGGAGGAGGGTAGTGCGCAGATTTTGGGATTTTTTGCTGATGGATTTTATCATGATGACAAAGCACTGGAAATGAAAAATTCCTTTAATACGCTAAAAGAAGGTGAAACGGAGGATGAATATGAGCCAATCATGTTGTGCCTTGTCGATAACCCTACCATGGCCCTATATCTTGGATTAGGTTCCCAAATGGGAATGTGGATAAGCTTGGTTTTTTTGCTTACCATGTCGTTGGTACTCTGGAATGCCGGATTGCTTGGTGGTTTGCGTCGCTATCAGGAATTTGGAATCAGACTGGCCATAGGAGAGGAAAAAAGCCATGTGTATCGTTCTCTGTTATGGGAATCGCTTGCTGTGGGAACTCTGGGAAGTACTGTCGGCACTGCAATTGGACTCTTTTTTGCCTATCTTCTTCAGCATTATGGCTTGAATATCGAGGCTTTCTCCGAAAATGCAAGCCAGTCGGTTATGATGCCGGGTATCATTCGTGCTCGTATTACTCCTGTCGATTTCTATATCGGGTTTGTCCCTGGTCTTGTTTCGACTTTAATTGGCGCGGGCTTGGCCGGAATAGGGGTCTATCGAAGAGAAACGGCGCGTTTGATGAATGAACTGTAATCCACAAAATGAAATGATGATGATTCGATTGTTTGTACCTTTTAATTGGAAGAATTTGCTCATTATTATTGGATTCTTCTCGATTACCACCTTCTTAAATGCTCAAATTACTCCAGCAGAAGTATTGGAGCGGGTGGACGCTAATTTGTCGGCTAATACGCGGGTCTTTGTATCTGAAATGACGATTCATGGGAAACGTTTTTCGCAGACGCTTCAATCGAAGACCTACTCGGCAGGGAATTCAAAAGCTTTTACCGAATACTTGAGCCCCGCCAGAGAAGCTGGAACGAAGTTGCTCATGCTGGATGATAAATTGTGGATTTACACCCCATCCTCCGACCGAACCATTCAATTGTCGGGTCACATGCTTAAACAATCGGTAATGGGATCCGATTTAAGCTATGAAGATTTGATGTCCGATACGAAGTTGACCGAAGAATATGAAGTGGTGAACATGCTAACGGAAATTTATCAAGACCGAACAACTTATTTGATGGAGCTTGTTGCTCGAACCGAGGCTCAATCCTATGCTCGCCGGAAAATGTGGATCGATGCAGAGTATTTTGTACCGGTTAAAGAAGAACTCTATGCGAAGAGCGGCCAACTGCTGAAACAAGCAAGTATGAGTGACTTAAAACAAATCCAAGGTCGTTGGTTTCCGACTCAAATGGTCTATCGCGATATGCTGAAGAATGGAAAAGGGACTGAATTTCGTATCCTATCCATGGAATTTAATCAAGCAATTCCGGAGCATTTATTTTCAAAAGCTGTATTGCGTTAAGCTATTTCTGCTGAAGGAATTTTAAATTAGCCGGTCAAATTTCGGAGGCTAAATGTTATTCAATTCCTTCCCATTTCTAATCTTCCTCCCCTTAGTGGTGATGCTGTATTACTTCATTGCCCCTAAGTTTCGCTATATATTCTTGTTGATGGCAAGTTATTATTTCTATGCCTCATGGAATGTTCATTATCTCTGGCTGATTCTGTTTACCACCGCAGTCGATTATGGCATAGGAATCGGACTGGAGAAGACCGAAAACCCTCTCCAACGGAAATTACTCCTATGGACCGCTCTTGTTTCGAATTTAGGCCTGTTGTTCTTCTTCAAATATTACCATTTCGCAACCGATACCATTCAATCCATCGGTGAACCTTTTAACCTGTTTCAGCAATTACCTGAATTAAAGGTTTTGTTGCCGGTTGGAATTTCCTTTTATACTTTCCAGGCTTTAAGTTATGTAGTGGAAGTGTATTGGGGCAAGGAACAAGCAGAACGGCATCCAGGTTATTTTGCCTTGTATATCGTTTACTTCCCGCAATTAGTGGCAGGACCTATTGAACGCTATTCTCGACTAGCACCCCAATTGAAAGCAAATCACGGTTTTAACTACGATAACATTCGTCAAGGTCTGCAATTGGTGCTCTTTGGTTTGTTCGTTAAAATGGTCGTGGCTGATAATCTTGCACCATTTGCCGATTCCATCTTTTCAAACCCAGCCGACTATCATTCCGCCTCAATCTTTACCGGAATATTCTTCTATTCCTTTCAGATTTATGCTGATTTCTACGGATACTCTACTATCGCTGTGGGAGCTGCGCTCATGATGGGCGTGAAAATTATGGATAACTTCAAAACACCTTACTTGTCGCGAAGCATAGCGGAATTCTGGAAACGGTGGCATATTTCGCTATCAACCTGGTTTCGCGATTATGTTTTCATCCCAATGGGCGGAAGCCGGGTAAATCGAAGCAGACTGTTTTGGAATATCTTAGTGGTATTCGGAGTTAGCGGACTGTGGCATGGCGCTAATTGGACTTTTGTGGTTTGGGGACTCATCCATGCGCTGTTATATTTTATCGAATCCCGAATCGTTTCGACAAAAGGTAAATCGTTCGAGGTGAATCGCTGGACAATTAGCACGATGCTGCAGGTTATCCACAATTTTATATGGGTAAGTCTGGCCTGGGTGTTTTTTCGAAGTTCCGGTTTCGATCAAGCAATGGAGGTGTTTCAGGCATTAGGGAATTTCGATGAGGGCAAACAGTTCTTGTTAGTACCCCAATTTGTGTGGGGGATTTTGTTGGTTTTTATCGTTAGCGATTGGCTTTTATATCGTCAGCGTATCGACGATTGGTTGAGTAATCAAGGGATTTTAACGCGTTGGTTCAGTTATGCTTTCATGCTTTATGGAATCATGGCGCTTTCCGGTGTGGAACATGTGCCATTTATCTATTTTCAATTCTAAATCATAGAATTGGGATTTAAAATTCAAAATTCGAAATTCAAGGTAGTTCAGTGAGACTAATAGCATGGCAGGATTAAGAACCGCTTCCCAGGATTTTTTCTGGTAGGATGGGCCAACTACTTTCTCCTTCAGTTTCATAATTTTGAATCAAAACCCCGCCTCCCAAGAATATACCAGGTTATCTGACCAATTAATTGTCTTCCAGCTATCTAATTTTGAATTCAGAATCACAGCGAAAGTCCCGATTCATTGGGATTGATTCCTGTAGCGTAGGGGAAGTTTCAATTTATCGGAATTGAATCTTGAATTCAAAATTTTGAATTCAGAATCATAGCGAAAGTCCCGATTCATTGGGATTGAATTCAAAGCCCTTATGGTGTTTGCATCAATTGAAGATAAACCACATCGTTGCGGATATGCCAACACGATTCATAATCTCCTCCCGATTCATAGGTCTCCATTTCGGTTCCGTCTATCACTCTGACGAGTCCATTTTCTGTTGGGTAATGAGCTACAAAGCTATAATAGCGGTTAGTGGGCAGCCACACGGTAAAATCCTCCGACCATACATCCCACGATTCCTTTAAATCGCCATTCTCCCAATCACCAAAGTAGATTTCAATTAGAATGGTATCCCTTACCTGCTCTCGATTTAAGACCACCGTAACTTCGCCTTCGGTCGGTTCAGTGTCAAAACACTCTCCATCGCAAGCAAACAAAATGACTGAAAGGGTCAGAAGGCCAAGGAATCGAAAAATAAATGCGGGTTGGTAAACCCTTGGTGAGTAATCGTGTATGTATTCTTTTTCCATCAAATTAGTATTTATATTTCTACCTTTCTTCGGGTGATATCGTTCATTAAAGACGAATATCGATGAAAAGAATAAACTCGTTTACAGAAGCTATTCCATTTCAAATGCTCTTCGAATCGAATTCGAAACTAGCGAAATTATTTTCAATAGGAAGAACATTTGAAATGAAAAATTGATGCTGAAATTGGCTTCAAATTAGCTTTTTCGAAGCGGCTTAATCCGCTTCTTCAGGTAAAAATAACCGAGATAAATGATGCTCATTATCAGCCAGACTGCCAGTAAGTCATCGAGGGGCGCACCCCCACCTGCCGGATCAAAATCTGTGTTAGTTCCATGGTAGTCGGGTGGTGGCGGAGGTTGCGCGCTCAATGGTTTTAAACTGAAAATCAAATAAGTGAAGACTAAAAAGGCTTTAACTAAAATAATGAACGGTAAAGTTTTGAATTTGGATGGATGCATGTTCCTAGTTTTTGCTCGGTATTACAATTGATTTGCTTTCTTTTCCATATTTGCTGGTTAGCGACAAGTGATAAACCCCGGATGACAGCTCATGCGGTAAGGCTAACTCGTCGTTGAGGCCAATCTTGTGCGAGAAAACTCGTTGACCAAGCGAATTATATACCTCAAGCTGGCTTGTAGCATCGGGGATCCAATTGCTGAAATGAATGGATCCCGCAGCAAAATGAATCCTAATCTCATTTGTTCCAGGTTGCTCTTGACTAAGTTGTTGTTGATGCAATAGGAGTGAAAACCGTGAATCGAAAGCTTCGGCCATCAGCACAGATTGTAGTTCGCTATGCTGATTTAAATCCAGCGTGTCGGAAGTTAAATGATCAATCAGATATACTTGGAAGTTGAAGTCTGACGATTGCTGATACTTCCAATGATAGGTTCCATTTATCCGAGGCAGGGTTTGTAACGGTATTTCAATGACATCAGAGGGAGGAAAGGAATTTAATGTCAGTTCATTACTATTTTCATCCAGACAGAAAAACTGAAAGATATCTTCTTTAACGGGAGGTAAATAACGAGCATCATAAGCTGCATCAAAGCTTAAGGTGGCGTTTGTATTTTCTTCTAAATAAATGGTTTGAGTGGTGTTTTCGTGACGTAGCGTAAGGCTGGCCATCCGATCTTTTGATTTTACCATGACTGGTTCCGGATTCGATTGATTGGTTCCTGCCGGGAGAACCAAACTTCCAGGCTCTTCGGTTACTTGGATCCAAAATCCTTCCATGGGTGAAATGGTATCGCCCGAAAAGATCAAATCGTATGCAGTACCCGATGCATTGATGCGGTAGGCATAGGGTGAAACAGATGATAATTGCCAGTCGGGTTGATTCCAAACCAAGGAGGAAGGGAAGGGATTCCCTACTAAATGCCAACCTTCGTGATGACGACTCAAGTTGTTCAATACCAGATCCTCCGTATGAAATATCCCCTCGAACTTCGATTGTTTATCTTGCTCGTAGGCAACTAAGTAGGCCCGTCCGGGCAGGAATTGTTCAAAATGGGATTGATGCTCCGGATTTTTCTGATTCAACCAAAGGTTATTCGCTTCCTGATACTGGTAAAAATCGTAATTCCCCTGCGTAAAGGTAGAGTTATGAATCGCTTGTTGCTGAAGGGGCGCACTGATCAAATGCCAACCATCTGCATTACTCGTCCAGCCGGATAATTCGAAATGCATCTCCACAACACAATCCTCCGATAAAAGGGTGTGATTTCGGAGCTCAGCCCCGGATGCTATAATTAATGTATCTACGATGGTTTCTTCAAGTAGCTCGGGTGCATGTAAATAATCTGTTGGAATCAAGGCCGTTTGATGTTCCAGAGGCAACCCTAAACTCCAATTCCCGGGATTATTCCAAGCAGATGAGAGCAAACCTTTCCATATACTGTAATGTTTGCCCGGAGTGCATTGCTCTGTAGTAGCGGGGCTGATAACCCACTCACTCACATCCATAATACCTCCATTGTTCTGCGATACGGACACCAAACGCTCTGCCCGGCTGTCTAAATAATTCCATGGCTCTTCGGTTCCCATTACATCTAATTCGCCATAAATATCCAGAAGCTCACCTCCTAAGTAATTTCCACCGTAGTAAAGAAAATAGCTGTCGTCGCCATTCCCGGAAATAGCTCCGGAATAAAACTCCGGCCAAAAATGATACACTTGTTCGAAAATGCTCTCACTATAAGCCACAACATAGGTGCGACCCGGTAGAATGACCCCTTCTAACTGCGCGCAATTCCAATAAGCGGCATTAATTTGTCGACACACATACCATAAATCCTGATTCAAATCCAAGGCTTTGTCGGATAGATTTTGTAGCTCAACAAAGCGCGCAGTAGGGATGTCCTCGGGATCGACAATCTCTGTAAAGATGATTTTGTTCTTTGGGAAAAGATTGGTTATGAGTGTGTTGTTCGTATGGTCGGCATTGTAATCAGTGAATTCATCGCTATTGCGAAAGGCAACAATCCGAATGTGGTAATTTCCTTCGTAACTCAGATTGGAAAGTAAGACATCCGTTTGGTCTGCCTCCAAAAACAGAATTTGATGATGCTCTTCGTTTAGAAGGTAATCCTCCGAATCAACTCCATCGGTGTAATCGGTGAAGTTGGGTTCATTTCTGATTTCAAGCAAGAACCCATCGGCCGTATGAGGCTCCGATTCATGTTCCCAAGCCAGATGCAAAGAACTGGGACTTGCTTTTAACAGGTGCACATTGCTTGGATTATATGATGGTTCCGGCCCAAGCGTTTGAATACTCTGAACTACACCGGGAGAAAATTCTCCGTTATGGTAGCTAAAAGCTTTAAAGTAATAGTTTTCCTCATAGTCCAGCGTTTCTTCCCAAGCGTCGGACCAACCTCTGTAAACTAGTGTTCCGCCGGCAAATGGTTCCCCTAGATTGGGAATCGACCCGATTGGGGGTGAAAAACTTCCGCTTTGGTTCAGAACCACCAGGCATTCATGATTATTCACGTTGGTGCTTAGAAATAAATTCGCCGTGTTAGCTGTATTCAGGAGCGCATAAAAGTTCGGATTTACAATGCCCGAGGCTGGGTTTCCGAGTAAGCGGATATTGTCCCAACCACCATAATCGATGGTTCCGTTTTGCCGAACCATGAGCTTTAGTCCAATGGTTGTTGCCGACGCAGGAATACTCAACGAAACTGTGCCTGATCAGAAAGGATTGTTGTACCCATCGACCAAGATTACTTCAGTTCGCTCGAGTCCGTCGGATGAGAAAGCCGGTATTTGTTAATGCCTGAAGACAGTTTTCCATGCAGGCAAATTCAAACTTAGTATAACAGATTCATAAGCAGTAATATCGGATCGATTCAAAGCTTAGCATTCCCCAGTCGGAGGTACCAGAAGGAGAGTTCAGGTCTTGATCCCAGAATTCGTAATCCCCATCCTCGAAGGTAAATTAGGAATGTTTGAAAATTGCTGGTTACCACTCCCCATGTGGCATCGCTTTGAATGGTGGCAGAGTAGGCAACGGTGTAATTCCAGCTATTGTTCTCACTGCCGAATCGATTGCCGAATGATTTGAGAACGGCAGGATACAGTGCAGGATGAGCCAGAGTACCCATTGAACCATTTCATAAGTAAATTGATGTTAAGTAATAATCAATGGGGCACATAAAAACCAGCCTTTTCTTCCTTTCTTTCTTTTCAGGTAGTCGTAATGATGTTTGTCGGGGCACAGGTAGCAATATATCACCCCGCAAAGGATATGTCAAACGTATCGGTCGATTAGTTCATCGAGCATTAGCCTGAACTTGTTGAAAGTATCCTTTGTTTCATGTTTTTATTTCAAAAGATTAATCGCCAATTATGCCCTAAAACCTATTTATAGAGCTCTGCTTTATTGCTCTAAAAATGGTAGTTTTGAGCATTCTTGTAACCTAATTATTTATGCCAGCTATGAAGAGAGATTCGCAGGTTTTTGATATCATTAAGAAAGAGGAGCATCGCCAGAAATATGGCATTGAACTAATTGCTTCAGAGAATTTTGTGAGCGAACAAGTTATGGAAGCCATGGGTTCTTGCATGACCAATAAATACGCCGAAGGCTACCCCGGTGCTCGTTATTATGGAGGTTGCCAGTTTGTCGATGAAACCGAACAACTCGCTATCGACCGGCTTAAAGAACTCTATAATGCCGAATATGCTAATGTGCAACCTCACTCAGGCGCACAGGCAAATGCAGCAGTTTTTACCATGATTCTGAAGCCCGGTGATACGTTCATGGGCCTCGATTTATCGCATGGTGGACACCTTTCGCACGGATCTCCGGTGAACTTCTCCGGTCAGTGGTATCGCGCGGTTTCTTATGGTGTTAAGGAAGAAACCGGATTAATCGATTATGAAATGATGGAAGAGGTTGCCCGGAAAGAAAAGCCGAAACTGATTGTAGGAGGCGCTTCGGCCTATTCACGCGATTGGGATTATAAACGAATGCGTGCCATTGCCGACGAAGTGGGCGCTTTATTGCTCATCGATATGGCACATCCCGCAGGACTAATTGCAGCAGGATTGCTTAATAACCCTCTGGAATACGCACACTTAGTTACATCGACCACACATAAAACTTTACGTGGACCAAGAGGTGGAATTATTCTGGTCGGTAAAGACTTTGATAACCCCTGGGGAATCAGTACCAAAAAAGGAGAAATCCGTAAAATGTCGTCCTTGCTCAATTCGGCCGTTTTCCCAGGGATGCAAGGCGGACCGCTCGAGCATGTAATTGCTGCCAAAGCAGTCGCTTTTGGCGAAGCACTCGATCCTTCCTTTAAAACCTATCAGGAACAGGTGAGAAAGAATGCTGCCGTCATGGCTTCCGAATTTATGCGACTCGGCTATAAAGTCATTTCCGGTGGAACCGAAAACCACAGTATGTTAATCGATTTGCGAACCAAATTCCCGGATATTACCGGTAAGTTGGTCGAAAATACTTTAGTCAAAGCAGATATTACCATCAATAAAAATATGGTTCCCTTCGATTCACGTTCGCCGTTTCAAACCAGCGGATTGCGTGTTGGAACTCCGGCTATTACAACCCGTGGCTTGAAAGAAGAACACATGCCTCAGGTGGTCGCTTTTATCGACGAAGTAATTTCAAACATAAATGATGAAGCGATTATCCATCGCGTTAAAAAAGATGTTGTTGATATGATGGGAAGCTTTCCCATGTTTGCCTGGTAAAATCACTGCCAGGTTCGTTTAACCTTTTATCACAGTTTACATTTTAACAAAGGGACATCCTGCGATGTTCCTTTGTTTCATTTATAAGGACTTGATTACAAGTTCGATAGGAATGGTGAATTTGAGATTCCTTTATCTGAATTGGTTTTAAATAACATTCGTTCAAACCATGCAAAATTCAACTCCCCTGAGTACCTTTCAATTCTGAAAACAAGCTGATTTCATCGACAAATAGTGTCAAATTCAGCGTTTTCCTTCAACTTAAAAAATTGAGTTATGAAAATAGCTGTCCCAACACGAGGTGAGCGTATTGACCATCACTTCGGTCATTGTGAAGTGTTTACTGTTTTTTCGGTCGATGATCAAAAAAATATCACTCACATTGATTTAGTCCCATCGCCCAACGGTTGCGGTTGTAAGAGTAACATCGCTTCGGTTTTACGTGCAGAAGGAGTAGAATTAATGCTTGCAGGTAATATGGGCGCTGGGGCTGTCAATACACTTCAAAATCAATCCATCCAGGTCGTTCGTGGTTGCCAGGGAAATGCCAGGGTGAACGTCGAAGCCTATCTGAAAGGTGAAGTTCTCGACTCCGGCGAATCATGCAAAACCCACGATGAGCATCATCAAAACCCGGATCATCAACACCATCATCACGATCACCACCATGGACACCACCACGACCATGGAGAAGGTCATACTCATTAGTATTCTTAGCAAATTTTACCCTTTTCAACTGTTTCTTTCCGTATTCTAAAGGAAAGAACGTATTTTCACGCCGCTGTTAATTCCGGGCCTATGAAAATACTGATTATTGAGGATGAATTAGATTTAGCCAATTCCATCGAATCATACCTCAAATTGGAAGGATATGTTTGCGAGAAAGCGGCCGATTACGCCGAAGCTAGCGAGAAAATCAACCTGTACCGCTACGATTGTGCCCTGGTCGATATCAACATTCCCGGAGGTAGCGGGTTGACCATCATTCGGGAACTGAAAGCCCTCAAAAATAATTGTGGGATTATTATCATCTCCGCGCGCAATTCCATCGACGATCGAATCGAAGGGCTCGAAATTGGTGCCGACGATTACCTTACAAAACCTTTTAACTTGTCGGAACTCAACGCTCGTATCAAATCGGTAATCCGAAGAATTCAATTCAAAGGTGATAACACATTCGAATTCAATGAAATACGCGTAGATGCTCAATCGTTTCAAGTATGGGTCCACAACAAGGAATTGAGCCTTACCAAAAAAGAATACGATCTCCTCATATTTTTCCTAGCCAACAAAAATCGGGTTTTGACTAAGGAATCTATTGGAGAACATGTGTGGGGCGACTATGCCGATACGCTCGATTCCTTCGATTTCATTTACACGCATATTAAAAATTTGAGAAAGAAACTGCTTGCCAATGGAGCGCTCGATTACATCAAAACGGTCTATGGCTTGGGATACAAATTCTTAGCAAATCCCGATACCTAGTTGATATTGCCTAATTGAATGTCTTGCGATGAAGCTCCTCAATAAGACCAGTTTAATCATTATCACTTTAACCCTATTTATCTTTTTTTCAGGGGGAGTATCCTTTTTCTACCTCATTCGTTCCCTCATTAATCAGGAAACAGACCGTGAACTCATAAGCTATTCCAATAATTTGGTGGGTGAAATGCAGCTCTTCGAAAAGACTGCTCCTAATTCCATCTTTATTACTGAAAACAATGTGGAAATGAAGCGTGTCGATTCCTTCAGTTTTACACAAGCTTTTTTTAGCGATACCATCCTTTTCGACCCTCGCTTCAATAAACGATTCCCGCATCGCGTCTATTCCTTCCCCGCCGACCTGGGATTCAGAAAGTACGAGGTTTCAGTTTATCGCTCTACCTATCAGTCGGAGAAACTGATCGAGCGAATCGTACTTTCCCTCACCGTAATGTTTATTCTCTTGATTTTGAGCTTATACTTCCTGAACCGATATCTTTTTAAACGGATTTGGGACGATTTCTTCTATACCCTCGATAAAATTCGAAGCTTCGAAATAAAACAGGGCAGGGAATTCTATCTCAAAGATTCTGAAATCGAAGAGTTCCAGCAATTGAACCAGGCTATCATTAAGCTAATGGATAAAATTCGGCAGGATTACCGGAATTTGAAGGATTTTACCGAAAACGCCTCCCATGAACTGCAAACTCCTTTGGCCATCATGCAAAGTAAAATTGAACTCTTCCTGCAACAAGATGACTTAAAAGAAGAACACCTTGAACTACTTTCGGGCTTGTATGAAGCAGTTAACCGCTTGGCTCAGATGAATCGTGCTTTAATTCTATTGACGAAAATCGAAAATAATCAGTTCCCTGAAAAAGAAGCGGTTGCTCTCCATGAGCGAATCGATTACCATGTGGATCAATTGCAAGCAATCATGGAGGAAAAAGAGATTCAGCTGAAAGTCAATACCAAAGCACTTTTCAAAGAAATGAGTCCGGCTTTGGCGGATATCTTGCTGATGAACCTCATTAAGAATGCCTTACGCCATAACGATCGGGGAGGGTCCGTCGAAATTGAACTGAGCAATGATAAACTGATAGTCCAAAATACAGGCGCTCCCTCCGAACTCCCCGCTGAAAAACTCTTTAATCGCTTTACCAAATCGGGAAAAAACAAAGAATCAATTGGCTTGGGTTTAGCCATCGTAAAACGAATTGTCGATTTATACGATTGGAAAATCGACTACAAATTTGAAGAAGGTAAAAACAAATTTATCCTTCATTTTTAAGTGATGATGTTTTAATGTGTTGATAGTCAGTAGTTAATGTCTTGTTTCGAGCTCCGGGGAAAAAACACAAATTTGACTTCAACTTCAGAATTGCTACAGATTCCTCCTATATGTTTGTAGTGTCCAAAGAGCAAATAGCTAAAGTTGATTAGTGAAAGCAAAAAAGTTAATGATTATAGTTGTCCGCAAAAAACCTCGGTTCTCACCGGGGTTTTTTGTTTGTATATTGGCCCCATAATACCTTTAAAACCATGCAGTCTATCTTATTAAGTTTCCATGCGATTGTAAGCAGTGTCTTTCTTGCAGTGGGTTTTATTCTCCTATTTAGGGTAATCAGAGGCTTAAACTCAGAACGCGATTACATGCTACTCGACAAAAGCTTATCCCTTGTTTATCTCACTTTGCTCTATATCCAGCTTATCTTAGGAATTAGCCTCTATTTTTTGCGTGATGCACGAAGCGAGGTAGAGGCTGGTGAAGGTTCATTCGGTTTTTGGGTAATTCAGCACTTCTCCGTCATGATTTTTACCCTCATTCTTACTCAGATAGGTCGAATCTTTATTCAACATAACCTGACATCGCAAAAAAAATTCCGAAATAGTCTGTTCTATTTCGGAATTTCTTACCTCATCGTGCTCCTTTCCTGGGGAGCGAGTATGTTACGTTAATCGATTACATCAATCCTTTGCGTTTAAGCAAGGGTTCAATCATTGGCTCTTTCCCACGGAACTGTTTGTATAAGCTCATGGCATCTTCGGTTCCACCTTTCGATAAGACGAATTCTCTGAACTTGCTGGCGGTTTCAGCATCGAATAAATCGGTCTCCTTGAATGCTTCAAAAGCATCGGCATCGAGCCATTCACTCCATAAGTAAGCATAGTAACCGCTGGAATATCCACCGGAGAAAATGTGACCAAAATAAGTGCTTCGGTAACGAACCACAATCTCTGGAATCATCCCAATTTTAGCCATAGCATCCGATTCAAATTGAGTAACATCAAAATCGATGGGTTCCGATAAGGTGTGATAAGCCATGTCCAAATATGCAGCCGACATAAACTCAACGGTTACGAATCCTTGATTAAAACTGCCACTTTCTACTACCTTCTGAATTAATTCATCGGGAATTGTTTCGCCCGTTTGGTAATGCTTGGCAAATAATTTAAGAACAGCTGGTTCGGCTGCCCAATTCTCCATAATTTGTGAGGGTAACTCAACAAAATCGCGTGGAACCGACGTGCCACTCAAACTTGGATAAGTACAATCGCTTAGTAAACCATGAAGTGCATGTCCGAATTCGTGGAAAAGGGTCGATACTTCATCGAAAGTTAATAAAGCTGGCTGGTCTCCGGTTGGCTTGGTGAAGTTACATACAACAGTGATGATCGGAGTAACAAATTCTCCATCCTTTACCATTTGTTTTCTGTAAGAACTCATCCAGGCTCCACTCCGCTTGCTGGCGCGGGGATGATAATCGGTGAAAATAATTCCAATGTGTTTGCCATCTGATTCCTTAACTTCGTAAGCGGTCGCTTCGGGATGATACACCGGTATATCGGTGCGTTTTGTGAAGGTAATTCCCCAAAGTTTATTGGCAACATCGAATAATCCTTGCTCCACTTGTTCCAACACAAAATAGGGACGAAGCATTTCTTCGTCTAAATCGTATTTAGCCTTACGAAGTTTTTCAGCATAATACCACCAATCCCAGGCTTCTAATCGGAAGTCTTCTCCATCTTCGTCAATCAGTTGTTGTAAGGCAGCAACTTCTTTCTTCGCATTAGGCAACGCCTTTTCCCAAATGCGATCGAGCAAGTCGTACACCATCTCGGGGGTATTGGCCATGTTATTTTCTAAAATGAATGAGCTGTGATTTTCATAGCCTAAAAGATTGGCTTTTTCAATACGCAAATTCACCAACTTTTCCACAATTGCTTTATTGTCAAACTCATTGTTGTTGTCGCCAATGGAATTATACCCCTTTAAAATTCTTTCTCGTAAATCGCGACGGTCAGAATAGGTAAGGAAAGGAATGAAGCTGGGTTTATCTAAGGTGAATAAATACTTGCCGCTGTATCCCTTAGCCTCGGCTGCTTCCGATGCTCCGGCTATAACCGATTCAGGAAGCCCGGTTAAATCGGTCGATTCCAAAACCATTTCCCAACTGGTGCCATCTTTCAATTGATTTTCGCCAAACTGCAGTGTAAGGGTCGATAATTCGGCATTAATCTCCCGAAAACGGGCTTTAGATTCCTCTGGTAAATTCGCTCCGCCACGAACAAAGGATTTGTAGCGTTTTTCCAATAGTTGTTTCTGCTCTTCGTTTAAATTGAACTGGTCTTGATTTTCGTAAACCGATTTAACTCGTTTAAAAAGCTCGGGGTTAAGTGCAATGTCGTCGCTGTGTTTCGATAACATAGGCATTACCTCTTTTGCAATGGCTTGCAAGCTGTCGTTCGTGTTCGAAGAACGCAGGTTGTAAAAAACATTACCGACCTTGGTTAACAATGCATCGCTGTACTCTAAAGCTTCAATCGTATTTTCGAAAGTAGCCGGATCGGAGTTGGAAACTAATGCGTCGATGGCTGCTTTTTGTTCTGCCATTCCTTGCTCAAAGGCTGGCATAAAGTGCTCTAATTCAATTGCATCGAAATTCGGAACCTCGAAAGGTGTCTCGTAATCGGAAAAGAATGGATTCATATTCGTCTCGCTGGTTTTTGGTTCTGATTGACAAGAACTCAACAGTCCTATCACAATCATAAAATGAAGTAAGTTTTTCATGGTTTTGTTTAGTAATTATATGTATTGATGAATTAAATCCGATTAAGGAAGCACAAATTTAAAATCTTAGTGGAATGTTGGACCCTTTTCTTAAACAGGAATTACCATTTAATAAATCGCTCTCTTTCACGACTCCCATCCAGCAGTTGAACCTCGATATAATACACTCCCGGGCTTAAAACGCCAATCGATAATTGAAGTGCTGACTCCATGTTGATCGATTTTCTCCTTTCCAACAAGGCTCCCAATTGATTATAAACATCTATTTGTGTAATCGATTGAGTGGATTCGATCTTGATGATTTCCCTTGCCGGGTTAGGCCACACCCTAATTCTTGTTTGGCTAACTGGTTCTTCTACGGAATTGATGGCTTCGCATAGCCGCACTTTTATACCCAATGAGCCGGTTAAGGTTGAATCGAGGTAATTCGACTTTTGCCAAATCGAACTACCCGGATTAGATGCATAGTTCAAATAGATGGTGTTCTTTCCGTTGATTCCACGTAAGGGAGTTTGTGAAAGAATAAGCGAATTATTATTCGGATTGGCCGGTTCAATACCGGCGTAAAAATTACCATCTACATAAACTGGGCTACTAAGAGGTAAGTAATTCCATGCATTCGGATTTAAATCTTCTACCATATAGCTTTCGGAATAAATAACCAAACCGGGCAAAGAGGCTCCTTCCCAAATGACAAGATTGAAGGTTTCGTCTGAAAAAGTCGGATTTACCATTCCGGGGTGCAGATAAATACCATGAACCCAATAATCGTTGGTAGGGAGTCTGAATCGCTCTGCTATCTTTTGAATGTCAAAAGAATTGTCCCCTAAATAATAATCTCCCTCCTGATTGGTGGCCAAGGATAAAGCTTCATCGATGGCAATGTGATGAATATCGATACAGGCATCGCGTACGATGAGTGGTTCAGGCAGGGTGTATGCATTGGATCCAAAACTGTTCGTGACTTCCAGCTGAACAGTGTAATTTCCCGGGGAAGAGTATGTTACTGAAGCAGGACTAGGGAGCGATGAGCTTCCAAACTCGGAACCAGCTAAATTCCAGCTCCAGGTATCAATATTTCCAAGACTAAGGTCGGTAAGGTCGATGGGGCGACCAGTAAGTATCTGTGGATGAATAAGTCCTGCTCTGGCTTCAGGAGCAGATTGAAAGGCATAAGGGTCGTAACCTCTAATGGCAGTAGGATTCTCTCCCAGCGGATCTAACCAATACTTCAATTGTTGCGAAGGCATCGGATAAGCATCCCAGGCAAGGTGAATCATGCTGAAATAATCGTTGAAGAAATGGTTGCAGGTTGCCTCGCCACCAGTCAAAGTCCCGATGATTAGATGATCCTGATTCATGAGGGGAGAACCCGACGAGCCTCCTTCGGTAGTCCCTAAATCCCATTGCAAGACCTTCCAGTGCGAAAAATTGTCATAACCTCCACCATAATTCGCAACGACTGGCGTTTCGAAATCTTTCGATATTTTTTTCACATCGCCCATCGGATGATGGATAACGGTGGTATGTTTTGCCGTGTCGGAACTGAGATTAAGTCCCAGATAATAAGGGTTGTAGGATGGGGGAGGAGCAAAGGCCAGTTCAAGTAAGGCAAAGTCCAAATGGTACGTAGTAGCACGCAATTGACCTCCACTAATGCTCTGTTCGCTGCTTTCGGTAATTCCGTAACAATCGGCATGTTCATAATTAAATAAAAAGACACTGTTGTCGGCTTGAACCTGATTATTGATGCAATGATTTGCCGTTAGCAGGAAAGGACGAGCATCTTCAAGCGTATTATTTACCAGACTTCCGGTGCACAGGGAGCCACCTGAAAGGATTCGACAGACTCCTCTTTTTTCTCGCTGCCAGTCTTCGCCTTCGAAACAAGTGATATCTACCTCGCACGAACCTGAGCTTTTGAGGGTCGAACGCTCGGATCCGATTATCCCGACAAAATCGTGATAAAATCGACTGATTGTAAAAGGGGAGGACGGTTCACTTCCGAGAAAGCTTACTCGTTCTACTACGAGCGAATCACCCGGAAGCGGTGAAAAGGCCATTCTTCCATTGCCTGGATTAATTCGGGAGGTGTATTTCCCTCGAATGGTTGAATAATCGGGGGTGTAAATAAAAAAGGAAGCTTCGGTAGCAAGTGTAAAATCATCTACTTCAAAGTAAAGACTCTTTGCTTCGGGACTGTAAAAACCCAAGCGCTCAATGAGCAAGGAGCCGAAGGTGTCGCGGGTACAATGAAGGTCGAAAACCTGGTTCCAATCGGCAGGGAGGGCAAAGACTAGTTTTTTATTGGATTGTTCTTCCAAAGCCTGATAATCAGGATATAGCTTAATGAATGGAATCTTCGTTGAAACAGCGCCTGCTATCGATGCAGGACTCCCATCTTCTTGAATCTGAGCATATAAAGTAGATATCCCGGAAAATAAAATTGCTCCGAAAAGCATCAATATCTGTCGCATAAAAAAAATTTGCCTAAAGATATCGAATTCCCGGAGCAATTTTCCTGGATGGTGATGGAAATCCTTTATTTAACCAAGCTTAGTTTTTTCGAGAAACGTCCTGTTTCATGATAAATGATCACTTGATAAATTCCGGATGGTAAATCTGACACATTGAGTCGTTGAGTCGAATTATTACTCGAAACCACCTGACTGAGGATCGTACGGCCAGTAAGGTCGCTCAGTTCGATGCGACTTGAATTGGCTAATGCATCCGAGAGATTAACAAAAACTTCTTCGCGCGCAGGGTTCGGATACACAACAAAACCAGCATCTTGCTCCTGGTCTACACCCAAGTTGCCAACATATAAGTGGATAATTTTTTGAGAACTGATTCCGTCGGAAGTGGCCGTAAGTTTTACCGGATAAACTCCATTATCAATGAAAGTTCGGGTAGGACTATTAATCACCGAGGTAGCCGTTTGAGCAGTTCCTTCGAATTCCCAGAAATAAGAGCAACCTAAATCGGGATGGTATAAACTGGTATTGAAAAATTTAAGGGTCGTGTTGAGGGGAATAATGGTGTCCTCAATGAAGAAATCGGCAACAACGGGATATAATTCGCAATCGTTTTCTAGACCAGCAATACTGGTTGCACCGGTATTACCCGGGGTCAAGCCAGTCTTTCAACCGAAGGCTGTGGGGTGGTTCCATTAAAGGCCCAATGATAGCTGAATTTTCCGTAAATATCCTTTTGGTAAGGTCCGGTACCTGCTCCTGCTCCTCCATTCTCACAGGCAGATAAACCTCCTGTTAAGGTTCCAATAACTTCTTTTGCTGAGTTGAAAAGTGGTGATCCCGAAGAGCCTCCTTCTGTTACGCCCCATCCATTAACGGTTGTAGCCCAACCAACATTCCAATGAGTGTTGTAATAATTGGAAATGGTACTCGTGTAAGTCGAAATCTTTTTAATGTCGCCCGAAGGATGATGTATGCCAACACCTGCACTACTCGCTAAATTCGTATTTCTCCATGCATTGAAATAGGCTTCGACATCGCCGGGAAGATAGGTGGACAATTGAACCAAGAGAAAATCCGAGCGGCTTCCTACATTGTTAATCCCGTGTGCCAGTCGCTGTGCACCAACGACACTGGTATAGCCTGGTTCCCCTTCGGAGGTATTATTACACTCACTGCGCTGATAATTAAAGATGAAAACCCAAGCTTGAAAATCTTCAAAACTGGAGGTCTCTCCACAATGATCGGCAGTTAGGAAATAAGGCATGCAGTTTTCTTCGGTGTTATTCACTAACGAACCGGTGCAAAATCCATACATGGTGCCGTCCTTTACAACAATCTTTGCCACTGAACGCTCTTGATCTCTCCATGCATTCGCCTCAGAACAAGCAACATCCACCTGACAGGTACCCGAAGTGTTGTAATTCTTCAGACTTAAGCCATTTGAGTCGAATCCGCGGTACATGTAGGCAATATTCCCGATCTCTAGTTGGGTTTCGCCTTTTGCATAACTTGGCTCATAATACTCAATGCTGATCAAATCACCAGGAATCGGCTCAGTGGAGAAAATTCCGGAAGCTGCATTGTTCAAGTAAGTATATGCTCCTAAAATCTTGGTTTTATCCGCATTGTATAAATAAAGCTCTCCTCCTTCCGGAATCCACAAATTGGTAAAATACACACCCAATGCGACTGCTCCACGACTTCCAAGAGTCAAACGCCACAAGCGATCGCCATTGGGCAACGATTCCCAGGTTCCTTGTATTTCACTGTTCATTTCAACTGGAATAGCAATGCCTGTGCGATAAAACTCTCCGCGCCGATCCCGCTCCAAATCTTCGTTAAGGTACTTTTGTGCATCGATGGGGGTTAAATGAATTTCCTCCGGTGCGTTTTCTAAAGTGTGCTCAAAACTATAGGGTAACCCACCATAACTGATTTGAGCCTGAAGCGAATTTCCAGTCACTAGTAGAAGAACCACTACGGAAAGATGTAAAAGAGATTTAAACATATTGGATTAAAATTTTTAATGAAGCGCCAAAACTATAAGATTTGATTCAACTCCTCTCATTTAGTTGCACCTAATTCGGGACGAAAAACATTTTTTGCAGCAGGTAAATCAACCATCATGGCCGCTTTTGAAAATTCCATAATGACCTAAAGGAATGATGAAAGAAACGACTAATGAAGTGAACAGCTTTTGCATCCACTCGAACACCCCCCGTGTTTCTTTACAAATCTCGATGGGAGAAACAGTTTTATCGCGTGATAAAGGAAATAGGAAAACGAACTAACGACCAAACTGAAGGTCAGAAACTCCTGCCAAAGGATAGACTCTAATACCATGGTGATGAATTTGTTTCAAAAATACATTCTTTTTCTTAGAAAGAATGAATCTAAATAAGAAAAGTTCAGCGGTGAAATAAAAAAAGCTTCATTGCTTTCTACGCTTTTTTATGGCACTTTTGTATAGAACATAGCTAGTATTAGCTCATTAATCGTAATATTCATGATAGTCCTTTCCTACCTATTAAAAAACAAGTTGACAGGTTTTGTAAGATCTTTCGCTTTTCTTCTCATCCTGCTCTCTCTAAGCTTCTCTGAATCAATAGCTCAACAATGGCTTAGAAACCTTCCTGAAAATAAAACGAAAAGTGAATTAACCTTCTACGATTACAGAGATGCTTTTAATGAGTATTGGAAACCATTCGATGTGAAGGATGGATATTACTATGAAAATGGTTCTCGTCAGAAAGCACCGGGATGGCGCCAATTCAAACGGTGGGAATACTACATGGAAGCCATGGTCGATCCGCAAACAGGAGCTTTCCCTCAACAATCGGCCTACGAAATTCATGAGGCTTTTCAACGTACTCAAACTAAAAATGCTATCGGTTACACGGGCGATTGGACCGTTAAAGGTCCGGACAATTCCAGCGGAGGATATGCCGGAATTGGTCGTCTCAATTGTGTCGCCTTTCATCCAAGTAATAACAATATCTATTGGGTTGGAGCTGCTGCCGGTGGCTTGTGGCAAACTACAAACAATGGAGCTACCTGGACCTGTCTGACCGACCAAAATGCTGTTCTGGCAGTAAGCGATATCGTTATACCATCCGACTTCGCAACCTCTCAAACCATCTACATTGCCACTGGGGATAAAAATGCCTGGGATAATCGAAGTGTAGGAGTATTAAAATCAACCGATGGAGGGCAAACTTGGAATACAACTGGCCTAAGCTATACCCTCGCAAGTTTTAACATGGTGTATCGCTTGCTCATCAATCCGAATAATGTAAACGAATTACTTGCTGCAACGTCCGATGGGGTTTTTAAAACAACCAATGGCGGAACAACCTGGTCAACACTCCTAACTACCACACAATTTGTCGATCTGGAATATCAACCGGGAAACTGGAATGTTTTGCTTGGTTCAAATACCAGCGGGCAAATTTATCGTTCTTCAAACGGAGGAGCTTCCTGGTCGCAAGTCCATGGAGCATCCGATGCCTACCGCACTGAACTGGCAGTCTCTCCTGCACAGAATACCGTGGTATATGCCATTTCGGAAAATGGTTCAAGTGGATTGCATGGCATTTATAAATCGACCAATGCGGGCCAATCGTTTACCCTGATATTCGATGGATCGCAGAGCGGAAATAACCTACTGGGATGGGATTCCAACGGAGGAGGTAGCTCCGGGCAAGGTTGGTACGACCTGGCAATTGCCGCCTCTCCGACCAATGCAAATACAGTCCTCATTGGTGGAGTAAATACTTGGCGCTCAACTAATGGCGGGTCTTCCTGGAGTATTGTAAATCATTGGTGGGGCGATGGAGTGCCGGCCGTGCATGCCGATAAACACTTCCTGGCTTATCGTTCCAATGGCGATTTGTTCGAATGTAACGACGGTGGTATCTATTTGAGTACCAATAACGGAACATCCTGGACCGACAAAACCAACGGAATGCAAATTAGCCAAATGTATAAGCTAGGTATAGCGCAGTCGGTGGCAGATGAAACCATTACCGGTTTGCAAGACAATGGAACCAAATTGTGCGAAAGCAACTCCTGGTCCGATGTAAAAGGGGGCGATGGAATGGAATGCATCATCGATTATTCAAATGTTAATATTCAATACGGAACTTACGTTAATGGTCAAATATCCCGAACTACCAATCACTGGGTTTCAGCAACCGATATCGAACCAAATGGTTATCCGGGTGCATGGGTAACTCCGTATATCATTCATCCTACCAATCCGCAAATTCTTTATGCTGGCTATGCCGATGTGTGGAAAACGACCAACCGAGGCGATAGCTGGGTTAAAATTTCAACCATGAATACCTCTAATAATCTGCGGTCAATGGCTATTGCGCCCTCGAGCCCTACAACCATTTATGTTGCCGACGACACGAATATCTGGAAAACAACCAACGACGGAGGCAGTTGGACCAACATTACCGGGACTCTGCCTTCTTCGAATGGATACATTCGCTCCATCGCAGTGAAAGACGACGACCCGAATACGCTTTGGGTGGGGCTGTCTGGTTATTCCGTTGCCGGAGTTTATGAATCGGTGAACGGAGGTAGCAGCTGGACGAACATATCAAGCGGTTTACCCATGATTCCGGTCTGGTCGGTTATCCAAAATAAACAAGTTACAACCGAAGTTCATTTGTATGCCGGAACCGAAGTAGGCGTTTACTTCAAAAAAGGAGGACAAAATTGGGTGTTCTTCAATACTGGTTTGCCTAATGTAAAAATTGGGGAGCTTGAAATTTATTATGCGGCTGCGCCTTCGCTCAGTAAATTAAGAGCTGCCACCTACGGCCGGGGACTCTGGGAAACCAACGTGTATTTTTACGAACAGGATATGGAATTTGCTTCTTTGCAAAACTCGCAAATACAAGTAGAACCGGTTAATCCAGGTTCGCTGGGTCAGGAAATCCTTCAGATTCAGGTGAATATGCAAGGGAACCTGAACGCTCTCTCTGCTGGTCTGTTCAACTTTTCAACAAATGGTTCTTCGGCTCCGGCGCAGGATATTCAGGCGGCGAAACTTTTATATTCCGGATCAATCAATTCAATGGCTAACGCAGTGCAAGTGGGAATTTCGGTGTCGAATCCGCAAGGGAGCTTTCAAATTAATGCCTCTCAGCTTTTAAACGACGGACCTAATTTCTTTTGGCTAACCTACGATCTGAATCCTAATGCTACTGTTGGAAACTTCCTCGATGCTGAACTTCTTTCTTTGCAGGCGGATAGCCTATACACCCCCGATTCCATTGCCCCCGCTGGAAATCGCGAAATCCAATGGAACTACTGCGATGCATCGGGTGGTACTTCCGGAAGCTGGGAATACATCAACTTTTTCAGTTTTCATACCATCAATAATGGTCCAACAGGAGAAGAACCGGGATTCTATGCCGATTTCACGGCTAACCACATCGCTGAAGTCTATCCGGGTTCCACTTATAATTTCTCCGTAACAATCGGTAATGCTTATTCTTCCGATAAGGTTAGAATTTGGATCGATTGGTATCGCGATGGCGTTTTTTCCAGCGCGAATGAATTGGCATTTGAGTCGGCTCAAGGAGTAGGACCTTTTACGGGAACTATTACCATTCCTGCAGATGCCGATCTTGGAAACACACGCATGAGGGTTAGACTCTGGGACGATGGCAGTAGCTCCATTCAGGGTGCCCCCTGCGGCTCCGAAAATTATGGTGAGGTGGAAGATTATGGCATCACTATTCTACCTACTGTCCAGCAACAGGCGATTAATATACCCTCCACCTGGTTTTATTTTTCAACTTACCTAATCCCTTCCGAACCTTCCATCGCCACTGCTTGTCAACCCCTGGGAAGCAACCTTGCCTTGATTAAAAATTACTTGGGCGACATGTATTGGCCACAATGGGGAGTTAATACGATTGGCAATTGGGTTGTTGGTCAGGCTTATCAAATTAAACTGAATTCTGCTCAAATACTTACGATTGAAGGGACACCCCTCGTTCCGGAGGAAACCATCCTTACAATTCCTTCTGGTTGGAGCTTGCTGGGTTATTTGCGGCAATCGTCAATCGGAATTGACCAGGCACTTAGCCCCATTGTAAGCAATCTGTCTATTGTTAAAAACTCAGCCGGACAATCGTATTGGCCTGTTTTCCAGGTTAATACAATCGGATTGATGAATCCGGGCGAAGGATACCAGATTCTAATGAATTCGAACCAATCCTTTACCTATCCGGCAAATTAAACGCCTAGTTAGTATTCAGGTTTATCTGATAATGATATTTTAAAAAAAGCCCGTCTACCTTCAGACGGGCTTTTTCATTTCATAGCAAACCTTCGATTAACTCCTCAATGGTAGGATTCTGATCTAGGCTGAAGTTAAAATACGGAGATTGAATACTATCTTCCTAAAAAAAGTTGGAGCCAACCTGATAAATCACCAAGGCGAATAAATAGGCGAGGGCAGTGGTGTAGAAAATGGTGAAGAGAGCCCATTTTGCACTTCCCGACTCTTTCCGAATGGCTGCAATTACGGCAACACAGGGGAAATAGATGAGTATGAAAAAGAGAAATCCAAGGGCCACCACCTGATTATAAACTAATTCCCCGACATGCTTACCGGATACATAGCGTTCCGAACGAAGTTTTTGTTGCAAAGGTAGTGTGGCTTCGTCTATGTCGAGGTCCTCGTTCAAATACAATACAGCCATGGTGCTTATTACTATTTCTTTAGCGGCGACACCTGCTAATAAACTGACACTCATTTTCCAATCAAAGCCTAAAGGACGCATCACCGGCTCTATGAAATGCCCGATTTGTCCAATATAGCTTCGCTCCTGATGCTCAGCTTTCTTTAATCCTTCCAGGTGGAAAATCGCCGACGACAGATCCTCGGTAGTTTTTCCTTCTTGTCCAGCCGATACCGCTATGTCTAGTTCCTCTTCCAACAGGCTAATTTCAACATCGTAATCGCGGCTGAAATCAACTTCTTGGGGAAAATATCCGAGTGCCCAAATAATGATTGAGGCTACCAAAATAATTCCTCCCATCTTTTTTAAATACTGAGCAGTTTTATCCCACATCTGGCGCATGGTGGCTTTGAAGGTGGGCATCCGATAAGGGGGGAGTTCCATGACAAAAGGTGCCTCCTCTCGCTTGAAAAACGATTTTTTAAACAATCTGGCAATCCCCATGGCAATGAGTATCCCCGATAAATACATCAGAAAAAGCATACTGCCCGGATTGCTGGGGAAAAAGGCTCCAATAATCAAGATATAAACAGGTAAGCGCGCGCTGCACGACATAAATGGATTAATGAGCATGGTAAGTAAGCGGTCGTTCCTGTTTTCGATGGTTCGGGTAGCCATAATGGCAGGTACATTGCATCCAAATCCCATCACCAAAGGAATAAAGGACTTGCCATGCAACCCGATTCGATGCATCAGCTTATCCATAATAAATGCCGCACGTGCCATGTAGCCGGTACCTTCCATAAACGAAATGAAAAGAAAGAGAATGAGAATATTCGGCAGAAAGACAATAACACCTCCCACGCCAGCAATTATGCCGTCGATGAGCAAGTCTTTGAATATCCCCGGAGCAATCCATCGTTCAGCTTGAATACTTATCCAAGAAACGGCCTGTTCAATCCAACCAATGGGATAGTCGCCCAGGGTAAAAGTGGAATAAAACATGATAAACATTATGGCCAGAAAAATGGGATAGCCCAAGTATTTCTGAGTCACATATTTATCAATGATTTCGGTGGTTTTACGCCTACGCTTGATGCCTTTATTAAAGGTCTCACTCAACGCTCCGGCAACAAAGCCATACCGGGCATCGGTTATGATAGTCTCCGGATCATCCTTGTACTCCGATTCTATTTTCTGCTGAAAAGTTCGTACTTTATTTAAAATTGGAGCATCGGGTTGGAATAGATCGACTACCTCTAAGTCCTTCTCCAGCAATTTCAAACTTAAATAACGCGGACTGTAACGGGTGTATAACTCAGGCTCCTTGCGTATAACATCTTGTAATTCCTTAATTCCAGATTCAATGGTTTCTCCATAATTAATGTGGATATGACGCGTTCTTGGTTCCTGCGATTCATATACCTTGATAATCGCATCGAACAGGTCGTCTATTCCCTTTCCTTTGTTTCCAACGGTGGGTACAAAGGGAATTCCCAACATTCCGCCTAAAGCCGCGTAATCGAGCACTCCTCCTGTGGCCTCAAGCTCATCGTACATATTCAAGGCACAAACCATCTGAATATCCATGTCGATGAGCTGAGAAGTAAGGTATAAATTTCGCTCTAAGTTGCTGCTGTCAACCACATTAACGACAACGTCGGGTAACTCATTTAATAAGAAATTACGAACATAGCGCTCCTCTGGGGTGTAGGTGCTCAATGAATAAGTGCCTGGTAAATCGGTAATGTGGAACTGATAGGATTTATATTTGAAAGTGGAGCGCTTCATGTCAACTGTCACACCACTGTAATTGCCAACGTGCTCATTCCCTCCCGATGCGACGTTGAATAAAGTAGTTTTTCCGCAATTTGGATTCCCAACCAAAGCAATCGAAATGGTTTTTCGCTTCTCGTGTGCCGACAGTTTTAGATATTGTCCATTAATCGTTCCCTGATAATGACGAGCTAAATTTAACGACTTGGCTTCCTCAAGAGTTACAACCTCTATCATCGTAGCTTCCGCCCGCCGCAAAGAAACGTGATAGTCCAAAAGCTTGTATTCAACGGGATCTTGCAAAGGCGCTTTCTTGATTACCTCCACCTCTTTCCCCTTTACAAAACCCATCTCGGTAATGCGCTTCCGAAAAGCACCATGTCCCTTTACCTTGACGATAACTGCTTTATCTCCAACCTCTAATCCGCCTAAGTTCATGCTAGTACTCCTAAAATATATGCTAAGTTTTGTGCTTTATACGTTTATTTAGACGTAGTCTAAATTGCTCACAAATCTATACTTTAGGGTTTTTTCCTGCAATACCTAGTTCTGATTATTTCGAGCTTGATCCAACTCGTGCGTAGATTTCAGTAAAGGCCTTGCCTCGCTCGTATCGAAAGATTCGCTCGAAAGGATGCTCCTCCTGAATTTGTTGAATGTCAAATTCGCGCTCAAAACTGCTATAAACAATCAAATCAATCGATTCCGATAAATTGTTATGAACTTCAGGAAATACTTCATCTTGCTCTAAGTAACGACATCGATAGTTTTTAAGCTGATTGATCATCAGAAAATGGGTGTAGATCTTACTGTCTTGATAGTTGTTTTCAACCAAGTAATCAATGGCAGCCTGATGAACCTCGATGCCATCCAAATAGCCCATATTCGTATCGCCTTGATGCGCTTTTGAAGGCAAAAGGCTAAAGCTTAGGGAAATAGCAACTATGATTGCGTACGAGCTATACTGCATCCATCGTTGTGGCTTTAACCCGTGCAAACCAAGGGCAACCAACAGGGTGAAGAATGGAAAAACACTCATCAAATACCTTGACGTGAAGAAATTGATAGCGCTGAAAATGGAAAAGGCCACAATCAAATAGAGCAAAAAGAGCAACTCCTTACCATGTTTTTGATAAAAGATTCTCCTCCTGACAGCTATGTATCCGAGGCTAATTACAAGCAATAGACTGATGGCCAGATTCCCATTTTTAAAAAAGAGGTATTCGAAATAAATACCAAGTTTATGTTTTACCTGATAACTCGATAGATCGATCATTCCCGTATGTTCAGGATAAAAGAACCAGCCTTTCTGGAAATACTGCACCACAAAAAACAAAGCTATCAACACCAGCGGAAGCAGAAGATAAAGCGAACGGCCAATTTCTGAAAAGAAGTTTCTTCTTCTATTTCTATAAAGGAGGATTTGCAGAAATTCCCAAAGTATGATTCCGAGTACAAAAACCAAAGCACTCTCCTTGGTGTACAAGGCGAACGTGGAGAATACTACATAAGCGCTTTTTTTCTGCGATAGGTATGACGCAACACTCGCAAAAACCCATAAGGCAAGCATAACTTCTGGCAGTACCATGGCCGATTGGGCCAAAAAGGCCGGCTGTATCAGCATGAACAGAAAGGCTGTAAAGCCCACACTCGGAGCATACCGATTCCTTCCATTTAGGTAAATACCGGTTAAAAAGGCTATGCTAAAAGTTAAGGGAAATAAGTGAATGGAAATAAGCGATTTGCCAAAAATAGTAATCCAGCTCCCACCTAAAAAATGAAATAATAAAGGATGGCCGCGCGATATCCATTCATGCATTGCCGACGGTAATAAACCCGGTCCATCGTCGGCCATAATCTGAATAGCTGGCCCATAAACCCAGGATTCATCCCAAAAAAAAGGAATATTCAAATGACTCGCTTTAAATAAAATGAATCCCAGCATCGATACGAGGAAAGCATAATCGTATGAATTCAGATCTTTCTTCATGTTCTTGTATTTGATTCGAATGAAAGAGGAGGCTTAAGGAAAGGGATTTTTCGAATAAGCCAATGGAAGAGCATATAAACCCAAGCTCCGGCAATGCCTCCATACATGAAACCACCCAAGACATCGAACGGATAATGAACCCCCAAATAGATTCTAGAGTATCCGGTTAAAAGAGCGTAAGTGAATAAGGCAATCCAAATCCAGATTTTGCGAAGGGCCAGACCGAAAAATAACGCGATGGCCATTGTATTGGCCGCATGCGATGAGATAAATCCATATTTCCCTCCACAATGACCGCGAACCAAGTGAACCATGCCTTCCAAATCGGGCTGATGACACGGTCGTAAGCGCTCAAATACATTTTTAAATAAATGAACGGAACCTGAATCGGCCAGGCTTATTAATAAAACGATAAACAGCAGACCAAACCCAAAGCCGCGCCAACCATAGCGTCGCTGAAAAAAATACAATAGCAACAAATGCAGGGGTATCCAAGTCGTGGTCTCGGAAACAAAATAAAAGAAGCTATCCAATATGGGGTGATTCCAACCATTTATCGCCAGAAACAGCAAACGGTCGAGATTACTCAGAAAATTCACCATCAACTATAGGTATTAACTATTCGTTTCACCCCCGGGATTTTCTGGCCGTGGACGTTTTTTAGGATAGCGTCGTGGATTCTTACGTGGACTTTTTTCTGCATCTCCCTCTGTTTTTGGATTCGGACTTTTTAGAATCTCCTCCTTAGTTGAAGAGGGTGGAGTAGTGGGGGTGTTGCTTGGGTTAATCTTCTGATTATCAGATTTTTCTTGAGTGGGTTTCGGGTTCGGCGAATACTCCCTGCGTGGTCTCTCGTTGCGGTTATTCGCACTTCGATTGCTTTGAAAACGGGTGTCGTTGGGTGTTAAACGCGAAGAACTCTCAATTTTGCTTTGAACAGAATATTCATTCCTGGTTCCGGAATTTCGACTAATCAATTCTCCTAAAAATCCAGCCAGAAAAAGTTGTACGCCAAGCACTACAAATAATAAGGCCAAGAAGAACAAAGGTTGATCTGTTACCGAACGCAAAGGTAAATCCTGGTATTGCTTGTACAGCTTGTCGGCAATGACATAAACGGTTAGAAATCCTCCCGTTACAAACATCAATGTTCCCAGAGAACCAAAAAGGTGCATGGGACGTTTGCTGAATTTGGTAATAAACTTCAAACTCAATAAATCCAAAAATCCTTTAATCATCCTTTCAATGCCAAATTTGGATTCGCCATATTTTCGGGGATGATGCTCCACTACTTTTTCCGCAATTTTTCGAAATCCGGCCGATTGAGCAATGATGGGTATGTAACGATGCATCTCGCCGTAAATCTCAATGCTTTTCACAACATCATTCTTGTAAGCTTTAAGTCCACAATTAAAATCGTGTAGCTTTATGCCTGAAACAACGCGTGCGGTGTAGTTGAAAAATTTACTGGGAAGTGTTTTCCCTAATGGATCGTAGCGTTTCTTTTTCCAACCGGAGACTAAATCGTAGTTCTCACCAACAATCATACGGTACAAAGCTGGAATTTCATCAGGACTGTCTTGTAGATCAGCATCCATGGTTATTACCACATTGCCACGTGCCTCTTGGAATCCGACGTGCAAGGCAGCGGACTTACCATGATTCCGTCGGAATTTGATTCCCCTTACATAGGGTTCACGGGCCACGAGGTTTTCAATCACTTTCCACGACTGGTCGCTACTACCATCGTCGATGAAAAGTAATTCGTAACGAAGTTGGTTCTCTTTTAAAACACGTTTGAGCCAATCGTATAATTCGGGAAGCGATTCAACCTCATTAAAAAAAGGAATGATAATCGAAATATCGGGATTCTTATGCATAATCGTCTGAAATAGTTTTGGTTTGGGCGTCGAAGCTATCGTCGATCCGCCGCGTAAATATCGATGTAATCAAGGAAAAAATTAAACCGCCAATCGTATAGCCAAGAGCTACCGAAAAACTAATGCCAATCGGGGTATTCATTCTGGTCGAGAGGGCCATCATGGTTTCGACCTCTTCTTCGCTGTAACCTAATTGTAAATAAACTTCTTCGGTGTTTCGAAGTTGCCTTTCAATTAACTCCGGATCAATTAGCCCGGTGAGAATGTACTGGTAAAAACCGTAAATAATTCCGGCAAAAAGACTGATAACAATCCCTACTTTAAGGGCTTCACCATAAGAAATAAAACCTCCCAATTGAGCACGCCAATACTTCTGTCCGTAAACGATGAAACCAATCGTGATGACATAGGAGAGTAAATGAATACTGGAGTCGGGACTCGTTTTGAATAAGTAAGTTAGAAAATGAAAAGCAACCATAGCAAAGCCCAGATAGGCTCCCCAGGTCATGGTAGCTTTCAAAAAGAAACCTGATTGTGTGTGCATAGTTATAGGCATAAAGTGCAAATATAGATTTAATGCAGGGAATAAAAATGCCTAATCTTGGCTTCGATTCAATTCTTTTTGTACTTTTGCAGCTGGGTAAGTCTTATACGACCAGCTCCTGCTGAACCCCCCCAGATCCGGAAGGAAGCAAGGGCAAGCGGTTGTAGCGGTGCGATATAAGTAGCTTACCCTTTTTTTATTTCACCCAACCCCGAAATCTCCATTCATCCGCTATTATGCTCTAATCTTTCTGTTATGTGTTGTGCATCAACTATTAGTTTAAACCCGAATCACGATAAAGTAGCTTCACCGGAACGCCACGGTAAGAGGTCCAACCATTGATGTCGGTTAAGCGTAGGAAAAAATGGTAATCGCCCGAATCATGTAGCTGAGAACTGTCGGAGCTGAAGAGAATTTGCTCTGAAACTTCAATCTCTGCTGAACTTAAAAGATAATCTTGGATAAATACAAATGGATTTATAGCTTCTTTGGTCGAATCCAAATCACAATTTACCGGTTCTGTGCTATGACTATGATGGTCAAAATTATGATGAACATCGAGGCTGAAACTGGCTAAGGATTCATTGTCGGAAAAAAATGCCCTTAGTTCAAAAGCCTCGTCGAAATAAATGGTATCGCACGCTTGAGGAAAACTTCCCTCAAGCGTGAAATCAATAATCGGTCGCTCCTGATCGATGGAATCGGTATCGCATCCACCGAAAAAGATACCGGATAACAATAATAGATAAGCTAGATGTATGGTTTTCATTAGTTTATCTGAATTAGTCTTGGGGTGCGAGCAGTAAAAGTTCTTCTTCGCTGTGAGCCTGATACCCCTCGGTGTCGGTAACAATCAAATGAAAA
The DNA here is from genome assembly GCA_018401015.1 of Bacteroidales bacterium. Lineage (GTDB taxonomy): Bacteria > Bacteroidota > Bacteroidia > Bacteroidales > M50B96 > M50B96. Next base: position 92,305 of record JAGYLP010000010.1, read on the forward strand.
TGATATTGACCGGGCATGGCAGTGAAGGGAATATCAAAGTGTTCGTGAAATTCGGTATTCTTTAGCCCCGCGTAATCGGTAAATACCGTATCCAGCTCCCAACCCGAATCGAAGCTGTTTTGTAATTGCTTGTGGATGGTAAGTCCTTCGGGATGAATGCTTAACTCAATTTGCTCAATCCCATTTTCGGCTAAAATACTAGCTTCAATATGCAGCTCGTCGCCGATATAGGCCTGCTTCGAATTCTCCATTCCTAATTCGCTTAGAGTGATAACCGGTTGTCGAGTGGCATCATCTTCATTACATGAGGTGAATAAGCTGATTAAAATTGCGATACTAAGAAAAAAACGAATACTTAAATACATAGTTGTTAAGGTTTTAGATTAATACTGATTTGTTTATTGATGTACGAATGGTTTATCAATGCGTTTCCAAATTGATCCCGAAGGGTATTTTGATTGAAAGACTCACATTTCGTCCCTGATTGAAAAAGTTCAGCGGTTTTAAGGTGGATAAATGATCCATGTACTGAACATCCAAAATATTATTGACAGCAATTCCTACTTGTATCCGTTGCTTGGCAACCACCATTTCGAAATAGCTACTAAGGTTGATGAGGGTATAGGAAGGGGTTGCAGTTTCAAATGGGGACGGATGGTTTTGAGCAAAGGCAGTTAAAACGGAAATTTTAATGTTTGGCTTATCCCAAAATGCGATTCGTTTATGCTCTGCCCGAATCTCGTATCGTAGCTTATTAGCAGGTATAAAGGGTAAAAAATGCCCATTCTCTTGTTTCCCGATAACACTCGAAAAAGTACTTTCAACATGCAACCAGGGAATTTGCTCAGGATGAAAGTGAACACCTGCTTCTCCTCCATAGAGCAGGGCATTAGTTTGTGAAAAATGGAAAATAGGCATTCCGGTCAGGGTTGTGTCGTTGGAAGGAGAAATAAAAATGTACTGGTCGATTCGATTGTGAAAAGCTGCCAAATCGAACGATAAATAGTGACCATGATAATGCATGCTGACATCTGTTTCGAGTGAATTCTGTGGTACAAGTTGATCATTGCCTATCTCGTAACGATTACCATGTAGGCCATGAGAAGTTAACTCTGATAGGGTTGGGACACGAAAGCCTTTCGCCAAGTTGAGCCGAAGCATCCACTCATCTTGAGGCGAATAAGTGGCTCCAAATGATCCACTAAAACTTCCAAACAATCGATTAACGGGTGCCTGATAATTAAAACTTTCAGGAACGCCTAAGGCATAAGTATCTGTGTGAAAAAGGTCGTAGCGGAATCCTCCCTGAAGTTTGAGTTGCCCAAACAAGGAATACTTGATTAACCCCAGAAACCCTAAGTTATTCCTGTTTGCATCGGGTAGAAATTGACTGTCTCTGTCGTTCTTGTTGCGATTCGTTTGCAGCATCCCCTGTACGCCTAATATGTACTCTTGCCCTTTAGCCGACGGAAAATACACTTTCGATTCGTAACTAAAAGTATTCAGGTTCATTTCGACAAAAGGAGCCACCTCGAGGGTTTGGAGCTTACGCAGTGCACTTTGGTAGGAAGCATTCAACTCCCATTTGAATTTACGAATGTAGAGACTGTTTTGCGACGAAAACAGGTGGTAGGCTAAATCTTGATACCAGATTTCATTGGTTCTGCTCGCCTCTGAAATCAACGAGATAGCAGCTGGTACACTCATCCCTAAATCCTGTTCGAAATAATCGTAGTATAAACGAAAACTTCCATTGCTGGTTGAATAACCGGTATGGGCGTTTAAGCTTCGCTCATTAAATCGAGTATTGGGAACAAAGTTTCCATTCCCCTGATTATAATCGGAATGGGTCTTATGTCCTAATCGAATTCCTCCATAAAGTTTATCTTGCCTTCCTTTGAGTCCCACCGATTGGTTTAGTCCCAGCGTATTCGAATGCAGCTGAATGCCATAATCACCCACTAACTGATGGGTAGGGGCAGGTTTTTCTTTAATGAAATTGATTACCCCACCAATTGCATCGGAACCATATAAAAGCGAAGCCGGTCCTTTAATGATCTCAACTCGTTCTATATCATTTCCATCAATCCCAATAGGATGATTTTCACCATATTGGTAATTCTCAACGCGAACACCATGATTCATTATTAATATGTCATTCATGGAAAGACCTCTAATTACGGGTTTGGCAACACCTTGCCCCTTGGAAATCATATCAACTCCCGGAATTTGCGTGAGGGTTTCAGTAAAATTAGGAGTCCCCAACCAGGAAAAATCTTTGCTTCGCAATACTTCAATTTTTACAGCATTCTCATGCTGAGAACTCACGTAACCGCCGGTAACCACCACTTCTTGCGATTGAATTACCGCTTCGCTTAATCGAATATCAATGCGGGCTAACGTATCAGTCAACAATATGGGTCTAACTTCTGTGAGATAGCCCAGAAAGGAAAACTGAACGGTTATCCTCCCTTTAGGTATATTCTTGAGGGAATATTCACCCTCACAATCAGTGATAGTCCCTTTATTCAGTTCGGGTAGAAAAACGGTAGCTCCTGTCAAAGGATTATTTTGTTGGTCGCATACTCTCCCAATTATTTTACTTTGACTAAAAGTTAATAGGTTCACAAGGAGAAGCACGAATAGAAAGGTTGAGGTTTTCATCTGATTTAGTTTGTATGACTAGCAGGTCGTTCTAAAAAAAATATTGAAGACTAATCTGAATGTTTCGTCCCATCTCAGGTAAATTCATGAGTCGATACAGGGAAGTATGGTTCCAATAGCGGGTATTGAGCAAATTTCGGATTTGTAAGCTAGATGTAAATTCTTGTCCGAAAAGGCTAAAATCAGCCTGTGCGCGAAAACCAAGTAATTGGTAGGAAGGGGTAATGAACTCAGGTGCTACAATGCGAGTTTGTGCTGCTACCAGCTGATAGTCCAGTTCAAAACGAATAGCCCTTTCTTGTCGATAATCCATTTCATAACTTAGGCTCCACAAACTGCTAAGCGGTGGTGAAAAGGGAAGGGGATACCCAATCTTAGTGCCGCTCAATTGTTCCGTGAACAAATACTCAGTGGTGTTTCCAAGCATCCAATTCGAGCTGAATCTGGCCAGGAGCGATACTTCACCTCCGGTTCGTAAAACAGCAGCTTCAGAATACCTGAATACCTGATTTCCTTGTCCATATAATTGATCATACTCGGAAGTAGGATCCAGAAAAAGGTAATTTTCGAAGTACCCGAGAAATGGATTAATCTGTAGTTCAATGAATGTGTTACTCCACCGAAGGTTTACATCACCCTGATAGACTATCTCCTGACCTAAATCAGGGTTGCCAATTTCATAGCTGAAATAGTGATAATTGACCCCATTAGCAGCCAATTCTTTCGCCATTGGATTGCGAAAACTTCTTCCTAAATGGATGGAAATGGCTCGATCCACGGTTTCCCATTCATAGGAAATACTCCATGCATAGTTGATAAAGGTTTTTTTCAATTCATTGGACCGTACCAAATAAACGGGCTCGGATTCAAAATCGTTAATAAGTGGAGTGGCAAACCAATCCGAATGCTGCTCGCTTTCAAGTTGCATTGCATCGATTCGTAAACCACCACTTATGTTCTGATAAGAAGACAATTGATACCTGGCAATGGAAAAAATGCCTCCACTTAGCTGATTGAAATTAGGGAGTAAAAAACTACGTCCTCCAATCCGATTATGTTGTCCTTCAAATGCAACCCCCTGCTCAAACTTCCAGCGATTTCTTCGCTGATAATCAGTAATGAGTTGATAATGATAAGTGTGCTTTTTAAAGGATCGATCCAGTTCGCTCCAATAGGACAGGGAATCCGGCAAGCTCGCAGGCATGAACCCATGTTGAGTATATTCGCTTAATTCCACGCGGTAGTTAAACTGATAGGCAAAGGATTGTTTCAGATTCCATGAACCAATTTTTCTATCGTTCATGTAATGTAATTTATAATGCTTCACCCAAAATTGAGGAAGAAGAATGTCCCAATTGCTGCGGTCGTGGAGGGAATAGTCAACAGTCCTGGGTTCAATTCCATGTGCATTGGCAAAAAAACCGGCTTGCTGAAAATAATAACTCAATTGTAAACGCTGATCGGCTTGCTCTCCCTTACGATAAAAGGCAAAACTTAGACTATGATCACGTCCTGCCGTATTCCTTAATCGCCCCTTATCCAAAGGAATACGAAAAGTATAGATATCAACGCTGTCGCCCGGTACAGTGTAATCGCCATAACGAGAACCTCCGGCTTTCATTTCAACATGATAGGTGCTGTCGCTCCAGCTTAGAGTTAGATGCGAACCCAAGCGCCCGGAATTGGAATGGGTGTGCGCATTCAATTTACCTCTAAACCCTTGATTCAAAACAGGCGAAAATGACTGAACTTCAATAATTCCTGCCAGTGCATCTGAACCATATTTCAAGGAGGACGGTCCACGGATAACCCTTATTTTATCGGCTGAATATTGATCCATTTCCAGCCCATGATCCATTCCCCACTGCTGACTTTCATGCTTAACTCCATTCTCAGTAACTACCAGGCGATTACTGCCTAATCCGCGAATCATGGGCTTGGAAGTCCCAGAGCCAATGCTTTGACTTTGAACACCTCCGAGTCGTGAAAGGGATTGCATTAAACTGCCTTGATCGTATCGTTGAAGGTAGTTAGCCGATACTTCAACGGATGAGCCAAATGAAGGTGAAGCATTTTCCGAAAGGTTCATCTCTTGAATAGTAATCTCATTCAGTTGATAAGGAGACGATTGAAGATGTACCTCCACATACTCGGTGCTTTCTTGCAAGGATACTCGGCGACTTTGATTTGTACATCCCATAAAGCTTACCTGAAGTGTATAGAGTCCTGCAGGAAGTGCTGACGTTGAAAACCGACCTAAGGAATCAGTTGTTACGA
>JAGYLP010000011.1 GCA_018401015.1 Bacteroidales bacterium
TTACAACCACTTCGGTAATTCCAAGAGAATGAATGGTTTCCAGACTTCGCAGGAGTAAGGCCTTGCCATTAATTTCCACCAGTGCTTTGGGTTTTCTTAGTCCTAGTGCGCCGAGCCGGGTTCCTTTGCCGGCTGCAAAAATCATTGCTTTCATTGAATTTTTAAACTTGATGGTTTGAAAAAGGATTCGCTTTAGGCTTACACAGTTTTTTTTCTTTGTTGCTTTCTAATCCGCACTTTTTACAAACGAAGCCTTTGGGGTTTTCAAGCCCTGTTTCTCCCCCTTTTGTTTTGCATTTTTTCTGACTCATACGGCAATATTCGTGGTTTCACCTTCCGATTTGGCAATAACGGCAGCCGCGCAACTGTCGCTCCACACATTAACCGCTGTTCGGAACATATCGAGGATTCGATCGACCGCTAATATCAGTCCTACCCCTTCGAGCGGAAGACCAATGGCTGTTAACACAATTGTAATCATGACTAATCCTGCCATTGGGATTCCGGCTGCGCCAATCGATGCCAGAAGCGCGGTAAATACAGCGATGATTTGTTGAGTGATGGTCATTTCTATTCCATACGCTTGAGCAATAAACATGGCTGCAACTAATTCGTAGAGTGCTGTTCCATCCATGTTGATGGTGGCACCTAAGGGTAAGGTGAAACCGGTAATTTTGTTCGGTATTCCTGCACCATGTTCAGCCGATTCCATGGTAAGGGGCAGGGTGGCACTGCTGCTTGAGGTGGAAAATGCGGTGAGTAATGGTACCCGCATGGCTCGGAGGTGTTTTCGGGCGCTTAATCCGAAAATTCTTAAAACGAGAGGCAAGCTAAGTAGTGAGTGAATAGCCAGACCTGCGATTACTACCAGCATATATTTTCCCAGACTTCCCGCTAAATCGATTAGTTCATCTTGTTCGGCAACGACCTTAATGACAATGCCAAAGATTCCAATGGGAGTAAATCGAATGATGAAGAGGGTGAGTTTCATCATGACGTGAAACAATGCATCGAAAAAATCGCCCAGTATTTTTTTGTGCTTTTCGGCAGATCGAGCAATGAAAAATCCGAAGAGCAACGCAAAGAAGATGACTGGAAGCATTTCGCCTTTGGCCATGGATTCAAATAAGTTGGCCGGGATTATTTCGATTAGGAGGTTGCCAATGGAGTTATCTTCTACGTTGGGAAGGTTGATTGTTTCGTTGGTTTTAAGGCTGATGCCTGTTCCCGGTTCGAATAGGTTTACAAGGATAAGACCGGTTACGATGGCCAATAAGCTCGATAAGAAATAGTAGGAAAGGGTTTTAAGTCCGATTCGACCCAGGGAATCGGATGATCCTATTTGAATGATACCGCTTATAATGGAGCCTAAGATGAGCGGGAGGATAATCATTTTGAGTGCCCGAATAAAAACGTCGCCGGTCCAGGCAACATAGGGAACTAGTTGTGGTAGAAAGATGCCTGCCAGAATGGCCAGGATAAGACTGATAAGGATTTGCCAGTGCAGTGCAATACGCATGTTCTTTTTTGCCGACAAATTACTCCATATTTTTTGAATGAAGAAAGCTCATGGAGCGGATTATCTGTTTTGGTTGGAGGGTCGTTTTAGGGTGTCGAAAATTTGGATGTTCTTGATATAAACGTAAGCAGAATGCTATTAAAATGATTGTTTTTGTCCTATATTCTTAAAAAATGCGTTTCAAGTTACGAGAAGCAGAAAAGGAGTGATTGAATGCCGGAATTCACTATTTAGAATGATTCAGGATAAGGAAATTATCCCGTTGTTTTAGAAAAGTGGCAGTTAGCACTTTTTTTAAATCCTTAAACCCTATAAAAACAAAGGGTTTAGAGTTGCTGCTTGTTTAGTTGCTTGATAATCAGATATATAATTTATTAACAGAATGTGAATTTTTATTTAACTGATTCTTAATTGCATAGGCTTTTTTCTAAAAAATCAAGAGATAAAGTATTTTTTTATTAGAATTTTTATACCAAAATTTGTTCGCATTAAGGCAGAGTACTAATCATTAAATAAAGTGGATATGCAGCAAAACCCGCAACAGGTGTGGGATAATTGTCTTCGTATAATTCAAGACAATGTTTCCACAGCTAGTTTCAGGACCTGGTTTGAGCCTATTGTGCCTATACGGCTGGAAAATAAGGTTCTGACCATTCAGGTTCCGAGTCCATTCTTCTATGAGTATTTGGAAGAACAATACATCGATATCCTCCGAAAAACCATAAAAAAGGAGTTAGGTAACGAAGGTAAATTGGAGTATAGCATTGTGATGGAAAACAATAATCAGCATAATGCCAAACCCTATACTGTAAAACTTCCCACCAAATCGAATGCTTCCGATTTGAGTAATCGTCCTATCCATTTACCTGTTGCAATGGATGGTTCACCCATCAAAAACCCTTTTGTCTTTCCCGGATTAAAAAAGCTGCAAATCGATCCTCAATTGAATCCGGATTATACCTTCCATAATTTTATCGAAGGCGATTGTAATAAACTGGCCCGCTCGGCCGGTTATGCGGTTGCAAACCAACCCGGTGGAACAGTGTTTAATCCTCTCTTCCTGCATGGCGATTCAGGCCTTGGGAAAACTCACCTCGCTCAGGCAATCGGCATTGAAGTAAAAGAACGGTTCCCCGAAAAAACAGTATTATACGTTTCGGCCAATAAATTTCGTACCCAGTTTGTCGATGCGGTAAGAAATAATACCGCCAACGACTTCTTGCACTTTTACCAAATGATCGATGTGTTAATCATCGACGATGTGCATGAGTTTGCCGGAAAAGAGAAAACTCAGGAAACCTTCTTCCAGGTATTCAATCACTTGCATCAATCGAAAAAACAACTCATTCTTACCTCCGATAAAGCTCCGGTCGATCTTGAAGGAATGGAACAACGGCTCATTAGCCGCTTTAAGTGGGGCTTGTCCGCCGAATTGCAAGCACCCGACTTCGATACCCGAATCAAAATTCTGAAAAACAAAACCTATAAAGACGGAATCGAAATTGATCCGGCTGTCCTCAACTACGTTGCGACTCACATCAAAAACAATGTTCGCGAACTCGAAGGTGCTCTTATTTCTTTGCTCGCTCAATCAACCCTGAATAAAAAAGAAATAACCCTCGAACTAGCCGAAGATTTAATCGAAAAGCTAATCAAAAGCTCACGCAAAGAAGTGTCGGTTGATTATATCAGTAAGGTAGTTTGCGATTACTTCGATTTACCGCTGGATGTAATGCATACCAAAACACGTAAAAGGGAGATTGTGCAAGCTCGACAAATAGCGATGTATTTTTCGAAAACTATGACGAAGTTTTCGTTGGCTGCTATCGGTTCTCAAATTGGCGATAAAGACCATGCCACCGTACTGCATGCCTGCCGAACCGTGAACAACCTGATGGAAACGGATAAACGATTCAAATCGGATATTTTGGAGATAGAAAAAAAGATTCTGGGTTAACCAGAATCTTTTTTTTTGATCGTATTGCAAGTTAAATCAATCAGCCATGTTCCCGGAAAAAAGGAGTACAGCTGATTCTTCTAGCTTATCGGGTAAAGAGCAATTCACGGTATTTCGGTAGTGGCCAAATTTCATCATCGACTATGAGTTCGAGCTTGTCGATATGATAACGAATTTGTTCCATGCAATGCTTAATGTCGGAATGATAACGAGAGGCTTGGTCCTGTATCGAACCCAATTGATGAATCTCTTTCCGTTTTTGAACCATATCGACCACCAACTTCCGAATCATACTCATGTGGCCCGAGATCTTTTTTATACTCTGTAAATGGGGGGTTGCCAATTCGTCGTAATCTTCGGCTCCAAATAATTCCTTAATTCCTTTTACATTGTCGATGAGGACGTTTTGATATTTCAGAGCGGTTGGAATGATGTGGTTAATAGCCAGGTCGCCTAAAACGCGACTCTCAATTTGAACCGATTTAATGTAATTCTCCAGACGAATTTCCAAACGTGCTTCCAGTTCCCGCTTGCTTAGGATGTGATTGGTTTCAAAAACTTCGATGGAGTTTTTCGAAAGAAAAGCTTTGAGAGCTTCGGGTGCTGAAGAAACATTGCTGAGTCCTCGTTTTTTTGCTTCCTCAACCCAGTTTTCGCTATATCCGTTTCCTTCGAAGCGAATCTTCTTCGATTCAATGATGTACTCTCTGAGGATTTGTAAAATGGCCTCGTCTTTTTTAATTCCTTTCGCGATGAGTCCATCCACTGACGCTTTGAATGCTTTTAGTTGATGCGCTACAACGCTGTTTAAAACAATCATGGGACTTGCCGGATTGGCGCTGCTTCCAACTGCCCTGAATTCGAAGCGATTGCCGGTAAAGGCAAAGGGCGAGGTTCGGTTTCGGTCGGTATTGTCGAGCAAGATTTCCGGGATTTTACCAATATCCAGTTTGATATCGGCTTTTTCGTCGGGGGTCATTTTCATTTTGACCCGATTCTCGAGATCGTCGAGTAATTGGGTAAGTTGGCTTCCGAGGAATACGGATATGATGGAGGGGGGAGCTTCGTGTGCTCCGAGTCGATGTTCGTTCCCGTGGGAAACGATGCTGGCACGGAGCAAGTCGGAATGATCGTGTACGGCTTTTACGGTATTGATTAAGAAGCTGAGGAATTGTAGGTTTTTGCGCGGAGTTTTGCCCGGAGCCAGGAGGTTTGTTCCGGTGTTGGTGAGCATCGACCAGTTGTTATGCTTTCCGGATCCGTTTACTCCTTTATACGGTTTTTCGTGCAGGAGTACCCGGAATTTATGTTTTCGGGCAATCTTCTGCATCAGATCCATGAGCAAGGCATTGTGGTCCACAGCAATATTGGCCTCTTCGAACACGGGAGCACATTCAAATTGATTGGGAGCTACCTCGTTGTGGCGCGTTTTGATAGGAATTCCGAGTCGCAAGGATTCCAATTCCAGGTCGCGCATGAAATTCATCACCCTGCCTGGTATAGAGCCAAAGTAGTGGTCATCCATTTGTTGATCTTTAGCCGACGAGTGTCCCATCAAGGTTCTTCCGGTGAGCATTAGATCGGGGCGTGCGTGAAAGAGCGCTTCATCGACCAAAAAATATTCTTGTTCCCAACCTAAGGTTGCCACTACTTTGCTAACTTCTTTATCGAAATATTGACAAACTTCGACTGCTGCTTTATCGAGTGCAGTTAATGATTTTAGCAGCGGTAATTTATAATCGAGGGCTTCGCCGGTGTAGGAGATGAAGATGGTTGGTATGCAAAGTGTGTTGCCAATAATAAAGGGAGTGGAGCTTGGGTCCCAGGCTGTATATCCTCTGGCTTCGAAGGTGTTGCGAATACCGCCACTTGGGAAGCTCGATGCATCGGGCTCTTGCTGAACGAGCATGTTTCCGTCGAACTTCTCAATGACTCCACCCGATTCCGAGGGGTCGAAGAATGCGTCGTGTTTTTCGGCAGTGGCTCCGGTGAGTGGTTGGAACCAATGCGAGTAATGGGTTGCCCCCCGATCGACCGCCCAGGACTTCATTCCGGAAGCAACCTGATTGGCAATTCGCCGCTCAATCTTACTTCCTTTATGAATGGCATCCATCACACTGTGATAGGCTTCCTCCGAAAGGTAAGCTTGCATCGCTTTTTTATTAAAAGTATTCTCTCCGAAATAATCGGAGCTCTTAGCTTTGGGAACGTCGACCTCAATGGGGGTGCGCGAAAATAGTTCAGCTAAAGCATCAAAACGTAATTTTCCCATAGGATGAAGTGTTTTTTAAAGGTTAATGCGTGCAAAACTATATAAATTTTGATGCTATGTATGAAAAAATAGGGGGTGTTGAAAAAAATAATATACTTTTTGATTTTATTGCTCTGGCTCGGTTTGTCGAAATGAAGGCAAAAAAAAGTCGGATTAATGACCCACTAATGAAAGTAGGTTTCAATCCGACGAGCCTCATTGAACGCGAAAGAAGGGGTAAATCGTAGGGGTAAGAATTAGCTAAAAGGATTAAGCCCCTTCCCCTTTATGTTTTAGATATTCCCCGGCAATCTCGTTCAAGGTTTCGTACCATTCGGAACCGAATTTTCGAATGAGGGGGGCCTTCAGGAATTGATAAATTGGGACTCCTTGCTGTTCGCCTAAAATTCTTGCGGGTTCGCAAATTTCCCATTGATGGTAATTTACTGCGGAAAAGTCGGGGTATTTTTTAATTCGGATGGGATAAAGGTGACACGATAGCGGTTTTTGCCAGTCGATGGCACCTGCTTCGTAGGCTTTTTCAATTCCACAGGAAGCAATTCCTTTTTCAAACACAACATAGGCGCAGTGTTTCTTATCTACGAGCGGAGTGGTTTTATCTCCTTCTACATCCAGCACATACAAGCCTTGCTGATGAATCGCTTTTCGTCCTTCTTCGGTGAGAAAGGGTTTGATTTTCCGATAGTGTTTTTTCAGAAGACTCAGTTCTTCTGTTTCCAGAGGTGCTCCGGAATCGCCATCGACACAACAACCTCCTTTGCAAGCATGCAGGTTGCAAATGAATTTTTTTTCGATGATGTCGAGACTCACCAAAGTCTCACCTATTGGGAGGATGGTGGGGAAAAGATCGTTTTTTTCCGACATGGGTTTTAACTGGCTGGTGTGAGGCGAAAATCGTCGATATCGCGGAATAAGGGATCGAAATTGAAATACTGAATAATCACGAGTTCATCGTTCTCGTCGATTCGTCCGTACATCCGATCCACATCGTACTGGTAATACTCATCGTCGAGTTCGGCTTTTCGCAGCGTGGCTTTCAGTTGGGTCGTTTTACCGTAGGTGTCTTCGAGTCGGATAATGTATTCTGGACTAAGTTGGAAAACGGAATCGATTTGTGTCTCGGTGAGTTCATCGACAAATCGTTCGAAGTTCAATTTTTTAAATGCGCTCAAGTATTCTTTCACTTTGAGGGTATCGAAGCCTCGATAGGGCTGATTCGAAGAAGCATAAAGAAGGTCGAACTGGTTGTTGCCATGGTTAATGGCTGTGAAGGATTGTTCCGGTTGACGGATATTTTCCAGCGTAACCGATTTAATTTCATCGAAACGATATCGGAAAAGTCCAACATCGCGCCAGGCGTTTTCATCGAGGAAGAAGCGGGTAGAAAGGTATCCGGCAAAACCGGGAATATGCATGATAAAAGGGGTGGATGATTTTTCGAGCATCATGTAGGTTCCATAATTATCGGCTGTAGAGCCACCCACATAAAACACTTTTTCCGGTTCGTTTCCGGCGGTATAAATTTCCACTTTGGTATGTTCGGCTGCGAGGTTGGTTACTACTGTTTCAAAACTGGCCTGAGGTACTGGCGATTTAACGTCCATTCGAAGCAAGGTTTTAAGGAGAACGTCTACGGCATCTTTTCGGGCGTGGTATTTTCCATTTACTTCCCAATGGGATTCTTTGCGAATTAAATGAATGGATTGTCCTGATTTACCGGCCAAGAAAATTTGCGAAACGCTGGCTGTATCTTCAATGGCAAAGTCTTTCAGTTCTTGTGGTATTGTTCCCGAACGGCGGGTAAGGTATAAAGTAAGAGCGATCAGCGCTAATGCGATTAAGAGTATAAAATAGAACTTGTTTTTCTTCATGCGTAGATAGATAGTTTAAGTGAAACGTTAAACCTTGGTCCGATAAGGTTTACCGTATTTTTTGCGTCGCAGTGTATGGACTAATACACCAATTGATACAACGAATAGAATTGGAATGAGGGTATTAATGAGTTGCCATTTTTCTTCCTCGGCCATGATTTTACTTTTGTTGAGTAGCCTCATGCTGATTTCCCGGTTTCGAATGTCGATGAGTTGGTCGTCGTCGAGCAAATAACTGAATACATTGAGCATAAAGTCTTTGTTCCCGTTAAAGGTCATGTCGGTGTGACGGTCGTAACCCAGCGCAAAAGGAACCGGTTTGTCGAGCATCCGGAACTGGTTTTTTATTAGGTCACCATCGCCGCATACCACCATCGCGGTTGAGCGGCTTGTTTCCCGGAAACTGATTTCGTTGTTTTCGAGGAACTCGGGGGTAAGTCGGTTTTTGTAATTAGAGGTAAATTCCCCTTCGAGTAAAACGGCAACCGGGAGGAAAGCTTCCGGGAAATTTCGTTCTTCCAAGGGTTCATTAATCATGTCGAGTTGGACAAGGGCCGGAGCATTTATTTTTTTGCTGCGGGGGGAACTGTAGAGCAGTACTTCTTTTTTTACCGAAGGTGTACCTCCAATGGTATCGACGGTAGAGGCAAATTCAGTTTTTACTAAATCGAGATTCTTTCCTAGCAGGTGTTGGTTGTTTGGATAGAGTAGCGGAAAATAAACCCAGGGGAATAAACGGAAACGAGGTTGCACTCCGGCGGGGGAGGTGTTAATTTTTAACCCACCGCAATTCATGTCGAGGATTAAATCGGGGTTAACCCGCGCTCCGTATCGGAAAAGTTGATCGTCGAGGTTGGTTTTGTTCACCATTGCGACAAAGGAGGGTTTTTGAGCCAGGCTATCCATGTTGGCAGCAACTGAGTTAAGGCACCAAACCGCTTTCCCACCTCGCATAATGAACTGATCGATAATGTATTTATCTTTCTCGGAATACGCTTGGTCGGGAGCCGCAACCAAAATGCAATCGAAAAAGTCGAGCGCATTGATTTGTTCGTTTAAGGTAACGCGCTCTACTTCGTAATACTCTTTCAAGCTGGCTTCCAGGTCGGCTAACTCAATTTCGTCTAATTCACCATGACCTTCCAGGATAGCGATTCGCTTTTTAATCAGCGTTTTCATTTTAACCATGGTCTGAATCAGCTGATACTCGAGCAGATTAATGGATTGGCTGATGTTTTCGTCACCTGAGTAGGCAATATTGGTTTTCAAAAATTCGATGGGTTCTTCCTGGTCGCGATAAGTGAGGATGGCTCCGGTGAAGAGTAGTTTTTCGGTGCTTCCGCCTTTTTGATCCATTTCTTCCACACTGGTAGGAGTAAGTCCTTTGTCCATAAGTTGACGGCCAATCTCGCCTCGGGTAGCGAGGTCGGGGCTTTCGAAAGGATCGATGAATTGGTATTCGATGGTTGCACCTGCATAGATGCGAAACTCATCGAGGATATCGCGAATAGCTTGTTGGAGCTTACGAAACCCAGCAGGTAATTCTTCTCCATCGAGATAAATTTTGAAGTAATACACATCGTCGAGATTCTTCAGGACTTCCTTGCTGGAATCGCTGAGGGTATGCCGTTTTTCGGCTGTCAGGTCGATGCGGAACACGACAAATTGGGCGATGAAATTGAGTAAAAGAACGATTCCTACTACACTGATAAACTGAAGAAGGTGCGATTGTTTGAGTTGTTTTCGATGCGTCATAGCTGTTTTCCCTTTACCATTTTCTAGATTCCAATACGAGTTTGGTTCCAAAGATGAATACTGCAATAACTCCCAAAAAATAGCTTAAGTCGCGTAGATCGAGCACCCCCCGGCTCATGGATTGATAGTGTTTGAAGATGCCCATGTTGCTAATAATGAGCGCTGTATTGCCTGTGAATAGGCTATCGGCTATTTGCTCGAATCCCAGGAAGAAGAAGAAGGAAAGAATGAGGGCAAGAATAAAGGCAACAATTTGATTATCGGTTAAGGCCGACGCAAATAGCCCTATGGATGTGTAGATGGCTGCCAGGAAAAAGAGTCCAATATACGACCCCCAAGTTCCCCCGGCATCGATATTCCCGGCAGGGTTTCCCAGTTGATAGAGCGAGAAGAAGTAGAGTAAGCTTGGTAGGAGCGAGAATAAAACAATGCTTAGAGCCGCAAGGTATTTTGCCATGCTGATTTGCAGTTCGTTTAGCGGGCGTGTTAGGAGCAACTCGATGGTGCCACTTTTTTTCTCGTCGGAGAAAAGTCGCATGGAAACGGCCGGAATTAGAAACAGAAAGACCCATGGAGCGAGGGTAAATAGCGGATCGAGCGAGGCATAGCCGGTATCGGGTAAATTGAATAGCCCGGGGAATACCCATAAAAACAGCGAACTGATAAGCAAAAATACCAGGATGACGATGTAGGCGGTTAGCGAGCTAAAATAGCTGTAAAGTTCTTTAGTAAATAGTTGAATCATTAGCTTGTTTTTCAGATTTTCTCAAACCGACGCAAATATAATAGGAAAATGAGCGTGAGTTAAAGGATAATCCGCTTGTTTTCGATTCGCGGAACCTGGCCTAGTTCATAGGGTGGTTCGAGGCAGAAGCGGATATCGTTTTCGAGCCGGGGCAAATGCTGGGTAAAGCGGTGACTATGAGCAATAACCCAATCGTATCGCGAGGGTGCTGCCCGATAAAAGGCTTCCGCCAGCAAGGCCGCATCGCTTCCCATTTCAAAGGTTTTATGTTTTTTTAAATCATGAATCAACTTTCCGGCAAATAAACTGTCTTCGGCATTTTCTCTTCGATTCCACCCGGCGCAAATAAGCAGGATATCAAGCTTCGAATGTAGTAGATAATCCACGAGCGCTTTTTCGTTGATGTAGCTACCAATGACCACTTCATCGGAAGCCGAAGCTTGCTCAATGGCATAGGTGCCATTCGTGGTGGACATTGCCAGCTTTGCTCCTTTAAGCTCCTCTTTCATA
This sequence comes from Bacteroidales bacterium, assembly GCA_018401015.1. Classification (GTDB taxonomy): domain Bacteria; phylum Bacteroidota; class Bacteroidia; order Bacteroidales; family M50B96; genus M50B96. The sequence continues at coordinate 10,630 of JAGYLP010000011.1, forward strand.
AAATCAAAAGGAGAGTTTCCTAAATCGAAACCCTCCAATTGATAACTATTTCGTTCGCCACTAATGAGATAGCCCTGGTCTCGAAAGGGTAATGCTTCCTCCCATTTTGCCAGAGGGATGATGTGGTCGATTCCATATTCGAAAGCTATATTTACCGAAGTACTCATGCGCACCACATCAATAATCACTGCGAGTTGATTCGCTTTGGCATGAGCTTCGAATAAATCGGGAGCGAAACAAACATCCAATTCCATCCTAGAAGAAAGGCGTTTTAACAACCTGTGCTTTGAGTTGCTTGTTTCTTACCTGAATGAAAATTTCGCTTCCAAGCTTAGCATGCGCCCGATCTAAATAGGCCAACCCGATAGCTTTTTTAGTGAGTGGCGACATGGTTCCCGACGTAACGGTTCCAATGGTATTCCCTTCGGCATCGACGACGGAATAGCCATGACGAGGAATTCCTTTTTCGAGCATTTCAAATCCTTTCAGCATGCGTGCAGGTTTATCTTCCTTCTGTTGTTGAAAGAGAGGGCGGTCGATAAAATCATTTCCATCGCTGAATTTTGTTATCCAACCCAAACCAGCTTCAATGGGAGAGGTTGAAGCGTCGATGTCGTTTCCGTACAAGCAGAATCCGGCTTCGAGACGCAAGGTGTCGCGCGCTCCCAAACCGATGGGTTTGATGCCAAATGCAGCACCTGCTTCGAATATTGCATTCCAAAGTTTATCTGCATCTTCATTCGCAATGTACACCTCACAACCTCCCGATCCGGTGTAACCGGTAGTAGATAGAATAGCATTGTCTATTCCTGCCACATTTACTTTCTTAAAAGTGTAATACTCCATATCCAGAATAGGAGCGTCGCAAATCGATTGCATCACTTTGAGAGCATCCGGTCCTTGAATGGCTAGTTGTGCCATTTCGTCGGATGCGTTGTAAAGTTCTTTTCCGATTTCCATTCCCATTGCCTGAGCATGCTGAACACACCAGTTCCAATCTTTTTCAATGTTGGAGGCGTTTACTACCAATAGGTAGGTTTCGGCATCGATTCGATAAACGAGAAGATCATCTACAATGCCTCCTTTTCCGTTTGGGAAGCAAGAATACTGCACTTTACCATCGAATAAGGCCTGCACGTCGTTCGTGGTGATTTTTTGAACAAGTTCGGCGGCGTGTGGACCTTTGACCCAAAACTCGCCCATGTGCGATACATCAAATACGCCTACTTTCTGGCGCACTGTAAGGTGTTCTTCGTTAATTCCTTCGTAAGAAATGGGCATGAGGTAGCCGGCGAATTCTTCCATTCGGGCACCCAGTTTTTCATGAAAATGGGTAAAAGCTGTTCTTTTCATAAGGGCTTAATTAAGAGTGAATTACATCTATTCTTCAGATGCTGGTTTAAACCGCTAAATTAAGCTTTTTCCTACGACCCGGTGGTACTTTTTTGATGTCGTTCAACAATGCATCCTATTTATCCGCAAGCAGCCAACGAATTCCACCCGAAACCCATCGTCCGGGTTGTTCAATGTTGCCCCAATCCACATAGCGGTAATCGCCAATATTTTTAAGATCGATGAAAAGATTCAGCTTGATCGATTCTATGTTGTAGCTGAGCCTCAGGTCGGTGAGAAAAACCCTCGGGTAAGCTACCGACTCAAATTGACCAGTCTCTGGCTCATACTTCAGGTAACTTCCGTTTCGCTGTTGCCATTGCGATTGAATGCTCCAGCGAAGTTGCCCAATGAGGGTTCCCCTAAGCTTGATACTCAGATTATGTCGCAGATAATCCAGAACGTAACGGGTCTCTTGTTCGTTGTTCTTTTTGTTCGCAAATAAATTCACGTAATGAATTTGCACTTGTTGTACGGCTGGTAGACCCTTTACAGTCCAGTTTATCCGATACTCCGTTCCGCTGGTGTGGATTTTACTCAGGTTCTGCGTAAACCATTTTTCTTCTTCCCCAACCCACAACCAATCAATCAGATTCTTGCCTATGCGATGGAAAAGGATTGCTTCAGACGAGAGATTATTTTTTCGGAAACGGATTCCTAGTTCGAAATTTTGCGCTTCTTCCGGCAAGAGATTCGGATTACCAACTAAATCCGGAGCTTGGTAATATAATTCGGTAAAGCTGGGCAGGCGCATGCTCCGATTCCAAGATGCGAAACCGATGAAGTGGGAGTGTAGTTGAAAGGCCAGGTCGATTCCGGGATAAAACTGCCAACCATTCGATTCCGACAAATAATGAATCATGCTTCCGAACGATATATTCCACCTTCCGGTCTTATAAGTTTGATCGGCCAATAGACTCAAATGGCTGCGTGAAGCTGCTTTGTTGTAGTAGTATCCTTCCCGAACGGCAATGCTGTCGGTAATAGCTTCCCCTAAATTGTTGCTCAGAATGGATTCGTTACGAAATTCAGCAGCCACCTGGGTAGATCCACCCCCAAATGAGAACGTGCTTTTGTATTTCACTCCATACACCTGATTCCGATGAAAATTTCGGTAGAAATCCGGATTATCTCTTCGGAGTTGAAATTCATCGTAATGAACTCTTCGGTAGGCACTTAGTCGGTGGTTGATAGCTCCGTAGCGTGCTAACTCGATCATAGCCGCGCCCGTGCTCGATGTTTCGAACTGATTCGGAAACATTGCCGAATAAAACTGGTTGGCACCAAAAGCCCGATTCTGATGGCTCACCAGACCATTGAGCGTCCAATGCTGAAAGCGATAATTCGTTTGGTAAAAATATTCGCGGCGATTAAAATCCGTGTTTGCCCGGTAACCATCACTCCCGCTAGTATAGGCTGCTGCCTTGTGGTAACCACATGCCAGGTTTCGGTGTAGCGAGACACCGGCTTCGTACAAGCCATGTTGGCCGTAGGATGCTTCGGTAATTGCCTGATCCGCTCCCGATTTTTTAGTAACGATGTTAATGGCTCCGGTAAAGGCTCCTGCCCCGTAAAATCGGGAAGCTCCCCCTGCAAGAACTTCAATTCGTTCAATCTCATTGGGGCGAATAGGAATGTTCAGCGCAAAATGACCCGTTTGTGGATCGTTCCAATTAATCCCGTCGATTAGGATTAAATTTTGTTCAAAGGATCCGCCACGCATCGAAAGATCGGCTTGCACGCCCGGTCCGCGGGAACGCATATCGATTCCGGCTGCATATTCCAAAATCGATTGTAAATCGTTAACGGGTAGTTGTTTGAGTTCTCGTTGGTCGATTACCGTAAGCACGCGCGAAGGTTCAGGGAAAACTAAGGCAGCGCTTTCGGAATTGATTTCTATTTCGTCGATGTCCACTTCTTTTGATTCTCCCTTTCCGTTCGCAGGATCCTGACCTTTCATTTCGGATATCCCGAAAAGGAGGGTTAGCGGGGTAATAAGCACTCCAATGCGAATGGTTTTGCCCAAACTATTGAAGACGGCATAGGATTTTCGGGTCCACCGCTTAAAGGTATGACTCGAATGAAGAGAGAAAAAAAATGACTTCATAATGGATTGGATAAATGCGAGGCGAAAATAAAAAACATTCCCCGATGCCAAAACGATGAACGAAATTCACGGGATAAAACAATGAAAAGCCTACCGGGAATCGGAGGAGAAGACCATCAAATGTTTACCTTTGCCTGACATGAAAATCGGAACACCATACCACTCAGTTTTTGCTCTTAACCAGCGAATGGCTTTGGTCATGGTGTTGTTTTTCAGTCTCATAGCTATGCTCCGTTGTTCTGCACCCTCCAGGCTTGAACCACCCACAAACATTGCCAGCATTTATAACCCTAGTTCCTCTACTTTCGAACCAAAATTTAAGCTTTATCATGTAAACGATTCGCTGAGCCGTTTATACGTTCGTTTCCCTTTGAACGATTTACAATTCAGTACGTGGAACTCCGATGAAGGGGAACATGCTTTGGTCGATTTGAAATACTTACTGAGGATAGCAAATGATAGTAATCGGGTGGTAGATAGCATGCGTGTTCAGTTTCAGCTTAAGAAAAATATAGAAGGGTATTTTGTTAGTAATTTACCCATGCGGCTTAAGGCGGGAAATTTTTATACCCTCGAAATAACGAGTTTAGATCGTTATCGAGGGAGCAAGCATTTTAGTTTCATCGAGGCCGACAAACGTTTTTCCGATAGTAGAGAAGCCTTTTTGCTGCGCACGAGCAACCAAATGCCCTTATTTGAGCCGTACTTGCGAGTAGGTCAAACCTTTCGAGTTGAGAGCGATCACCATTCCATCGATAGCATCTATGTCGATTTTATTGCTCCCCTGAGCAAAGAAGCTGAATTGCCGTATTATCTGAGTCCTTCGAAATGGCCGGATCCGGTAATTGATTCCACGTATGTATTTGCACATACCGATACTACATTGATTCAGCTTGAGGAAGAGGGATTGTATTTATTTCGTTTGCAAGATACTGGTCGGGTTATGTGGAGCATGCCGGTTTTCAATTCTTTTTACCCGGGAACGCGCACCTCTGAACAGTTGCTGGAACCATTAACCTATCTCACCATGCCCAGGGAATACCGTCGTTTAGCGGGACATCCAAGCCTGAAGGCCGCTTTAGATAGCTTTTGGTTAGCTTCAACGGGCAATGCAACCCGAGCAAAAGAGCTTATTCGAGTGTATTACAGCCGGGTATATTTTGCTAATCGTTACTTTGCCGATTATCGGGAGGGTTGGATGAGCGATCGTGGTATGATCTACACTATTTTTGGCCCTCCCGGAACCATTTATCGCGTAAAAGGTAGTGAACGATGGATTTATGGAGGGAATAAAAATTTAAGCTCCATGGATTTTCTGTTCATTCGAAAAGAGAATTCCTGGAGAACGGAAAGTTATGAACTTGTCCGACAAGATTTATATAAAGCAAGCTGGTATCAGGCTGTTGATACCTGGCGCAACGGACGTATTTATTCGGTTCAGAATTAACCTGCCTGCTTGAAGGTGGAGCAATTTCCTGAATCATTTTAATTCAATATGAAAGAGAAAGAAGATGTAGTGTATGGTATTCGCGCCACACTCGAAGCACTCGAAAGTGGAAAAGAAGTTACTCGCGTACTGATGAAAAAAGGGATTCGGGGAGAATTATTTAGTGAGCTGTATCAGGCGATGAAAGCGGCTCAAGTGCCTTTTCAGATGGTCCCCGACGATTATTTTCGGAAGTTTCCTGGGAAGAATCATCAAGGAGTAATCAGTTACGTTTCGCCCATCGAATTTCAACAAACTGAAGAGGTTTTGACGCAGATTTTTGAACGTGGCGAGATTCCTTTCGTATTGATTCTCGATAAGATTACCGATGTGCGAAATTTTGGTGCCATTTGCCGCACGGCTGAATGCAGCGGGGTCCACATGATCATTATCCCTTCGAAAGGAGCCGCTTCGGTGAATGCCGATTCGCTTAAAACCTCAGCCGGAGCCTTGCATCATATTCCAGTGTGTAGGGAAACGAATCTGAAAAAGACTTTACGGATGCTACGGGCAAACGGATTGAAAATTTTCGGAGCAAGCGAAAAATCCGAGCAACTCTACTTTGAGCAAAAGCTTGACATGCCGCTGGCCATTGTCATGGGGTCGGAAGATCGAGGCATTGCACCCGAATTCAGAGCCCTCTGCGATGCCGAACTACGCATTCCTATTTTAGGCAAAATCGACTCACTGAATGTGTCGGTTGCCGCAGGAGTATTGTGCTACGAGGTGGTTAAACAAAGGCAAAGTGCCGCATTGTGAAATTTTTTTCATAATTCCTTGTCTCCTCCATGATTCATTTTATTTTTGAACCATTAACTAAATGTTGATCCCTGTATGAAATACCCATGAGATTGATAAATCGCACCTATCACCACGAATAGATCATGGGTATTCCATCTATCCTTTAAAAATCAAATTATACTCAGATGAAAAATTTTGTTTTAGTAATCGTTCTTTTACTTGGAGTTCAATTGTTTGCAAAAGCCAATTCGGCCGAACTGTTTCAATACGACCGGGCTGAGTTAGCTCAGGAATTTGCTGAGCTGGAAGCTTTGGAAAGTTATCTCCTCGAAAACGAAGGGGTTGACTACGAGGCTTTAAAGGTGCAAAATCATCCCGTTCTTGCCAATGTTCATCTTGCCAATGCAAATCAACAAGGTCCCTTGGGAGCCCTTTTCTCCATCGACGATATGGATTGGTCTGCTTTTGCATGGGGGTTTTGCTGTTGCCCTATTGGATTTTTCCTGGTGGCAATCAATAATGAATCTGGTCAGGATTCCAAAACCTCTTACTGGATTGGCGTTGTTGTTTCGGCGGTTTTGGGTGGCATATCCAATGGTATTTATTTTTCTAGCCGAGGAATTATTCTCTAAAACCGATTACTCTTAAGAAATAAGGAAGGAAGTGAAATGCTTCCTTTTTTTTTATCCAAGCGATTGCTTGTCGAGTTAACTACAACATCATGAAAGGAATTATTTTATCGTTTGTAGCAATCTTTTTCACTTTAAGTCTTTCCGCTCAACTTTTTAATCGGATCGAAGCAGAGTTTACCTTAAAGGAATCCGATCGGGTAGGGAATAAGAAGCTCTCGGTGGGAAAAGTGTATTACGACCGAAACGAGCGTGTGGTTGTTTTCGCTATCAGTTTCCCTTACCGCGAGCAGGTTTACATTACCGACGAAGCTATTTTTCGCGTTAAGGGCGATACCTTGTTTAGTAAAACCTTGGCTCTAGGCTTAATCGATTTCAATATTTTTCATTTGTTTCTGAACGGGAATCTGGAGTATTATGGGTTGAGCAATTCGCATTGGAAGTTGCACGATGTAGTGCAAGACGATGGGCTGGTTATCAGCACCTGGTTGCCTCCTAAAAATTATCCGAATGGAGGAAAAATGCTTTTATCGCAACAAAATAAAAACCTGAGTGGTTTACTCAGCTACAACGACAAAGAGGAACTTCAGACTAAATACATCTTTGAGGAGTATGTCCCGGTGTTGGGAAGTTCATTTCCGAGTCAGGTGATACAATACACCTATTATGAGAATGAAAAAGAAGTGCGCATGTCGAATTATCGAAACTTTAAAGTGAATGAATATGAGGCAGATAGTCTTTATCGTTTTCCTGCTTGGCTCGATTAGTTGGTCGGTTCAAGCACAAACAGCCGAGGATTTAAAAGGGCTTCTGTCGGTGGTAGCCGATGAGGAAGCGGCCCAACATCGGCACGACCGAAATTACGATAATGAATACGATTGGTTCATTGGGGAATTATTTTTCGTGTATAAGCAGTTTGTGTCTTCGCAAGATGGCAATACTTGCACTTTTACCCCATCGTGTTCCACTTATGGTGTGCAAGCAATTCGTGAGCAAGGAGTCGTAATTGGAACCATTAATTTTTTCGATCGGTTTTCCCGCTGTCATGGGCTCAATTCCGAGGATTATGAATTCGATTCCGAGCATAATTTATTGATCGATCCGGTTCTGGATCATAAGTTCCACTAGATGCAAAAGACGATTTCGATTTTACTGAGCCTTTTCTTCAGTATTTCTTTGTGGGGTCAGGATTTATACGATGAAGTCCATACGCGGCAGTTTGCCAATTTTCTTTATCAGAGCAGGGAGTTTAAACTTGCTTCGATAGAATATGAGCGATTGGTCTTCTTCGATCCGACCGATACCCTGGCCAGCTACTACTTGATAAAAAGTTATCGAAAGCAGGGCAATTTCCGGAAAGGCTTGTCGCGTGCTAACCAATTATTCCCCGATAATCGGATAGCTCCTGCTCATATTTCGCGGGAGAAAGCCCTAATGATGCTCCATCAGCGTAATTATTTTACGTTGTTTGATTATCTGGAAAATAGCAGTTTGGAAGGTGACGACCGGATGCTTTTTGCTGTGGGTGGGCGCTTATTGCAACACGATTATGCCACTGCCAGGAGTATGGCCGAAGCAATTTCTCCCGATTCTCGAACCGATTTGCAAACTATGCGTTATTTAAGCGAGGAAGCACTTCGTTTAAAGTATAAATCGCCGGTTACGAGTACTTTGCTCTCGGTGTTGGTTCCCGGTTTGGGTAAGGTTTATACCGGGAATTGGAAAGATGGGATTTTCTCGTTTCTGTTCACCACAGTAGCTATTTATCAGGCCTACCGTGGGTTCGATCAGCGAGGGATTAATAGTATTTACGGTTGGGGCTACGCAGCTCTGGGAACCGGTTTTTATTTGGGAAATTTATATGGCTCGTATAAAGCTGCAAACAAATATAACTATCAACAACGACATGCATTGGACCACCGGGTGGAAGCTATTTTTGATCGGATGGATTAGCCTCCTTTCGCAGGTTGGTTCGGCGCAAGATCCGCAGCAAACCTGGCAGTTGGCAAATCATTATTACGAATCGAACGATTACGAAACGGCCCTCAGCACTTTTCAGCGCTATCTTTTTTTTAAGGAAGATAAAGCCTTCTACGAGGGAGCTTATCGAATTGCTGAATGTTATCTGAATCTGAATCAGTTCGAGCAAGCTACAGCCTGGTTCGACTACACGTATCAATTAGCGGAAACAGAAGATGAACGGGTTGAAGTTGTGTTGAAAAAGGCAGCTATGTATTTGAAAGCCAATAATCCGCAGTTTTCCTTATTGGAGCTATACAGTCTTCCCGATACGCTTACCCCAGAGTATTTGGCCCGAAAACAATTCTTTCTGGCAGCTGCATACATAACCCTAGAGGAATATGCCCGTGCCGAAAAGTCGATGGAACGATTCTATTCGCTGCATAATCGCGAACAGGAGTTTATGAACATGCAGCAACTCTTTGCCGATACGGTTCACCTTCGGCGAGTAAGTCCTGCCTGGGCCGGTATCATGAGTTTGATAATCCCGGGATCGGGGCAGCTGTATGCCGGTTATCCGAAAGAAGCCGCGAACTCTTTTCTTTTAGTTGGTATGCTCGAATTTGCCTTCATTTATATTGCTCATCGCTACAGTTTGTTAAATGCCTATACCAGTATTTTTCCCTGGCTTCAACGATATTATTTTGGGGGCTATGTGGCAGCGAGGAAGCTTGCTTACAAGAAGCGTGAGGAACGCAAAGAAGCTTTTTATGAACACGTTCTGCAGGAAGCCTTTAAACTTTCCGGAGAAAATTTTGTTCCTCAGCCATAATATATAGACCAAATTTCGGTTTCTCAAAAAGATTTATATTTGCACGATTTTTTAAACCATTCTCTTTCACTATGATTAAACGCATTTTCGCTTTGTCCTTTGTTTTTCTTACAGGACTTTCCCTAAGTTCGCAGGCACAATCCACCACTACCGATGTGCTCTTAGGACAAAACACGGAAGTGAATACCATCACTACTGCCGTTCCTTTCTTGTTAATTACCCCCGATTCCAGAGGAGGAGCTATGGGAGATGCCGGTGTGGCCACATCGCCCGATGCTAATTCCATGCATTACAATCCTGCCAAGTATGCTTTTATCGAAAACGACATGGGTTTCTCGGTATCGTATTCGCCGTGGCTGAGTAATTTAATCGATGATATTCACTTGCTGTACGCTTCTTACTTTCAGCGTTTTGGCAAGTTCCAGACAGTAGCTGGTTCGCTGCGCTACTTCTCTCTGGGCGATATTACCTTTACCGATATTGTTGGAAATACAACCGGCCAGTTCAAACCGAATGAGTTTGCCCTCGACTTTGCCTACAGCCGTCTTTTAACGAAGAACTTCTCAGGAGCTATTTCTTTGCGCTACATCCATTCGAACTTAACCGGAGGTATTTTTGTCGAAGGGATAGAATCGCGTCCGGGAAATGCTGTTTCTTCCGATGTTGCCTTTTTTTATCAGCGGGATGTCGATTACTTCAACTATGATGGTAAGCTGGCATTCGGAATTAATCTTTCCAACATGGGTTCGAAGATTAGCTACACTGCCAATGCACAAAAAGACTTTTTGCCCGCTAACTTAAAACTCGGTGGAGCTTATACCATGGAAATCGACGACTACAACCGCTTTACTTTTACCGTCGATTTGAACAAATTGTTGGTTCCAACGCCTCCTTATTATAACCCTGATAACACTGCCATTGATGCCGACGGAAATCGTGAAATTCTCTATGGAATGAATCCGAATGTTTCGGTAGTAAGTGGTATATTTCAATCTTTCTACGATGCTCCGGGGATTATCGATGGTCAAATTCAGGTTGCTCGCGAAGAATTCCGCGAGATTAATTACTCCTTTGGTGCAGAATATTGGTATGCGAATCAGTTTGCCTTACGCGGAGGATATTTCTTCGAACATCCTACTAAAGGAAACCGACAGTTTTTTACCTTGGGTCTGGGAATGCAGCTCAATGTTTTCAGCCTTGATTTTTCTTATCTGATGTCGCCCATTGCCCGACACCCTCTTGCCAACACGCTTCGCTTTACTTTAGGCTTTAATTTCGAGAATTTCCAAAACAACCAAACTCCTAAAAATATTTAAATCGCAATTGTCTAATTCCAGGAGAAATCTCTCTAAGGGCTTGTTTATCAGTTAAACAAGCCCTTCTTTTTTGTAGTCTGCTTAAATACTTGTCATTTTTTCTGAACTAATCTGAAACAGTAATGTTTCTCTACACAAACAGCGTTCACTAATTAAGTAAACCACACTGAAATGAAAATCAAATTTCTAACCGTATTAACATTAATAGTTTTAGCAATGACAACAACCAACAGTACTGCACAATTTGTTCAGGCACCACTGCCTTACGATTTTACTGCATTAGAACCCTCGATCGATGCACAAACCATGGAACTTCACTTCACGAAGCACCATGCCGGATATGTCAATAATTTGAACAATGCTCTCAAAGCCGAAGGGAAAGAAAGTCACACCGATTTAGAAGCAATCCTGAAAGATATTACTTCTTATTCGGTAGCCGTTCGTAATAATGGTGGAGGACACTACAACCATCAGTTATTTTGGACACTTCTTACCCCCAAGAAAAACACGCAAGCCTCTGCCGAATTAGCCGACGCTATCAACAAGCATTTTGGAAACATGGAAGAGTTCAAAACTCAGTTCAACCAAGCGGCTGCTACCCGTTTTGGGTCCGGCTGGGCTTGGTTAATTGTAACCGAAGAGGGCAAATTAGCCATCACCTCTACTCCTAACCAAGACAATCCGCTCATGCCGGTTGCTCCGATGCAAGGTGAACCTATTTTAGGAGTCGATGTTTGGGAACACGCTTACTACTTGAAATACCAAAACCGTCGTCCCGATTACCTTCAAGCAATTTGGGACGTTATTAACTGGGAAGAAGTAAGTAAGCTTTATGCCGCTGCTATCAAGTAAGCTTCTTCATAAAGATTGATTTAAACGTAAAAGGAACTTCCAGGTGGAGTTCCTTTTTTTTTGCTCCTCATGCATTGAAGAGCTTGCCATACCATGAGTTGTGACCATTCTGTTAAATTGTGAATTATGACATTCGGATCTTGGAAGGCTGTGCTTTTGTAGTTAAATTGCCGACCAGTCGAACTATTATTCTATAATTTTAAAGTCAAACCCCATGTGTCGAAGCAAATCCATTGTGATCGTTTTGATTCTTACTTGTATTGGCCATTTATCCTATGCTGAAAACTGGGTTTCAAGCGATTTAAATCGAGGAAATGCCTTGATTATGGGCAAGGTCGATTCGGTTAAGGACCAGTCGGAAGATACCCTCTGGGATGCTGTTATGACCTATTCCTATGCTTTCCGGGAAGCCAAAGCGATGAACGACAAGGAATTGATGGCACAACATGCTCATGAACTAGGTGTTTTCTATTTTGAGAATGGTATCCTCGATTCGGCCACACATTATTTTTTAATTGCGACTGAGCTTCCACAAGCCGCCTCCAATTACTGGAGCATAGCGGTTAGTAATAACAATCTCGGGGCTGTATACTTGTCGTTGAAACGGTATGAAGAAGCCGAAAAACACTTTGTCTATGCGCTATCTTCATTAAAGGAATTACTGAAGCAGCAGTCTGCTAGCTTCGATGTGGCATTGGCTTTACCGCTTTACAATAATTTGGGAGTTATTGCGAAGGAGATGGGGAAAAAGGAAGAAGCGCTGGCTTATTTTAAGGCAGGGATTGAATCGCCAAGAAAATTGTTAGTCGATACCATTGCTTTGGCTCAGATTTACAACAATCTTGGCCATTTGCTGTGTGAGTTGAACCGCTTCGATGACGCATACACAGCCTTACAAGCGTCGCTCAGCTTGCGTGAGTCGCTCGATTCTTCCAATGAGTTGGCTTCATCCTACCGAAATCTGGGCCATTATTTTCAGTATATTAATCAGCTCGATTCCGCTCAATTTTATTTCAGGCGAGCTTTGACCCTGGGTTTGCAGGATGATAATTATCGGCATGTTTCGTTTAATGCTGAAAACCTTCGGAAATTATTTGAGGAATTGGATCAGCCCGATTCGGTGGTGAAGTATTGGCGATTGGAGGAGAACTATGAATCCCTGATACGTGAACGGGAGGCTGCAGCTGCGCTGGATCGACATGCTTTGTTGCAGGAATATTTAACCCGCGAGCAAGCCTATGAAGCACGGATGCAAACATCGCGTCGCTTATACAGTGCCCTACTTGTTGGTTTAGGTTTGATTGCCTTTGCGCTGATAGTTTTTCTGGTGCGTTGGAAGCGCCGACATGGGGAGAGCGAAGAGCGATACCAAAGGACTTATGAAGCTCGTGAGAATCTGAAAGCTCGTCAGGTATTGCTCGAGGAGGAGAAGCGCCAATTGAAAGAGGAGGTAAATGTTTATCACCAAAGGCTAGCCAGTAAAAGCATCAAAAACATCATGGACCAGCGGCAGGAGCTCAGTATTATGGAGCAGCTAATGCAAAGAGCCGGCAATAAAGGGTTTCAAATGGAGCAGATGCAGGAACAATTTCAGGAAATTGGCAAAACCCGTATGAATCGGTTTTGGAAAGAATTCGAGCTTTATTTTACTTCCTTGAGTCCTGAGTTTGCCGAAAAACTTCATGACCTGAACCCCAACCTGAGTCCTAACGACCGGAGGCTTAGTGCCTTTATTCGCATTGGTCTCTCTACGAAAGAGATTGCTGACATAACCGGTAAAAACCCTGAAAGTATAACCAAGGCCCGCAACCGTTTGCGTAAAAAACTGGGTTTAACCAACGAACAGGTTCGACTATCGGCCTTTTTGCAATCCCTCTAAGATATTTGTATTTAGTTGAATAGCTTGTTATGGGTCTATTCGAACGCTGCTTTGTGCCATCGAAATCGTGTAGCATAAGCCTTGTGCGTAACGCATCAATTCCCTCCTATGGGTTAATGGTCTATCGATTCCTTTTGTAGGATAGTCAATCGAAGCAGATTTCAATCAATTTTATCAGGGTTGGTGCTTACCATTCATGGCTTATTGTACTCATTGCCTGTTCACAATTCGGGACAAAAACAGGACGTAAAATTTTTATTGTATTTAAAGTCAGCATATTAAGGAATTGCGCTTAAGGGAGTAATTGCTAACTAACTCGTGCATGTATAGTTTTGACATCAACTGAATTACAAATAATCTAACCTCTAACCCTTTTTTTATGAGTAAAACGTTTATCTCTATTCTGACTATCTTTCTTGTTAGTCTGAACGGATTCTGGGCCAATGGGCAGAATATATTCACGAATGCTGTAAGTAATAATTGGACGGATGCAGCTAATTGGTCCGGAGGCCTGCCCGAACCCAATGAGGCAGTTTCTATCGAAGGAACTGTTAGTATTTCTACAGCGGTTAGTTGCGGGAGCGTTACCATTAATGGTGATTCTCGAAGCATTACTGTAAATTCTGGAGGAACCTTAACTTGTACAAGTCTCTCTGTAGGCGCTGGAGTTTTTAGCGGTATTGCGATTAATTTTGGAGGCGAAGTTATTGTGAACGGTTTTATGAATAACTCTGCCGGAGTGGTCGTTAATTCGGGGGGCAAACTACGCGTTACCGGTGCTGTAAACAATCAAATTACAGAAGCTTCCATTCTGATAAACTCCGGTGCATCGCTTATTACTGAATCTACCATTGAAAATAATGGTACATTCAAATCAGTGAATCATGTCACCTCTACTTCTTAAACTGAATCTACCATTGAAAATAATGGTACATTCAAAGTTTCCCGCTTATTTCAAAACGACCGCTGGCATCTTATTTCCCTCCCGGTTGCAGCATGGGACTCTTACGATTTATTCCTAGACGATTATTTGCAAGAATGGGTAGTTGACGATAGCAACCCTGCTACCAATTGGGCATGGCGAGAAATTACCTCCCCCGAAGAGGTTTTAGTTAAAATGAAAGGTTATTCTTTTTACCGAACCGATGCCAATGAGACCTTTGGATTTACCGGTGCACCTAATACTGGTGCTCAATCGATTGCTTTAGCAAAGGATGATGATAATACAGCTGGAACTGATAATAAGGGTTGGAATTTGGTAGGTAATCCTTATCCATCGGGTTTGAATTGGGCCGATTTGGATGATACCTACGGAGCGATTTATTACTGGGACGATAACGGTTACAAATCCTGGAATGCCGGAAGCGGAGATGGGAAATCCATTGTGATGCCCTTGCAAGGATTCTTCATTTATGTGCCCTCCAATGGAGCAGATAACTTTAGTGTGAGCAACTCGAATCGTGTTCATCCAACTAATTTGACGTATTACAAAGAAGCCGCCGATGCTGGTTTGTTGGTGCTCGAGGCTACTTCGCCTGAACATACGGATCGTTTGTACATTCGATGGAACGAAACAGCAACCGGAGCCTTTGATTTCACTACCGATGCTTTCAAAATTTTGTCGGCCAACGAGGGAGTATCCATGCTTTATTCACTGGGCGACGATGCGAGTAAGCTCTCTATCGACCAGCGTCCTGCTACCGAAAGTATTCCGGTAGGATTTTTCAACAGCGAGCCTGGAATCTATGAGATAGCTTTGGGTCAATCGAGTGGTTTACAAGGTGTTGTGTTGGAAGATACAGAAACGGGTGTTTTTCACCCCTTGGCCGAAGGTCCTTATGAGTTTATATGGAGCGAAACCGAGTCGGACGAACGCTTCAAGCTACACTTCGAATCACTGAATATAGAGGCTGGCGGATTGCTGGATAAAGTATTGGTATTTGCGCATTCGGGAGTTCTTTCGGTTAAGGGAATGAATGCCGGATTCATTCGGGTGAATGATGTAATGGGACGTGAAGTATTGTCGCATTATGCCGAGGGTGATGATTTGATACAGCTTCCTTTAAGTGTTGAAACCGGAGTTTATTTGGTTAGCATTCAGCAAGGGGCGCAAACAATTACTCATAAGGTTTTTATTAACTAATGCGACTTCAGAAGTCTGCTGATTTCTTTTTCAATCTGAAATAATTCGAATAATCTTTCCAAAAAATATTACTATGAAAACATATAAGAAACTAATCGTTCAGTTCTCCATTTTTGCGCTCTTTCTTGCGCTAACTGTTAATTTACCGGCACAAGCGCCACCACCTCCCAATGGAGGGGATGCTGCCGGAGGATCGAATATTGTGGTTGGAGGTAGCGGTGGCGGTGCACCCATTGGTAACGGCCTTTTACTGCTCAGTTTGTTAGGTGCTGCTTACGGAGGTTCGAAGCGTTGGGCCAACATGCGCAAAGAGACTAATAATTAGTCGGTAGGAAATTTTGTGGCTTGCGTTAAATGCACTTGAAAAGGGATGACGGGGAGTCTATTTTAAGTGTTTAAGCAAGTTGCATTTATGTAAAAAAGCCGGATTCAATGTTGAATTCGGCTTTTTACTTTCATTTTTCTAGTAGACTTCCCGGTTGTGTTTCAGGAAGCGAGTGCCTCACGATTGATTAACCATACACCCATCCATGGTACTCAAATACCCAGGGCTTCGACAATCAGTTCGGCCAAATCGAAGTTTTTAACCTCATCTTCCTTCTCTTTGCTTTTAATACCATCGGTAATCATGGTCATGCAAAATGGACAGGAGGTTGCTACTATGCTTGGTTTTACTCCCAGGATTTCTTCGGTTCGTTCCACATAGACCTCTTTGTCGCCTTTTTCAGCTTCTTTGAACATTTGTGCTCCTCCGGCGCCACAGCAGAGGGCGTGACTCTTATTTCGAGGCAGTTCAACGAAGTCGGGTTGGAGTGCATCGAGTAAGACGCGTGGCGCATTGTACTCGCCATTAGCTCTTCCCAAGTAACAAGGGTCGTGAAAGGTTATTCGTTGGTCGGAGAATACTCCGGGTTCCACTTTTAAGACGCCAGCTTCCATCAGATCGCGTAAAAACTGCGTGTAATGGAGTACCTCGTAGTTTCCTCCCAGGTCGGGGTAATCGTTTTTGAAGATATTGAAGCAATGTGGGCAAATGGTGAGGATTTTTTTTACTTCGTATCGGGTGAAGGTATCGATGTTGGTGAGGGCCTGCATTTGGTAGAGCATTTCGTTTCCGGCCCGTCGTGCGGGATCGCCCGAACACGTTTCTTCGGTTCCTAAAACGGCGAAGGAAACCTTACAATGAGTAAGGATTTTTGCCATGGCTCGGGTTACTTTTTTATATCGTTCGTCGTAAGCTCCGGCGCAACCTACCCAGAAGAGGATATCGGTTTTTTCGCCCCGCGATGCTAAGTCGGCCATAACCGGTATGTCAATTTTTATTGCTTGTGTCATGTGCATGTAGAATTGAGTGATGAAAAGTGCAATTGGGTTATTTTGTGTTGAGGTAAAGGTCGTCGGCCCAGTTAAGTCGGTCGGCTGGTGAATATTGCCAGGGTGCACCGTTATTTTCGATATTGGTGAACATGGCATTGAGTCCGGAGGGTGCTTTTGCCTCTTCCATGACCAGGTAGCGCCTCATATCGAGGATGATAGAAGGTTGGTTAATGTTCACCGGACATTCCTGGGCGCAGGCGTTGCAAGTGGTGCATGCCCATAATTCTTCCTCGGAAATATAATCGCGCAGAAGCGATTTGTTGTCGTTATGGTCTTTCCCGAATTGAATTAAATCCGGACCTCGTTCTTTCATGCGGGCACGAACGTCGATCATAATTTTGCGAGGGGAAAGCTTTTTGCCTGTTTGGTTTGCCGGACACACAGCGGTACAACGGCCACATTCGGTACAAGCGAGCGCATCGAGGTAATTTTTCCAGGTGATATCTTCCACGTCTTTAACGCCGAATCGTGCCGGAGGAGCGTCGTTTTCCGGTGCAGCTGCGAAGGCTGTTTCCGGGTTCATCATCATTTTTACTTCCTTGGTAACTGCATCCATATTGCTCAGGTAACCGAGTGCTTCGAGACGGCTGAGGAAGACATTGGGAACCGAAACAAAGACATGGAAGTGTTTCGAGTAGGGGAGGATATTGGCAAAAAGGAAGATGAGCAAGATATGCGACCACCAGTAGAATTCGTGCCAAAAGATGAGGCGACCCGGGTCGGTGAACATGAGGTTTCCAACAAACTGGGAACTAATAGGGAACCAGCCAACAGGTAATCGTAGGGATGTTTGGCTAGGTAGAAAATATTCATTCCGATGAGCGACACCATTAGGAAGAGGATAATCGTCAGTGCGATGTTGGCATCGAGTTTAGAAATGGGTTTCATTTCTGCGCCTTTGAATCGTTTGATATTAAGGAAGATTCGTCGGAAAAGGAAGATGATCATGGCAGCCAGGATGAACCAGGCGAAGAAATCGCCTAAGCCGATGATTAAGTTGTAGAGCGGACCCATGAAGGCAAAACTCCGGTCGAGTCCAAGTGCTCCATCGAAGACCATTTCGATGCTCCCGATGGTTATGATGATGAAACCCCAGAAAACCATGGCGTGGATGAATCCGATAACCGGCATTCGAAATATTTTGGTTTGGGCAATAGCCACTTTCATCATTACCCCGAAGCGTTTTTTATAGTCGCTAATTCGGTAGGATTGTGTGAATTGAAAAAACCGGTAAAGCCGATAGATGGTGTAGGAGAAAACCCCTAGTGTAACCAGGAGAGTAAGGATAAATACGATTTGTTTGCTCATAGCATTCTGTTTGAATGGAATGCCCTAAAATACAATTTTACCGCAATTATTGGAGCGAAAAGATGGGATTAGAGCAGGCCGCGTTTGAAAATCATTTTTTGAGCCAGTTGGTCGGCAAAATCTTTCCCTCGGAAATGTTCGACCAGATCGAAGGCAAAGTCGAGGGCCATGCCTGCTCCGCGCGCAGTAAAAACTCCTTTAGAAACCAAGTGATTTTTGTTGCTGAGTGTTGCTCCTTCGAGGTATTGCTCGAAGCCCGGGAAAGCTGTTGCTTCGTGTTCGCGGAGTAATCCCATTTTCCCTAGAATCATGGGAGCGGCGCAAATGGCTGCGAGGGGTTTTTGTTTTTCGGCCAGGATTCGGATATGTTCCCTGACCATGGGATTTGCGTCGAGCCGCGTGGCTCCGGGCAATCCGCCGGGTAAAATGGCTAATTCGAGTTGGTACGGATCGACGTCGTTGATGCTGGCATCGCATTGTACCTGAATGGAATGGCTGCCGGTTACTGTTAGGCTTTCTTCGGTCGAAACCAGTAAGGTTTCCAAGTTGGCGCGTCGCAAAATATCGACCGTGGCCAGGGCCTCGATTTCTTCGAAACCGTTTGCCAAATAGACTGCTATCATGGTGTAGGATTTAAGTTTTGGGGCAATAGGAGAGAGCTGTCGCCGTAGCTTAGGAAGCGGAAATTGTTTTCCAAAGCGTAATCGTAGATTTTTCGCCAATGCTCACCAACGAGGGCTGCCACCAGCAGGATTAAGGTCGATTTAGGCAGATGAAAATTGGTGATTAGTCCGTGGATGAATTGGAAGCGGTAACCCGGTACAATGAGAATAGACGTGCTGGCTTCAAGCTGGTTTAGCCGATTTTGGGCGAGGTAATCGATTAAGAAATCGAGAGCCTCTAGCTGGCTTAGTTTTGCTTTTTGTTCGTAGGCTATCCATTGAGGAACATAGCGACAATTGGGGTCTTGCTGCATTTGCAGGGCTAACCAGTAGATGCTTTCCAGGGTTCGCAGGCTGGTTGTTCCTACAGCAATGTTTCGTTTGCTCGACCGCAGGTTTTGGAGGAAATTGGCAGTTACCACGAAGTGTTCGGTGTGCATGTTGTGGTCGGCCATTTGTTCGCTGCTAACTGGTTTGAAGGTGCCTATTCCTACGTGGAGCGTCAGTTCGAGGAGCGGATGTTGATTCGCTTTTAATTCGTCGAGGATTGCTTGAGTGAAGTGTAATCCGGCCGTTGGGGCGGCCACCGAGCCTTCGAGTCGCGAGTAAACTGTTTGGTAGCGGTTGGCATCATCCGAATTCACGTCCCGGTGTATGTAGGGAGGCAGTGGAATTTTTCCGGCGAAATCGAGCACTTCGGCAAAACTTTTTGAGCTATTCCATTCGAAGCGGATCCGATATTTGCCATTGAGTGTTTCGAGTCGTTCGGCTCGAAGTTCGAAGCTTTCCT
Source organism: Bacteroidales bacterium (assembly GCA_018401015.1). Taxonomy (GTDB): domain Bacteria; phylum Bacteroidota; class Bacteroidia; order Bacteroidales; family M50B96; genus M50B96. Next base: position 30,103 of record JAGYLP010000011.1, read on the forward strand.
CGTCGATGGTAAGCATCATGCGCAGCGGTTCGTTTTTCCATTTTTTGGCTTTCCCAACGAGGCAGGTCCATTCGCACGATCCGGTTGACTCGAAGTTTTGCTGGTATTCGGCCGGAAGGTGCGGCTCGAGGAGGAATAATTCGATGGAGGCCCCGGTGGGTTTAAAGAAGATGATGCGAGCACGAATCACTTTTGTATTGTTAAAAATCAAGCTGCTACCCGGTGGGAGGTGTTGGTTTAGGTTCAGAAAACGAGTGTGGGCCAGGTTATCCCCTATCGCAAGGAGCAAATTTGAGTTCCCTCTTTCTTGAGAAGGAAAAAGGGCGATGTTCGACTCGGGCAGCTCGTAGTGGTAATCGTTGATGCTGATATGCTTCGGATCCGTCATGTATTCGGGCTTGAATTAGGCGGGGTAAAAATAGTTAACTTTGCGCGCAAATTAGAACCAATCCAAACATGACCCAATTTAGAGTAGGCGATAAAGTTCGCTTTTTGAACGATGTAGGCGGAGGAGTAATTACCAAGATCCTGGATAAGGAAATGGTTTTGGTAAAGAATTCGGACGACTGGGAGATTCCGACGCTGATGAGTGAGTTGATAGCCGATGTGGCCAGTTTTTTCGACCGTCCGGTAAGCAGGGTAGAGGAAGAAAAGCCTGTAGAAAAGACAACGAAAGCTGTTCCGAAGGTCGAAGAGCCGGAAAAGAAGGAGAAATCGAAAGTGTTTCAACCCTCGATGCTTGCGGCTGGTGGGCGGCAGCAAAAAAAGAGTGATGGTCAGTTTTTTCTGGGGTTTATACCCTCGCAGCCCGATCGACTAGCCGACTCCGACATGGAAGCATACATGGTGAACGACAGCGAGATGAGCATGTTGTATCATTATGCGATTCGTTTTCAGGGGAAATGGGTTTCACGTGAGGCAGGTTTATTAGAGCCCGACACTAAATTATTTTTGGAGCAATATCGGCGTGAGGATTTGAATTATCTGACCCAAGTTAAGGTTCAGTTTATTCTTTTTCGATTGGGTGAGGAGTTTGTGCCGATTCCTTCTCGCGAGGTGGAGTTGGCTATTCCAGGAGCTAAGTTTTTCAAGCCAGGCAGTTTTGTGGAGAATGATTTTTTCTATGAGCCTGCTTTACTATTTGAATTGAAGGTAGTTGAGTCGGTTGAGCCGAAGGTGAGCGATTTGGAGAAGGCTTTTCAGGAGAAGGTTGAGCCTCGCCGGAGTATTGCACGTAAGCCGGTTGCTTCGAGTGCTGAGGTCTTATTTGATACGACTGAAGTGGATTTACATATTGAGCAACTGGTTTCGGAGAGTGCTCATTTAAATAATGTTGAGATTCTGGGGATTCAAATGGATAAGTTTCATTTTGAGATGAGTAAGGCTATTCGCGAGGGTGTTCGTCGGGTTGTGTTTATTCACGGAGTGGGGAATGGGGTTTTGAAGCAAGAGATTGCTAAGGAGCTGAAGCACACGTACAAGCATTTTCAGTTTCAGGATGCCAGTTTCAAGGAGTATGGGTATGGCGCTACGTTGGTGATGCTTAGGAAGTGATTTTTGGCGGTTGGCTATTGGCGGTTGGCTTTTAGCTTAATTTTTTTGCGTGTTTTTCTTTGAACTAGAATGATTGCCACGCGCCGGGAGCCGCGCGGCAGCTCGTTGTTGCTTTTGGCTTTTGTCGCATAAGGTCAGCTTTAGTTGTTGGCAATTGGCTTAATTTTTTTGCGTGTTTTTCTTTGAACTAGAATGATTGCCACGCGCCGGGAGTGTCGCGCGGCAGCTCCCGTTGCTGCTGCCTCTCGCCTCACCCAGTCGCCCTCTTCGCTAGTCGCCGAGTCGCCCACTCGGCTCTCTACCCAGTCGCCCCTTCGCTAGTCTGCCGAGTCCCACTCGCCCTTTCACCCAGTCGCCCCTTCTGCTAAGTCTCTAAGTCTCTTGGTCGCTTAGTCGCCCACCAGCTGCGACATTCACCCAAATAAAGATTGCGGAGGTTTTATAAGGCCGCAAAGGTTCGCGCAAAGATCGCTGAGGACCCGCAAAGTTCGCGGAGTTTTTCGCTTGAACTAGCATGATTGCCACGCGCCGGGAGCCGCGCGGCAGTTCGTTGTTGCTGCATTCGCCTCTTCGTCCAGTCGTTACTTCGCTAGTTCGCCGAGTCGCCCGCAGCACTGCCCTTTCACCCAGTCGCCCTCTGCTAAGTCGCCGAGTCGCCCCTTTCGCTAAGTCTCAAGCCCTTGGTCGCTTAGTCGCCCACCAGCTGCGGAGCATTCACCCAAATAAAGATTATGAGGTTTAAGAGATGGCTGCAAAATAAGTTCGCGCAAAAGACGTTGAGGACCCGCAAAGATCGCGGAGTTTTCAGTTTGAACTAGAATGATTTGTTATGCGCCGAGCCGCGCGGCAGCTCAAGCTGTTGCTGTATCTGCTCCTTCGTCCAGTCGTTACTTCGCTTAGTTCGCCGAGTCGCCCACTCGCTTCGTCGTTCACTGCTCATTGTTCACCGCTCAATCCACAGCGTGCTCCTCATGAAAAGCAAATTATTCTGCTGGTTTTCGTGGATTGAGGATTTTGGCTTTTTCTTTTCAGACCTCTTCCTGGGTGATGATGCTGTCGTCGAGGAGGTTTTTTAGTTCGCCGCGTAGCATATACACTTTATCGGGATAGTAATTCGGGTCGGGTTCGGGAAGGTATTCTTCCTCGTACATGTAGGGTATAAGTTCATAGTGATGAACCGGTTTGTATTTGAGGGTCCAGAGAAATGGGATTCCGACAAATAATCCTCCGATTACTGCTCCAACATCGACTTCTTCGTCGCGGGTTAGTTCGACGTGAAGGGGTTCGTAACCATCGTATTCGAGTCGCATGTAGGTTTTGCTCAGAGAGATTTTCGTGTCGGAATAAACCAGGGGAGTATTTCCTGCAGAAGCCTGGTTAATATACACTCGAGCGCCCGGTGGTGTGGATTGAATCATGGTTGTGCTGGTGCAGGCCGAAGCCCCGAGCAGTAGAACCAGCATCCATCCGAAGAACTTTTTCATAGGAATTATTACTTAAGGGTTGATTTTCGAAGTGAACGAGGGGTAGCTCTTGAATTTCTGAGAAGCGAAGAGAGCGATACCGGAATCGAGAAGACTGGTATCAGGACTTTGCTTCCTGGCTCTGCTTATTTTTCCACGCATTTATAAGTTCCAGGGTTTTGGATCGTTGTATCGAGGAGCAGGAATACTTCCTGGTCGAGATATACTGAGTTTAAAATGGAGTCGTTTAGGAATTGGGTAAAGGTTTCGAGTTGCTGAATGCCGCCACAGTGGGCATAGGTAGCAAGTGTAACCTGATCGCTTGCACGGATGATGCTATACACAACGCATTGGCGCGCATCGGCATTGTGCTGTACATCGCCTTCGAATGCTTCTACTTCGGAGGGTGTGCCGCAAAATTCGGGATACACAATGGTATCGCGGTCGTTGAATAAGCTATCGGAAATGGGATTTCCGTAAATTTCGCATTGGATGCATCGCTCGCAGCTGAAGCTGATGAGTGCCAGGGTGATGATTGCTAAAAGTGTGCTGATTTTCATCGGTTTATTTTGTTATGTTAATGATCCGCCAAGTGTAAAAAGCTATATCGTTATGGGTCAATTTTACCTTAATCGTACTCGTGTTCCCGAATGATTTAACGATAAAGTTACCAGAAAAGATACAGCTGTTCGAAACTTTCTGTTGGAGGCCAATTTTACTCACTTCGAGGTAGCTTCCTTGGTGAAATTCAGATCAATGGCTTGTTGTCTCCGATTCATCGAAGTCGCGCCTTGGAACTAATTATTTCAAACCAAACAAATGTAGAAAATTTGGACTAGTTTGTTTCTGATTCTTAACATTATTCCTGTAATTTGTGAGTCAATAAAAAAATTTCTCCTTTCTATGTTAAAAGTAGCTGTTAGTCAACTAAATAAATGCTTTGTTGCTCGAATCTTTTCCAGCCATTGGGCTTCCTTTTTCAGAACCATTTTCATACTGGTTTTTCTCATAGCGTACCTGCTCCCGGCTAGTTATGGGCAGCCTAATTGGTCGCCCATAACCACGTTGAATAGTCATGTGGTGTTGCTCGAAAATGTCAGCATTCAGGGGCTTGCTGCCCAGAACGGCGATTACGTTGGGGTATTTTACGATTCCCTGGGCGTTCCTGCTTGTGCAGGCATGGTCTTATGGGAAGGTGTTACTACGGCCGTGGTGGTGTGGGGCGACGATGATTTGACCCCGGAGAAAGATGGATTTGCCGACCAGGAGTTTTTCCAATGGCGAATCTGGCGCGCTGCAGATTCTGCAGAGTATGTAGCGGAACCTACGTACCTGACTAGCCTGAACGATAGTGCATTTTTCGTCGTGAATGGAATGAGTGGCTTGTCGTTGTTGAACGGCACGGATCCCTATTTCAATCCATTCTTGGTTAGTGGAGAATCGACCAATCCTCTCTGCTTCGACGATTGCAATGGGAGCATTGCGCTAAGTATCGAAGGCGGACAGCCTCCCTACCAAGTGAATTGGTCGAATGGACATACGGGTATTTCCCTGATTGATGCCTGCGCCGGAACGTATGAGATTACCGTAAGCGATCAAACCGCTAACTTGCCGGAGTACGACTTACCCTGGACTTATCAGCTTACCACCGATATGCACAATATTGTGGTGTCGCAACCCATTGTTACGGTTAATGGTCAGTCGCCTTCTCCCGGCGATTACGTGGGTGTTTTTTACGAATCGGGCACCGATTTGGTTTGTGGCGGTTATTCCCTTTGGACTGGTGGGAACATCATTGTAAGTGCTTGGGGCAACGATCCTGCAAATAGCGATAAAGATGGGTTTTATCCGGCGGAAGCTTTCCAATGGAAGCTTTGGCGATCGGCCGATAATCTGGAAGTGTCGATGATTGCTCAATATAGTCCGTTTTTTACTCATTTGGGGACCTTTGCTCCCGGCGGATTCTCGTCCCTTACCGGCTTAACCGGAACCTATACACCTCCTCCGGCTCCCGAAGTGAACGATACGGTGCTGGTCTTTACCTTGCTTGCTCCCGATGCCTTGGTGCTTCATGACAGTATTTCGGATTATAGCGGATTTCCAATCAGTGTTTTCGGAGCGCAGGATGGTTTTATTCTGACCGAAGTTACCGGCGGAACCGAGCCCTACAGTTATGTTTGGTCGAATGGTTCCACAGAAGCTGAACAGATAAATTTGAGTGCCGGAACTTATTCGCTCACTGTGCAGGATGCTAATGCTTGCAGCTTGGAATCCACTTGGGAATTAAGTGAGCCCGCTCAGGTGTTTGATTATCAGGTGGTAGCCGATATTGTCCCGGTGGCTTGTTCGGGCGATTGCACCGGTAGCATTTCAATCGAAGTGTTGGGTGGAGTTGCTCCGTATAGCTACAGTTGGTCGACCGGAGCCACGGGTTCAGAGCTTGATTCCTTGTGTACAGGCAGCTATTCCCTAACCGTTGTGGACAGCTCGGAGCCAGCGCCCGTTTCGTCATTCGATTGGACGTATTCCGCAGGTTCGATTACTCACACGATCCTTGTTTCGCCCGGAAATTTAACAGTGAATGGGCAGCCGGTGGCTGTTGGCGATTATCTCGGAGTATTTTATGAAGACAATGGAACCTGGCAATGTGGCGGTTACACGATGTTTAATGGAATACAAACCGGTTTGACTGCTTATGGCGACGACCCGCAAACTTCCAGTGTAAAAGAAGGTTTTGCAGCTGGTGAAAGCTTTGAATGGCGGATATGGAAAGCGCAGGATTCGGTCTTAGTCGATACCGTAATTCCGGTTTATAATACCACTTTTATTCATAATGCTCAGTTTGTTGAGGGTGGAGTGTCGGGTATTCTGAGCCTCGCTGGGATTCATCAGGCTGAAACACCCGAAAATACGTTGATTTATACCTTTGAAGTGCCAGAAAATTCTCCTATCGAGCTTAGTTCAAATGTGTCGGATTACAATGGATTTGGGGTATCCTTTTTTGGAGAGGACGATGGTTTTATCGAGTTGACGGCTCAAGGGGGCGTTTCGCCGTACACCTTTCAATGGTCCACCGGAGCGACCAGCTCAGCCATCGATGGTTTGGGGGCTGGCAGCTATTTCGTAACGGTGACCGATGCTTTGAGTTGCACTCGAGTTGATTCGTTCGAGCTATCGGAACCTGCTCAGCAGTTGTTTCTTTCGACAAATGCTGTGGTTACTAATGAATCGTGCCCCGGAACTTGCGACGGAAGCATTCAGCCCAATCCGCAAGGCGGTTTTCCTCCTTATTTCTATAGCTGGTCGAATGGTTCAAGTTCTGCTAGTTTAGAAGGCTTATGCCCTGGCAATTATTCGCTTACTATTTCCGATAGCAACTTTGGAAGCCCAAGCCCTGTTCCACTTCCCTGGACCTATACCAATACGGGCATTAACCATACTTTTTTGCTCCAATCCGGAACCATTCAGATTACCGGCTCACCCATTGAAACGGGCGATTATGTTGGAGCTTTCTACGAATTTGGAGGTCAATTGTATTGCGGCGGCTATGTACAATGGGCCGGAACCAACACGACCCTTGTTGCCATGGGGAATAATTCCACTTCGGGAAAGAATGGATTCTTTGTTGGCGAAACAATCCAGTGGAAGGTTTGGAAATCGGGTCAGTATGTAGAGATAGATATGTCGGCCAGTTATTCTCCTGCTTTCCCCGCTATGGGATCATTCATGGCCGGTGGGACTTCAGTTGTAACCGCTTTAACTGGTGAATATGAATTGGTTTCCGGTACCGATCCCTTGATAGTGAGTTTTGACGTGCTCAGCACGCCTGCTTTACAAGTCGACTCAGCTCTTGTTCAGGAAGTAAGTTGTTTTGGTGGTTCCGACGGAAGTATTGAATTGATCGTGCTTGGTGGAACTCCTCCCTACGAAGCCAGTTGGAGCAATGGAAGCACGGGTTTGATGCTACTGAACCTCGAATCCGGAGCTTATCACTACACCCTTACTGACGCGAATGACTGCTCTCAGGAAGGAAGTATTCAAATGGCTGAACCCACCTTACTCGAATTGATGGAGACCCATTATGCCGGCATATCCTGTTTTCAGTCTAACGATGGGGCGGTTAGCTTAACTCCTCAAGGAGGAACGGCACCTTATCTCCTAAGCTGGTCCGATGGTTCAACTGCATTTGAACGAGAAGGCTTAGCACCAGGAACCTATGCTTATACCCTAAGCGATGCAAATGCCTGTTCGATGGAAGGGGAATATCTGTTTGAGGAGCCTGATTCGATTGTTATTCAGCAGGTTGGGGGAGAAGAGCCTTCCTGTTTTTCCTATTCCGATGGAAGCCTAGAGATTGAAGTAATGGGTGGAACTCAGCCTTATGAATTGGTATGGTCGAATGGAGCAACCGATTTGGCCTTGAACCTGATTTCCGCTGGAAACTATTCGGCAAGCGTAAGCGATGCGAATAATTGTCAGTCGGTTTTAAATCTGGTTCTTACTGAGCCTGAGGAGTTAACAGCTTCTGTGCTCATCGATTCAATATCCTGTTGGGGAGCAAACGACGGAAATATTCAGGTTCAGATTGACGGAGGTACTCCTATTTTTGGAATCACCTGGAGCGGTGGAGCGGTTGGATTTACTCCTCAGAACCTGCCTTCCGGAAATTACTCCTTTACAGTGAGCGATTTAAATGCATGTAGTTATAGTGCAACAGTTGCCTTGACGGAGCCGGAACCTATTCAATTGCTGTCGGGTACTGTCGCATCTCCAAGCTGTTTTGGTTCGGCCGATGGAATGATTCAACCTTCGATAGCCGGCGGTACAGCTCCTTACGCCTATTCCTGGTCGAATGGCGAAACAGCTTCGTTAGTGGAAGGTCTTTCTGCCGGAACTTATATGCTAAGCGTAAACGATAGTCGGAATTGTAATGCCTCATTTGAATTTGTGCTCGAAGATCCTGCCGTTCTCAACTATTCCATGCTAAGCGAGCAGGGAGTGAGTTGTCCGGATGGGAACGATGGATCCCTGAGCTTGAGTGGATTGGGAGGGAATCCGCCTTACTCCCTTATCTGGTCGGATAATTCCACCGGTTTTACTCGGGAGTCCTTAACGGCCGGAACCTATTACTTTACCCTGACCGATGTGAATGATTGTAGCCTGAGCGATAGCGTGGTCGTAGAGGAGCCGGAATCATTCCAGGCGAATCTGTTGCAGGAATCAAGTCCGGCTTGTTTCGGCAATTCCGATGGTAGCTTAACCGTAGCCGTAAGCGGAGGCACTGCACCTTATTCCTATGAATGGTCGAACGGAGCAACCCAGCTCATGCTCGATCAGCTTGCTGCTGGTAGTTATCATGTAAGTGTTACCGATGCTAACGGATGTGCATTTGAATCGAGTTTTTCGCTTGCGGAACCGGATCCGATCGTGGTGGTTCCCACGGTGTTCGATGCTGGTTGCGCGGGCTGTACCGACGGAAGTATTCAGCTCGGTGTGAGCGGGGGAACGGCTCCCTATGCCTATTCCTGGTCGAATGGAGCAAGTACCACTTCGATCAATGGGCTGGCTCCGGGCAATTATCTCTTTACCGTGACCGATGCTAATTCCTGCGCTTATCAGAGTACCGTCGTCGTAGGACCCATCGTTGTTTCACCGGGTTGGGATTTTATCAATACCGGAAATAACCATACTATTTTGATTCAAGCTTCAACCCCCATTACAATTGATAATGTACCCATTGAACCGGGCGATTTTATTGGTGTGTTCTACGATTCGCTTGGTACTCCGGTTTGTGCCGGTTATCAGCAATACACCGGTCAGGTTGGAGCGGTAGCCGCTTTTGGCGAAGACGATGGCCTGGATGGATTTGCTCCTAACGAAAAGTTTCAATGGTATATTTGGAAAGCCTCCACTCAGGAAACCTTCCCTGCTACTGCCACTTACATGACCAGCATGCCGAATCAGGGTAATTATGTCATCAATGGAATGAGTGGTTTAGCATCGCTTTCGGTCGAAACAACCGGAGCTCAAACCATCGAACTGGTTTATAATTGGAATTTGTTCTCTACTTATCTCGAACCGTTTAATCCATCGTTCGATACGGTGGTGAATAGCATCGTCGATAAAATTATTTTGGCGAAAGATTTTGCAGGAAATCCTTATTGGCCTTCTTTTAATTTGAACCAGATAGGCGATTTTACCCCAGGCGAAGCCTACCAGATTCGGGTTACCGAAGCCTGTAGTTTCGACGTGTCGGGTTCAATTGTTTTTCCTGAGTTTCATCCCATTTCCTTACCGGTAAACTGGAGCATGGTAGCTTATCTGAGAAATAATCCGGCTCCCATAAATGAAGTGGTGAGTGCTGTTGAATCCAATTTAATTCTTGTGAAGAATACTTTTGGATTTATCTATTGGCCTGCTTTTGGGGTGAACGATATTGGTACTATGCTTCCCGGACAAGGATTTGCTTTCAAGATGAATGGAGCAGCTAGCTTCACCTATCCTCCCAATGCGGTGGAGTATGCAGCTGCCAGTTTTCAAAGTAGTTTCTCATCCAGGCATTTCGAGCTGGCCACCCGTGGCGAGTACGACCAGACCCTGGCGATTCCTGCTCATGCCTGGCCGGTTCTGCCGGAGTGGGGCGATGAGGTAGCTGCCTTCAATGGTCGTGGCGAGTTATGTGGATCGGGTATTTATCAAGGTGGGAACATGGCCTTTACCCTGTGGGGGGCACCTGTAGGTGAGGACAATGTATTTCTTCCGGGCGAGGAAATGAAACTAATCTGGTATCGACAATCTGCTCAGGATGAAGTTGAAATGGAAGTAATAGAGTGGAGCGAAGGAGAGGGAGCTTTTAAAAACGGACAAATTTCTGTTGTGAGTTCATTTGAAGTTTCCGATGACAGGAATCAGTCGCTTGTGATGCAGAATCAACCGAATCCATTCCGCAATGAAACACGAATTTCATTTCGTTTACCGGAAACGGGTCCGGTAACTCTATCGCTCTATGATATGCATGGAAAATTTATCCGGGAGCTTGTAAATCAGACCTTAATTAAAGGGCAGCATGAAGTGGACGTATGGGCCGATGAGCTGCCTGCCGGAACGTACTTTTGCCGATTACAATCCCAAAATCAGGTTCTGATTCAGAAAATGATACGGATGCCTTAATTCATTCGATTGCTTATGGGAAAAACAGGAAGGAATCGGCTCCTATAAACCCTTCGGTGTTGAGGATTTTAACCCAATAACGACCCGGGTGAAGGTTTGAAAGGTGAATACTTTTCAGATTTTCACCCGTTTCTTTTTCGTAGGAAGCCACGAAGCGTCCCATGGAATCAAATAACTCGATGGACAAGGTTTTTTCTGTGTCGAAATGGAAATGAAGGATGTCTTTGGTTGGGTTGGGATAAAGTTTCCAGGAAGGATGCTCGATCCATTCTGAACGTCCCAGACTACGGTCGCGGTAGGCGAGGGTGTATTCGCCTGTTAGGGTGAAACCGGTTGATAGATAGCCATTTCGCGAAGGTCCTAATCGTTCCGAGGGAATCACGGTCCATTCATTTCCTGGTCCGCTTCGGTATAGCAAAACCAAGGAATCGGCCTCCGAGGGGAAAGGATACCATTCGTGGTCGTAATGCGCGTTATTGCTTGTGTAATTGTTGTAGTTGAACATGAATTTTCCAGAAAATCCTGGAGGGATCCAGCCTTGAATTTTCCAATAACGCGAGGTGGAAATGCGCAGCGAAGGGTCTTCGTGCTGCAGCCCGTCGGGAGCAATCCAGTTTTGCTCCATTCTCACCCAAGCCGAATCGGAGTCGGGATTAATTTCATACTTAAAATAAGCTTCGGCAAAGGTTCCGCCTCCTAATTCAGGGGTAAGCCACAGGTAAGTGTCGGTGGTTGCATCCATGATTTGTTCTTCGGGGTCGAGAATTACATCGATGGGTTCGAAATCGAGGCTGAAGCTTTGCATCCCTGAGCTGTCGTTTAATTCGAACCATTCCATTTGCCAATCGATGGGCATGTTCGTGTTTTTTTCTTGTGGGATAGGTTTGACAAAAGCAATTGGCAGACGTAATTTGCTCAGTGTTGCAGGAGCACGCAATGTACGTTGGCGTACAAATACTTGTACGTCGAATCCGGGATTCACTTCCTGTACCACAAAGGAATCGATGCTGAAATGCAACCATCCGGGTTGATGGATAAAAGCATTGAAAAAAGGATCCAGCTCGAGCGCAGTTTCCTGTTCGAGGTAATTTTTCAGGTCGTTTACCGAAACATCTTCACCGGCGTGGTTGTCGAGAATGGTTTTCAGGGTGGGGTAGAAGAGTTCGGCTCCCAAATAACCTTTCAGGGTTTGAGCCATGTCGGCTCCTTTGGTGTAGATGGTTGAGGCGTAAGTATGCTCATGTCCTATTCCGTACAAGGGTATGTCGCCATCGATATGGTGCAAAGTGAGCAAGTTTCTAGCATGTCGTTTTCGGTTGTATTCCTTGGCATAGTCGTAACCATATACTTTTTCCATGAAATCGGTTTCGAGGAAACTGGCCCAGCCTTCGTTGATCCACATATCCTCGGCAGAGTTAGCCGTAATGAGGTTTCCAAACCATGAGTGAGCCAGTTCATGCGCCATGGTCCGTTCAGAGGCTGTTGTGCCATCGATGAGTTGATCGGGATAGGCCGTGTTACAGCTATGCTCCATGGCTCCAACCGGTGTGTTAACATACCCGATGCGTTGCCATCGGTACGGTCCGTAGCGTTCTTCGAAAGCATGCAAAGCGTCCTCTAAGTGAACAAAACTTCCGGGAGCTTGAGCTACGAGGTTTGAAGTAAGATAAAGCTCCACTGGAATGGGGCGTTCTACACCCTGAATGGTATCGTGTAAGACCTGATACGGGCCAACTGCAACGGAAGCCAGATAGGTTGGAATATTTTCCGGATGGTGCCAATGATGAATTCTAAGGCCACTGTCGTTCGGATGCACTTCGATGCTTTGCAAGCTTCCTCCACAAACCGCACGATTGTTTTCCGTGGTAGTGATGTAGAAATCGTAGGAAGCTCTGTCGGTGAACGTATCGACGCACGGGAACCACGATTTGCCCAGGTTATGCGGGTCGGCTCCAAATCCAACCCCCAGGTTAAAGGCAATTTCACCCATGAAGCGAAATCCTCCCCAGCCGGTAGGATCGGCCATGGGTTGACCATGATAGTGAATGGTTACCAAGAAGGTATCGGTAAGTGCAAGTGCATTTTCGTAGTGGATATCGATGTGGTTTCCATCGTATTGATAGCTCGCAATTTCATTTCCGATTACCGAATCGACCGTCAAATTCCACAATTCGAATCGCACAATGGAATCGCTGCCCGGGGAGGGGACAAAACTAATTTCGGTTATACCGGAAATACTTTGGTTGCTGAAGTTGGTTGCGGTTAAATGCAGGTTATAATGCAAAACATCGGGTTTTATTTGAGCGTTTAGAGCTGTCGAAGAACACCCTAAGAATAATCCTGCGAGGAAAACTAAGTGAAGGAAGCGCTGTTTCATTGTGTAGAATTTTGCTCCTAAGGTAGCGATGTTTTAAAAATTTGAAGCTCATTTGAATCCTTTCCATGGGTTCGATTGCTTTAAGCGTATCTATTTGTAATTTCGCGCGAATATTTTCCAACCATGAATCAAGACGAACCCAATGCCTTTCCGGAGGCGGTAGAAACCGAAGGCCGGATTGAAATTTTAGGGGCTAAAGTGCATAATCTTAGAAACATCGATGTTTCTATTCCGCGTAACCAATTAACGGTCATAACCGGCTTAAGTGGCTCCGGTAAATCGTCGCTGGCCTTCGATACGCTCTACGCCGAAGGGCAACGGCGTTACATTGAAACTTTTTCAGCCTATGCTCGACAATTCCTCGGAGGCCTCGAACGACCGGATGTCGATAAAATAAGCGGGTTGAGTCCGGTTATTAGCATCGAGCAAAAAACGACGAATAAAAATCCACGTTCAACCGTCGGAACCATTACCGAGATTTACGACTTTTTACGACTGCTGTTTGCGCGGGCCGGAATTGCTCATTCCTATCACACCATGGAGCCGATGGTTCGCTACACCGATGATCAAATTATCAGGCTCATGCTCGATAATTATGCTGAAAAACCCGTTTACGTGTTGGCTCCTATTGTTCGCGGAAGGAAGGGTCACTATCAGGAATTGTTTGAGCAGTTTCGTAAAAAAGGATTCTTGAATGCCCGAATCGATGGGGAGATGCGAGAGATTAAAGTGGGTATGAAGCTAGACCGCTATAAGGTGCATCATATTGAAATCGTTATCGATAAACTCATTGTGAACGATCAGGATCAAAAGCGGCTGCGAGAATCAATTGCCTTAGCCATGAAACAAGGAGGTGGCATTTGTATGCTCATGGAGAAAAATCAAGATCCACGCTATTACAGCCGAAATTTAATGTGTCCGTCGACTGGAATTGATTACGACGAGCCGGCTCCTCACTACTTTTTCATTTAACTCTCCCTCAGGGGCTGCCCGCGTGCAATGGGCTGGGGACCATCGTTGAAATGGATCTGAAAAAAATCATTCCCAACGACGATTTGAGTATCTACGAGGGTGGAATCGAAGCATTGGGCCGATTTCGGCCAGCCATGATTTTTTGGCAATTGGAAGCAGTGGCTGAAAAGTATAAGTTTTCGCTGAAAGATCCCATCGCTGAGATTCCCGAAAGAGCCTGGCAGGTAGTGCTGAATGGATCCGACGAGAGTTTCCGTCTTAAAAACACACCACTCGGTTCACAATCCAATTATCTGCTGCGATTCGACGGGGTGCTCAATTATTTGCGTCAGATTCAGCAAGCAAAAGAAAATACTAAAACCAAAACCAAAAACGGTACCGATAGTCAATATCAGAAAACTGCTGTTTGCCCTGAATGCGAAGGAAAACGATTGAAGAAGGAAGCGCTCCATTTCCTTATTCACGACAAGAACATCGCGGATATTTCCTTGATGGAAATCAGTGTCCTGAAAGCTTGGTTTTCCAACCTGGAAACACACTTAAGCTCCAAGCAACAGAAAATTGCAGCAGAAATTCTAAAGGAAATTCGAACCAGAATTGATTTTTTAATGGATGTTGGGTTGGACTATCTGAGTTTAAGTCGGCCAACTCGCTCTCTAAGTGGTGGGGAAAGCCAACGCATTCGTTTGGCTACGCAAATTGGATCGCAGCTGGTAAATGTTCTGTACATTCTCGATGAACCGAGTATTGGCCTACACCAGCGCGATAATCACCGACTGATTCAATCCTTGAAGCAATTACGCGATGCCGGGAATTCGGTCATTGTCGTGGAGCACGATAAAGATATGATTGTGGAAGCCGACTACATTATCGACATGGGACCGAAAGCGGGAAAACATGGAGGAGAAGTAGTTGCAGTTGGTAGTTTAAACGATGTGCTTCAGTCGAATAGCCTTACGGCTCAGTATTTATGCGGCCGCATGCAGGTTGCAATTCCTGAGCAGCGGAGGAAAGGAAATGGAACCTTTTTGCGTTTATTGGGAGCAGCAGGAAATAACCTGAAACAGGTGTCGGTCGATTTTCCTTTGGGCTGCCTGATCGGAGTTACCGGGGTGTCGGGAAGTGGTAAATCAACCTTGATAAATGAAACCTTGCAGCCCATTTTATCCCAAAAGTTTTATCGGTCGAACAAAGCTCCCCTAGCCTACGAAAAGGTAGAGGGCATTGAGCATATCGATAAAATCATTGAGGTGGATCAATCGCCGCTGGGTCGCACGCCCCGTTCGAATCCGGCCACTTACACCAAACTATTCGACGATATTCGGAAACTGTACGAGCAACTGCCTGAATCGAAGATTCGAGCTTACAAAGCCGGTCGTTTTTCTTTTAACGTAAAAGGAGGTCGTTGCGAAGCGTGTGGCGGAGCCGGGTTGAAAACCATCGAAATGAATTTCCTCCCCGATGTGTATGTCCCCTGCGATGAATGTCATGGCAAACGCTATAACCGCGAGACGCTCGAAGTACGTTACAAGGGGAAAAGCATTGCCGATGTGCTGGAATTAACCATCGAAGAGGGATTGACCTTCTTTGAACATATTCCGTCGATTAAAAATAAGCTGAAAACGCTCAACGATGTTGGAGTTGGCTATTTGACCCTGGGTCAACAATCGACCACCTTGTCGGGGGGAGAATCGCAGCGAATAAAATTAGCTGCCGAATTAGCCAAAAAGGATACCGGAAAAACCCTTTACGTGCTCGATGAACCAACCACCGGACTTCACTTTGAAGACATCCGGGTACTCATGGATGTGATTCAAAAATTAGTGGATCGTGGGAATACGGTGGTTATTATCGAACACAACCTGGATGTAATCAAAATGATGGATTATCTCATCGATATGGGACCGGAGGGAGGTGCCCGCGGCGGGCAAATAGTTGCCGTTGGAACGCCCGAAGAAGTGATGGAGAACCCGGATAGTTACACCGGTAAATACCTCAAGGAATACCTGAGTGAATCGGTAGCGTTAGCCGAGTGTACTCAAATTCGGTAATTATTGTTCCAATTCCTTTAGCGATAGCTGAATCCGTTTGCGTGGAATATCCACGTCGATCACTTTTACCCTAAGTTGTTCGTGCAAGCGAACAATTTCGGCTGGGTTACTAACGAATTCGTTACTAAGCTGCGAAATGTGAATGAGCCCCGACTCTTTTAACCCGATATCGACAAAAACTCCAAAGTTGGTGATGTTATTAACCACTCCGGGTAAGATCATGCCCGGAACTAAGTCGTCGATATGGTAGATGCTTTTGTCAAACTCAAAAACCTTCGCTTTTTTTCGAGGATCGTGTCCCGGTTTATCAAGTTCCTTCAAAATATCTTGCAGGGTTGGTAAGCCTACTTTTTCAGATAAATAGTGGTTCAAATCAATCGATTTTCGAAGGTCTTCACGCGCAATCAATTCGCCAACGGTCACTTGTAGATCGTTCGTCATTTTTTCGACCAAATCGTATTGCTCCGGATGCACTGCAGTGGCATCGAGTGGATTTACACCTTGCCTGATTCGTAGAAAACCAGCCGATTGCTCAAAGGCTTTTTTGCCCATTCGGGGAATTTTCAGAAGCTCTTTCCGAGTTCTAATTCCTTGATTTTCATTTCTATAGAGGATGATGTTCTCGGCCAGCTGAGGCCCCAGTCCGGAAACATAAGAGAGCAACTGTTTGCTGGCTGTGTTCACATCGACCCCAATTCGATTTACAGTATTGACAACCGTTTGATGGAGACTTTCTTTCAATAGCGACTGGTTTACATCGTGCTGATATTGCCCTACGCCAATCGATTTAGGGTCGATTTTAACCAATTCAGCCAGTGGATCCATGAGTCGTCGGCCAATGGAGATGGCTCCACGAACGGTTACATCGTATTGCGGGAACTCTTCGCGCGCTGCCGCACTGGCTGAATAAACCGACGCTCCATCTTCATTTACGATAAAAACCTGAAGGTTCCGGTTAAACTTGATTCGTTTAATAAAACTTTCGGTCTCGCGGCTGGCCGTTCCATTTCCAATGGCTATGGTTTCGATGTTGTATGCTTCGACGAGCGAATTGATTTTTTTGCTCGCTAGTGCCACTTGTTTTTGTGGAGCATGTGGATAGATGGCTTCGTTGTGGAGGAGTTTGCCGCGTTCGTCGAGGCATACCACTTTACAACCGGATCGAAACCCCGGGTCGATGGCTAGCACTCGCTTCAATCCAAGTGGTGGAGCCATAAGCAATTGTTCGAGATTACTGGCGAAAACTCGGATAGCCTCTGCATCGGCTTTCTCTTTCGACCATTGCGCCATTTCCGTCTCCATGGAAGGTGCGAGTAGCCGATCGAACGACTCTTCAATGGCTTGCTCGAGGTAGAAAGATGATTCTGATCGTTTTTTAAGGAAAATAGTATGAAGAAGTTTTTGTGCTTTCTCCCATTCTACCTCGATGCTTACGCTTAAGATTCCTTCTTGTTCGCCTCGTCGGATGGCCAACATGCGATGCGAAGGAATCTTTCGGAGTTCCTGACTGTATTCCCAATAATCCTTGTATTTAATTGCCTCTTCCTCGTTCGTATTCTTTTTTCGATTAGCAATTAAGTAGGAATGGTTTAAATATAATTGCCTTATGGCG
Organism: Bacteroidales bacterium; assembly: GCA_018401015.1. Taxonomy (GTDB): domain Bacteria; phylum Bacteroidota; class Bacteroidia; order Bacteroidales; family M50B96; genus M50B96. Next base: position 47,302 of record JAGYLP010000011.1, read on the forward strand.
CTTCGGGAGGCTAAATTCTCCGAAACCCATTCGGCGACGATGTCTTTTGCTCCCTGAATGGCTTCCCCAATGTCGGGTACCTGATCGTTGAGGTAACGTTTTGCTTGAATCAGCAAATTTCCACGATAGCCGCCCATGATTGCTTTGGCAAGCCCTTCCAAGCCTTTTTCACGGGCAACCGAGGCTCGCGTTTTTCGCTTGGGTTTAAAAGGGAGGTACAAATCCTCTAATTCAGATAGCTGTGTGGATTTTGCAACCGCTTGTTCGAGCTCCGGAGTGAGTTTGTCTTGCTTCCGAATGCTTTTGAGTACCGTTTCTTTTCGCTTCTCGAGTTCTTTCAATTTTTCCCAATGCTGACGAATACCTTCTATGGCTACTTCGTCGAGACCACCTGTTCGTTCTTTCCGGTACCGAGCAATGAACGGAATGGTTGCCCCTTCCTCCAACAAGGCCAGTGTCGCATCAATATCGCGCGGACGGTAAGGTAGTTGCTCTGCTAAAATTTCGCTGTAAATCATGAATTTGAAAATAGATTGCCTCAAAAATAGTAAGAAACTCACGGACAAAAAGTGGAAATACAAAGCCGCAAGGATATTTCATGAATTTCTTTTTAGACGCCTTGTTTCTTCTTACCGGTCAATCTTCTATCTTTGACCATTCATCGCAATTTTTACTAATCGCCTGTGCAACTATGAGTTCACGATATTTTTTACTCAGCAGGGGTTTCCTGAAGCAGCTTTTTTTCGTGCTGCTTTTCCTGCTAGTGGTGCTTTTGGGTTCTATTTATGGACTGAAAATGTACACCTTACATGGAAAATCGACTCCACTTCCCAATTTTAAAGGACTCAGCTTCGATTCGGTGCAGGCTTATTGCGAATCAAATCATCTTAAATGGGTGCTAATCGATTCGGTGTATGTAGCCGATTTAGAACCACATAGCGTAATTGAGCACGTTCCGGATTCCGGTTTTCAGGTGAAGAAAAATCGTACCGTTTATTTTACAATTAATTCCGCTGAGCCGGATCAAATTGTGATGCCTAATCTCATCGATTTATCTTTTCGACAGGCTAAAGCGGTGTTGGAAAGACAAAATTTGGTGGTCGGTACGATTACCTATCAGCCAGATTTAGCCGTAGGTACTGTCCTGAAACAATTTTGGAAGGAAGAGGAAATTACACCGGGAGATGCCATTCCATCGGGCGCTACTATCGATCTGGTGCTTGGATCGGGATTAAGCAACGAAAGCATTCCGGTTCCCGACTTTGTCGGACTTAAACTGGAAGAAGTACAAGAACTTACCGACCGCCTGTACCTTCGCTTAGGTTTGGTGCACGAAGACAGTATTTTCGAGGAAAACCCAACCGATAGCATCTTTGCCTTCACATGGAAACAATTCCCCGAAGCAATCGATGGTAAACTGATTCGCTTAGGCTCCAGCATCGATATCTGGCTTACCACCGATTCGTTAAAATTGCCGGTAGATACAATAAACCAAGCAATTTTAGATTCTATAAACGGCGAGGCTTTTTATCAGGATGTAGTGGAAAGCCCGGAGACCAATCCGTAAATGATTAATTTTTTATCTCGAATGAAGAAATTCTCGGGCTTCCTTGCTCTGTTGTTCTTAACGCTAGCCTACACGCAGGCTCAGGAAATTTTAATCCCCTTGCAAACCCAGCCGGAGCTGGTTAACTACGTTAAACTGCATCCTTCGACCAAAGCAGTTCAGCCTAATTCGGACGATACACTCAAGCTCCCCTTTTTCGACGATTTTTCCAGTTATACCCTCTATCCCGCTGATACCCTTTGGGACGATAATCATGCTTTTGTGAATACGGTTTACGGCGTTAATCCGCCTAGCATTGGAGTTGCTACACTCGATGCTATTCAGTTTAACGGAACCTTGTACGACGATGCCTCGGCGAATGGTTTTTTGGCCGACCGACTCACGTCTAAGCCCATCGACCTGAGTGATTTAACCCTGTCCGATAGCCTCTATCTCAGTTTTTATTATCAGCCTATGGGAAATGGCGATGCACCGGAAACCGAAGATTCCTTGTATCTGGAAATTTATTCGCCCGATGCCGATAACTGGTATTGGCTATGGGGTGCGAAAGGGTCGGCATTGCAGGATTTTAACCGAGTGCAGCTCTTAGTGCCCGACTCAACTTTCGATGGGTTTTCCTTCTACGAAAAAGGATTTCAGTTTCGTTTCTCCAACTTTGCGAGCCTCACTCCGGTTGCTTATGCTTCCTTCGCCGGAAATGTCGACCACTGGCACCTCGACTACCTTTACCTCGATACCGGTCGCATGGCCACCGATACCTTATTAACCGATCTCAGCTTTTTAAGCCCGCCCGGCCGGTTATTACTCGACTACACCGCAATGCCCTACTTGCATTACTACATTAATGCCTCGCAGTTACAAACGCAGTACGCTCTGAATTTTGCCAACCATCGCGACAACAGCATGATTGTCGATTTTAGCCTGCAGGTAATCGATGTGTTGCAATCGACCGATACGCTCGATTTGATTCCCGGAGGACAGGCAAGCGATAACTTTCCGCCCGGCGATACGCTTTATGTAAACAATTATTCGGGAAACCCATTTTTCTCGGGCGACGAAGACCTAGATGAGGCTCGCTTCAAGGTGCAGTCTGTGATAAAACCGGGAGAGGCGGTAGCCGATTTTACGGCAAACAACGATACAGCCTACTACTATCAGCATTTTCATAATTACTATGCCTACGACGATGGTTCGGCCGAAAGTGGCTACGGACTGTATGGCGAAGGAACTCAAAATGCTCTGTTGGCCTACCGTTTTCGGAATTATTATCCCTCCGATTCTTTACGGGCAATTCAGATGTATTTTAACCGGACCCTCGGAAATGCAAACGAAGAGTATTTCTTTGTGATGGTGTGGGATCACAATCCAACCACCCAGCAACCAGGAAACTTACTCTTCAGTCAAATAGGATTGAGGCCTCAGTTTGGCGATAGCCTCCATCAATTTAAAACCTATCGGTTCCAGAATTCTTTTGGGGTCGATACGGCCATACAGGTTCCCGATACCTTCTACGTTGGGTGGAAACAAACTTCAACACAGCTCCTCAATGTGGGCTTCGATAAAAATAGTGTTCGTAAACCCGACGATGGGTCGAACTGGTTCAACCCGAATATTTACTACAATATTTCCGGTAGTTGGGTGGCTTCCTCCTTCGAAGGCGCGCTGATGATTCGTCCTGTTTTCAATTTTGAAGGACCGCTACTTTCGCAACCTATAGTCCCGGAGCCGGCCGAAATCAAGCTGTATCCGAATCCGGCGCGCGATTATGTTTGGATTGAAACGAATGCTGCTAAGCCAATTCCGCTCCAGGTTCGCATCTTCGATGCTACCGGTCGATGCCTGTGGCAAGAACAAAGGCATGAAACCATTTCTCCCGTGTCTGTTCAGTTTCTGCCTACCGGTCTTTATTGGATTCAGGTTCAAGGCGACGATTTTGCTAAAAGTGAAAAAATATTTATCCAACGCTAGCTTCGCACTTTTCTAAGCTGAATGTTTTTTTGCAGCTTTGCATGCAACATCTTGCTACACCTAATTTTATAAGTACTTATATGACCGAAATGCTCTATCCCGACAATCACGAAGAAATACATGATTCAGAATGGGAACAAGGGGAAGAGTTATTTGAACATTATCGATTCGAAGCCGATAAAGGGCAGGGTTTATTGCGTATCGATAAATTTCTGGTTAATCGAATCGAAAATGCATCCCGATCAAAGATTCAAGAGGCTGCCGATGCCGGGAATATCCGCGTAAACGATAAACCGGTTAAATCCAATTATCGGGTTAAACCTTACGATGTAGTTACCATCGTGATGGCCTATCCGCCACGGGAAATCGAGATTATACCCGAAGATATTCCCCTTACCATTGTGTATGAAGATGACCAGTTGGTCGTTGTGAATAAACAAGCCGGTATGGTGGTGCATCCCGGTTACGGGAATTATACCGGAACCTTGGTGAATGCTCTCAGTTTTCATTTTAGCCATTTACCTCTTTACCAAACCGGCGAATTACGCCCGGGACTGGTTCATCGGATCCTGATAAAAACACGAGTGGATTGCTCGTTGTTGCCAAACAAAGTAAAAACCACCTGGCCGGACAGTTCTTCGATCGCACTACCTCACGACGCTATTTAGCCTTGGTCTGGGGAGTTCCGGCCGAGCAAGTGGCACCATTATCGGGCATATTGGCCGCTCTCAAAGACCGAAAAGTGATGACCGTTTTCCCACAGGGCGATTACGGAAAACCTGCTATTACCGTTACGAAGTGCTGGAAAACCTCGGTTATGTGTCCTTAATTGCCTGCAAACTGGAAACAGGTCGAACCCATCAAATTCGTGCTCACTTTAAATACGACCCCAGGGCATCCCGCTTGTTCAACGACGATACCTATGGTGGCGATCAAATTCTCCAGGAACCAGCTTTACGAAGTACAAGCAATTTGAATAATGCTTTCCAGATTTTACCTCACGCCATGCTCTGCATGCTCCAGTCGCTGGGCTTTAGCCATCCAAAACCGGCGAATGGATGGAATTTACCAGCGAATTACCCGACGACATGACCAACGCCCTCCACAAATGGAGAAATTATATTGAATACCGTAAAGACGAAACTGTATGAACCCAAAATTAGTTGCCATCGTGAGCGGTGGCTTTTCATCGGAAAAGGAAATATCCTTACGCTCGGCCCAGCAAATAAAAAAAATGATCGAAGGGGATCATTATCAGCCTTATATCGTGCTGATTACACCCAAAGAATGGTCGGTTGTACTCGGTGAGAATGAATTTGTTCCCATCGATAAGAATGATTTCAGTTTTGAAAAAGATGGGAAGAAAATTCATTTCGACGTGGCCTTAATCACCATTCATGGTCATCCGGGTGAAAATGGAATCATACAGTCCTACTTTGAATTAGTGGGAATCCCTTATTCGACCGGGAACGTACTTAGCGCTGCTCTTAGCGCCAATAAGTTCGCAAGTAAAACCTATCTGCGAAACTTTAATGTGCTTACTGCCAATGCCGTTCTTGTTCGAAAGGAGCAGGAATATAACCCGGCAAAAATTATTCGCGTAGTAAAACTGCCTTGCTTTGTAAAACCCAACGATGGCGGATCGAGCTACGGCGTAACCAAAGTAAAAGAGGCTAAAGATTTAGTTCCGGCTATCGATAAAGCTTTCGAAGAAAGTAACGAAGTGATTGTAGAAGAGTTTATAGCCGGTACCGAGATTACTTGCGGAGTGATCAAAACCCGCGATACGGAAATCCTTCTTCCTATCACCGAAATTGTGAGCAAAACGGAATATTTCGACACGCAAGCGAAATACGATCCAAGCTTGGCCGATGAGATTACCCCGGCGCGCATTCCCGAAGCAATTGCAAAGGAATGTCAGGAACTGAGCAGCCAGATATACGATGCCATGAACTTCCGCGGATTGGTTCGTGTCGATTTTATCCTAAAAGATAAAAAACTCTATTTTCTCGAAGTAAATACCACTCCGGGAATGAGCGCCGAAAGCATCGTACCCAAACAATTGGCCTGTCATGGAATGAGCCTGTTCGAAATGTACGATTTGATTCTTCAGGATGCCTTGAACCCCTAATGCCTAATGGTGTTATAGTCCCAAATTACTTGTAATGTCTATCTTGTTTGTATGAACCCTTCGCTATGAATCATTTGCTCTTGAGCTGCTTCGTTTATCGGAGCCACTCAGCATGATAGCTCCATGCGTCGTTTAATCCATAAATCGTTTGCTGATGAAAAAATTACTATTCCTCCCATTAATCTTATCGCTCGTGGCTTTTAAAAATGATCGTCCGGCCTATATCCTCTTTAACAGTAAAGGGAAAGACATTAAATACGAGAAAATGCTCCGCGAACTTGAAGAAGCCGATATTGTTCTGTTTGGCGAGTATCATAACGACCCCATTTGCCACTGGTTACAGCACGAGTTGACAAAAGATTTATTCGCCACGAAAGATTCTCTTCTCGTGTTGGGAGCTGAAATGTTCGAACGCGACAATCAGTTGCTGCTCGATGAATACTTGAACAAACGTTTCAACGATAAAAAATTTGAAGCCGATGCCCGTTTGTGGAACAACTACAAAACTGATTACAAGCCTTTAGTTGAATTTGCCCGCGATAACCAGCTGCCCTTCATCGCAACGAATATCCCGCGTCGGTATGCCAGCATGGTGTATGCCGGAGGGTTCGAAGCGCTGGAAGACCTTAGTGAAACCGCTAAAACTTATTTTGCAGCCTTTCCAATACCCTACGACCCAGAACTCAATTGTTACCAGAGTATGATGGGTGGAAGTCCGATGGGTGGAGGTCATGGGAATGATAATCTGCCTAAAGCACAGGCGATTAAGGATGCAACCATGGCAGAGTCTATTTTGGCAAATTGGACCAAAGGAAAGCTGTTTCTTCACTACAATGGAGCCTACCATTCCGATAACTTCGAGAGCATCGTGTGGTATCTGAATCATTATCAGCCAGAACTGACGATAAAAACCATTTCGGTAACCTATTTTCAACACCCTGATTCGATTTCGGAAGAGGATTTCTCAAAGGCTGATTTCCTGATTGCCATTCCCGAAAATATGACCAAAACGTATTAATTACGATTTGCTAATTTTCCCTTAAAGCTATTTCCTGTTCAAGCTCCTTACTTTGAAGAATACGTTTAAGCCTGTATTTTTTATCTTCTAAAATGAATAGGAATCCTGTTTCAGTACTTCCGGCACAAATACAGCTGGTTTCGAGTCAACTCAGTTTTTGAATCCTGTAATCAATAGATACACTCATGAATAAAATCTTCCTTTTAATTGGTCTTATAAGTTTTTTGTCCTGCGAATCGCAAGCACCCAATCAGCCTAAACCAGCTGAACCGGTTAAGCAAGGACCGCGCAATGTTATCCTGATGATTGGCGATGGAATGGGCTTAGCTCAGTTACAAGCGGCCATGACTATAAGAAAAGGTGAGCTGAATGTCAAGAACATGGAGCACACTGCTTTCGTGACCACCCATTCAGCCGACGATTACGTGACCGATTCCGGAGCCGCCGGAACAGCGATTGCCACCGGAACCAAAACGAACAATGGAACCATTTCGCTTTCTCCTCAGGGCGATACCTTATTGACGCTTGCCGAATTAGCTAAGTACCATTCGCTCGGAACCGGACTGGTTGCCACGTGTGCGCTTACTCATGCCACGCCTGCAGCTTTTTATGCCCACGAATTGAGTCGCGACGATGCCGAAGCGATTGCCGAAGATTTTTTGGCAAATACCATCGATGTAGCTATTGGCGGCGGACGCGATCATTTCGAAAAACGCAACGACCAGCAGAACCTAAGCGATCGGCTCCGAGCCATGAATTATCAAATAGCCTACGATATGGAGGGTTTAAATGCTGTGAATCCCGGCAAAGTGCTTGGTCTTTTATGGGAAGAGCATCCGCCCAAACTCATCGAGGGTAGGGGCGATTATTTTGTTGCTGCCAGCATGAAAGCCATCGAATTGTTATCGCAACACGAAAAAGGTTTCTTTCTGATGATCGAAGCTTCTCAGATCGATTGGGCCGGTCATGCGAACGATTTGGAATACAATACAACGGAAACCTTAGAGTTCGACTCCTTGATTGGCCGGGTGCTCGATTTTGCAGCTGCCGACGGCAATACCTTGGTAATCGTAACGGCCGACCACGAAACCGGGGGCTTATCCTTGGAGCAAGGCGACTATGAAAAAGGTGAAATAGATGCCGATTTTTCTACTAAAAGACACACAGGAATTATGGTCCCATTATTTGCTCACGGTCCGGGGGCAGATCAGTTCTCCGGGATAATCGACAATACCGAGCTGTTCCCCACCATTGCCGATTTATTAGAACTTAGTATGCCTGAGCCAGTGGTACTCGACAGTCTGGAGCAAACCAATCCGTAAAATTACTTAGACAAATTCCCCCAATCACATAAAATTTATGGTAAAGGTTTCACGGTGTAGTGTTGACACTCTTCCGATGAAACCTTTCTTTTATCATGCAATAATGATAAAGCAGTGTGTTTTATTTCGAATTAGCTGCTTATATTTATGGCTTAAAAACATTATAAAAAGTCAAAGTTCTTTTATATTTTTATTAGCTCAATTTTTTTAGTTATTACAGATTATATAAGTTCTTTGTATTAGATAAATAGAGTGGATATTGTGGAAGGATCTATATTAAAGTTATGCCCTATTATTCCCTTGATATTAACAGTTTGATACATGATTAGGACGACCTTCAAGAAGTTTATAGACTGTTTAAAAAATGAAATTCAGATTAATACCTTATAATAACTAATATTTTAAATTATGAAGAAAATCCTACTTTCGATTTTTGCTGTTTTAATAAGTGGCTTGACACTTATAATGCAGGCTCAAACACAGAATATTGCCGCTACTCAAGTTGGCGATGCCTATATTTTGTTTAATACAAGCACCGGAGAGTTCAGAATGTGTCCAGGGAACGATGTGCTTACCTCCGGTTCCTACACCAACGGATCTCAAACTCCTCTATCCTATGGGATAAATTCATTTGGAGTTGAAATGGATTCTATGATTGGTCCACTTTCAACGAATGTCAATGATTATTACTTTCCATCTGGAACATGGCCCTCATTTTCTCCTCAAACGGGAGCTAATCCTGGAAATGCGTTTGGTTCAGCCTTTCAAACCTGGTCTTTGCCTAATGTGAATACAGGATCCGGTGCAGCTGGACCATCGAATGATGCCATTAACAAGAATAACTTAGTTATTGGTTCTAAATGGGTCGTTCAAACGGGTGGTTCGACTGGCTCCACTGGTGCGGAAATTCCGGGAACTACAGCTGTTTATAGCTCCACAATCAGTGGGTATGAGGGGCTACCTGAATTTTCGTTCGGAACTTTTGGTCCCACCAATTTAACAGAATCTCAGGCTCTTACCGCTTTAGGCGCCACTTCAAATGGGGGAATTGCCTCCGGAAATCGAGTTTATAGCATGCAAAATGTTGTTGGAACACAGTTTTTTAAAATTTATGTTACTAGTGGCTCTTCTGTTTGTCCAACCGGAGTAACAATAGCTACGATCGATGATATCAATGGTGTTGTCAATGCTCCTGCCATAATTGACTTTACTGTTAGCTATCCAGATTTTTCGACTCAATCAATTCCCTCGGGAACTTTAGTAAATGCTCAAATTACAACTACCGATCAAGCTGGTTTCCCAATTGGTTCAAGAGTTTTTGATGTGTTCTACAACGGTGTTTCTGTTATGACTTCTCCTTATTCTATTTCTGGTGAAGACACGATTTATCTCAGCGATATGCTAGGAGGAAATGCTGCTTTGCTTGAAAATCATAGTAATTTAAACGATGAATGGACCGTATTTGTTGATGGTATTTCGGCTACCGCTGCAATCCCAGTAAAAGTAGAATCGATTAGTTACTCTTCTACCTTTACAGATACTTGCTCTCTAGCTGAACAAAGTTTTTCGGTCAACTTCAATCCCATCACGCTAACTAGTATCGACGACGAAGCAGTTTGCGATCAAGGTGAGGTTGAAATTACCTGGTCCACTACCTATCCGAACATCGAT
>JAGYLP010000012.1 GCA_018401015.1 Bacteroidales bacterium
CAACGGTGGAACAGATGGTTCGATCGATGTAAGTGTTTCCGGCGGAACAGCTCCTTACACTTTCGTTTGGACGAATAACGAAACCAGCGAAGATCTATCCACCTTAGCTGCTGGAACTTATTCTCTTACGGTGACCGATGCCAACAACTGCGTCTTCACAGCCAGCTACGAAATCACCGAACCTGCCGCCTTGATCGCTTCTGCCGATGTGCTGAACGTATTGTGCAACGGCGGAACGGATGGTTCGATCGATGTAAGTGTTTCCGGCGGAACAGCACCGTATGCTTTTGTTTGGTCGAATAACGAAACCAGCGAAGATGTATCAGCCTTAAGTGCAGGAACTTATTCTCTTACGGTGACCGACGCCAACAACTGCGAATATCTGTTTGATTATGACGTTGAAGAGCCCGATATGCTCGTGGCTACTTATACCAGCCTACCGGTATCTTGTTTTGGAGGAATCGATGGAAGCATCGATGTAATGGTGAATGGAGGAACTCAGCCTTATGCTTACTCATGGTCCAATGGAGAAACATCGGAGGATCTGAATTCTTTGAGTGCTAGTGTATATGAATTAAGTGTAGTTGATATAAATGGCTGTTCAACCTTGTTAGCCATTTCCGTGGAGGAACCAACTGCCTTGTCGGCACAAGAAACCATAGAAATGATTTCTTGCTTTGGATTGACCGACGGATCTATTTCGATACAGGCTACCGGAGGGATTGCACCTTATTTTATTAGTTGGAATACGGGTTCAAGCAATTTCAGTCTGGAAAGTTTAGAGGCAGGAAACTACACTTACACCTTGACTGATGCGAATGGTTGTAGTGTTGAAAATGCGTTGCTCGTTGAAGAGCCCGCGTTGTTAAGTATGAATGTGATTCAGGAAAATGTGAGTTGCTTTGGTGCTGCCGATGGATTTATCTCCTTGAGTGGTCAGGGAGGAACAGCTCCTTATTTCTATGTTTGGAATAATGGTTTGAATGTGAACGAACGTTCAAACTTAAATCCCGGGAATTACTCAGCCACAGTTACCGATTCAAATGGTTGTATTTATAGTGTGGCGGTAAGTCTTACTCAGCCAGCCAATATTCAGATTACAAGCGATGTTACTCCTGTAAGTGTATTTGGTGGAAGCGATGGTTCTATTAGTGTCAGTGTATCAGGCGGTGTATCGCCCTATAGCTACTTCTGGTCGAATAGTGCTACAACGGCTGGTATTGATCAACTGACAGCAGGAATTTACACCTTAACTGTAATTGATGCTGTGAGTTGTGAGAAAGAAATTTCGGTCGAAGTATCGGAACCAACCGGAGCTCCTGATTGGGTGGTTGAGAACACTGGTTTGATTCATCAAATGATTGTTCCATCCGGAATACCTGTCTCGATTGATGGAGTATCCTTAGTGAACGGCGATTATCTAGGAGTTTTCTATGAAGAGCAAGGAACATGGTTTTGTGGAGGTTTTATTCAGTATCAAACTGCTCAGACCGATACTTTCCCCATTTATGGTGCTCAGTCTGGCTTGAACAATGGATTTGAGGAAAACGAAGCTTTTGTTTGGAAGGTTTGGAAGTTAGCCGAAGACGCTGAATATTTTGTAGCAGCTGAATATGCAGCGATTAATATGCCCGATATTACCCATCAGGGCGAGTTTGCAGTTGGTGGTATATCTGCCTTACAATCGATTAGCACCAATTTCCAATCGACCTTGAGTTTTACTTTACTTTCGAATTGGAACATTGTTTCTATTAATGTTTTACCGCAAGACTTTAGTTTGCCTTACGTATTATCATCGGTTGCATCGAACATCGAATTGATGAAAGATGAAACAGGTGCTGTTTACTGGCCGGCCTTCTCTATTAATTTCATTGGTGAGTGGGAGTTAGAAGAAGGTTATCAGTTGAAAATGATCCAAAGTGATGTCTTTACATTGACTGGTTCGGTATTTAACCCGGATACACTCGATATATCGATTCCGACAGGTTGGAGCATGATTTCCTACCCGCGTCTGGAGCCGGCACCCATCGCCGATATGCTGCAGCCAATAGCTTCGGATATCATTATAGTTAAGAACCAACTTGGTTTGGTCTATTGGCCAAGCTTCAACCTGGACAATATTGGCAATATGATTCCCGGTCAAGGTTATCAAATTAATTGTTCAGCATCCAACGTGATTCAATTCCCTGCGAATGATGAATTATTTGCTAAAAGCTATGTGCATCAGCCTCTATTTGAGATTCTCGCAGAGCCTGTTCGCACCGATGGCAACATGACCCTTGCTATTGAGCGCGATGCCTGGGAGATTCATCCTTCTATTGGTGCTGAAATAGCTGTTGTCGATCCTCAGGGTGTACTTGTTGGTCGTGCCAAATTTGATGGTGAAACCTTGGCTTTTCCTGTTTGGGGCGACGATGAGACCAGTTCTGAGAAAGATGGCTTGTATGCCGGAGAAAGCTTTCACCTGGAAGTATATGAATCCAATCATGCTGAGCCTTTAATCTATTTCATCCAGGATTGGAAGGAAGGAAATGGTACTTATCGGACCAATTCTATTCAGATTGCCTCTTTGGTAACAAAGCAAAGCAACGAAGCATTTGAGGTGTCTGTTAGTGCCTATCCAAATCCGGCTAGCCACGTGGTTCAGTTGGAGGTAAGCTTGAATGAAGCTACCCATTGTCAGATTCGTTTGCTCAATGCCATTGGAGCTGAAGTGATGTCGGTTTGGAATGGTGAAATAAGCTCAGAATCGCACGTATTTACGGTTGATGTTAGTCAATTAGAAGCCGGTATGTATTTCTATCAAGTTCAAACCGAGCGTGAAAAACTCGTGCGACCCTTAATGGTAGAATAGTTTTTTATTAACTAAATTGACTTAAAAGAAAGCAGCAAAATCATTCGATTCTGCTGCTTTTTTTTTGTAGAAAAATAATTCGGAATAGGCGCAAGTTCTTAAGGAGTTAGTTGTCCAATAAAAGAGTTAAAATAATGTGTGTGGACAAAAAAGAGATTGAATTATTTAATCAGCGCGATCCTCGGTTCTTTCGGGAATTAGTCGATCGGTACCAGGTGAGCATTTTGAATGTTTGTTTGGCTTATACGCATAATCGCGATGAGGCAAGCGACTTGACTCAAGAAGTGTTTATTCAGGCTTTTCGTTCGGCCTCTGAATTTAGGGGCGACTCAAGCATTAAAACCTGGTTGACCCGGATAGCTATTCATAAGAGCTTGAACTTTCTTCGTAAATCGAAACGCATCACAAGCACTGAGCTCAACGAAGCAAATCATTCTTCCTTCTCATCCGATTCAAGCGATATACAATTATTACAATCCGAGCAAAAGAAGTGGTTTTATCGGGCACTCGACGCTTTGCCTGAAAAGCAACGCGAAGCATTTATCCTACATAAATTGGAAGAAAACTCGTATCAGGAGGTAGCCGAGATTATGGGAACGAGTGTTTCTGCGGTTGAGTCCTTAATGCATCGTGCAAAAGTTAATTTACGAGCCTTACTTGAAAAAGTTGTAGATCGAGGATAAAAAAATGGTTATCCCGCGCAAGTTTTTAAAAAAAGCAGTGTCAGATAAACAGATGCGCCGCTACAAAGAGTTAATCGCATCAGCAAGCAAGAAAAGATGAAACGATGAAATGCAGTGAAGTAAAATATCAGCTAATAGAGGGATGGGAATCCTTATCTGAACAGAGTAAGCAGCACTTAGAGCTTCATTTAGATCGTTGCTCTGAGTGCGCTTCTTTCGCCCAAAAAATGAATTCCTTTTATCAGTTTCATGCAAGGGAACGAGTCCAGGAGCTTATCCCGGGTTTAACCGAACAAATTATGGCCGAAGTAGCCCAAATAAGCGTTGAAGAAAACAAGCAATTTTCAGTGGGTTCTGAGCTATCGGTTGAATCGGCCAAAAAACCAATTAAGCTGTTTCAGTATTTTCCCTATGCGGCAGCAGTGGTACTCGGCATTGGATTAAGTTGGCTCATAAGCATGGGGCTAGGACCTGTTACGGTTTCTGACTCCGATTCGGATTTATTACAATCCTATTTGAGTGTGACGGAAACTCACTTCGAGTGCATCGACGAAACCATTTTCGAAGGCTTATAAAAGCAAAGCATTGAACCAAACCAACCAAACTAAATAAAATGGAAACTTCTAGTACTAATCGGTGGCTTTATTGGATTATAATCTTCCTGATAGTCACAAACTTATCAACTATTGTGTTGATGTCGCAGCGGAAAGAGCCCATTCCGCCGGGAATTCGCGACAGAGCTCCTATGGAGCAGGGCGATGAACAATTGATGAGCCGTGCGCTTCACCGCCGTTTAGGCCTGAGCGATGAGCAGATTGAAAAGGTTAAACCTTTTACCCAAGAGTACAGGGAGCAAGTGCATGAAATTAAACTTGCATTGAAAGAAGAGCGGGTAAAAATGTTCGATTTGCTAAACGCCAATCCAGTGAATGATAGTGAGCTGGAGTCTGCCACTCAAAGGATTGGCAAGCTGCATACACAACTCAAACAAAAAACGGCACGCTACTACCTTGAATTAAAGGCTGAATTAACGCCCAAACAACAAGAGGAATTAGCGTACATGTTCGACAGGATGGCTCAAAATCAACCCTTCGAACCACGATCCGAAGGTCGGTTCCGGCATCGGAGAGGCAGACCATAATCAGTAACAGGATCTTTCGGAATTTCAAAAAACTTAGGACACAGTGTCAACCCAAATAGTTCATTTAATTCAAACCAATTCAAAATCAACAACTATGAGAAAAATTCAAATTTGGCTATCTGCCACAGCAATCTTGTTCGCTTTAAGCGCATGCGACGAAAATGCGAACGAATCTCCGATCCTGACTACTGAAATTCCGGAATTCTCCGTTAAATCTGTTCAAACGACTTTTGTTCCAACCGATTCCTTATCGACCGATGAACAAGCTGGTTTGTATTTAATGCGCGAAGAAGAATTAGTTGCAAGAGATTTATATGCAGCTTTTTATGCTGATTTTAATCTCCCAATCTTTAATCGCATATCAGAATCGGAAGATCGTCATACAACCGCCATTTTGGCTCTGATCGATTTCTATCAGTTACTCGACCCGGCAACCGGTATTGCAGGTGAGTATAACAATGCCGATTTACAAACACTTTACAACGATTTATATGCCGATGGATCTGTTGGATTGGTCGAAGCTCTGACCGTTGGAGCTTTGGTTGAAGAGGTCGATATCCTCGATTTGGAGGAATTAATGCTTGCCACTACCAATGAAAACTTACTGGTTGTGTATGATAACCTTCTTAGTGGTTCAAAAAATCACCTCAAAGCCTTTGCAAAACAACTGGCGAATAATGGTGTAACCTATGTTCCTGTTGTATTAGACCAACTTGCCTACGATGAAATTTTAAGCACTCCTCACCACACCAGCACTCCCGATTGTCTTGGATTAGGCGATGGCACACCTAACGGACCGGGTTATGGTAATGGTCAAGGTAACGGACCAGGCAATGGTCAAGGTAATGGCCAAGGAAACGGCCCTGGTAATGGAATGGGTAATGGTCCGGGTCATGGAAATGGCGATGGCGTTTGCGATAGCACGGCTGTAGCTGGCTCCTAAAAAAAAGTAATACGAAACATCAATGTCCACACAAATCAAACTCAACAATTAAGCAATCTTTAATCTCAATCAGAATTAGTTAGTATGATGTTTCGCGAAAGGCGCTCTGAATGGAGCGCCTTTTTTTATGTATTTCAACTGTGGCTGATTATTCTTGCTAATCAATTTGGTGCTCAGGGCTGGGTCCTTGACTTTTCACTGTTCCCTGTTCCCTTTTCACTTCCGTCGTTTACTTAGAACACCGATGACACGGATTTGACGGATTTGCACAGATTTGATTCAAGTCGAAAATCGGATCCAAGTTTAATACTGAAAACGAGCCTTTTCACTTCCAATACACTCCGTTATCGGAATTTCCGCTACGCTCCAATTTTTGGCTGTTGGCTTTCCGAAAGCGTTCGGGAGGCTGTTGGCTGTTGGCTTTTGGCTCTTGGCTTTTGTTTGGTTCATCTCGCTGACCATTCCTTGAACTAGAATGACTGCTTTCGTTCGCCGAGTCGCCACTTCGCCCCGTCGTTTAGTAGAAATACGCAGTGCTGTCGGGAATTTCGCTTTAAAATAGGACAGTATTCCGGTCTATCTGGTTGCTTATTAAAGCTTTATGACCGGGATGGATTCAAATTTATCGACAAATCGAACTTGGAGGAAATAGACGCCTGGCTTGAGATGATCCAGGGATTGAAACTCGTATTCAATAAACGAATTCCTTTCAAATGCCTCAGGAGCAGAAGCAACAATCCGTCCCAGCGGATCGACTAGCTCGATGCGAATGTCTTGATTCTGATTTAGAAACAGCTTCAGCCTAAAAGAATGGTTGAAGGGGTTTGGGAAAACGCGAATAAGCGAGTTTTCGCTAATGCCGGATTCGAATTGCTGGGTTTGAAGCAGCATGTTCGCTCTGGCAAAATCGGGAATTCCATAACCCAATTCATAGTCGGGTTGGTCGTATTGGTGCGCCGATTCTTCGATGGCTTTAAGGATTTCCATATTGCTCAAGCTTCGATTGGCTTGCCAAAGACAGGCTTCTCGCTGCACCGGCAATGATTGGCGACGAAAAGGACGTTCCGCTACCAATGGCAATGCTCCCATCGTTCGCAGCAATAACTGTGCTGGCTCCCATCGCACATACATTGGGCTTTACTCGACCGTCGTAACTAGGCCCTTTGCCTGAAAAGGCAGCGTATTCCCCCCATTCATCGACTGCCCCAACGGCTAAAACGCTGTCGCCATCGGCAGGAGCGACGATATAATTCCAAGAACTCATCCCTGTATTGCCGGCCGAATTAACCACCAACATGCCTTTCGCGGCAGCAATGTCGGAGGCAATGGTGATTCGGGTCGTATTTCCATCCATATCGGCGTAGCTATGATCGGTTGAGGAATCTTGAAAAAGATTATAACCCAGTGAGGTGTTTAAAATGTCGGCTCCAACGCTGTCGGCAAATTCAGCGGCAGCAATCCAATTATCTTCCTCGACCAGGTATTCGGTTACAGCATCTTCGCTGCGTAGCAACCAATAATGCGCTTCGGGGGCGGTTCCAATGATTTCGCCGGGAGCATTAGCAGCCATTACCGATAACACTTTCATTCCATGGGAGAAATCTTCATAAACACTTTCTTCTTTATCGACAAAATCCCAGGTTCCCAGGATTTGTCCCTGACTTCGGAGACTATCAAACATGGGGATTGTATCGGTATTTAGAAATCCTGCATCGATAACAGCAATGTGTATTCCTGCTCCACGGAAACCGGAATTGTGCAAAATATGACCGTTTAGCATTTCAATTTGAGGGAAGGCTATGCCATAATCGTAAAAGTTTTGGGTGTCGAGCTCCACTTTTAGCGAGCTAGGCGCTGGTTCTTCGGGTTCACCGGCTCTTGTCGACTGGTAACGAAGTACTTTTTGCGTGTTTGCTACAAATGGAAGGGATTGGATTGCTCCTAATACAGCGGGCTCCATTGTTTCGATGGTTATGGCATTGAACCATTTCGATCGGGAGTGCAGCTTTACTCCGTAGGAAAGTACGCTGTCGATATAATGCGGGTTAACCGGTAAATCGTTTTCGATCAGGGGGATTTGCTGATGCATTCGTCGTTCTAGGGCACGTGGCGATAAAAAGTCCTGCGGTTGACTTAGCGAAAAAGGGCTTCCTGCTTTGTCGGTGAACTGGATCCAATATTTGTTGGGTGCTGTTTGAGCTACTGCACGAAAGCTTGTTGAAAAAGCCAGGATAAAGAGTAAAAAGAGGAAGATGCCTTTTTTCATGCGTGTTTTCTTATTCTTGTTTGTCGGATAGTTCCGATTCGGTATCTAATTCCATTTGAATAATTTCAATGGCTGCTTTTTGTAACAGTTCTAGTCCCGCTTTGTTTCTGTAATCGTTCGAATAAACCACTCGATTAATACCCGACTGGATAATCAATTTCGAACATTCCAAACAGGGAAGGGTGGTGACGTAAAGTGTTGCCCCATCGGACGAATTATTAGACTTGGCCACTTTCGTGATAGCATTTGCCTCGGCATGGAGCACCCACGGGTATGTGGTGAAATCTTCGTCTTCGCACTGATTCTCGAATCCGCTTGGGGTGCCATTATACCCATCGCTGATGATCATTTTGTTTTTTACGATTAGTGCGCCTACCTTTTTTCGTTTACAGTAACTGTTTTCGGCCCAAATGGTCGCCATTTCAAGATAACGACGATCGAACTGAGCTTGTTTGTCTTTATAAGGATGATTTTTATTTTTCATCTGTATGCAATTTTATTTATAAAGGTCTGATGGAATCCCCATCATCTATTCATCGTGGTTGGTGGGATTAATTAGTTGTAGGTGTATT
This sequence comes from Bacteroidales bacterium, assembly GCA_018401015.1. Classification (GTDB taxonomy): domain Bacteria; phylum Bacteroidota; class Bacteroidia; order Bacteroidales; family M50B96; genus M50B96. The sequence goes on from JAGYLP010000012.1 coordinate 8,460, forward strand.
TCATAAGCTTCTTATTTCCAGTTTAAATGAAGCAAAATGGCATCGTGGTCGGAAAGAATGAGTTCTTGCTGAATAGAGGAGAGTATTGCATCATGGGAAGCTTTAAAATGAGGAGAATGAAAGATGAAATCGATGAGCAGGGGTTGTTTACTCTCGCCCCAATGATTAAAGCTCGATTTAATTTTGTGATCGTTGCCTGATTCGCGTCCTCCACGATACAGGAAAAAGTCCAGCTCTTGGATGGGAGCTTCATGCGGCTGCGCGTTAAAGTCGCCGGTGAGAATAATTCCATAATCGGATGGAGCTTGTTGCGTAAACTCCAAAATAACTCTGGCACTTTCAAGCCTGGCTGTTTCGCCAACATGATCGAAATGAGTATTCAGAAAAAGGAGATTCCGGTCGAGCTCAGTATCGTAGAATGTAGCCCAGGTACAAATGCGCGGCAGGGCAGCATCCCAAGAAACACTTCCGGTGTCGGTTGGATTTTCTGCGAGCCAAAAAGTTCCTGTTTCAAGGAGGGTAAATCGATCCTTCTGATAAAAAATGGGAACGTATTCTCCTTTTGTTTTTCCATCGTCGCGACCCACTCCGACTTGCGAATAATCCGGAAGTATGCTGTCTAATTGCATGAGTTGATGATGCAAAACTTCTTGAAAACCAGCAATTCCAATCTCGTTGGCGATGATGGTTTTGGCAATTTCACCTTTTCTTTCTTGCCAAACATAAGGGTCGTTTGGATTGTCGTATCGTAGGTTAAAACTGACAATGCGATAATCCTGCGACCAGGTGTTTAAGGAGGTTAGTAGCATCCAGGACAGAATCAGAAAGCGAAATAGAAGCATCATTATCAGGTGTTTAGTCGGTCGAAATAAACTCGTAGGAATTTCCTTGTTCCTCGAGGAAACGGATCAAATCGGTGTAGGCAATCACCAATGATGCTGTGTTTTCCAGCGGGTGAAAGCTAAGCCTTTCGTGTTCTTTCAGGCGTTCGTCGAGGAAGACGTGAACGGCATGATCCTGATCGTAAATCAATCCGAAAGGGGTAACTGACCCAGGTTTGACTCCCAGGTACTTTTGTAAACGAGATTCAGAAGCGAAACTAATTTTTCCTTGGCGGAGTAGTTGTTCTATCTTTTTGATATTCAATTCGTAGCGATGGTCGAGTATTACCAGGTAATGCCGATTCCCTTTATGATTTCGAAAGAATAGATTTTTACAATGACCACTATCCATCGACTTCCAATATTCTTTTGCAATTTCGATGGTAGGAGCAGGAGGATGCTCATGATAGTCAAAGGAAATGCCTAGTTCGTTCAGTCGTTGATATAAGTGTGGATCTCCGTTCATGCTTTTCTTTTAATGCCTGTTTCTTTAACCAGCCCCCACAAGAGAGCCGAGATTGCGAGGGATACGCCGCTTAAGAGGAAGACGATACTGGCGAATTGGTCGATGTATCGGTTAATGAGAAAACCAATTGCGAGGCTGGCAATTAGTTGAGGCAGGACCACGGAGAGATTAAATATTCCCATGAAAAAACCCATGTTGGAACGATCGACATTCTCCGACATGATGGCGAAAGGAAGGGATACCACTGCCGACCATCCAATACTCAGAATGAAGAAGAAAGCATAAAGTACCCAAGTGCTTTCGACAAAGAAGGCGATGCCTAAATAGCCCATGGCCATGGTGGCAACCGATAAGCGATGAATTTTTACAGGTCCAAAACGTTCGCTCAAAGGTTGAAGCAGAAAAATGGGGATGAGAAAGCCTACTCCGTTGAGAATAAAAAAGGACCAACCGGTAATGGCTCCTAAGGAAGCTGCATCGCTAACCGATAAAACTCGTTCTAAGAAAGCAAAAAGGTAGATGAACATGGTTTGAATCCCCAACCAGGAAAATCCATGGGCAAAATAAATGCGCATGAGCTGCGGCCAGTTCGTTTTGCCCGAATGGGATTCATTCTCGTTTAGGTCGGCTGAACCATTCAAGGTTTTTGGTTCCTCAATGATGAAGATAGGTAATAGCGAGAAAATCAGGATAATACCAACACCTATGTAAATTAATTCATAATTACCAACCAGGGCACTAATGAGATAAGCCAGCGCGCCAAACAGATTCGAAATGGATTGCATCCAAGTGTACCCTTTAGTCCGTTTTTCCCCTTCGGGAGTAACGTCGGCAATTACCGAACGGGTGGGATTAAAGCTGATGTTGATGGCTAAATCCAGCGTTAGAGCAACCGTTATGGCCACTGCCATTAAATTGGTGATTCCAAGAAAACTGCTGACTACATCGATATTCGGTAGAGCCAGGATGCTGAGGGCTGTAAGGATTCCGCCAATCAAGATGAAAGGCCTGCGTCGTCCGCCTAAAAACCAAACTTTGTCGCTGATTAATCCTACGATTGGTTGACCAATGATTCCGGCTATTGGACCGGCAGCCCAAACGATACCTATCTCGTGAATTTCCAAACCGTATTTTGTTCGTAAAATCCAACTCAAAACAGCAATTTGAATGGATAATCCAAATCCCATGGCAGTAGCCGGTAGGCCAAGCAGCACATAAAAGGGATTACTGAGTTTTTTCTGAATACTTAGCATAGAGTGGTTTTATTCCGGTTTATCGAATTCATCCTGATTCTCGTCGTTGAGATAGAGGTCTAATAAGCCTGCGGGTAATTGCATGCGAAGAACTTTGGTTTCTTCGTCGATTTCGAGGAATAAGGATTCGTTGGCAGGGATTAGAATTTCTTTTCCCTGATACTCAATTTGGAACAAGGGGTTATTAGGGATTTCAATTAGGTCGTCGATATTACCCAAGGGGATATTTTGTTCTGTAAAGAGTGAAAATCCAACTAAACTAGCCAAGCTAAGTGACTGTTCTTGGGTATTTAACTGGTTTATAGGTAGAAAAACGGCTTCTCCCAGCAGCTCGCGCGCCTGATCTTTATTGTCGATAAAACCTAGTTCAGCCAGTGCAAGGTCGTTTGTTTTGAACTCGAGCGATTGAAGCGGGTAGGGAACCAAGTGGCCTTCTCTCAGGATGAAGAGAAAATCGAGGTTGTCGGCCGAATTGGGAAATTGATCGCTTAATTGAAGGTTTAAGGCACCCTCCAAGCCATGCGTTTTGCCAATGGTAGCAACCTGCGAATAGTCCTTTGAATGAATTACCAACATAGCAAATTGTAACTGGTAGAATTGGTTAGAAAAAGCCCTGAAAATAAAGAAATGAATTGGATATTTCTCCGAGCGATGGTAAAAAAAAAGCCCGACGGATAGGTCGGGCTTTTATTAGGATAAACCGGAGGTTTATTCGTTGGATGTTTCTTCGGTAGTCGTTTCTGTTTGATCGGCTACTTCCTCGGTGGTTTCTTCGGCAGCTTCGCTGTTGGCTTCTGCCTCGGCGACTAATTCCGATTGTTTGGCGGCTAGCGCTTTGGCGCGCTCTTCGTTCACTTTGGCTTCGGCAGCTAAGCGTTTCTTTTCAGCTTTCGTCTTTTCATCGTCGAGATGAGCTTTCTTAGCTTCAATTTTCGCTTGCTTGGCTTCTAACCAATCTTTGAAGCGTTCTTCGGCAACCTCCAAGGTGAAGGCTCCTTTCTTTACTCCTTTAAGCAAGTGATTTTTGTAAATGATTCCCGTATAGCCTAAAATAGCTTTAACGGTGTCGGTTGGTTGCGCTCCTTTCTGAAACCAATCCAGGGTACGATCAAAATCTAATTCGATGGTTGCCGGATTTGTATTCGGATTGTACGAACCCACTCGTTCAATGTACTTACCATCCCGTGGTGCTCTGCTGTCTGCGATCACAATGTGGTAGAAAGGCTTTCTTTTCCTTCCATGTCGTGCTAATCGAATTTTTGTTGGCATAATTTCAAATAAATGATTAATAAAAAAATTTTGCGCCGCAAATATAGAATTAATTCTCAATTATTTCGCTATCTGAAAAGGGCTCTTTTGCAAATTCTTACCCCTATCCGCTGGGGCGATGCAAACCGTGAAGGGTGGCAATTTATCCTAGTGGGGTTTACACGCTCGAAGGACGATTCAACTTACTGACAATGAAGTAACTAAAGGTGCTAATGAGGATGCCGAAAAAAATTGGGTCTAGCCCAAAAAACAGTGGTTCGTCCCAAATAATTAAACCCAAGGTGCTTAACCCTCCGGTTAACATCGAAGTGAGTGCCGCTAACCGATTGGGTTGCTTTTGTATCAAGAGAGCCAGCACTGGAACAAAGAGTCCGGAAACCATAAAGGCATAGGAGTATAACATGAGCTCCAGCACGTTTTGCATCTTGGTTGCCAAAAGCACCGCCAAGATTCCAATGATCAAGGTAACCAGCTGTGAAAGCCGGATTGATTTTCTGTTTTTTTCGCTTTGCTCCGAAGCTTGCACTTGCTTTACTTGGCGTCGCCAAAGAGGCAGGATGTCGCCGGTTAAGTTACCCGAAGCAGCCATGAGGCAACTATCGGCTGTTGACATGATAGCCGAAAAATAAGCCGACATCATGAGTCCCATTAAGCCGACGGGCAAAATGTTACGAAGAAAGAGCGGAAGTCCCAGCTCCGAATCAATTTCCGATCCGGGAGCGTAGCCCAGTTCGGTGAATAGACCCTGCTGGAAGGCTACTTTAGCAAACATACCGAGCACAATTCCCATAAAGGCCATAACAGGCCATTCAAAGAATCCGGCAATTCGCCAGGCTTTAATGGCTGTTTGCTCGTCGCGACAAGCATAAATTCGCTGGTAGAGTGTCATGCCGATGAACCAAATGGGCACAATGGTAATGAACCAATTCACCCCTTGAGCCCAGCTCAGGTTATTTAAGGTGAAGTAGGCCGGTGGTAATGCTTCATAGATGGCTTCCCATCCGCCTAATTGGACAAACCCAATGGGAATTCCGATAAATATGAGTCCCGACATGAGAATGATCCATTGGAAGGTGTCGGTGTAAATGACTGCTTTGATACCTCCTACGACCGTGTAAATTACCGCGATGACTCCCATAATGAGCACAGCATCGATGATGCGAAGGCTGGGGAAAGTTGCTGCTGCCAGTTTCGCCCCGGCTAAAATTTGTGAACTGGTAAATCCGGTGTAGCCTATCAGGGAAATGATTCCGGCTACGAGAGCAACGCGCGTATCGTATCGATCGAGGAGCATTTGAGGAAAGGTGAGGTGGTTTTTAATCCGCGAACGATGATACACCTTTGGGATAAGAAAAACGGAACTGAGCCAAGCCCCCAGCAGGCCGGTAAAGAGCATCCAACTTCCGGATAAACCCATCAAAAATCCTAAACCACCCAATCCAATTGAAAAACCTCCACCAACGTCGGTTGCCACTACCGATAAACCAATATGCCCGGCCGACATGGATCGCCCACCTACGTAGTAATCTTCCTCCGATTTGTTTTTTCTCAGGAAGTAGAAGCCAATGCCAAGCATGAGAACGAGGTAGATGAGGAAAATGCTGAGGTCGATCCAATGAATAGTTAGGCTGAAATTATTCCAAAGTACAATCATTTATAGCTTGATTTGGGCGTTAAAAACAACAAACTTAAGGGAACTGAATGGAAATATGAAATGGTTGATGCCCGACGGTCCGCATATCAAGGAGTAGAAGATACCCCTTAGATTCCCAAAAAGGGCTTGAATGGCTTGCTCTGCCTCCAATAGTTTTTCATGGGCGGCTAACATATTTAACGGTTCGGTTTTCTTGATTTTATTGGTGTTAGAAATAAATCTTTAAAAGGATTCGTGGAATGCTCGGAGTTGATAATCCAAGTTTGAATGGCTTCGTTTTTATCGAAGGACAAGCATGGCATCCATTCAATTCATAGGAAGCGCCCCAAGCTACCCGGCACTGCTGCCGGAACGCCTCCTATGCTTTCAAGAAAGGAGTGGAATGTGTTACATAGTATCTTTTATTTGGGTTCCTTTTTGGCTAGGTTTGAGATTCATCTATTTATAAACCCCATGATTAAAAAAAGAATTCAAAAGTTAAAGCATTTTATTGATTCAGGCTTTAGTCGGGAAGAGGTGTTAAAAGGCCTGGCATCTAGTTCGTTACGATCGGAGCAGTCGGTGTATTCTGCATACCGTCGTATAAGAAAGCGAGGTGGACTCGACCAAATTCCCGGTATTAATGCCCTACGCGAATACGAAGCAACCTTGAAGTTGAACAACACAATGATAAAGCTGGATCCGATTCATCCCGGCAGGAGCTCGGATATTGCTACTATTTACCAACATGCTGCTTCAAAACCTTTTTGGGCTGGTTTTTATTATTGGATTGCCAGGCAATTTAAATCACAGAGCATACTCGAACTTGGAACCAATTTGGGTGTTTCCGGACAGTATTTTTATCATGCTTTGGCCGATAATTCAATAGCTAGATTCGTAAGCCTCGAAGGAATTCCGGCATTACAGGAGTGCGCAAGGCACCGATTGGAGGGAATGACTCATGTTCAGGCATCGTATCACTTGTATACCGGTTTTTATTCCGAGTTACTTCCTCAAGTTCTTCCCGAGCATCCTGCTTACGATTTAGTCTTCATCGATGGGCATCATCAGTACCAACCAACCTTGGATTATTTTTGGCAGATTAAGCCCTATTTGGCCGATGATGCAATTTTATTATTCGATGATATAAATTGGAATAGCGGAATGCAACAAGCATGGCTCGAGTTGCAGAAAGTGCCACACACCATTGCAATCGATTTTTTTAAAATGGGTGTTTTAATTTATAGCCCCACTCAAATTCCTTTCAATAAATCGTACTCTCTTTTTTTGTCGTTTTAGCCCGATTAGCTGAATAGTGGCGGAAGTCATGGATGCAAGAAAGCAAAAAAGCCCCTACTCAAATGAGCAGAGGCTTACTGAAGAATGGATGCAATAATTAATAGGTCGCTTCTCGTTGAGCAGCTTCTTCTTTCCAGTCGAGTAATAAATTTTCGAGGAAATAGGCTTTTTCTTCGTTGAGTTTATCCATGTCTAATCCAATTAGAGCCTGAGCCTTAGCTTTGGTGCTGATGTCGGGATAGGCAAGTTGCTCGGTCATGCCAAGTTTGGCAAGTACGCGTGCTAAGGATAAACGAGTTTCCTGCGCTATTTGAATGCCGTGCCCGATAATGCGAGATGATTCAAGGGGCGCATGGAAGGCTCCTCCGTGGCTGGCAGCTGCATAATCCCAACGCCACTGAGCTTTCCGAATACCCTGGAGTATTTCGTGCATGTCGGTTTCCGTTGCTCCTAATTCCCATGCCTTGGCTGCTTCCAAATGCAGGTAAACCAAATTGATTTCTAATTCGTCGCGAAGCTCAATCACTTTCGTTTGACGTTCGTACACATTGGCAACCAACTTATCGGTTTCCTCGCGGTGACAAACCTGACAGCTGGAGGATACATTGCTTAGAGGAGATGACATGTGATGCGAGGTGAATTTTTGCCCACCTTCGCTGGTATAGGGCATGTGGCAATCGGCGCAAGAAACACCGCGGTCGGCATGGACTCCGGTGAGGAATATTTCGTAATCGGGATGTTGCGCTTTAAGCATAGGAGCTTTACTGAGCTTATGAGTCCAATCGCTGAATTCAATAGCATCGTAGTAGCGTTCCATATCTTCCATGGTCATCCCTTCTTTCCAGGGGAAGGTAAGGTATTGTGCTCCTTCTACTTTCGTTTTATCGAAGTAATATTCCACGTGGCATTGTGCACATACCAACGAACGCATTTCCTGGTGACTGGCTTTGCTAATGTCCTTCCCACGAGCTTCAAAAGCTTCAACCAATGCCGGGCGTGAAATATGCAGATTCATGGTTTCGGAATCGTGGCAATCGGCACAACCAATGTGATTCACAATTTCATGACCTTTCGACGCCCAAGTACCTTTGTAGAATTCGGCAATTCCTTCTTGTTCCATTAAGCGTGGTACATCCGGACTCTTACAAGTCCAACAGGTAGAGGGCATGGTTTTATCGGTTTCATCTTTAGGACCGCCAGTTCGTAGGGTATTGTGCACGTCCTCAACGGCATAGTAGTGTCCACGTCCTTGCTTATAATCTTTCGAAAAGCCATAACCTGCCCAGAGAATTACCAGGCGAGGATCTTCCGCTAATACATCGACAGTAGCCGATCCCATGTATTTGCTTCTGAAGCTGGTGTCGGAGGTTTGTAAATAACTGTTATACTGTCGTGGATAGTTCTCGCCCCAAACTTCGTTGCGGGGTTCCCATTGGTTAATTTTTACCGGTGGTGCATAGGCAAAAATGGCTTCGGCACGTCGTTCCATAATCGACGATCCTAATAATCCGATGAGAAAGACTACGATCATCGATCCCAGAAAAATAAGCCAACCTAACCAAGGTTTCTTTTCAATTCGTTCTCTAATGGTTTTCATACGTTAATGATTTAAAGTGTTTTATTTAGTTGTCTGTTCGTTACTGATTTTACTTCGTGGCTTTTTGAATCCATTCGGGTATTGGGCTTTGTTCAATGGGAACCCTTGTATAAGGTGCGCTGCTCAAGGAGTTGACTCGTCCATGAGGAGTTTCCCGATGGCAATGAACGCAGGACCGATCGGTACGGAAATGGTGGAAATACTCGGTTTGAGTAAGGAGTTTTTCATCTTTGATGAGCTCCAGGTGACAACGAATACAGTTTTGTTGCACTGCTTCGCGCCCTGCTGCTCGAATTCGAATAACCTGAGGCTCGTTTCGTAAGGTGAATATGGTAGCATGGCGCAATCCATCCATCGCTTTGAAGTAGTATTTATTGAAGATATTGTCGTGCGGAACGTGGCAGTCGTTGCAGGTAGCAACCTCGCGATGAGCACTGTGTGCCCAGGAGGCATATTGAGGAGCCATGATGTGGCAGTTGACGCAGGTTTTAGGATCTTCCGACAGATACGACCAGGCTTTGGAGAAATAGATCGTGAGGATGGCAAAGCCAAGCAGGACGCCGGATAGCACTATGGCTGCTAATTTCCATCTTGCCGGAGGAGCTGTTATTTCGATGAATTTTTTCATGGGTAGGTTGGTATTTTAGTTCTTTAAACTTTCGGTGTTTTGAAAAACTGGGGAGTATAGGTAATCATGAGCCAAGCCCAATTACTGATGGTCTCGGTCGATCCACCTTTCAGCAACTGCAAGGAAGAAGTTCCTTGGATTTGTGAATATCCCAGCGTGAAGCTCGCCACTTTATTTCCTTCCGGACTATGAAAGAAGTAATTGACAAATACATCGAGTTCAATGCCTAGCGGACGTTCATAGGTTTCCGTTGGATTCATTGCCGGGTTGACTGCAACGATATCGGTGGCTGCAGAAAAATGATGCAGGTGAGCGTTGAAAATTAGTTTAGGCGATGCTTTGTATTGAGTCATTAAATAAAGGTCGGATAGTCCAACAGAGTTGAGGTGATTTCCCACATAGAAATAATCCATGAGTCCATTGAACTTATGATTGGTTCCATAGAGTGGATTAAAGGCCAGGTTTCTTACCGTTCCGTCCGATTGTATTTCGGAGCCACCGCTCAATAGTTCATATCCCAACCCGACATTCCACGGTTTGCTTACCTGATAAAATCCTTCGAGCAGCAAGTTATAGGCGGCTAACTCCTGATTGCTTGGGTCTTTCCCCAGTTGGGCGTAGGCATTGGTATTGAATCGGAAGGAATTTTTTTGATAGACAAAACGACCACCCAGGGTTTGGCTATAGGCCGTATGATAATCGCTGATGGCGCCATTCTCGTCGTAATCGTAATATTGCATGCCGTTGTTCAAAGCAAGCAAGCTAATTTGGAAGGCTTCGCAACGTTTATTAAACCAAAGGAATTGCATGGCTTTGTAGTTCTTTCCAATATCGTAGAGGCCCGAAGTAAGGTTTTGCGCATGGTTGTTCAGCGCCCAGCCCGCGTGCATGTTGAAACTGCCCTCGTACTTTAAAAGGAAAAGATCGTGTGAGCGGGCTTGCTGTGCCCATGCCACATTCCCAAGAATTCGTGCATCGTCGTAATCCAGTTCCTGCCGACCAATCCGTAGCGAAAAGGCTTCGTTCAGATTCAATTCGGCCCAAGCTTCGTGCAAGGAACTGAATGCGTCCGATTCGTTCAGCTGTGGAGTTGATCCGAAGACACGAATATCTTGCATTACGACTTTGGTGAGGAGCGATTCATTTTGGAATTGAAAATTGAGTCGTGTTCGTTGCGAGGTGAATAATCCATAATCCATCTCGTTCGATGCCAGTTGTTTAAATCCATGGGTGTATTCGGTACGAGGACGAAATTCTCCGCTCAAGGTGAATTGAGCCATTCCGGATGAAATAGTTCCACAAAGAAGACCGATTAACAGGAAGTAGTGTTTCATTATAATGTGATTTAAGTCATATTAATTTTTGTCAAATATAGGTTTAGTTTTCTTAATTTCGTTTAAAATATGATTTGAAACATACTTTTTGGTGAAGTATGAATCTTGGATAAAACATGAAATAATTACCTTTACCTCGTTAAAAATGATGTATGTCCTATCAGATTGATTCACGCGATTGTGTTAAGTGCAAGGAGACGAACTGTTTTTTCAAGCAGACAGCCCGTACTGAATGGCTTGAGCTATTAGGTGATCAGAAAACGACCTTGATATTTCAGCCGGGAGAGGAAATTTTTCGGGAGGGCGAGGTGATGGAAGGAGTGTATTCCATTCATTATGGTGCTGTTAAAGAAGTGATGGGTTTAGATTCCGATCAACCGGAGATTGTTTCTTTCTCGTACGATGGAATGATGATTGGTTTTCGGGGGCTTCGCAATCGCGAGAAGAAATTTCGGACAACAGCTATATCGCTTAGCAAGGCAGAGTTGGTATTTTTTCCGATGAAAGGTTTTCAGATTGCTTTGCGCTCGAATCCAACGATGTTGGAACGGCTATTTCATTTAAGTTTGGAGGAATTATATCGGAAGGAAACACAATCCCGCTGGTTGTTGCGAGCCAGTGCCGAGGAGAAAGTCCGATATGTATTGCAGTATTTTACCGAGGTATTTGGCTTGGTGGGAGAGGGCGAAAGGAAACTTGCATTCACTCCCAGTCGCAAGGATATGGTGAGTTACTCCGGGTTGACTTACGAAACGGTGACGCGCGTACTTCAGAAGCTAAAGCAAGAGGGCTTTATCGATATCCGGGGAAAAGAAATCTACTTCGATGAGTCGTTTCGTTTCGTCTGAGGAAGGTTGATTTTTTTACAAATATCTGTTGAGTATTCATTGTTTTTTCGAAGTTCTTACTACATTTGCAGCCCGAAACGGATCCGTAGCATAATTGGATAGTGCACTTGGTTACGGCCCAAGAGGTTGGGGGTTCGAGTCCCTCCGGATTCACAAAAAACTCCGCAGCAATCAATGCTTTGCGGAGTTTTTTGTTGCTATGTCCTTATTCGGCTTTTCGAATTACAAAATTAAATATCAGAAAAATAAAACAGTTCGACCCATTACATAAAAGGGTTTACATCAAGATCAATAGCTTTATAATTTCATCCTCGGAGTTTACAATACGGATGAAATATACTCCCTTCGGATAGCCCATCAGATTGAAGTCTATTCGCGTTCTGTTAGTAATCTCTGGTTCATTAATTAATTCACCTGAGATAGTGTGAATCTGGACTGATTGAATGTTTGATCCGGTTATAGTAAATTTATCTCTTCCGGGATTTGGAAATAATTGTACAGGATTGATTACTGATTCATTAATCCCTAAAGGGTCATAAACAGTAATTGATGTGGAATCCTTGCCGGTACAATTTGTAATGGTATCTGTATAGGAATAAGTAATCCAAAATTCACCAGTACCAGTTAAAGAGGGATCAAATCCTTGAGAAGTTACGCCAGCACCAGCATATTCTCCTCCGGAAGGAATTCCAATTGGCAATGCAATCGCACCCGCTTGGAGGCTGGCAGAATCCGGATTAAAATCATCAATACTCACCATTGGAGCAGGAATAAGTTCTAGTGGAAGTTCAAGGATACTATCACATCCGTGAAAAGATTGAAAAGTTGCATAATAAGTTCCAGCTGTTGTTAAATACTGACCATTGAACTCATAAAAATCACCTTCACAGATTTTAACTGTATCTATAGGAAAATAGGTTGGGTAGTTTTCTAAACGGATTATCAAAATACTATCGCTGCCTGAGCTAGTGAGCAGAGAATCCATATAGTCCCCGGGAATAGTTTGATAAGCACCAAAAATCAAGGAACTATCATCGGCACATTTGATAATTGTGTCTATTAAATTATTTTGTGTATTCTCGTGCCACTCAATCTTGGATTTAATTCCATAAACACAAGATACGAAGTCGATATCCTGATCATTATCTAAGTCTGCAGGGTAGAGATCAAAAGCAGAAATGTCTTTAATATCTTGCAATGATCCGAAGTTCCCTGAACCTAGGTTCTCTATCAGGTGAATCTTATTTGAACTAGTTGCTAAAATATCAGGCAAACTATCATTATTCACATCTCTGACAAAAAGATCATAGCCGCCAATATCGGGAAGGGTATCGATTAAATTAACTGTGGTGAAATTTCCGGTTCCGTCATTGGGTAACCATTTTACAACTCGTAAAGTAGTTCCTGTCAACTTACCTTTGGCAATTATGTCATTATATCCATCCAGATTGAAATCAGCAATTTCAAAAGCATCAGCCCCTTCAGGGAAAAGTATATTTTGTAGTGGATTAAAATTTCCATTCCCGTCATTATAGCCAAGGCTCAAGATTGAGCTACCTGAATAAACAAAATCTGGTTCTCCATTATTATTCAGATCAGCAAAGTCAAATGCTTTAAAATCGGGAGAGCTTGCAATTATGTTTCCAGTTCCAAATAGGCCGTTCCCTAAATTCTCAAACCAATATAAGGTTGGCATCCCGGAAACAGAAAGAGCGACGACGTCTTTTAAATTATCATTATTAAGGTCTATAGCTTTAATCTGACCCCAGGCAATCTGGTTTGATATGGTTAAAGGTGCATCGAAAGCATCATTCCCAAGATTCTTTTGCCAGATAAGGAAATCACTTTTACCACCAGAAATGACATCCGCTAAACCATCATTATCGATATCAGCGGAAAAAACACAATTGGCTTCGGATAGATCAGCATGTATTATTTCTCGCAGTGAAAATAATTGATTACCCAAATTCTTGTACCATGATACTTTATTGTCATCTTGCGATGCCACAAGTATATCCAAAAGGCCATCATTGTTAAGATCATCAGCATGAATACTCCGCGGATTTACTGGTGCTAGACTTAGTTTTTGTCTTAATTGAAAAGTATGAATGTTATTAATCACTCTTTGTTCAAATATTGAAATTGAATTCTCATCAGTCCCGCCGACAACAATGTCTTTTAACCCATCTCCTGTCAGATCTGCGGAACTGACTCCACCTGGCCATGCTATTGAACTAGAAATAATCTGTTTAGGACCAAAAAATCCATTCCCTAAATTTTCCTGCCAGAAAACAGTATCCTCTAAGCTCGATGGAACGATAATATCCGTATCGTTGTCGTTGTCCAGGTCCACTGCACTTAAATATCTTGGTGCTCCTATGGCAGAATTAATGGTTAACGTACCGGCGAAATTTCCATTTCCCATGTTTTTCTTCCATGGAAGTTCAGCGTGATTTGAGTACAGAATGTCAACTAATGAGTCGTTGTCAATATCTGATGTCAACGCTATTCTTGGTAATGTAGTTACATTGGAGATAATTGTTTCGGAGCCAAATATTCCATTTCCCAAATTCTTATACCAGGCAATTTTGTTATCATTTTTCGAAGAAGAGATGATATCTATGAGATTATCCTGATCGATATCTTCTGCCCAGACACTTGATGCTCCATCTGCATTTGAGTTTACTACTTGTTGATTGCCAAATGAATCGTTGCCTAGATTTTTGTACCATGCGATTTTGTCATCAACCATAGAAGAGGATAAAACATCCACTAAACTATCATTGTCTAAGTCTTTTGCATATATCTTTGATCCGCCTGATATAGAGTCGGTTATCAGCATTGAAGAGCTGAAAAGGCCGTTGCCTAGATTCTTATACCATCGTACCGAATAGGGACTACTCGTGACAATATCTAACATATTATCATTGTTTAGATCCACAGTTATTACACTTCCCGTATAATCATCAGTATGATCATCTATTATGCGAATAATACCGTAAATTCCATATCCATCATGAGGAAACCAGGCTAATACATTATCATTTGAATTAGCAACAATGATATCAGCGTTATTATCTCCGTTAAGATCTGCGAGTCCGATCTGTTGTGGACCAGAACCAATGGAGATGTGATGAGTAGAAAAGTTTTGCTGGGAAAAGGAAGTTATTGAACAAAGAAGCAAAAAACTTAAAATTAGAAGTGTTCTCATACGAGTCGGGATTTAGAGATTGTGAAGGAATAAGTAATTATGCTAATATGTTAATAATGAGGGATATAAATCTTTTGGGTATTTCATTGTGTTGCTACTAGTATGGAGTTATTTCAAAATAATAATTCACAGGTGTACCGTAATTATTTTCGCAATCGTAATACTTAAACAGATTACAATTTTCATTCAACTCATTTTCTGGAGCAATTTTTTTATCAATATAGTTGGTATTATTGCAGAAACAATCAACAAAAACCTCCGCACTTTGGGGACAAGCAGTTGGATCAAATTCATAAGTGCATTTTACATAATCGATGCAAATATCTGTTGCCTCAAATTCTAAAGCTTCAGTATGTGTGGTTCCTCCCGAGACAAAAAAAGTCAAGCTCCCCGATAGAGGTGTGGCACTAGTTTGATGCAATGTAATATCAATGTAATACCCAGAACTTGGTGATGAATTATTAATCACCTCAATATTAATCACAGTTCCTGGTTGAGCAAATAGCTTACTGCTCGTTATCACAAACAAGGACAAGAGAAAAAATAAGTTTTTCATGGTATATTAGGATTTCGGTTTATTATTGAATAAAATTACGACATTAATCGATGCTTGGCAAATAATAATTGTGATCTAGTAAGCCTTCGGGCACGAGTGAATTGCTCCTTTCTAACAAAAATGATGAGTTGTTTAGGCGCTCAGTTGCAGTCCCGACAGGACGAACCCTTTGTATAAAACTGATGAGTTGTGTGGGTCAGGTACAGTCCCGTAGGGACGAAACCTTTGTAGCTAAACGAACGAGTTGCCTTTCTAGCTCCGTAGGAGCGACACAAAAAACAAACATGGTTATGCTAACAATCAACTGATGGTCCCAATTGTAATAGAAATGAAAAATTCCTTCTCGCATACAATGCTTGACGGTGTCGCCCGGCTGGGGCTTCAGGGAATTATCCTGACGATTTGCTACAAAGGTTTCGCTCCTACGGAGCTATTGCTGATCCTAAGCACTGGGCTTGCCGATTTCGCAAAAAGTTGTAATATTTTATGTATCGCCTGGATTTATTTTAGAATGCCCAAAAAATTCTCAAAGATGCCAGTTCGGCCACGAGTGGCTTGCTCCTTTGTAGCAGAACAAACAAATTACCATGCATTAAGCCAGCTCCTGGTAAAGCTTTTTTAGCGAGCGGGCTTGCAAATCCCATCGCCATTGAGTCTCGATTGCCTGCTTGGCATTCGCCGATAACTCATCATATAGTTTTTTATTCTGGTATAGCTTGAGTATTTGGGTTGCAAAATCGTTTGCATTTTGATCTTCGAAAACCAGTCCACAATTCGATTCACGAACCACATGCTCCTGAGCGTCGGAATTACTGACCAGGATTGGTTTCCCGAAGGACATGTACTGAAATATTTTGTTGGCAAAAGTGGTGTTGTGGTGCTTGTTTCGGTGAATGGGCGAGATACCGACATCGGCAGCAGCTATGTATGATTGAAATTTTTCGAAAGGTTGCCAACCCTCTAAATCGATATGTTCCTCGAGGGATAATTCTTTTATCTTTTGGTGTAATATAACGTCGGTCCTACTTTTTCCAACAATTACCAGTTTGATGTTAGGTATGGATTGCTTGAGCAGTGCAATAGCCTTAATGGCTGTAATTAGCCCCCTTCGTAATCCGGTTTCACCTACATAGAGTAAGGTGAAGTTGTTTGCATACCTGGCAGCCATTTGGGGGTCGAATTTGGCTTTTTCGTAAAATTCCTTTCGAACGGTATTGGGAACTACGGCGAATTTTTCCTCCGGTTCGTCGAGCTTTTCTGCATAATAGTCTTTGGCTTCTTCGGTAACGACCACTACTTTATCGGCTTCGCGAACATACAGGCTTTCGAAATGCTCCCATCGCTCGGGACTGATTAAGTATTTGCCGGGAGCATTATATACGTGTGGATAAAACTTCATGATTTCCGGACGCATTTCGTGTAAATCGAGCACACTGGGCAGATTGAATGCTTTAGCGAGTTGAATCACGGGTCGTGCAATGGCCATGTCGTGAATGTGAAGGGCTTCGACTCCGGTTCTTTTTATGAATTGTCGGATGGCGGGTTTCACTAGAGCGTGATACCATGGAAGCGTGTAAGCTAAAGCCGATAATTTATAGATTACTTTTCCAACTTTGTGGCGGTGAACATGTATCCCATTAATGACCTCGTAGTTTTCTGCATCTTGTTGGTAGTCGAAACAAAACAAATGAATGTCGTGCCCTTGTTGAATTAAATAAACAGCTTCATTTTCTACCCGTGGGTCGGGAGGAAAGGGGGCGTCGAGTATCATTCCAATTTTCATCTATCTGTTTTAATCTTTGTAGGTTTTAAGTACTGTGATTTAGTCAATTTATTGCCTAAGCGTGCGCCTAATGATTATTAAAAAGCGCGTGGTAGTCTTTACTTCATCCTGGAGTATGATTCTTTCAGATGTTGATAGAGACTAATGGCATTTTCCAAGTCGATGTCGGATTTTTTTGCCAATTGCTCCAGATTTGGTTCTTTACCTGAGTTGAAATAAGGCACCAGTAAACTCATAAAGTGGTTAATTTTTTTTTCGAAATTTTCATCGCCGATATCTGATTTAGGAGTAAACAAGCGTTCGAATTGAGAGGTCCGATCTACTTTCTTTATCCCGAGTTTATCTAAAACGACAATCATGGTAGGAGTAATTCTTTCGTCGGCAAAGTCGTTTACCGGCAATCCGGCAATGCTCAATAAGTTGATGAATGCTTCGAAACCTCGATCGGTCATGGCATAGCAAATAAGTACTTCATCTTTTTCCACGTAATAGGCATTAGCAAAATGTGGGAATTCGGTCCATTTTGGGTCACTAATCCGATAAACTCCCTGGTTCCATTCCACCTGAAAATTAGCCTTCAGCGTTTCCATATCCAAGTCAGGTATGTCGAAGTAGGAAGTGCAATGGACAACTTGGTCGGATCTATTCATGGTAATAGGATAAGCGCTACCGATGGTTGAGAGATAAAACGGAAATGGATTGGTCCGGACGGTCTTCAGGAAATCTTCATGGGTTTCGATGGTAGGATTTAGTTCGATTGCCAGATAAAATAAATCGTCGTGTGTGATACTCCTAAACGGGATAATGGGTCCGTAAGTTTGGTAGCAATTGGCTTTCTCCGTTCTTAAGAAGAACCACATGGCATGCTCATATTCTTTGCCATAGGCAGCAATACCTGGTGAGTATAAAGGAAATTCTTCATCGGTTAATGGATCAAACATCGTGTAATAATTGTTCCCCCAGTCTTTTTTAATGAAGCAAAGCACA
Organism: Bacteroidales bacterium; assembly: GCA_018401015.1. Lineage (GTDB taxonomy): Bacteria > Bacteroidota > Bacteroidia > Bacteroidales > M50B96 > M50B96. Next base: position 26,205 of record JAGYLP010000012.1, read on the forward strand.
TAGTTCCATGGATTATCCTTAACGATGCCCAACCATCGTTTTTGATCGGCTGTAAGATTTTTGAACACTGCATGATTGGAATATTCATGAATCCAGCCATTGGGGCCCAGGCTCATTCCGGCCAGGTAGGCGGCGGTGACCCGTGGAAGAAAATCCGAGGGTAGTTCTTCGAGGACCTTTTGGTATTTTTTTATGGTGCGGTTTAATAATTGGTCCATCTTTTTTTTATCGGCAATGAAATACATAAAAGTATCATCAAAAACCGTTTGACACATTTCATTGGACCATTTTTGTTGCTCTTTGTTGATTATTGGTTTCATAATTTAGGAAGATTTTAACTTCGATTGCTCATCATTTACCGTTCAATTTAAGTTATTTCGTCGCCGACAACTATTTTCAAAAATAAGCCAATGATTTGGCTTCGCAACAAATTATTTCAATCGATGAAAAGCATTTTAAATCCCTTTCTTTCACTCGGATTTTTATTAATCCTGATGTTCTCTTTTTCAGTCCTTTCGGCTCAATCTACCAACCTTTCTTCGTCCCTTCCGAAAATCGATGGTAAGATCAACGACTGGAAATTACCCTTGAGTTATTTCGACAAGTCAACGCGGATCACTTATTCGTTTCGAAATACGGCCGATTATGTGTACTTCGTTTATCGCACCGACGACACCTTGCTTAGCGATAAAATTTTACGGGCAGGGATTGAACTTCGAATCGAACGTGAAGGTGCCGAAGGAGATTTGAAGATCTTTTTCCCTGAGCCCAATAGGAAAAACAAGGAGTTAGCGCATCACGACGAAAAAGGAAGCCGTCCGGATTTACTCGAGCATCTTAAGCTGGCTAATCAACACATTCGTGTCGATGGTTTTCGAGCAGCCAATGGACGGGTATCGAATCCGACCGATTTTGGATTGATGGCAGCCGTAGATCTGAGCGAGGGCCAGGAACTCATCTACGAAATTCAACTTCCTATCCGTGAATTATTTCCCAATGGCCTAAAAACAACCGCACGAGCTGAGCTGGAGGTTGAGTTTGTCATTCCGGCCATGGAGGGAAAGTCGGAAAAAAAGAATAAAGGTCAACATGAACCATCGATGCGTCCTGGAGGAAAAGGTTCCGGAATGGGCAAAGGCGGCGGAAAGATGGGCGGTAGCAAAGGAAAGGATGGTTCGCCAATCCTTTCGAGAGAACAAAAAGTGAAGCAAGTATTTGTGCTGAAGTAAGCAAGCTGTCTTCCGATGTTATTCTTTCTTTTTTGTAAACCAGCCATTTATAAAAGGAAAAGATCTGTTTTTTGTCTTGTTCCACAAGCCTAGTTGAAATCCTTGTAAATGAGTGGTTTTGTTGAAAAGTCCAATCTGTAATCCATGGGTGGTATGGGCGGTATTCATAAGCGCAATGCTAACCCCATTTACCTCTTCGTAATGATTCCAAAGAAGGTTCCCGGTAAGTCCATTTATTTTCGCGCCCCGGCTCATCCATAGCGACAAGGAAACTCCATTTATTTGATCGGTGAAAGTCCCCAAGAGCGATACTAGTAATCCGTGGTGAATCGCACGTTTGGGCAGCAAGCTTCGTTGAAGCGTGGTGTCGGGGTTTTCAGATTGCCTGTTGCTTAGGAGATTCGACTTGTTGAGGTAGAAGGTTTGAAAGAAGCCTTGTCCGGGAATTTGCAGATTTAAGCCATGTGAATATTTTGTGTAGGGTCGGTTGCAGATAGCTTCGGAACCAACTGGGCCAATGGCTATTCCGTAGATGTTTTGAGCCACCGAAGGGATGAACCAAATCCCGTATCGGTTTGTGTGATCGAAAATGGAATCGCTTTGGCCAATCATCCGTGTTGGTGAGACGAAAACGGCCAAGATCACTACTACTCTTTGAAGAAGGCTCATGATTGATGAATTTGATGAGTTTAAAAATTGATTCGCATTATTTTACTGCCCTGAACGAGCTTTAATGCTTACCTGAAAATTATCGAGTAAGAGGGTGTCCTTACTTTGATTCCAAACAAAAACTTTTACCCGTTCACCTTCCTTCGGAAAATGGATTAGTCGGTTGCTGAAATGATTCCATTCCGCATCGTTGATCCATTGTGGCTTAAAGGGTATGGATTGCCACGATATTGTTTTCAGGTCGTTTTCAATGCTGATTACCAGGGAAATATTCTGGCTTGCTGATTCGACCGGTAATTTCGACCACACCTCGGCAAGAATTTCAATCGATTGTTCGCCGATACTGTCTAGTGAAAGTTGAAAGGTTGAGGAGTATCCGTCGGGTGGCAGAGCTTGGCATCGTTCCCCTTTAAAGCTTGAACCGGCATGATACCAATCCGGTCGCTCGGACCAATTAGCTGGTTGTGCCGACTCGAAATCCAGGCTGCTTCGGAACAGCTCTGAGGCAGCCGTAAGGCGATTGATTTCAAAGAAAGCTGGCAAGGCATCTTGCTCAAAATCAATTTCTTCCCATTGAAATTCATAGCTGGAAGTCGAAGTGTAATTTACACCAGGAAACAACATAATGGCCTCAATTTGGGTTGCATGGCCCGGAGCCAGGATGTGCGGGTTTATCCATAAGCCATCGGCCGCGTTCCTGGGAACGATGCGGTATTTCATGATTTCCTGTTCCGTGGTTCTCAAATAAATCCATATAGGATCGTCTTTATACCAAAAACTCTTTACACGAGCCAGGAAAGCTTTGGGTAGTTTTAGTTTGATTCGTTGGAGTTTGTTGCTATCGCTAGGGGGGATCGATACCCATTGGAGGAACCGGGCTTGTTGCCATTCGCTCTGATTGGCTTGAAAGGGAATGCCGACTGCCCGTTTTTTATAAAACCGCCAGTCTCCGTCGCTGATAAAATGCTGATAGCGACTAATAATTTCAAGGATGGTTTGAGGTTGATCGTTTAGCAAATAGCGATCGTCGATGCTATTGAGCAAGCCACCATTGAGGTTGTTCACTCGTTTGGTGTATTGCCATGCAAGCACATCGGCACCTTTATTTTCTCTAAAATGAATTGCTTCCTGTTCATCGAGCCAAGAGGTATAGGCTGCATAACTGTGGGGAATTACCCGCGGTTTGAAACGGAAATCATTAGCAGGAATTAGGGAGTAATCCCATGGATAAGCATCCACTGTTGCGTTGCCAATTGCTGTACGAGTAGCTTCGCTGACTCGGTTTACGTGAATAGCTTGTTTGGTTCTTTGCGCGTTTTCTTCCTGCAAGCTATTTCCCTCAAATACAAATCGATACCAGTCGTGGCTTCGCATCAAGGAGGTTTCAGGAACAAAATAGTTTTCCGCATGGATCATGTTCAGGCTAAAGAACAAGAGAGCCAGCATGGAGGCAAGAAAGCTGAGCAATCGTTTCTGTTCGGCAAGGGCAATAAAAACAGCAAAACCAATGAGGATGAAAAGGAAAAGTCCTTTGGTGTGAAATAGATCTTGGCGAGCCATTCCATGTTTCCATGCGCCAAAAAGCCCCAATGCGAGGAGGTATGGAAACGCTCCTGTAATTTTTTTTCGGTTAATCCAGAACAAGGCAGCCGTAGCCAGTAAAAAGCCAAGCAGTAAGAAGCCGTTATTGTGCGGGTAATAGGCTGCTGCGGCAGAATTATCGCTACTCAGTTGTATCATCCCATATAAGTATCGGAAAAAGCCGTTGAATTGGCCGTAAAGCAAGAGCCAACCTAATAGAACAAAGGCAAGCAGTACGAGATTTTGGATCAATAATTCCCGGTAATTCCTCTTTCTAATCCAATCGTAAACTTGAAATCCGACCCAGAATAATCCGGTTAAAATGGCTATGTAAGCTTTGATGTAGAATGCCCAGGCAGTGAGTAACGCGATGAGAAAGCGATAATAAGCGAACTCTTTTCGGTCGTTCAAAGCATAGAGCAAGAGCACATTAGCCAGCAGGATATGGGTGAAAGGCGCAACTAAGGCAATGATGAAACTCAGCAAAAAAGCAGTTAGGTAACCTTCGCTATTTTGTTTGCTGTCAATTAGATGTGCGAAAAGTAGCCACATACCGGTAATGAGGAAGCCATGCATTACACGGGTAAGGACAATCTGCTCTTTCAGCGGATACATGAGGAAGGCCAGGGGGCCATGTGGGAAGAGAATCTCTTTGCCAAGAGAAAAACCGTTAGAAGCAAAATAATTATAAAGCCAAAGCAGTGGTTCGTCAACGCCGGGTTTAAACCACCACTGATTCACCGGAAAGGTAATGATAATCAATATTCCGGCGGCAATTGTGAGCAGCAAAGGATGTTTTAATCGGCTGAACATTTTTGAAAATTTCCTCGAAAGTAATGCTTTTTAATGAGGATAGGGTTTTTTACTTTCGTGCCCTATGACAGCAGCAGCAATTGTCCGGGAGTTTGGCTTAGAACCACACCCGGAAGGCGGTTTTTTTCGGGAGACCTATCGGGCACAGGACGAAGTTCAGACAAAGGAAGGTAAGTCCTATTCGGCGGCTACCTTGATTTATTTCTTATTACAAGGAAGCGATGTTTCTCATTTTCATCGGATTGCAAGCGATGAAATGTGGTTGTTTCATTTAGGAGGCCCCTTGCGTTTGTTTTGGATCGATGGGAAGGGTCGTCTTGATTCGGTGCTGTTAGGAAGCAATTGGCAAGCGGGAGAGCAGTTGCAGTGGGTTGTTCGGGCTAACACTTGGTTTGCTGCCCGCTTGGAGCAACCTGCGTCGTATGCTCTGGTAAGTTGCGCCGTTGCTCCGGGATTCGATTTTACCGATTTTGAAATGGCCAACCATGAAACCATGCGGGAATCCTACCCAAGGCTTTATGAAGAAATTTTACCTTTAATTCTCGATTCACGGAGTCGGGAATCCGGAATAAACCAATCATGAAAAAGGTCCTCATCATAACTCATTACTGGCCACCGGCTGGAGGCGGGGGAGTACAACGCTGGTTAAAATTTAGCGCGTACTTGCCTGAATTTGGATGGGAACCCGTGGTGGTTCACCCTGTAGGAGCCGATTACCCAAACCTGGATTCCTCGCTACTCGCCGATGTGTCGGATCACTTGCAAACCATTCCGGTACCCATTTGGGAGCCTTATCAGCTTTTCAAGCGGTTTACCGGAGCTAAAAAGGATGAGAAAGTGAATGCCGGTTTCCTTTTCGACGATGCTCCTTTGAATTGGAAGCAACGATTGGCTCTCTGGATTCGGGGTAATTTACTGATTCCCGATCCGCGTGTATTCTGGGTGCGTCCTACCATTCGTGCCATTCGGAAGCAACTCGATCAGATACAGCCCGATGCAATTGTAACTACTGGTCCACCGCACAGTGTTCATCTCATTGGCAAGGCTATTCATCGACGCTATGGCGTACCGTGGTTAGCTGATTTTCGCGACCCCTGGAGCACCATCGATTATCTGGAAAAGTTTCCCTTAAGTTCTTTGGCACGCAAGCTTCAGAGTCGCTTGGAGCGTTCGGTCTTGCGGGAAGCCGATTTGGTTCTCACCGTTTCGGCGGAGTGGGAACAAGAACTAAAAAGCCTTGGTGCCGCACAAAGTACATATATTACCAATGGATACGACGAAAAGGATTTTTCTGCCTACCAACCTCGGCGTGTTCCGAGTTTTAGTCTGGCTCATTTAGGATTTATATCTTCCTTCCGTAATCCAACCGCATTATGGAACGCAATTGATCAGTTTATGCATCATGCATCGGGTCAGGATGCTATTCGCTTAGTCTTGGCAGGAAATGTCGATCGAGCTGTTTTTAACTCCCTCGAAAAGCATCGAAGTTTGGCAAAGGGCTATGATTACCTTGGTTATTTGCCTCATAGCGATGTGTTTAAAGCTTATGAGGAAGCTTCGGTATTAATCTTATTGTTGAATAATTCCAGTAACTCAGGAGGGCATATCCCGGGGAAACTCTTTGAATATTTGCGGGCTGGAAAGCCGATTTTGGCTCTTGGCAAACCAGGAGGCGACGTAGATCGGATTTTGCAGGAAACCGGCTGTGGACAATGCTTCGCTTTCGACGATGAAAAAGGAATTCGTTCTTTCTTGGAGAGCATTTATCATTTTGAATGGGCTTATGAACCGAATCACGAAAAGATTCGACGGTTTGAACGAAGGGCGTTAACAGGCGAACTGAGTAAGCATCTAAATCAGCTGGTAACAGCCACACGAGAAAAATGAGCTGTGCTGCTTTTTACATTAAATCGATAAAGGATGAGAATTGATATTGTAAGTGTATTGCCTGAATTGCTGGATAGTTTTTTTGCACATTCTATATTGAAACGGGCGCGCGACAAGCAACTGGCAGAGGTCGCTATCCATAATTTGAGAGATTACAGCACAGATAAATTCCGCAGAACCGACGATTATGCTTTTGGCGGAGGAGCTGGAATGGTGATGACGATTGAACCGATTGATAGGGCATTGGAGCATTTGAAGAGCCTCTATTCCTACGACGAAATCATCTATACCTCGCCCGATGGAAAACCGTTCAATCAGTCGATAGCTAATGAATTGTCCACTAAAAAGAATTTATTGATTCTATGCGGGCATTATAAAGGAATCGACCAACGCGTGCGCGATCATTTGGTGACGCGCGAGATCAGCATTGGCGATTATGTGCTAACGGGAGGAGAGCTCGCTGCAGCTGTTATGAGCGATGCAATTATTCGGCTTATCCCGGGGGTTATATCGGACGAAACGTCGGCCTTATCCGACAGTTTTCAAGACAATTTATTGGCACCGCCGGTTTATACTCGTCCGGCAGAATATCGTGGATGGAAGGTGCCCGATGTGCTTTTAAGTGGGCATGCAGCCCGGATTGAGCAGTGGAGGCACGATCAATCGTTGGAGCGCACCAAACGCTTGCGTCCTGATTTGCTGGATGGCGCAGACAACTAGTTGGTATAGATTGAATTACGGTTTTTGATTTGAAGAAGTATGTTTCGGGTTTCCCAAGATTTTGGCGGTAAAATAGCCCAGGAAAAAAAGGCTAAGCACCAGTACTACCATGGGTAACTCGAATCCGTAAAACAAAAAACGAACTTTGACTGCGTGCAGATTCTGAGCGATAAATAAAATCACGATGCCGATTAGAATGGCATTTAGAATTTGCTGGATAGAGAGATTTTTGAACGACATAAAATATTTGTTTAAAAGCCTAGTTTCATAAAACAAGATGCAACTTTGCAAAGACTTCTAAATTACTGAAATATCCGATGAACCTTATCTTTTTGAGAGAAATTTTTAGTGCCCGATGGAAAGCATTTGTGCTTGTTGGGAGTTTCCTGGTTTTGTTTTCTGCCTGCGATTGGATTAATCCGGTTGAACCTATTCCTGCCTATTTGCGAATAGAACAGTTTCAGTTGCAAACCAACGTTCCCTTTCAAGGGCCATCGAATCATAAAATTTCCGATGCCTGGGTTTATGTCGATGGAAAATTGTTAGGTGTTTTCGAGATGCCTTTCGAGGTTCCGGTCATTGCAACGGGCAGTTCAGAGGTGGTGGTGTATGGTGGAATAAAAAACAATGGGATAGCCGCTTCGAGAGTGGTTTATCCCTTCTATACAGCTTTTCGAACAAGGGTTGATTGGGAAGAGCTTCAAACCATTACGCTGGACCCTGTGGTTCAGTACCACGATATAACCCAAATAAGCTGGTTGGAAACTTTCGAAGATCCGGGAATATCGCTCGACACGACTCTGTTAAGCAATGTTGCTTTAGGCGATAGCCTGGTAGGCGGTAGTAGGGTAGGTCGCATCGTGTTAACTCCCGGCCGCGATAGTTTCGAAGCGGAGACCGTCGATTTTTACGAATTTCCTGCCGATAATCCGACTACTTATATTGAAATGGATTATCTCGCCAACAATGAGTTTGCGGTAGGGATTAATATGCGATTGCCGGAAACGGTTATCATTCAGCCACTTATTTATATCAGGCCCAATAGCGAATGGAATAAAATTTATATCGATGCCAGTTATTATGCTCAGAGCACAGCCGAAGCCGAAGATTTTAAAATTTTTTTTCGAGCTGTTCGCAACGATACGGTGCCAAAAGCAATCATACTAATTGATAACCTGAAACTGGTTCATTTTTAGTATCTGAATCCGGGACGCGAATCCCGGAACGTTGGCTCGTAGTGCATGAAGAAAAAAAATACATTTTGGCAAGTTGCCTGGTACATAGGTTTTGATGTAATCGCATCGGTTGCGGCATGGACACTCTTTTTCGTTTATCGGAAGCGAGTGATTGAACCCGAAAAGTTCGGCTACGAAGTGCCCCTTCATTTTGACGAAAATTTCATTCTTGCACTTATTATCCTGCCTGTGTTTTGGGTTTCCCTATATTTTTTAACCGGCCAGTACAAAGATATTTACCGTAAAAGTCGCCTAAAGGAATTAGGAAATACATTTCTGGTGAGCGTTTTTGGCGTTGTTGTAATTTTCTTTTCGGTCATTCTCGACGATTGGATTGTGGACTACAAATCCTACTACCGACTATTCTATATTCTGCTCGTCTTTCAGTTTTTTCTCACTTATCTGCCCCGTTTAATCCTGACGACTCGAACGAATCATCGAATTCAGAATCGAGTGATTGGATTCAACACCATCCTTATTGGAAATAATGGAAAAGCCTTGGAGCTGTATGAGGAATTGAAATCGAAGAAGAAATCGGCCGGCAATGTGTTCATTGGATTCGTCCCGGTGAATCCTACCGGACATTTGAGTTTAAGCAATCATTTGGAGCGTTTAGGTGAGATTAGCGATTTGCATCGTTTGGTCAGGGAGAACAACGTTGAGGAAATTATTATCGCTCTGGAAGGTCAGGAGAATAAGCAAATAGGCCGAATAATTTCGGTTTTGGAAGGATTACCCATCATTGTAAAAGTGATTCCCGATATGTATGATATTTTAGTAGGTCGCGTGCGTATGTCGTCGATATACGGAACGCCACTGATTCAAATTTCTGAAGATTTAATGCCTAGTTGGCAGGTAAACTTGAAAAGAATGATCGATGTAGTTTTTTCGATTATTGCTTTGTTGTTTTTAATGCCGATTTATTTGTTAGTAGCCATCGGTGTAAAGCTCTCGTCGCCCGGTCCGGTGCTTTATTCGCATGAGCGAATTGGAAAAGGTGGCAAAGGATTCATGATTTACAAGTTTCGGAGCATGTATCAGGATGCCGAAAGCAAGGGACCTGCCTTGAGCTCCGACGACGATCCGCGAATTACTCCTTTTGGCCGCTTCTTACGGAAGAGTCGTTTGGATGAAACTCCACAGTTTTTCAATGTATTGCGCGGCGATATGTCGCTGGTTGGTCCACGACCGGAACGGCAATTTTATATCGATCAAATTGTGGAGCAAGCTCCACACTATGTTCATTTACAAAAAGTGAAACCGGGCATAACTAGCTGGGGACAAGTAAAATTTGGGTATGCCGAGAATGTAGAAGAAATGATTAAACGCCTGAAATACGACCTTATTTACATCGCAAACATGAGTTTGTATCACGATTTTAAAGTGCTCATCTATACCGTGCTAATTGTCTTGCAGGGTCGGGGTAAGTAATTTTCTTTCAGTGAGTTTGAAGGGGTTTTGAGCGTCCGGCTTTTTCCCAGTTCACCGATTGTTTTCCCTTCAGGTAGCGGAATATTCCCACCAATTGAGCGTAGTTCATAAAACAGAAGTAATAGGGAACAAAGATTAGTTTGGTTTTCGTTTGTTTTCCCTGCAGAAACCAACCCACTGCAGCCAGCAGGTAAAAGAATGCCTGTGCCAGTCCTAAAGTCCAATAGAGTTTATTTTCCGGTCCACCCAGCATGAGGTAGGCATTTAAAGGAACCAGCAAGGCGATGGAAACTGGAGTAAGGGTCCATCGCAAGACTTTATGCGATAGGTACTGCCATGAAAGAAGAGGATACTGGAAAGGGTTAAGCAAGGCTTTCAGTCGAAGAATCGATTGAATGGATCCGCTGGCTATTCGCACTTTTCGTTTCATTTCTTCTTTTACATTCAGGCTGGCAGCTTCAATAGCATAAGCATTTGGATGATACGCAATTTTGTAGCCTCTCATGGCAATACGCATCGAAATGATGAAATCGTCGAGGATGGTATCGGGCTCCACTTCTTCGAAGAGTTCGGTTCGAATGGCAAAGAGCTCGCCGGCAGCCCCAATCGTTGTGTGTAAGGAGGCTTCCCAATGCTTTACGGCCGATTCGTACTGCCAATAAATTCCTTCGCCACTTCCCGAGGCGGTGTCGGTCTTTTTACCGAAAATGCGCTTTTCGCCCGAAACGCAGCCAACCTCTTTATCTTCAAATAAATGGGCGATAGTTAAGAGCGAGTTTCGGCCCAAATAGGTATTGCAATCGGTAAAAACCACATAAGGTGTTTTAACCGATTTCATTCCTCGGTTCATCGCGTTTATTTTCCCTTTTCGTTCCGGTTCATGGATTACCTGAACTCGTTCATCCTTTCGGAGGTATTCATAACTACCATCGTCGGAACCGTCGGTAACGAAGAGGATGGTCAGTTTTTCCTGTGGGTAATCGAGGTCGAGGCTATTCAGGATTTTTTCCTCGAGGTATTCGTACTCATTGTAGGCAGCAATAAAAAGGGTTATTTCCGGCAAGCTTTCCTCGTCAATCGTTTCCCCTGAAGGGTGATCATTGTTCTTTTTTTGAAAAGAGTACCAGGTATAAAGAACTAGTCCATAGCCTATGTAGGAATAGAAAATGATGATAAGTAGGATCCAGAATAGAAATTCCATTGTGCGTGTGTCTTTGGGTTTCTTATTGGGGGGCTTTTGTTAAGGCATTTTCGTAGAATGCACTCCATTTCTCCACAATCGAACGAGCAGCATACTTCTCCTGCACGAGCCTGAAGGCTGCTTTCCCTAAGTGTTCAGTTTTTAATGGATTCATAATAAGCTGATTAATGGCGTTTATCCACGCTGATTTATCGTTCGCAATGATACAATTTTTATCAGGAGAAACCGCTATTCCTTCCATTCCAACGGGAGTACTGATGATTGCACGTTCATGCATCATTCCTTCCATCATTTTAACGCGCATGCCACTCCCCGATAATAAAGGTACAATCATGATGGGGTAGGACAAGATGAAGGCTTTGGAGCTGGGTACTTCGCCATGAAAAATCACTCCTGGAAGGTTGCTCCATCGTTTTGCAATCGATGCGGGTGCATTCCGTCCTGCTAAGTGTAGTTTTAATCCCGGGTGTTGGTGACGGACCACTGGCCAAATTTCGTTTAAGAACCATTCGAGTCCTTCGATGTTGGGGGGCCAATCCATTGCTCCTAAGTGAAATAGTTCGGGAAGTTTGGCCGATTGCAGAGTTTGGGTTGGTTTTGTTTCGGCAGGTTTGCTTTGGCGAGCTAAACCGGAGGCATTGAGTTGCTCCGAAACACCGACCGGAGCCACAAAAACAGCTTGTTTGCTTCCCAATCGTTGGTAATAATCGGCATCGCGTTGCGTAATGGGTATCAACAAGTCGAAGCTGTCGAGATACTGAAGCTTAAACTCCAAGATCCGATTGCTAAGGTTGTTTAAATACCAGCCTTTTAAAAGATTCGATTGTCCGGCAAGACGTTCCCAAATTTCATGTTCGATGTTATGTGCTCTCAAGGCGATAAGCGCCTTACTGTGTTTTCTGATTACACTTGTGTATGGAAGTAGGTAGAGACCTTCCAGCTGAACCAGGTCGTATTTTTTTCCCTGTAAAAGATGAATCAGTTTTTTCTCAAATGCAGGATGAATAAACCGACTTGCGGTATAGGGTAAGGAGGAGAATAATAAATTCCTCAACATACCCCATGGAGTAATGCGCGCAGGAACATCGACCATTTCGAGCGTAAGGTTTTCTGGAAATTGGGAAGGATCGATCGATGTTGCCCGATGCTTGGCCGTTTGCATACAAAGAATGTTCAGCTCATGGCCCAGTTCGGCAAAACCGGCAGCCGCTTGCCACATGGCAATGGTTCCTCCATCGCTGGGAGGAAAGGGTATTTTGTTCGTTAATTGAAGGATGCGCATTGCCGTTAGGATAGGGTAATGGTATAGCCGTAACCTGAGTTTGAGTCCTTTGGATTTGCATCCGACTCCTCCGAGGAATTGGCATCTGAAACCCAATCGTAGGTAATTTGAAAGCTTTCGGCTTTTCCATCAAAGGGTATATTCAGATTGATGCGACGACCAACCCTAAGATTCCGATTATGGGCAGGCAGAAAAACCAGCATCCAAGCTAATCGGATTGCCTCTTCGTCGCAACCGAAACCCAACCCTTGAAGCACATGAACCTTGGTGATTTTACCGGTAAATTCGACATCTAACTGTAGTCGGACAACTCCTTTAACTTGCTGCCGGATAGCCTCTTCCGGGATACGGATATGGGTTTTTATGAACTGGTTCAGCGCTTTGGAACCACCCGGATATTCCGGAGGTTTCAGAAAAGCTTTGGGCCGATGGTCGCGTTGGTTTTTACTCAATGTTAAAAATCTGGAAAGGTTTCGTGGCTTTAAAACTCAAAGATAAATATTAATTACTTTCGACCGTGTCTAATAAGGAATTCCGCCAATCAACATGAGATTATACTTGTCTTTTATAGCCATTGCTTTTATCATCATACTCATCGATACCTACTTTTATCTGGGCCTTCGAACCCTCTTTTGGAACTCGGTAAAGCGAAAAATGATTCGTAGCTTGTATATTTTGCATTGGCTAATTTCCCTGGTCTTTCTATCCGGTATGGTGGTGATATTTTACAAACGGCCAGATTATCAGGATGTAGGCTATTTTCAACAAATCTTCTGGTTTTTGTCGGTCATGCTTAGCATTTACTTACCCAAGCTCATGTTTCTAAGTTTTAGGTTTCTCGACGATCTAAACCATTGGTCGCGGAAATTGCTTTTCTCCGAGCGTTATCAGCTTAATTTTAACCGACGGAAATTGTTCTCTCAAATTGCCTTACTTCTGGCCTTAATTCCGATGTTGAGTTCATTTTACGGGGTGTTTATCGGGAAGTTTCAGTTTAAAGTGTACGAGGAAACCATCCATTTCGAAAACCTTCCGGAAGAATTTGATGGATTGCGCATCGTTCAATTATCCGATTTCCATATTTCGGCTTTTTATCGAAACGAGGACAAATTAGAAAAGGTGGTAAACATGGTTCAGGAGTTGAAACCCGACTTGATTGTGTTTACCGGCGATATGGTTAACAACACGGCTGCTGAGTTTGAACCCTTTGTCGATTATTTGAAAGGATTATCGGCGCCATTAGGCAAATTCGCCATTTTAGGGAATCACGATTACGGCGACTACATGCAGTGGGAGAACGACAGCGTGAAACAAGCTGATGTAGCACAACTAATTGCGATGGAAATCGAAGCTGGATTTCAGGTCTTGTTGAACGAATCCTACCCCTTGGTGATTCATACCGACACCATTTATTTGCTCGGATTAGAGAATTGGGGAAAACCTCCATTTCCTCAGTATGGAAATTTGGAATTAACCATGCGACGAGTCCCGGAAAATAGTTTCGAGGTTTTATTGTCGCACGACCCCTCGCATTGGGATGCCGAGGTACTTGGTAATACGGCCATTGAACTCACACTTAGCGGTCATACACATGGAATGCAGGTTGGCATAGAGAATGACTGGTTCAAGTGGAGTCCGGTTAAGTATAAGTATCCGCGTTGGGCGGGCTTGTATCAGGAGGCTTCGCAATATTTGTATGTAAATCGAGGAATTGGGTTTATTGCCTACAGCGGTCGGGTAGGGATTTTACCGGAAATTAGCTTACTCACTTTGCATCGAAAATAGCCTGCTGAATGAGGATCGTATCTTTCTTATTGGCTTAAATCGACCAACTTATTTTTAACCGCATAGGCCAGCAGGCCAACAGTATTCTTGCATCCGGTTTTTGCTAATAAGTTGGTTTTATGGCCTACAATGGTTCGCTCCGAAACGAATAATCGGTCGGCAATTTCTTTGTTTGATAATCCTTCGACTAAAAGCGATAAGATTTCGCGCTCCCTGCGTGTAAAGTCTATTTCCGGAGCATCTGACGACGGTTTTGGCGCAATTTTTTTCGTGAAGTAATCGAACAGTTCTTCTGAATAATAGTTTCCTCCCATGTTGACCATTTGAATGGCTTTATCGAGGGTGTCTTTATTGATGTTTTTAATTAAAAAGCCTTTTACACCCGCATCGAGCATCGATTGAATGTAATCCTCGTCGTTGAACATGGTTAGGGTTATGATTTTTAGGTCGGGGAACTTTTGCAGTGCGAGGCGGGCTGCATCAATTCCATTCATTACCGGCATCTCGATATCTAATAGGACGATGTCAGGTTTTTCCGTGTCGAGCAGGTACAGAAACTCCTTCCCATTCGAGGCTTCTCCTATCACTTTTAAGTAGGATAATTTTGTTAAAACCATCTTAAGACCGCTTCGGAAAATTTCGTGGTCGTCGACGATGATGATTTTTATTCCGGCTTCGTTGGTCATACTTTAAATGGTATTAAACGGAATCAAAGATAACTTCATTTTCCGCCCAGGTGTTTGACCTTTGTCATACTAGATTTCAAATTCAATATCGATAGCAAAACCTTTTCCCGGGCTGGAATGCATTTCTGTTCTGCCGCTGATGGACGAAATGCGGCTCAGGATATTTTTTAAACCGATACCACTCTCTTTAGAGTTTAGGACAGCTTGCACATCGAACCCGATTCCATTGTCGCGGAAAGTAAGTTTAACCAGCGGGAGGTCCGACATGTTCAAACGAATGTCGATATGGCTGGCACGAGCATGCTTGAGGGTATTATTGATAAGTTCACTGATTACGCGAAACAAGATGAGCTGGACATTCGCATTCAGGTCGGGTGGTAATTCGTCCGATTCGAATTGAATGGTAATGGTTCCAGCATGATTTACCTTTCGGCAGAAAGAATCAACCGCTTTGATGAGACCGTATTCATGAATAACTCGCGGCATCAGGTTGTTCGAAATGGTTCGGGTGCTACTCACCGCTTCGTCGATGAGTTCGTTTATGTATTTTAGGAAACTGCTCCGTTCCTCCCCTTTCAACTCTTGGCTGCCCAGTTCGTTTACATACAGTTTGATAGTCGATAAAAGTGGCCCCAAGCCATCGTGCATGTCTTTCGAGAATCGTTCACGTTCTTTTTCTTCCGTTTGAATGACAACCGACAGGAGTTTTCGTTCCAATTCTTTTCGTTGAATGGTATTTCGGGAAATACTCAACACGACTTCTTCGCCATTTAGTTCAATGATACGGGATTTTAGTTCCACCGGGATGATTTCGCCCGATTTGGTAAGATGTTCCGATTCGAAGGTTTTTTCCCGGGCTGTTTGCAAGGAGGCTCGGTTCTCATCGACTTTTTTTCGGTAACGAGGCGATTTAATGTCTTTTACATTCAGTTTTTGGAACTCATCGAGCCGATAACCCAGCGAATCGCAAGCTTGCTGATTGACAATGATAAAACGACCATCCATGCCCGAAACGAATATTTCGTCGGAGGTACTGTTGAAAAGTAATTTGAAGTTTGCTTCCGATTTCTTTAGCGCCTCCTGGGTCGATTCTAGCTTCAGTTTTGATTCATGCAAGGCTATCAAATATGTGGTAATTCCCTGATAACCAAGCAGGATTAGATAGATGATAAATAAGGCGATGAAGAGGATGAAAAGCGTCATACGGCTGGGTTATAAAGGGACATCGTATTTAAGCTCACCATTTTCATAAAAGACTTCGCGGACTAATTGCCCGGTGGGATCGTAGAATTTCCACCAACCTTCTTCGCTCGCATCCACGAATCTGCCTTTCTTTTCGAGACTGCCATCTTCTCGATAGAAATACCACCAGCCATCTTCCTTGCAATCTTTGTAATTTCCTTTGCTTTGTATTCCTTTTCCAGGATGATAATACTCTGCCGGACCATTCAGGTAATCTTTTTCATAGCTGAGTTTAGCACTGAGATGACCGCTCGAATCGATGTGCGTTATCAAGCCGTGCAAGAGACCATGCTCATATTCTTCAATGCTTTGGATCTTACCCCATTCGTAATAAGTAATGGTTTTCCCGTGGGGTTTTCCTTTCTTGTATTCAGCGTGAATCATGATGGCTCCAGATTCATAGGGAGTAAAAGCACTGCCAGTAAAAGGGACGTTTTCGCCAATAACATACTGCAAGCCATCTCGTTCATCCAATCGGTCGCTCATGATATCCTGACCATTTACGATTCCCGCAAGGAGTAGGAGCAACAGGCTCCAAAATCCACTTCTTACCATGCTACATTGTATTTCAATTGAAAGCCCAAATAAATGAAATTTTAGGGCAAAGAAATAAAAAAGCTTTCATTGGAACGAGTCCAATGAAAGCCGGGTGGAATCCTTTTAGGAAACCAGAGGAAAATTAAATGTACGTGTTTAATGGTAAAGATTTACGTTTACGCCCAGGTAAAACATGGTTCCGTAAATGGGAGCATATAAAAAGGCTGGATCGTCGAGGTAGCGGATGGGTTGAACAAAATTCAGCAGGTTATTAATTCCTCCGTGTATGCGAAACTGTTTGATGGTATGTGAAACTCTCATGTTTACTAAAACGAAGGGATTGGTGCGAATAATTTGTGTTTGATCGCCTACCTGCGGGTTGATGTCTTCATTGAAATAGTCGATATACATACTGCCTTGATAATTAGCCATTACGATGAAGCTCCAATTGTTGGGAGCCCACTCTAGCCTGGTATTCACGGTGCTCGTGGGAAAGCGGGAGATGAATTTGCTTTGTTCAGCATACGCTGTTTCGGCCCATTCCTCGCGCACACCCTGGTATCGGCCATCGTTCAGGGTAATGTCGATTCCTGCTTCCAGATGATAATTGAAATTTCGAATGACGGAGAGTTCAATTCCTTGTACGAAAGCATCGTTCATGTTCACCCATTCGTAGTCGTAGCCAAGCGAGGCAACACCTGCCGAGGCGGTGGTGAAGGCAATTTTGTCTTTTAAATTCGTACGGAATATATTCGAGCTGATACGGTATTTATAGCCATAATAATCGGCTGATAGGTTGAAGGAAACGGAGGTTTCCGGGTTGAGGTTCGACGATTTCCAAACGCGCGGCGATCCGCTGCATAAATGTAAATCTTCCGAGAAACCGTAGGGAGCTCTAAAGCCGGTTCCGGCATTGGCTCGTAGGGTAAGTTTATCGCTAAGCTGATATTTGATGGCAACGCGGGGATTAATTGCATTGCGTTGAAAATGAGTCTCAGGAAACAGAGCCGAAGTGAACACTTGTTCGCTCGAAGTATATTGCTCATTCGATCGATGCACGTCGAATCGGATTCCCGGAACTACCACTAAATGGTCGTTTACACTCCATTCGTCTTGCAGGAAGATTCCTAATTCGGCAGCATTTTTATTGGATGTGGAGAGGTAAGATGCTCCGTAGTACGGATTTTCTTCATCGACCACCACATATTTTCCGGTTTCGGTTAATCGGTCGTAAAAGGTTTGGACCCCAAGTACCAACGAATGCCGCTCGATTTTATACGACATCGAGCCGGTTAATGCAACTAATTGTTCGTTAGCAACATACGGACGCATCGTGAGTACATCGGGACTTTCACCCTCGTGGGTGTCGATGTAATCGCTCAGATAGGAGTCGTTGGTAGCTTGCCGAGCATGATTCACATAATTGAAGCTCGAAGTGAAATTCAATTGCTTGCTGAATCGACGTTTGTAGGTCAGTTCACCTTCGTAGCGATTGGTTTTAATACTTTCGGTGCCATCGGTATAGGGGTTTAAGTAGTAATTGTTGTCAAGGATTCCGCCATCGCGTTGCTCTACAATCGATTTGCCCCGAACGATGAGCTGGTCGTTTTTCGACAGCAGATTGTTCACGAAAAGCGAGAATCCGGTGTTGGTCAGGTTCGTTGAAACCCGATCGGAGATTCCATCGGCCTGTTTCACTTCGTCCTGTGTGGTTCCGGCTCCTGTTTCGTCGATAATCCCTTCGTTGTAGCGTTGAGCAAATACCTGAAGAGCAATGTTCCCTTTTTCGTTTCGGATCGAAGAGTTGAGGTCGAAGCGTTGTGTTCCAAAATTGCCCGCCTGAATGCCGATGGTGGTTTCCGGTATGTTCGATGGTTCTTTCGAAACCACATTAATGGCTCCGGCAACAGCTCCGCTACCGTAAAGGGCTGAACCTGCCCCTTTCACTACTTCGATTTTTTCGATATCGATAGTGCTCAGTTGCTGCAATCCGTAAACACTGGCCAAGCCCGAATACATGGGTTGACCGTTCATGAGTATTTGTGTGTGTTCGGAACCCAGTCCTTGCATCCGTATTTGAGTGAAATTGCAGCTTTGACATTGGCTTTCCACACGAATACCAGGTATGCCATCGAGAGCTTCGAATAAGTTGGTTGCGTTTTTCTTTTCGAGCGCTTTGGAGGTAATGATTTCCGTCCGGATGGGAACATCCTTGACATAGTGTGCGGTACGAGTTGCTGTAACGACAACTTGCTCCAGATTGAATACATCGGGTGCTAAGTTGAATAAGATGGGATCGGAGGAGCTAATAGCCGGAGAAATGATTTTTTCTTGTCGTTTATAGCCTAAGGCTTGAGCTATCAGGACAAATTCACCTGGTTCGTCGATGGTAAGTTGGAATCTGCCCGCATCATCGGCGGTGGTTCCGGTTTCACTATCTTTTACACTGATGTTGGCGAAGGGGATAGCCTCACCTTTTTCGGTAAGAATAGTTCCGGAAAGTTGGGTTTTAAATGAATCCTGGGCTGAGAGAAATAAGCTAATCAGCAAAAAATGAACGCTAAAGAGAATGAATCGTTTCATGGTTCCTTGTGTTAATTAAGTCTAAACAAAGGAACTGGTAAACGCAGATTACGACAATACCTAGAACTTGGGAATCGCTAGGTTGGCCGGTATGTTATAGAATAGCTTTTGTGGATTAGCGGATTATTCGGAGCTTTTCTTCCACCGGTTTGCGTTCTTTAGGAGAGGGTTTAGCGGCGGCTTTGCCTATGGCCACGAAAGCAATGAGTGAATCGGGGTGATGGATTTCGAGGACTTCTTCCAGTTCCGATTTGGCGACCATGGGGCCGGTAAGCCAGCAGGTGCTATACCCTATATTTTCGGCAGCCAGCATTAGGGTTTGAATGGCAGCCCCCATGGTTTGAATATTCGGATGGTTTCGGAACTGATTAATTTCCTCGCTCGAGTAACCTGTTTGCTGAGCTAATTCGTCGATTACAGATTCGTACGGTTCCGAGATGCAGGCTATTACCATGGGTGAGTCTACAAAAAAAGACGAGAATAGTTTAATTCGCTCTAAGATTCGGGCTTTCATTTCGGCCTGACTCCCTTCGAGTAGTTCATCGTATTTGGCAATAACCATTTCGCTCATCCTGGCCAGGAGGTCGCTGTTGCTTATGGCAATGAATTTCCACAATTGAGAGTTGGCTACACTGGGTGCCAGCATGGCTTGTTCAATGAGGAGGCGTAAGTTGTTCTCATCTACTTTTTCGTTGGTGAACTTCCGCACACTCACTCGATTTTTAAGGACATCTGTAAATTCCATAACCCGAAAAGGAAATTAGAAAGGTTTGAATACTAGGTTGAGACTGATTGTTAATCAAGCCTACAAAATAGGAATAATTTTTACACTTAGCGGTATCATTTATTCTGCTATTTTTGAACCGATTTTAAAAACAGATGAGTTGCCGGATACTCATTTTCCCGGTAGCTTACTGCGATTTTTAATTAAATCTTGATTCATATGAAATTATTAGAAGGAAAAACGGCCATAGTTACCGGAGCTGCCCGGGGAATTGGTAAATCGATTGCTTTAGCTTTTGCCGATCAGGGAGCGAATGTTGCTTTGACCGATTTGAGCGTGACCGAAGAGTTCGAAGCATTGATTGCCGAGCTAGAAGCTAAAGGAGTGAAAGCGAAAGCCTATGCTTCCAATGCAGCCGATTTTGAACAAACTCAACAAACTGTCGATGCCATAGTAGCCGACTTTCAGCAAGTAGATATTTTGGTGAACAATGCCGGTATTACCCGCGATACCTTGCTAATGCGCATGACCGAAGAGATGTGGGATTTGGTGATGGATGTGAACCTTAAATCCGTCTTCAATTTTACCAAAGCGGTTCAAAAAACCATGCTCAAGCAGAAAAATGGTTCCATTATCAATATGAGCTCGGTGGTTGGTGTTTCTGGAAATGCCGGACAGTCGAATTATTCCGCTTCTAAAGCCGGAATAATTGGTTTTACAAAATCCATTGCTCGCGAACTTGGTTCCAGAAACATTCGTTGCAATGCCATAGCTCCGGGATTTATTATTACCGAAATGACCGATAAAATTCCAGCCGATAAACGGAAGGAATGGGAAGAAAGCATTCCTCTCAAAAGAGGAGGAACTCCCCTCGATGTTGCGAATGCCTGCATCTTTTTGGGATCCGACCTCTCGTCGTACGTGAGCGGTCAGGTTCTCAACGTTTGTGGTGCCATGAATACCTAAAAAATTACTATTCAAGCCTTAAAAAACCAACGAGCTTTCGTTGGTTTTTTACTTTTCAGCCTCTTACTTTGTTAATTGCTGTTAAGGCATGAACATCTAATCGTTTACTTGTTATTCTAGAGGTTAAAACATTCATGGTGGAACTAAAATTCGATACTGCTTATTCCTGGCTTTGGCTGATTGTCTTTCTTGTGGCTTCGCTTGCTTATGCCTGGTTTTTCTATCGTAAGGATAGGAACACCAATACCTTTAGCCCTTTTTGGCTGTACACGCTCACCTTCGTTCGGGCAACTGCCTTTTTTACAATCTTGTTTCTACTCCTCGGACCCATACTTGAAGTGCTGCGCAAAGAGGTGGAAAAGCCCATTGTTATCTTACTACACGACGACTCCGAATCGATTATAAAGAACAAAGATTCCCTGTTTTACCAAACTACTTACCGGGAAGCCTGGGACGATTTTCGCACCGATTTAGCGAATCAGTTCCTGGTGCATTCCTATTCGCTTGGTGCCTCGATCGAGGAGCAGTCCGATTTGCAGTTTAATCAGTCGGCTACTCGGTTGTCGGGAATCAATGCCTTACTCGAAGAGAACTATTATCAGCGTAATGTGGGAGCGGTTGTGTTGGCCACCGATGGCATTTTTAATCGGGGGAGCAACCCGGTTTATGAGCTGGAGGCTGGTAGAATTCCTGTTTATACAATTGCTCTGGGCGATACCACTATTTATCCCGATTTGCGGATTAATCAAGTGGTTTACAATAAAATGGCCTTTCTTGGAAACCGTTTCCCGGTTCGCATTGAAATGAGTGGTAAGCGTGCGCCTGCAGGAACTTACTACTTACGACTCACCCAAGAAGGAAAAGAAATTAGTAAAACACCGGTAGAGTTTTCAGGGGGGACTGTTCTGAGCGAACTGGAGCTGGAATTGCTTGCCTCGGAAACGGGAATCTTGTCGTTCGAGGCTGAATTAATTGGTTTTGAAGAAGAAATGAACCTTCTCAATAATAGCTACCAATTTGTAGTAGAGGTGCTCGACCAAAAACAAAAAATATTATTCCTCGCTTTAGCTCCCCATCCCGATGTGGCTGCTATTCGTCAGGCAATCGAGGTGAAGCAACATTATGAATTGGAATTTTCTCTCCTACAAGACTTTAGAGGAGAGTTGAAGGATTATAATTTGTTGATTCTCCATCAGGTGCCGGGAGCTGACAAAGTTGCCTCCGGACTGAATGAAGCGATTGCAAATAGTCGTATTCCTGTTTGGTATGTCGTAGGAAACCAGACGAATATAACTCAATTCAATCAATGGAAAACCGGTACATCCATCGTTCCAATGGGTACTTCGACCGAGGAAGTTTTTGCCAGGCATAATCCGGATTTCAATCTGTTCGATTTGGAATCCGAACATCTTGAATTGATATCCTCTCTGCCTCCCTTAAGTGTTGTATTGGCTAATTATCAGCTTTATCCGGGAGCACAAGTCTTTGCTTATCAAAACGTGTTAAACCTGGAAAGCGATAAGCCCTTGTTCCATTTTTACATCCGAAACGAACAAAAAATGGCGTTAACCTTGGGCGAAGGATTATGGCGTTGGCGCTTAAAGAATTATCAGCTTACCGAAAACCATGCAGCCTTCGATGAGCTAATTCAAAAAACAGTTCAATATTTATCGCTTAAGGTGAAGAAGGATCGCTTGTTGGTGAGTACGCAAAAACTATGGATGCAAGGTGAATCGATCCAATTCCTGGCAGAGGTGTACAATCCGAGTTACGAGAAAGTAAGAGGGCAGGCTGTTAGTTTGAGTGTGTTCAATAGCGAGGGATTATCCTACGATTATCTCTTTGGGACCGACGAAGATCAGTATTTCCTGGAAATTGGTCGATTCCCCGAGGGAGATTATCGCTATCGGGCCGAGGTTGAAATGGAAGGAGAACTGTTTGTTCAGGAAGGAAATTTTTCGGTCGCACCGGTCAACGACGAAGTGTTCAATACGGAAGCAAATCATCGATTGCTAACACAATTAGCCTCGGTTACACAGGGAGCTTTCTTTTATCCCGATGAATTATCCAGCTTGAGCGATAGTTTAAGGAAGGATACTCGATTGGCTAATGTAGCCCGAACGGAAAAATCTCGCTTGGAGCTAATCGATATTCGTTGGATTCTCATTGCTTTGCTTGCCCTGATGAGTGTTGAGTGGTTCGTAAGAAAATTTAAAGGAGCTTATTAAAATGGTTCAAATGGAGGTTTACCTATTTTACGCGATTGTAGTCATTTTGGTGGGTGGCTATCTGTTGGAACGCTTGCTCGATTGGTTGAATTTAAACCATCGATCGACCAAACTGCCGGTTGAATTGGAGGATGTATATTCCGCAGAGCAATATCGAAAGCAACAAGCCTATGAGACGACCAACGAGCGGTTTTATTTTCTCACTGCTACCTTCTCGCTGATCGTTATCCTGCTCATGTTATTCTTCGAAGGCTTTGCTTTGCTCGATAGATGGTTGAGGTTACTCACCGAGCATCCCATTTTACTCACGCTGATTTACTTTGCCACTATCGCTGTTCTAAGCGATATTATCAATATCCCTTTTGCTTGGTACAAAGTTTTTTCCATCGAAGCTCGGTTTGGTTTTAATAAAACAACCCCGGGCACTTTTTTTAGTGATAAACTAAAATCATGGGTAGTGGCAGGAATCATTGCAGGTGGGCTTTTATCCGCTATGCTCATCTTTTTTCGATTTGCGGGTAAAGACTTCTGGATATATGCCTGGATTCTAACAGGACTCTTCATGTTTTTCATGAACCTGTTCTATAGTCGGCTCATTGTACCGCTATTCAACAAACAAAGCTTGTTGGAAGAAGGAGACCTAAAGGAAGCCATCCAATCTTTTGCTCGAAAAGCCGATTTTGAAGTCGAGAACATTTATGTAATCGATGGTTCGAAACGCTCTACGAAGGCTAACGCTTATTTTACCGGTTTAGGGAAACGCAAACGAATTGTATTGTACGATACGCTGATTCAGGATTTAAATATTCCCCAAATCATTGCCGTTCTTGCTCATGAGATTGGGCATTATCGTCATAAACATACGCATTCGGCCTTGATCCTTTCCTTGTTGCAAATTGGTTTCACGCTGTTTCTGTTATCTCTTTTTATTGAATTGCCCCAATTTTCCTATGTGTTGGGCGCCGAGAAACCTGGCATTCATCTTTCCTTGCTTGTTTTTAGTTTGTTATACAGTCCTATTTCCATGGTGCTCGGAATTGCGCTCAACGGATGGTCCCGCAAGAACGAATATGAAGCCGATGCTTTTGCTGCTTCCTTTGGCTTAGCCGACGAACTTATTGCGGCCTTGAAGGCTTTGAGTGCTAATAATTTGAGTAATCTTACTCCCCATCCGTGGTACGTTTGGTTGCATTTTTCTCATCCTACACTACTGCAGCGTATTCGCGCTCTTAAATCTACCTCACAAGAATCATGAAAGGTGTTGGTTTGATGTCGGGTACCAGCCTCGATGGATTGGATATCGCATTAGTCGATTTTACGCACGAGAACAAGGAATATTCCTTTACGGTTATAGAGGCTGAAACCATAACTTATACTGCAAGCCGGCGATCTGCCTTGCAAGCGGCGCCTTCGCTGAATGGATATCAGCTGTTGCAACTGCATCGCGACTACGGAAAATGGCTGGGAGAGCAGGTGCAGCAATTCTTAATGAATCATGATCAAACGGCTGATTTTATTGGAAGCCATGGACACACCCTTTTTCATGATCCTCAAATTGGATTCAATTTTCAGTTGGGCGAGGGTAGCGCGCTTGCTGTAAGCGCCGGTATTCCAACATATTGCGATTTTCGATCGCTCGATATTTTGTTGGGTGGGCAAGGGGCTCCGCTGGTTCCCATTGGCGATAAGTATTTGTTCCCTGAATATCGGTTTTGTTTGAACTTGGGAGGCTTCGCAAACCTATCGGTTAATGCAGGTGCTGGAATGTTAGCTTATGATATCAGCGCTTGTAATTTAGTCTTGAATTATTTTGCACAACGGTTCGGTGTTGAATACGATCAGGGTGGTAGTTTAGCGCGATCCGGAAAATTTCGATCCGAACTATTTCAAGCCTTGGAAGCAATGGAATATTACTCGAAAACTCCGCCTAAGTCATTAGGTAGAGAGTGGTTCGAGGCTGAATTACTTCCTGTTTTGGAAGCTTATGCCGATTCTCCACAGGATGTGCTGCATACTTTTACGGAACATTTAGCAGGGCAAATCGCCCAGTCGATAAAACCGCATTGTCGGCCAAACGATAAACTTTTAGTTACGGGTGGAGGTGCTCATAACGATTACTTAATGAGCAGGTTAGTTCAGTTGGCCCCCATCGAAATTATCAAGCCTTCCCGGATGATCATTGATTTTAAAGAGGCGATCGTTTTCGCATTTTTAGCCTATTTGCGTCAAATTGGTCAGGCGAATGTTTTACGTTCAGTTACCGGAGCACGCTTCGACCATTTTGGAGGTACTTTTCATTTGCCCCGTTAGCGAACATGGGTTAGTTGCAAAGTGGAACACTAAACGATCCGTTCAAGTAATTTGATCCATCGTAACGTGCATCGATTTGACCGCTCACAATCCCTTCAACGCTATCGATTTGAAGAATTTCGATCGCCCCACTCAGAGCCGGATATTCGGCTTCTCCCCGGTATAAGCTGATTACTTGATAGGATTGAGCGATGCTGCTTAACAAGTATAAACCGGGTTGTGCAGGCACCGTAAAGCGAGCACCGCTTTCACTAATCAGGTAATCGCAGGGGGTGGGTCTCGATTCATTAAAAAGTTGAATAAAGAGGGTGTCCTCATTAAAAATTGAGGAGCGTGCCACCCCTTCTACAAAGAGCCAATCTTGGTTATCGATAAGACCTTGAATGGGTTGCGATTTAAACTCGTAAGGTAATTTTACCTCGTTGTTGCATGCACTCAGGAAGACGATTAGTCCAAGACTAAGAGTTAAAAAGTAGCGGTTATTACGCATAAGGATCGAAGATGAAGGAACAATTCACCTCCCGAAGATAGTTATAGCAGGAAACTTAACAAAATACCAGCAGCCACTGCCGAACCAATTACTCCCGATACATTCGGAGCCATGGCGTGCATGAGTAAGTGGTTGGTTGGATCGGCTTTAAGTCCTTCTGCCTGCACAACGCGGGCACTGTCGGGAACGGCACTCACACCCGCAGCTCCAACCAGCGGGTTAATTTTATGACCTTCCTTCAGGAATAAATTCATCACCTTCGAGAAAAGGATTCCGCCGGCTGTGGCCACCATGAAAGAAACGGCACCAAGAATGAAAATTAGAATCGACGAGGGAGTTAAGAAAACATCGGCCTGAGTAGAGGCACCTACGGTTAGTCCGAGTAGAATCGTAACAATATCAATCAGGCTATTGCGAGCGGTATCGGCCAGTCGTTTGGTAACCCCTGATTCTTTTAAAATATTGCCGAAGAACAACATGCCCAACAGAGGCAATGCACTCGGAGCAATGTATCCGGTAAGGATAAGTCCTACAATGGGGAAGAGGATTTTCTCCAGCTTAGAAACGGCTCGAGGCGGTTTCATGCGGATTTTTCTTTCCTCTTTATTCGTAAGTAACTTCATGATGGGCGGCTGAATAACCGGCACCAGCGCCATGTAGGAGTATGCTGCGATAGCAATTGGCCCAATCAGGTTTTTCACAGTCGTTCCATCGGGTAAAATATTGATTCCATTGGCCAGTTTGGAAGATAGGAAGATAGCGGTAGGTCCGTCGGCTCCTCCAATAATGCCAATTGCACCTGCCTCCGGGAGTTTGAATCCTAACATAATAGCTCCCAAAAAGGTAATAAATATACCAACCTGAGCCGCCGCTCCTAACAACATTAACCGTGGATTGGAAATGAGCGACGAGAAATCGGTCATGGCTCCAATGCCCAGGAAAATAAGCGGAGGATAAATCCCTTTCACTACTCCGAAATAGAGGTAATTCATCACGGAGCCACTTTCATAGATTCCTAATTGAAGGTCGATATCCGGACCTTGAAAAAAGGGAATATTTCCGATTATGATTCCTGTCCCGATGGGAACCAACAAAAGCGGTTCGTAGTCGTATTTAATTGCCAGGAAGATGAAGAAAAGTCCAACCGCCAGCATGATTAAGTGGCCGGTGGTAGCGTTGGAGAATCCTGTGAAATCGATAAATCGTTTTAATCCGCTGAAACTCTCTTCGAATTCATCGTCTGGCTCGTCGATTACTTCATTTTGGGGTAGGAGGGTATGCGCCTGGGTTTTAAGTTGATGGTGATTAACAATGAACGATGCCAGCGAAAGAATGCCAATCAAGCTTAATACGGTGAGTAGTTTTTTCATTGTTCCACTTCCATTTCAATTAATATATCGCCTTGCAGTACATTTGAGCCGGCGTTAACCAGAATCGATTTGATGGTACCTGCTTTATCGCTTTGGATGTTGTTTTCCATCTTCATCGCTTCCATTACCAATAAGCGCTGATTTAGTTTGACGGTATCGCCAGGTTTTACGTTCACTTCCAGGATTAGACCTGGCAGTGGAGCTTGGATTTTGTGCAAGCCCGTCGGTGCATTCGCCGGAAGACTCCCTTTTCCGTTCGAATCGACCGGCTTTCGAATGAGCCGTGGTGTTTTCGAAACGGGTTTATTGGAGTGTACTTCAACTTGGTAACGAGTTCCGTTTACCTCTACTTCGGCCAGGTTGTCTTCGAATTTTCGAATCTCTACCGAATAGTTATTACCTGATATGGTGAATTCAAATTTTTTCATAATGTGTGTTTTCTACGGTATCGGACATGTTTGCTAGTGTAGGTCGCTTGGTCGGGTGCGCATGCTGTAAATCTTTGAGCTCCAGGGAGAATAATTCTTCGAGGCACGTTTAATGGTAATCATATTCGACTCATTATCGTGAAAGTCGTTCATGTGAAGGTAAAGGGCCATGGTGATGGCTGCGCTCACTTCGCCGGAAACACTCAAGCTTGCCTCGTCGGGCATTTCTTTGCCTTCCTCGCGGAATCGTTTTCGGATTTTCAGATGAATAATTTTCGGCAGATTATGAAAGACGAAATAAAGAGCTACCAAAGCGCTGAACACGATAATGTACCCAACTGCTGCGATGAGGATGGAATGTTGGTTGATATTTTCAGTCGAGATTTGAATATCGGCTAGTGTGAAAATCATACAGTGTTTGCTTAAAGTGGGATGTTTGAATGTTTTTTTGGTGGATTGACATCTTTTTTGGTGGCCAGCATTTTGAGTGCTCTGCAAACCCTGAAGCGGGTGTTACGAGGTTCAATCACATCGTCGATGAATCCGAATTTAGCGGCTTGATATGGATTAGCAAAGCGTTCGGTGTATTCCTTCTCTTTTTGAGCAGCGTAGGCCAGCCTGTCTTCTTCGCGCTCGAGAGCACTTATTTTTCGGCCTTCCAAAACCTCGATTGCTCCTTTAGCGCCCATGACCGCAATTTCGGCACTAGGCCAGGCATAGTTCAGGTCGCCTCGCAACTGTTTTGAGCTCATTACATCGTGGGCTCCTCCGTAAGATTTTCGGAGTGTGATGGTTATTTTCGGTACGGTTGCTTCGCCATAGGCAAACATGAGTTTTGCACCATGAGTAATAATGCCGCCGTACTCCTGAGATGAACCGGGTAAAAAACCAGGCACATCCACTAAAGTAAGAATGGGCACATTGAAGCAATCGCAAAAGCGAACAAATCGAGCTGCTTTTCTACTGGCATTTATATCGAGCACTCCGGCAAGATAATTCGGCTGATTGGCCACGATTCCAATTGGCTGACCACTCATCTTTGCAAAACCTACAATGATGTTTTTGGCATAGTGCCGATGAATTTCCAAAAATTCCTCCCGATCAACAATTTCATGAATCACATCCATCATGTCGTAAGGCAGATTCGGGTTCTCGGGAATGATTTCATTCAACGGGTCGCAAATACGGTCGAAGGGATCGTCGCAAATGGTTGTAATCGGTTCTTCCAAATTGTTTTGTGGAAGGTATTCCAATAATTTCCGAATGAGCAGCAGGCCTTCTTCTTCCGACTCGACCCTGAAATGAGCTACTCCCGATTTTTCGGTATGAACGCTTGCTCCGCCTAGATCCTCAGTGCTAATATTTTCGCCGGTAACGGTTTTTGCCACCTTGGGCCCGGTTACAAACATATAGCTGGTTTTTTCACTCATGATGATGATATCGGTTAGTGCAGGGGAATATACTGCCCCTCCGGCACAAGGACCGAAAATGGCTGATATTTGCGGAATTACTCCGCTTGCCATAATGTTCCGTTGGAATATTTCGGCATACCCGGCTAAACTTTGCACACCCTCTTGAATACGCGCTCCACCACTATCGTTGATTCCAATTACCGGAGCACCTACTTTCATGGCTTGATCCATGACTTTGCAGATTTTTTTTGCAAAGGACTCGGATAAGCTTCCTCCAAATACGGTGAAATCTTGCGAAAAGACGTACACAATGCGTCCGTCGATGGTGCCATATCCGGTTACAACTCCATCGCCCAGGTAGGATTCACTCTCAATGCCAAAGTCGTTGCATCGATGCTGAACAAACATATCGAATTCTTCGAAGCTGCCTTCGTCGAGTAATATTTCAATGCGTTCGCGGGCTGTGTATTTCCCTTTTGCATGTTGGGAATCGATACGCTTTTCGCCACCTCCTAACTTTGCCTGAACGCGTAGGTCGATGAGCTGTTTTATTTTGTCGGTTTTATTCATGATGAAACGGTTTTTTTTTGGTCTTTATTTACTGCAAAATTCCATGAGTACACCACCGGTGCTTTTCGGATGAAGGAAGCCAATGTTCAATCCTTCAGCTCCTTTTCTTC
>JAGYLP010000013.1 GCA_018401015.1 Bacteroidales bacterium
TTCTTCGACTGAACTTTTGTGCTAAAAATCCGCCACTACGCCAAGCCGCAAAACGTTGTGCGTCATATAGTAAAAACCAAAATGAACAGAAAAAAAGAATTGATTTACCTAATACTCATATTGACACTGAACTATTCTTGCGTTGAAAAGAAATCAACCGAAAAGGAAGTAATTAAGCAAGAATTGGTAAATACTTCACAAACTGACGCTTTAAAATTTACTTCGGGAATACGTGCAATCTTTCAAGACAGTAAAGGCAATTATTGGTTTGGAAGTCATAATGAAGGAGTATGCAATTACGATGGAAAAACATTTAAATACTTTACAGCTAATGACGGTTTACAAGACAATCAAATCCGTTCAATTCAAGAAGATAAAAACGGAATAATTTGGATTGTAACGGCAAGAGGTGTGAATAGCTATAATGAAGGTAAATTCACGAGTTATGCAACTGAGTTTAATGCTCCAAAATCAGACTGGAACACTACAACTGGAAACTTATGGTTTTATGCGGGAGAAGAAGATGGAATAAATCGTTTTGACGGAATAAATATGAACTATCTAATTTTCCCAAAACCTAAAAGTGATAATCCGAATAAATCTTATGGTGTTACTGATATCTCAAAAGATAGAAACGGTACAGTTTGGATTGCAACTTATTCTGCATTATTCAATTACGATGGGAATAAAACAAATCTTTTTGACCAAAAAAATATGAAACTTGAAGAAAATGATGTTTTACATATCAGAAGTGTCTTGACAGATTCAAAAGGTCGGATTTGGATTGGGAATAATGGAATAGGTGTAATACTTAAAGAAGGAGATTCCATAACTCATTTCTCAAAAGAACAAGGAAAACTAATTCCAATGAATGAGTTTGAAGAAAACATTAAAACGGAACAACTTTCTAAAAATACAGGATTACAATCCGTTTTTGCCATTGAAGAAGATTCAGAAGGGAACATTTGGTTTGGTGATAGAGATTCAGGAGCTTGGAAATATGACGGTAAGACTTTGACAAACTATACCATTGACAGCGGATTATCTAAATCAATGATTTGGACTATCTATAAAGACAATAGCGATAATTTACTTTTTGGAATGGCAAATGATGGAGTTTATAAATTTAACGGAGAAACATTTGATAAAACGTTTTGAATAGAAATACGAACGCACAATAAATAGGACTCTGCCCGCGCTGCAAGACCGAGCGAGGAGTACAGGTTGGACTACATTCGACCTGGAATGAAGTATCCCTATGTACTTATCGATGGTTTGGGTGATTTTGGCACCATGAAATTAACTACGTTCTTTGAAATTTTGTAGGCTTATGTGCCGGATCGTTCTCATGCTGAGTTTTCTTTTCCTATTTTTGATGCATTTGGCAGGTTCTCAGTGAACAACGCATAGCTCTCCCATGCTACCTTCCAGTCAATTTTCATGAAATGATAGGCGAAAACAGTATGGCGGGCGTTAAAAATGGAAAAATCTAAAAATATCAGGAGTTTCGATGCAGATAGATTCTGGTTTGAGCGTTAGGTTTAGAACTATGCAGTTCACCGCTCTTCGTTTTATTACTGGGCTAAGAAATTAAAAGAATCAAATAGGCAGAGCAAATTTGCTAATCACACTGCCGCATGAAAGAGGATCCATTACAATCAGTTCACCGGGATACTTTTATTTTATTTATTAACTATATGGAGGCAATCCACAACTTAAAGGCTGAGAGGCTCCAACTGAAATCAATAACACAAAAACAGTTGTGTCGTTTCTTGAGTGGCTTCGAACCGCTCGATGAATTATCTTACGATTGAAGGGGTCAAATTAATCCTTAATCAACCAGATGTTACGTCGCTAAGGGGACGTCGTGATCTTGCTCTTTTATCACTCATGTATGACACAGGATCACGAGTTCAAGAAATAATAGATTTGACTCCGGCATCAATAAGACTGGATATCCCAAATACCATAAAAAAAAAACAAGCAAGGGGAAAAAACTCGGATAGTACCACACATTTAGAGCAGTAAGTGAAAAATTTTAAAAAGCTATTTGGAAGAGAATAACCTCCTGAGTCCGCAGGCCCGATCATATCCGTTATTCACAAATAGTCACAATGAAAACCTACTCGCCCAGGGGTTACCTACATTTTGTCGAAATATGCCGATCTGGCAAGTACATGACAAAAATTTGCAGTAATATTCAAACTGATCCAAATTATTAGTTAATAATACATTAACTAATGAAACTAGACCGTATTGAAAGAAACTTTGAGCTCTTCTGCCATGCTTTTTAATTTTAATCGGCTTTATGGAATCGAGATGTATTCCTATGCGGTAAGTCCAAACAGCTCGCTTCAACTTCCGTGTCACTTGACAGAAAGGGCCCGCAATCGGCGACTATTCTTATACCAAGCCGTTATGGCAAATTTAACGAAACAATGAAGTAGGATAAAAATTAATATAGTATGAAAAGAAGTGCGATTCTTTTCGTTTTTAATGGTTGTAACCATATGGTTTTTGCAATATTAGTATGGACCAGGAAAAACAAACTGTAGGACAGCCTGAGAATAAAATTTTAGGAAAATGGGTCAGAATTGGACAAATAGGACCTATTGGCTTTGATTTTAAAGAAAATGGATTGCTGGAAGCTGATTTTGGAAACGATCAAACAATTGACGTTGGCAGCATATCAATTATCTGGAGATACCATCAAGTTTATTGATAAAGAGGGGAAAATGTGTCAGGATGCGGGCCAATATAAAGTGTATCAAAATAAATACTATATGTCACTTGACCTAATAGAGGATGAGTGTGGTGGGCGAATAAAGTCAACAATGGTGTTTTTGGACGAAACCCAACTTCAAAGATTTAATTCAACAGCTTAATGCTGAGATGAATAAACGCCTAACCCAGAATTGAACCTCACTAGAGCAAGAATATATGGCCACAGGGATGGTGGATAAAGCAAGAGAAGATTTTGATACTTATTTGTTAACAGATACATTAAATGCTCGGGTTTATATAAACAGGGCAGGAAACAAGCATTTCCCAATGATCTAAATGGAGTTGTTGATGACTGTAATAAGGCAATATCCATAGAACCGGTGAATAAGAATGCCTATTTCCTCCGTGGATTAGCTCGATACGAAAGAGAAAAGAAACAAGGATGCGAAGACTTTAACAAGGCTATTGAATTAGGCTTTTCCGTTTTAAGAATGGCTGAACAAGAAAAATGCAAAGATTATTGGGATACAAGACAGTAAAAACTGATATCATTCACGAATTACTCTCTTTATTTTGTAGCGAAGACAGGGTCACCTAAAATTCAGTGCCCTTATCGCCATCAACCCGGATTCGCCGAATCCAGCAGATTTTAAGGCGCAAGCGAGTTGTGAAGTTTTATGGGCAGACAGGAATTTAATACTGACGCCTCTTCTCCCTTTTCAACCTGAACTCCTGGTGAATTACTACGCTTAAACCGGTCACATTTCTGTTATTGACATAGGAAAATCCACGGAATTTATGTGTATTTTCAAGCTGTCTAAATTTTGAAAGACTACTGACTATTAACTGGATTAATATCAATGTTCTGAATGAAAATAGTTTTAAGAAGGTTTTGAAACTAGTACCATTATCACTATTACCCTAACCAAGGCCCTGGTAATCAGCCAAATTCAGCATGAATACTTAGCCAATGATATAAAAATACAATTGATAGTATCATAAATGTCAAGAACATCAGAAGCAATGTGGTTTAATAAGCTTTGGTTTAGATGCAATATCATCAAACCCAAGGAATGGTAGTTATTGATGCTGGAATTGCAACAGGCATCACCAAAGAATAAGACAAGCAATTGAAAATGAACTCCATTCTAATGGCTTTAATTATTTAATCAACACACACTATCACCCTGATCATTATGGAGGGAATAGTGTATTTGATGAAACCGAAATCGTTGGACATAAAAATGGACTATCTGAAATAGCAGACCAATGGAAGGATACAACAAAAGCAATTAATAGACTTACAAAGATTGTGAGTGAATATGATTTAGCATTACAGGCCTCTGAATTAACAAAAGCGGAATGGACTGAATCTATTACTCAAAAAACACGCTATTCCAATGCGTTGGTGGATGCACAAAGAGGAAATGAGATTTTAGAACCGGATATTACTTTTGAAGACAGTTTGCAAATTGAATTGGGAGAATTGAAATTTGAAATGATTTACTTTGGTAAATGCCATTCAAACAGCGACATACTAATTTATATTCCGGAATTAAAAATACTCTTTACCGGAGATTTAGTTTTCAAATACGGAAGACCAAGTATCGTTTACCCTCAATCCGACGAAAAAGAAAAGTGGATTAGAGCCATTAATTGGATTGAAAAAAGAATTCCTGAAATAGAAACTGTTATCACGGGGCATGGAGTAATTCTTACTACAGAGGATATCAAAAGTTTTAACCAAAAAATCATGGAAATAGGATTGAACTAACTGAATGTCGGCGCTTAAGCGAGCTATCAGCCTCAAAGCTTGGAAAATAAGGTTTATTGCCTACACTATCCCACTAAGGGTGTAAATTGTAAAGTACTTCAATAGACTTTTAATCGATTTTCAAACATAGTCATAAATTGATTCAATATTACGCCTCAATTTCTGATAAGCATCGTCCATATCTTCGTTGCTTCCATTAGTGCGAGAAAAACAACTATCAAATTGATAAACAACAATTTGATTTAACTTAACCCCATGAGCGAGTCAAAATAAAGGCAATGAAAGAAAATTATCTAAGCTGGCAATACGCTGGTGGCCGAAGGCTTACCTTATATCTCAATCGCTTACAACCATTCTTCAAGTGAGAAATGCTATCCAATTATTCTTTTCATGATCCATTCCAGAGGGCCATTTTCTCTGCTTTTCAGCAAATAGTTTGCAAAAAACACACATAATATGCTGAAAAGTAAAGCATAGGCAACCGAAAATTCAATAGGATAATTCCCCATTTTTTCGGGGTTTATTGCCTCAATAATTCCCATTCCAATAATTACGTGTGCCACATAAAAAGTTAAAGCCAGCTGCCCCGTTTTATTGAGTGCCAAAAGGACTCTGTTTGTTGAAAAACGTTTTCCCAGTAAGATGCATGCCGATAGGATAGCGATGGATATTGCCATTCCATTGAACATATACATTGGGAATGGTGGCATCGGGTTCGTTCCAATGATATCTACCAACTCACTTGCAGTTTGTTCGTTTCCTCCGGATATAAATGAAATGGTCGCGTACGATAAAAACTGAATGAAGACAAAAGCAATTGAACTAGACCAAAAAGCTTTCTTGATAAATTTGTCGCTTTTCAAATCCTGTTTACCAAACCAAAATCCGAAAATCATGAAAGAAGTCCAAGGAATTACCGGATGAAAGCCATTGAAGAATAGGTTTCGGAGAAAGCCATTAAATGTCCAAAAATCAAGGTAGTGAAGCGTTTCAAAGTCCCAGGCTTTTTCATAATCCCAAAAGCCGAGAAGGAATGGGTAAATGAGTATGGGTAAAAATGCTGAAATTAAAAGCACTTTATCGCTGCTTGACAGTAAAAGCAGCATAACCAACATATACAGACCATAGAAATGTAAAATATCTGCCGGCCAAATGGTTATGTAGGAAAGTCCTACAATAAACAGGAACAAAGCTCTTTTGGCAATTCTTTTTCGGGTTCTTTTTAATTGTTGGCTGTCATGAGTTCGCAGGGCGGAATTGGTCATCAAAGCTAATCCAACACCGGCTAAAACGACAAAGGTTGCTGCTGCCTTTCCATCAAGAACACCTGCCAACGATTTAACCCAACTCAATCCATTTTCGCCAAGCACGATTTTGAAATTAACGATTATCATTCCGATAACTGCTAATGCTCGTGCGATATCAATACCGATTATTCTTTCTTTCATAGTTTTTCTTAAGGTAGCAACATCGTTCTGTGCGTCGATGAGGCAAACGGCATGCTTTTATAGCCAATTTCGAAGCACTTTCATATCATGATACAACTACTTTTGACAGGAGCCGTGCCACTAAAATACCCATTGCAGCGGCGATAATACATACCGCTTGGGGACTGTTCGACGTTTTTTAACCAATCAAGAGATTAATTTTTTTTCCAAGTCCAAATTCAAATATTCTGTAAAGTGTAGACAGCTGTATGTCACATTTCCCGTTTTCAAGACGAGAAATATAGCTTTTCTTAGTTCCAACCTTTTCAGCAAGCTGTTCTTGAGTCATATTTGCTTCTTTTCGAGCTGCTTTTAGCATTTCGCTGATTACATAATATTGAGCTTTTTCTTCAAAGTTGTCCCGTTTTTCAGTCCCAATTTTTCCGTATTTAATGTCTAATAACTCATCAAAGTTCTTAGCATTTCTAATCGATTTTTTGTCCATTTTATTTATTTTTTGAATTAAAATACTCGTCTTTAAGTCTCAGTACCAAATCAATTTCTACCTTAGGTGTTTTCTGCGTTTTCTTTTGAAATCCGTTAAAGAGTACAACTAATTTCCCCTTGTCAAAACAGCAGAATATTCGATAAATGTTACTCTCGAATTCTATACGGATTTCATAAAGTCCATTAGTACTTGTCAAGTGGTCAAGAAACTTTTTAGGCACATTCTGAACAGTCCGAATAACTTTGAAAACGAATTCGATTTTCTCCTGAACTTTTTCTGACTGTTCTATGTAAAAGTCAATGAAATAGTTTCCGTAAAAGACAATTTGTCTGTGAGCTTTCATTCAACAATGTTAACTCAAAAGTTATCTTAATTCAAATTTCCACTCTAAATTTTCGGTTATTGCTATCTTCTTATGCTACCAACCAGTCTCTATCCTCAACTTTGCATCACTTTATCGGAAAATAACCTGGCTGTACGTATTCCCATGTTTATAGATTGCTCGAAACTACTTCCACTCACCGCTGCTAACAAGGCTACACTCTTCGCAAACCAGTGTATCCAAGCTAGCCATCAACCGTACCGATGACATCTCCGCTACGCGATCCCTGAAATAAAGATTACTCCAATAAGCTATTGAACAAAAGCGCCTTCGTGAATTAGCCATTACATCCCAGACTTACTCAATTAGGAAGAAAAGATACTTAGCCCTTGATCAACCATTCTTGAAGGGATTTTTATCTTGTTCGATTATTTCAAGCATCGACAGAATCCTGTCGTGCATCATTTCAACCAAGATGGGTGGCTCCAGCACTTTTACATTCTCCAGCCACATGCCAATCCAACCCAATAACTCAATGTTAATCTCAACCTTCATCCGAAATTCTATAAACCCGTCGGGAAGCCTTGTAAATTGCTGACTTGTATGCCACATCCTGCTTATAACGTGCTCTCCGGGAATTTCCGGAAACAGCAGCTTAACCTCATGTACCCCATTGACTAAAGGATGGTGATAGCCAAATCGATAATCGTCTTGCTTTAAAATTTCAGTTACATCAACGTCCTGCGTTCCTGCACTTACACGAGAAATAGACACGAGCGATTCAATCTCGAGCGAATGCAACAATCGATCGCTTAGCGAAACACATCGAATACAATAATTCCCTTTATGAACCAATACATCGACCGGTTTCAAGGGTGTTTGGATTTTAGGAATGAACTGGTTGTTCCGAACATACTCGGTATAATTATCAATCTGAAAAATTGACCCTGAAACAAGATAGTACAAGAACTTATACAGGAGCCGTTTATCGCGATTCGACAGTTTTACTTCGCCAAAATGGGTTGACTCCACCGCTTCGTCGCTGTAATTGATGATGGAAATTAACTGAGCTTTTAGAGGAGCATTCCCTTGCAAATTATTCAAAATCCGTTGATTCAGATTTATTTCATCCTGCGACAGATTAAATAATTGCTTGAAAATAAAAAAGTTATTAAAATAAAGGAGCCAATCGTTCTGCGTAATCGGCTCTTGATGCTCAATGTTTCTAATCAAGAAGAATTGTTTCCCTCCAATATCGTTTTCCACTTCAATCAATTCGGTTCCATTACTTAAAGCAGTTGCAAGCCTATCGATATAGCGATACACCGAGCGTTTCGAAATAGCAACACCCTCCATCGTAAGTTTTCGATGAAGCGCGGCAATTGAATAAGGCCTCGTTTTCAAGAGATAATAAATGCGAAATAGAATATCCTGGTTTGCCATGGGTTATTAATTGCACCGCAAGATACCATTTTCCTTCCTTCAAGTTTTACCCTGATTTATCTTTCCTAAAACCCTAATTTCGGTTCAATGATCCTCCCCATTTTCAGAATTAGACCGGATCCTTGAGCCTCAGCTTGTCGGCAATCCAAATCGTAATCGTGAAACAAATTCCCTTCTAGCTAAGCTTGTGTTTACAATTCCTCTTTTTCATTATTTTCGCGGAAAACAATAACTCACACATGACTATCTTAGCCTCTCTTGCCAGTGCAGCAGGTATTATCATGGGATTATCCAGCCTGCCTCAGATTTATAAAATTTTCTCCCGGAAGAAAGCTTCCGATGTCTCGAAAACAACCCACTATATTATCGTAATCGGCGCCACCATTTGGACACTCTACGGATTTGAAATCAACAGCTTACCCCTTATCCTTTCGAACTTGGTTGGACTTGTCACCAACCTAATCATTCTCGTAGGCTGCTACCGGTTTAAGGATTAATGAACGGTGCATCCCATCCACACCACCCAACCCTTCAGACACACTTCTAATCAAGAAAACTCCGACCACCATGAAGGGATGAGAGTTCTATTTGTGGTCAATATTTAGCTTTTCATTAAGCCGAAAAAACCTTAGCTTTGTTCGGTATTTATCGAACAAGCAATGTCCAATAAAAATAACATTACCGAAGAGCAAAAGAAAATGGCGCGATACGCCAAAGCAATGGGGCATCCGGTGAGGATATATGTGCTGGAATTACTGGCCAAAGGGAATTGCTGCTACAGCGGCGACTTAACGGAAGAACTTCCCATCGTCAAATCCACACTCTCCCAACACCTGAAAGAACTAAAAGAGGCAGGACTCATTCAAGGTGAAATCGAATTGCCCAAAATCAAATATTGTATCAATCAAGAAAATTGGGAAGAAGCTCAACAACTGTTTCAGAAATTCCTGAAGCTATAAGCATTTTTTTAACCAGAATGTTCGTCATTCTACGAAATACGAATATCAACAATAAAAGCACAATAAAATGAATTACAACAACTTAAAACCTAATAAAATGGAAATTAAAGTACTCGGAACCGGATGTCCAAAATGCAGAACCCTGGAACAACACACGAAGGATGCGGTTGCTCAACTCGGATTGGCCGCCAATGTTAGCAAAGTAGAAGACATCGTAGCCATCATGAACTATGGTGTAATGACCACTCCGGCATTGGTCATCGACGAAAAAGTGGTCGTCAAAGGGAAAGTCCCTTCGGTGAATGATATAAAAACCTTACTAACAAAACAATAGCACCCATGAAAAAGATTTTCGCATTACTCAGTTTTATCTTCGCTCTTGGACTACTAAACGCTTCCACCCAACCTGGCAAGCAAGAAACGAAAGTGTCGAGCACCCTTGAAAACCTTAATCAATCCTCGCAAGACTCGCTTGGAGTTGCGGTTTATTACTTTCACGCAACCCGCCGCTGTGTAACCTGCGAAGCGATAGAGGCAGTAACCCGCGAAGCATTAGCTAGTTATTACGGCAATACGATTCCCCTTCAAACCATCAATCGGGACGAGGAAAAGGATCATCCACTAATCGCCAAACACAAAGTGGCCGGACAAACGCTGCTGATTATCAAAGGCGACGAGGTAGTTAACCTGACCAATACCGCTTTTTTGAATGCCCGAACCAATCCGGAAAAACTCAAAGCCAAAATCAAATCGAGCATCGACGAATTGTTATAATGGAAATACTACAACAACTACTGGAATCATCGCAAATTCCGATGCTTTCGGCCTTCCTGTTGGGGCTTATGACGGCCATCAGCCCTTGCCCGCTGGCAACCAATATAACCGCCATCGGCTTCATCAGCAAAGACATTGAGAATCGAAAAAAAGTATTCCTGAACGGACTGGTTTACACCCTCGGACGTGCCATCAGTTATTCAGGCATTGGACTCATCTTCTTTTTCGGAGCCAGTCAATTTGAATTTTCGGCCATCCTGCAGGAATGGGGAGAAAAACTTTTGGGGCCACTGCTTATCCTGATAGGCATTGTTATGCTTGGGGTACTGAACCTTACTATTCCAGGGCTCACCTCCTTGAGCGAAAAGTTGGAAGAGCGATCACGTAGTGGTTTTGGAGGCGTATTACTTCTCGGAATTGTCTTTGCCCTGGCCTTTTGCCCCTACAGCGGTGTCTTGTACTTCGGAATGCTCATTCCAATGACCATTAGTTCCGCCGGAGGATTACTCCTGCCCATCGTTTTTGCCATTGCAACCGGTATTCCGGTTATCCTCTTCGCCTGGCTAATTGCCTACAGCGTCGGGTCAATTGGCAATTTATACAATCGTATCAAAGTCTTCGAGCTATGGTTCCGCCGAGTTATCGCACTTTTATTTGTTGGAGTAGGCCTTTATCACTCATATAGCATTTTTCTTGGCTAAAGCTAGCTATATCGCCTTCCAAAAATCACAACAATGAATCAACACCAAAATAAAACTCCGTTTATGGCTAAAAGCGACGAAATACCCTTCATCAAAAAAAGGAAAGCCAATTCACTAACACCCGAGCAAATTAGCAGGATTAGAATCATAACGGCCACTTCAATCGTACTTCCCCTATTGCTTGCGCTCTATCATTTTCTTCCTGAATTGGTCGATGCACTTACTTACGAGCTTTTCAGGTTAAATGCGGAATCGCATATTGGTCAATCGGTCAATTTCTTCTTTTACGATACCATAAAAATCCTGATTCTTTTATTCTTGATTAGCAGCCTTATGGGTGTAGTCAATGCCTATTTCCCCATCGATCGATTACGCATTTACCTTACCACCAAGAAACTGTATGGCTTGGAATACTTTCTGGCTTCGTTTTTTGGAGCAATCACGCCCTTCTGCTCGTGTTCTTCGATTCCTCTCTTCATCGGATTCGTTAAAGGTGGGATTCCGCTGGGTGTTACTTTTTCTTTCCTCATTAGCTCGCCATTGGTCAACGAAGTAGCAGTAGCCATGTTTCTCGGCTTGTTCGGGCTGAAAGCAACACTTATTTATGCCGGAAGCGGTATCCTCCTGGGAATGTTTGGCGGCTTTCTATTAGGTAAGTTGAAGCTCGAATCATTGTTAACGGACTGGGTTCGGGAAATACAAGCGAACTCCGCACGCGAAAATGAGATCTGGGACGGAGAACACACGCCTTTTATCGATCGGCTGCCAAGCATTATCCAAGACGGCTGGGACATTGTCCGGAAAGTACTGGTTTATGTCCTCATAGGAATAGCCATTGGTGCTGCGATGCACGGCTATGTTCCGGAAAACTTCTTCACGGAATATCTATCGGCCGACAAATGGTACGGTGTGCCTTTCGCAGTTATTCTGGCTGTCCCCATGTATGCTAATGCGGCTGGAATCGTTCCCGTAATTCAGGTTTTTGTGGCCAAAGGCGTTCCGCTTGGAACGGCCATCGCCTTCATGATGGCAGTGGTAGGTCTTTCCCTGCCCGAAGCAACCCTGCTGAAAAAAGTGATGCAATGGAAGCTCATTGGGATTTTCTTCGGAGTTATCAGCGTCTTTATCATTCTACTCGGATATCTATTCAATTTAATTCTATAAGTATGCATGGTTAGAACAAAATCTATTTCAACCAATTCGCGATGATTGTTGCTCCGTCCGATTTATTCCAAAAGGAGGCCTTGAAAACATGCCGGCAATTGGAAAGGATGAGAATGTATAGTGAAATGACTTATCCGACGAAATGCAATCATAAGCTTCTATTAATTTCCTATTTTTTGAAAGCACACAAACCATAAAAACGTATGTTTGCGTCATACAAAATAAGACAACGAAAAATGGATAAACGAACTATTTTCGATGAGGAATTGCAGGAATTAGCCCAACTGGCAAAGGGAATTTCCCACCCGGCCAGACTAGCCATTCTGAAACACCTTTCCGAAACGAAATCCTGCATTTCGGGCAACATTTCCGATCAACTCCCATTGAGCCGCACCACTGTATCGCAACATTTAAAAGAACTCAAAAACCTCGGCTTAATTCAAGGGGAGGTCGAAGGACTTAAAATCAATTATTGCCTGTGCGGCAAACGATTAGAAGAATTCAAAGTACTGTTTAATAAGTTCTTTCAGGATGAACTTTTTTGTTACGATAATCCATGTTAAACGAAAAAAAGATACCCATGCGAGTTTTAATTCTATGCACCGGTAATAGCTGCAGGAGCCAAATGGCCCACGGTTTTTTGCAATCGTTCGATTCGCGTCTAAGCGTATGTTCTGCCGGGACAGAGGCGTCCGGCGCTCTGAATCAACAAGCCGTTGAGGTAATGAGCGAAATAGGCATCGATATCAGCCATCATACCTCCGATTCGGTAGAGCAATATTTACACGACGAATGGGATTATGTAATCACTGTTTGTGGCGGTGCCAACGAAGTTTGTCCTAGCTTCTCCGGTAAGGTAAAAACCCGGCTGCACATAGGTTTCGACGATCCATCGCATGCGGTTGGAACAGAAGAACTTGTTCGAAGTGAATTCTTGCGAGTTCGCGATGAAATCCGGGCAAGCTTTTACGATTTATACATTCGTGAAATGAAAACTCAACTATCTTGACATTGGGCACTAATTCAGCATTTTAAAGCAAAAACAACTAAAACCTCAAATCAGATGAAGAGTAGTAAAAAACAAATCGGATTTTTCGAAAAATACCTCTCATTATGGGTAGCCATTTGCATCGCAGCCGGTATTGGAATTGGCAATGTAGCGGGCAGCAGCATGGAAGTATTGAGCAATTTAGAAGTATTCAAAGTGAATATCCCGGTAGCTGTTTTAATCTGGCTCATGATTTATCCCATGATGCTGCAAGTCGATTTTTCAAGCATTAAAAGTATCCGTAAACAACCCAAAGGAATTTTTCTGACCTTAATCGTAAACTGGCTTATCAAACCTTTTACGATGGCCTTTTTTGCCTGGATATTTTTCTCGAAACTCTATTCAGCCTTTATAAGTCCGGAACAGGCGGGTGAATACATTGCGGGAGCCATTTTATTGGGGGCTGCTCCCTGCACAGCCATGGTTTTTGTTTGGAGTTATCTTACCGATGGCGATCCCAACTACACCCTGGTTCAGGTGTCGCTCAACGACCTCATCATCCTAGTCGCCTTTATTCCGATTGTCGGGTTACTCCTGGGCATTACTAATATTGAAATACCTTACAACACTTTGGTTACTAGCATCGTAGCCTTCGTTGTCATTCCTCTTTTCGCAGGATACCTTACCCACAAAATCCTGATAAAACGAAGAGGAGAGGAATGGTTTAAAACTCAGTTTCTTCCGAAATTCAAACCGGTTTCTATCCTGGCATTGTTACTCACGCTCATCTTACTCTTTGCTTTTCAAGGCAATACCATCGTAGATAATCCGCTGATTATCCTTTTGGTCGCGATTCCCCTCGTGATTCAAACCTACTTCATCTTTTTCATTAGCTGGTTCGGCGGCAGGAAATTAAAACTGCCCCACGCCATTTGTTCTCCGGCTGCCATGATCGGAGCCAGTAACTTTTTCGAATTAGCCGTGGCCGTCGCCATTGCTCTATTTGGACTCCAATCGCCTGCTGCAATGGTAACCGTTGTGGGCGTACTAGTCGAAGTTCCGGTAATGTTATCGCTGGTTAAGCTGTCGAACAAATGGAAGTATTAAGGAAATAAGCCGGTTTTTACCCTTCACTGACTCTTCATCGATCCCCTGATAGGTAGATTCATTCATCGAAGTTCGGATTCAAAGACTTCAACTTCTTTTTAGGCTGAAGCTGAATCGAACCAACAAGGTCATACGGGCCTTTCTATCTGTATTTTACAGAATGAGGTAACTAGCTTGAATTCGTGTATCGACTCCAAGATGCATCTCCGTCGAATATTAAGGTAAAATGAGCGAAGTGGTAACAAATCTTTCGGCCTATTTACCGATTATGTTACATCAAAATCATTTTACGGTATTTGTTCCTTACCTGAGAATCTGCAACGCGCTCCATACACCTCTCATTTTAAGCGCATTACACCTCAGACAAACAAAGAGAAGAACATGCTCGCAGGATCAAAAATGAACTTTATAGACTGAATAACAGTACT
Organism: Bacteroidales bacterium; assembly: GCA_018401015.1. Lineage (GTDB taxonomy): Bacteria > Bacteroidota > Bacteroidia > Bacteroidales > M50B96 > M50B96. The sequence continues at coordinate 14,320 of JAGYLP010000013.1, forward strand.
TTACAGTAATTTGGAAGTTTTTATCCAGTTTTTTCCGTCCATGCAGATAGGTTTAGATTGAATCCTTACTTTACATTCGCCCTGAACCAAAGAATTCAATTTCCTCCTAGTTCGTTTGGAACTAAACCCTTACGGATTGGAAATAAGAAGACCTCTAAAACTTATGACCATGAACAACAAGCGGAACACTATTTTAACCTCCAAAACCCATGCACTTTGGACAGCCATCCTACTACTAACCAGCACCTTATCTTTTGCAAGCCGACACACGGAAACGGATAAACAGCCAAGCCAAATCGAGACCTTACCTTCCGAGTACACTCCTCCCCTTCCTCCTAATGGAGCTACCGCTCAACTATGGACCGATTTTGGTGGCTTTTGGACTTCATCCGACCTTAGCCCGAATGCCACTCAACCGGACAATTCCCATAAATTACTCGCCTTTCTCTACAACGGAACCATTTATTCTACCGGGGTTAACGACAATACACTCAACAGCAATAATGTAACCTTTACTCCAGGCAATTGGAGAGCGTTGCCCATCACTTCGGTAGCCAGCGGCAGTTGTCCGCCCCCTTCCTCCGATGCTTACCTCGTTATGTTAGGACAATTGTACGATGGAGTGGATGATGGAGGGAGCACTCCTGCACCTTTTGAAACCGAATTGAACGGATGCGCGAGTCCCGAAACCCTTTCAGCCTTTCTAACCGATGGAACCCGAGGTCTCGATATTGGAACCGGACTAGCCAATATCCCCGCCGGTACCAGCTTAACCTTTACTTTTAGTACGAATGGAATTACCCTGGCGAATATTGCCGACGGAGTGCCCGATATTCTAATCACTCAGCTTGCTTCGCCTGGTGGTACACAAGATGAACTCGCTATTCTCGACGGGAGTGGAAATATTGTTGGAAATGTTATCGACATCAATCAATCGAATACCACCTCGATTGGGACCTGGAGAGCCGACTTTTATTACCGCAACGGTGATATTCGAAACGATGGCGGAGTAACAGCGAATGGTGAACGCGATATTCGATACCTTACTTTTCAATTGAGCGATTTTGGAATCGATGGAACGAACTATCAGCAAGCAGTTTCTCTTCGCTGGACCGCCAGCGGATCGTCCGATCCGGCCTTTTTTGCTTTTAATGAACCTTCAATTAGCATTCCTACTCAAGTCACCATCCTTAATCCGGCCAATCAAGCAAGCAGTGTAGAATCAGGCTATGCCATTACGCCATCCTACGAAGTGGCTATTCAGGACAATCAGGGGCTAACAGTGCAAGAGGCAGGACAGGTTATAACCGCCTCCATTTATCAAGGTACGGGTAGTTTACAAGGAACCCTGAGTGCAACCACGAATGCAAGCGGAATAGCCACCTTCTCCGACTTAAAAATCATCGGATATGGCAATCATATCCTACAGTTTTCCTATTCCAGTCTTACACCAGCAACCTCGGCCATTGTAACTGTTAATTGTCAAAACCCAAGCGATGGCGGAACGATTGGCTCCGCTCAAAGCCTTTGCAGTGGGGTAACCCCTGCTTTGTTAGTGGAATCGCAAGCTCCAGGCGGCACAATACAGGGAATAATCGAGTACCAATGGCAATCCTCTACCACTAGTGCCATTGCAGGTTTTGCCGACATTCCCGGAGCCACAGCAGCCAGCTACCAACCGGGATTACTCAATCAGACCACATGGTTCATCCGAAAAATAAAGGTTACATGCTCGCCTACTTGGCTAGCAAGCAATACCATTGAAATAACGATGAATCCCTTGCTTCAATACCAATCTAAAAATGGACTCGACTACACCTCAGCCAGAAACTGGAGCACCATGGGAAATTGGGAACAATTCAATGGAACCTCATGGATTGATGCCTCAAGCTATCCGGGCGAAATAAACAATGCGTGTCCAGATCCCATTACAACGATCCAATCGACACACCGAATGGAAATTAATCCAAACGATCACATTCAAATTTCGAACTTATCGATCGAGGGGAATGGAAAACTCTGGATAAAAAGCGGAGCGAAATTATTCGTCCAGGATCAGCTTCAGCTCGAACAGCAAGCGGGTGCAAGCATCGAACTCGAAGGAAATGTTGGGCCTTGATGTAGGATGCTTCAATCGAACGAAGCCATCATGGTAAAATAAAAAACTCAATAATCAGCCAACAGGAAACCCGAAAGCAAGGTTAAACTTACGACTCTATACTTTGCTTCGGGATTCTTGCAGGCACAGCTATTAGCAACATTGAAAGCTTCTTAAATGCTCGTATTCAGGGTAATTCAACTCGGTCCAGAGAACGATTCCTAAGGCAGGCGAATAAAAGACTTTCTACAAAACCCCTTTCTCCCTTCCAAAAGCAACATATAACTTCCCGATGATAAACCACTAATATCGATGGAGCTGATGCGATGATTACCTGCAGATTTATAGCCTTCCTCAAGAACCCGAAGCGTTCTGCCGCTGTAATCGAGTAAAGTAATGCGGATCTCGTCAGATTGTTCCAAGTGATATTCCAAATGCAGGTGCTCATGAGCCGGATTCGGATAAACGTTCATCGTTACCCGATTTTCGGTTTCCAATATTCCGTTATACAAGGGTGCCTGAGTAAAAGCAAGTTCAATATTCTGTGTTAAATCCCATTCAAACTTGACAAACAGCGTACGCTCACTTTCATTAAAATAAACCGACTGAATTTCATTTTCATAAAGAGTAGCATCTGCAGCAATAGGCCATTCTATCCCTTGAAAATAAAATTTCTGTGGCGACGACTCCAAATTAATAACCCTAACCTCCATCTTTTTAGAATTAGCAAATAACATGGGTGTTTCGGCAGCCGTGAGATAGAAAAGGCTGGAATCGGAATCGTAAATAGCTTCGAATTCCAACCACTCAAACGCATTCATCTCCAAACTATGTGGATTCTGGCCATCGTCGTTAAACCATTGATAATAAGAATAAGGCTCGTCCAAATCGGGATAATACCATAAACTCAGCTCCGACCCATCGTAATCCTGTAAACTATGCTTTTCCGATGCATGGGGAATAATGCTGCCACGTTTCACAAAAACAGGCATTGTCTCGATGGGAGCATAAGTCTGAATCCACTGATTACCGGGATGTATGCTCCGATCAAAATAATGAATCCATTTCCCGTCGGGTAAATAAACCGAACGATAGGAGGAATTTTCCTCCAACATGGGAGCAATAAGCATCGAAGGACCCCAAAAGTATTGATCGTTAATCGTCTGTAAGACTGGATTATCGGACTCGTAAAAATCCATAGCACGAGCCAAAGGGATACCGCTAAGAGCATATTCATAACTTAGGTGATAATTATACGGAATTAGCTGATAACGCAATTTTAAAAATTTCCTCAAAATATCCTTGTAAGGCTGCGGATATTGATAGGGTTCTGTTGCGACATCGACCCCATGAGCACGCATAACAGGAGAAAACGTTCCCAACTGCATCCAGCGGGTATATAGCGAATTGTTTTGTCCGCCGCCGGTGAATCCACCCAAATCGCTATGCATGAAGCCAACGCCGCTATAACCCATATTCAGCATAATCGGGATTTGCGCTTGCAGGCCTGAATACGACCGTTGCACATCGCCCGACCAGGGATAAGTCTGGAAGCGCTGCATTCCTGCGTAACCACTTCGTATCAAGTTAAATAAGCGCTGCTCGGGAAATTCCTGACGGTATTTCCGATAAAGCATTTCAGCCCAGGCAAGCGAATATCGATTATGCAGCTCCATGGCCGGAACCCCAGCATGAAACATATCGTTCGGATGATTCTCTGGCTCGCCCAAATCGCACCACCATCCGCCAGCACCCTCCAAAATCCTATTCCGATAGAAAGACCACATCCAGTTCTGAGCATTACTATCGTTCATATTCAACAAACCAGCCGGTCCGGCCCAAAAATTATTGAGCAAGTAAGGCTGGTGGTTGCCATTTGTACCCAAAAACGACTGATTTACCAAAGTTTGATAATTCGAACTGCTTTGCACAAAATAAGGTTCCGTAATCAGAATGGTTTTCACACCACGCTGCTGCTCAAAATCATCCATCATGCCAGTAGGATTAGGGAAACGGCTATAGTCCCAATCCAAATTACCCATGGTGGCTGTAGAACCAAACCAATACAAATCCAAAACGATAGCATCTAAAGGAAAATCTTGCAAAGCAAACTGATTCACAACCTCGCGAGTCGCTTGCTCGGTGGTATAACCGTACTTCGACTGTATATATCCCAGAGCCCATCGTGGCGGCAGTTCAGGCTTACCGGTAAGCTCGGTGTAGGAATTCAAAATATTCGTATAATCCTTCCCTGCAAGGAAAAAATACGACAATACCGAGTCGTTGCAGGTGTATAGCAATTCCTCCGGATTAGTCAAATTCAAATTCCCGGCATGATGATGATGAAAATAGAGTCCATAGCTTTTCGAGGAGACTAAAAACGGGATGGTTACATTCAAATTTTTAGCTCCCCATCCATAACCATAATGCGCCTGATTGTGCATTTGCAGACTTTGCCCTTTCAAATTCAGATTAATTGCACGCGATCCGGTTCCGTGGATTACCTCCAGGGAATCGATGCGAAACGACACCAAGCTGGCCGCAGCACTATGACTAAGAGGAATGGATTCACGCAATAGAGTATCACCCTGATAAAGGAACTGAAGCTGAAAGGGGAATTTTTGAATATGCACTTGCACCGAATCGGTAGCATAAACGAGCTTTGCACTATCTTCGGTTAGCTGGGTCATAGCCATTGGTTCCATATCGACGACGGAAACAGGCTCGTCCTGAAAGGATTCAGATTCTTCGGTACTCACCCGAATAATGGTTGGACTAAATGCTTTCAAATGAAAGCCGCCCCGATCCGTTTGAATCGATAATCCACTCCCTTGATAGGAATGACTGAGATATTCCAACTGATTGGAGCTGATCTCTATAGGGTAAAAAATATCACCTCCATCGGCAGTCCTTCCAACCTTGCTGCAATTCTCATTTCGAAATACAAAGGCTAAATGAGTAACGATTTCGCCAGCCGGAATCCCGTAATAGGAGCGAATGTGAAAACTAATTCGATGCATTTGATTCCCAAGATCCTCCATTATAACCTCCGAGGTATTTTCGCACCAGTCGGTTTTAACGTATTTCCAATCCGACGGACCCGTGCTATAGCTGGTTAGCACACCGGTGTGCGCATAAATGGGAGATTCATTAATCAATTCCCCATTTCCTAAATTGGCCCGATACACAATGCTAACCGTGTCGTCGATCCCGGGTTGAGGCGGCGTAACCTCCAGTATTTGCCCCTGAAGGTCGACGCTTAGGAACACAATCAAAATCAAAAAAAAGACGCTCATCGATCTAATCACAAAATTTTAGTTTTAGTACACCAACAAAGATACAGGTCCGTTCTTACAGAGCGAGTATCAATAGATTAATTTTGTAAATGAACTTACGAAGATTTGGAATTATTTTGGCAATTGTAGCTATCCTGCTGCTCATCCCGGCCATAGCTATGCTCGTATCCGATGGAGCAAACTGGAGCCTAGCCGATTTTGTCATTGCTGCCATCCTGCTCACCGGGCTATTAACCGGGCTGGATACGTTGAACCGCAAAGTAAAACGGAAATCACTACGTATTGGGCTCATTTTACTCTTACTGTTTCTCTTTGTACTGCTATGGGCGGAGATGGCCGTAGGCTTGTTCGGCAGCCCAATAAGCGGGAGTTAGCAATTTCCTACATTTGCCAACCGAAAGAGCAAAACCATGAATTCACTCGAACTTCTCATCGATTTTCACATATCGGCTCAACGTCAGGGGCCGGGCTCAACCAAGGCAACGTTGCGAGCATTAGAAGCCATCCCGCTCGACCGAAATGCGCCCTTGCATCTGGCCGATATAGGTTGCGGAACCGGTGCTCAAACCATCGATTTGGCAAAAAACACGAAATGGGAAATCGATGCAATCGATCTCTTTCCCCCTTTTTTGGAAGAATTAAGGAAGCGATCCAAACAAGCCGGATTCGCCCATAGAATCTATCCCCGCGCCGAATCCATGTCCGAATTATCCGCTAAACCAGAGAGCTGGGACATTATTTGGTCGGAAGGAGCCATTTACAACATGGGGTTTGAACCCGGAATACGCTATTGGCATTCTTTCCTCAAACCCAATGGCTACCTCGTAGTCAGCGAATTAAGCTGGCTCACTCCTACTCGACCAAAGGGAATTGAAAACCATTGGAACCAGGAATATCCCTACATGGCCGATATACCTACCAAAATTGCTCAGCTCCAAGATGCAGGTTACCACTTTTTAACCTGTTTTACCCTTCCACCGGACGATTGGGAGAGCAACTATTACAAACCGATGGAAGACCGGTTCGATGCTTTTTTATCACGACATGGGCACGCTAGCGAAGCAATAGAAATAGTTGAGGCTGAAAAGCATGAAATTGCTCTCTTCCGTCGATTTAAGGAATCGGTAGGTTACGTTTTCTACCTAGCCCAAAGACCCTAAGCTCTTTCACTGAATGGAAATTAGCATTAGAGTCAAAAAGTTGCTCAACATGCTTGGGCGGTCACCGAAGATTTTGTAAAATTACCTGCCTTTTAGCAAGGTGTTAAAAGGCGGCGAAACCGAAAAGCCTTATGAGTAGGAGAACTTAAAACGTGTTTATTATGAAGAAATTCAGAAAATTTGTTGCTATGTTATCAGTAGCAGCTTTGTTTGCCAGTTGCGCTATCACCTTACCGGTAGATGCGACCAGTAATCCCATCGGATCAAAAGTAGGGACAGCTACCGCCACCGGATTCTTGGGCATTTTCTTTTTCAATGCCGATGCATCCATTCGTACCGCTGCTAAAAACGGTGGAATTACTAAAGTGGCCACTGTTGACATGAAACAAACCAATGTTTTGGGAATCATTTACACTTTCGAAACTATTGTTACCGGTGAATAAACCTTATCGCAGGGGGGCATTGTCCTCCCTGCTTTCCTTTAAACTCATCGTGCTCAGCTTCTTGCTATTGAGTGCCTGCACTACCAATCCAAGGAACAGGATGGAGTGGTTCAACGGATTTGGTTTCGAGTTATCCGAACAGGAAACCCTCATTAATCCCGATCCGCTGCTCCTCGAAACCTTTCGAGGTCTCACTGCCCATCACGAATCCCAACTTCCCCTCTTCCGAATCATTGAATCCGAGCAATACCGGATTTACTTAGCAATTCCTTTTGACACCCAATTCGACCAACTTAAAAATCAGGCTTTCAAGGATTCTACCATCATTATAAAGGATACTCCACAGGCATATCATTGCATTGAAAGGAACAACCAGCATGTTATCAGTGAATTAGCAGGAGTGGTGGAAGGAAATTTATATTTCGCCTTGATTGATTTTACCAATCATCCTGACTCAGCGCTGCAGTTAGCCAAACAAATGAACTCGACCTATTTTGGGTTTTAAACTTATGAAAAATACCTCCGCACTTGTCCTTTTATTAAGTCTTATGATATTCACTTCGTGCGGGTTATCTTCCAAGCTATCGGAAAGGCGGGTCAAAAAACACTACGAAGTTTTTTACCGAGGCGATGCAGGTACTACTTATTTTATTAAACCCTTGGAGTTTGAATCCGAAAGCGCTAAGCTCGAAATCGATTATACCTACACCCATGCGGCCGATCGAACCGATTCTGTATCGGTTAAATTCAGTATTTGGAGTACCGAGAAGATTAAGGCAATCGATTCGCTTGAATGGATTGGTAGTAGCAAACAATCCTTTACAATGAATCAACCGACTCGGATGTTTCTGGAAAAAGCACCCAATGGCTTTATCGCTCGATTCGAAGGCTACGTACCCTATCCGATGGTCGATTCTCTCTTCCAGAACGATGAACATTCCATTCGCATATACCATGAGCAAAATAACATCCATTTTGACCCCACCCCATCAACTCGAAAGCTGATTCCCTTGCTCGATAGTTATATTTGGGATTTGATCCGTTAGGGAAGGTCCATGGCACGATTTGCTCCATAGTAACATAGGAGACGTAATAAGGAACTTTCCCACACCAACAGGTATTTTATACGTATGCTAATTACGGCCAATCGCTGTAAACCCATCCATCCTACAAGTTAATTGATCTCCCATTCAAAAGGGGCACAAGATAACGGCTATAGAATTGGTTATCCTTAAACAACAAAGAGAGAATCCTAGTTGAAAAAATCAGGTTCCAGGACGTCATCAAAGTTCACTGTAATTTTCACCTTATACCGAGGGTCAGGAAATTTACTTTTGATCAATGAATCATCGCTAAATACTTCATTAAATGACTGACGGAAGATTTTATGCCGTTCTACATATTCTTCATAAGAAATTGGATTCTTCAGTTCAGGCGGTGATACTTCTACAACATCTGGGCTAAATTCACTTGCCGTAAAATGAAATAAACTATCAGTATCATGTAGTTCCAAAATGAGTCCTGGCAAGCCTCTCGATTTCCAAGGTCCTCCATACAAGGTATCGGTGTACCATGCAACCCAAGTTCGACCATTAAAATCTGAGATGGCTTGTTTACATGAAAAACCCATAACATCTTTCGATTGATTGACATATTCCCATGACCACTGGATATTTTCAATCTTATCAAGAACACCTTCTTCTAAGTATTCGGCAGGAGATATAACAAATTGGCCATCAAGCACATAAAAGTTTATCAAATTCGATTCAAATTTACTGTTTCCCTCAAATAAATACAAAGAGCAGGTATCCTCGTGTTGCTTGTTGTCGATAAATGTATAGGATATAACCTGCCCAAAAATATTCTGTAGAATCAGCAGAAAGAATAACAAACTCCAGAAAAATTTCATAAACAATTATTTAAGCCGATTATACCTATCCTTTCCCAGATCAATCAAGTCATTTATAAATGCTTCTATTGAAACCCGGAGTTCATCGCATGGTCCGCTCATAGTACCGGAGACTGATACAGAGCCCAATATTCCACTCACAGTTACTGTAACGGTAATAGAACAATCGAGTTCAGGCGAAAAATTAATGGGAAAAATATCTTCCTCCACAGTTAGAGATACAAAAATTTGATTTCCAGCTTCCGATGTTTGATCCAAATTAGAGATTAAAGCGCTTTCGGCTAAAAAATCCGGCTCATAATCAGAATTAACCGCATGAACAGGGTAAGTCAAGAACGAAAAAACAACCAGACAGGCTAGGGTAATAAGATTTTTCATAACGTATACTATTGAGTAGGGTAAATAACATAACCATGCAATAGTACAAAAAAAAATAATACGACAATAGATTGGTTGTTGAATCGCTGATTTCAAGGCTGTCCGATAAAATATGAAAAAATAAGCCTTTGGCCAGGATCATTGGAGGTACACCTTAAAATGATAGCCCCGACTGATACCTGATCGGGAGGATGATCGGATATAAATAAAAAAGCACCTACAAAACATTTTTTGTAAGTGCTTGATTTTCAAGTAGCGAGAGGCGGGCTTGAACCGCCGACCTCATGATTATGAAGCATGCCTGATTAGTTTTCAATGGTTTTCGTTAGTTTTCGATTATTGTTAATAGACTGTATATAAGCAAGTTGATATAATATTGATTTTTGTTGTTTCTCGTATTTTATGCTTAATTAGAACTCTTAGTATGCAAATCGTATGCAAATTTTTAATACATTTGCATACAAGATTTATGTATGAAAAATATAGTTTCAGTATCCATTTATCATGATTGTCGGCGGGCTAATTCGGAAGGTAAATATCCTGTGAAACTCCGAGTTTTTCAGAGTTTTCCACGAATTCAGAAGTTGTATAATACTAATAAATTTATGTCTAAGGATGATTTTGAATTAATGAATGATCCTGAAGTTAAAAGAGGTAAAAAAAGTGCCAATTTGACCTCTTTGTATGCAAATAAATATGAATTATCAAGAATGGAGATGTCTGCTAAGGAAATCATAGATTCACTCAAAACTTTTTCATTTGAACAATTTGAATCTATTTTTTCAAGAAAGCCAGGAGATGCAACAAGAGTATCATTTCAATATGCACGTAAGATAAGAGAACTTAAAATCGAAGAAAGGTTAAATACGTTAGATACATACATATCCGGAGAAAAAAATATTGTTGAATTCGTCAAGAAAAAGAAAACGTATTCCTACGAAAACCTGACTTTCTATGATATTACTGCAAAGTGGCTGGAAGAATTTGAAAAGTATTTAATCGAAGATAAAGGTAAAAGTATAACTACTTTGGCTATTTATCTCAGAGCTTTCAAAACCTTATTTAATGAAGCAATTAACCAAAATGCCATTGAAGCTGATATTTATCCTTTTGGCAGAAATAAATATCAGATCCCATCAATTAATGTTGCTAAACGGGCATTATCAATGGAAAACTTGAAAAAGTTTTTTGAATTGCAGCCTAAACAGGTCGAACATGAAAAAGCAAAGGATTTCTGGTTTATGTCTTATGCTTGTAATGGTGCAAACATTAAGGATCTTGCACTACTTAAGTTCTCTGATATTGATGACGATAAAATCACTTTTCTAAGGGCAAAGACAAAAAAAACCAGCAAGACTAATTTAAAACCCATTGTTGTCTTCAGGAATGATTATATAGATTATATCTTTTGTAAATACGGAAATAAACGCATACACGATGATCAATATGTGTTTAATATATTGACTTCTGGGTTAAGTGCTGCAGAGATTAAAACACGAATTAAAGCTTTCACTCGATTCTTAAATCAACATACCCAAAATCTTTGTAAGCAGAATGATCTTCCAAGAGAACTAACGACCTATTGGGCTCGACATAGTTTCACTACCATTGCTATCAGAAAAGGAGCTTCAATGGAATTCATTCAAGAGAGTCTGGGGCATAGTAATATAACAACTACTCAAAACTATTTTGCCGGATTTGAAGATTCAAAAAGAAAGGACTTTGCCAGTTCGCTCATGGATTTCTAAAATCGTGTCACTTTTGCAACGTTACTGTAATTTGCTGATAATCAACAGGCTATAACGTTGCATTATTTTGTTGCAAAATGAGTTGCATAAGAATAAGGTGTCTAGTGAAATTCCTAATCATCTTTGATATGTTTATTTATGGCTTTATCTTTAAGCATCAAAAATTCGGTCATGAATATTGAAAAAGTAAAAAGGCTTCTTAAGGAGAAAGAAGGAATTCAACTTGAATTTAAGGAAGCAAAATCAAAGCTTCCATCTAATCTTTATGAATCGGTTTGTGCTATGCTAAATCGTAAAGGAGGTGATATTTTGCTTGGTGTAAAGGACGATGGATCGGTAACCGGTATTGATAAAGATAAAGTTGAAGCCTTAAAAAAAGATTTAGTCAACCTCAGTAATAATCCTGAAAAACTGAACCCCACTTTTGTCCTATTTCCTCAAGAATATATGATTGAGGATAAAATGATCATTCACATTTCAATTCCTTTAAGTTCACAGGTTCATCAATCAAACAAAGTTATTTACGATCGTAGCAATGATGGAGATTTTAAAATAACGGATCCAATTCAGATCTCTAACTTAGTGCTTAGTAAAGGCAATTATTACACTGAAAATGAAGTTTTTCCGCATTTTAAATATGAAGACTTTGATCCGGAAACATTTGAAAAAGCAAGACAATTAATTGCCCGACAAGATGTAAATCATCCCTGGATAAGCCTGACAAATGAGCAAATGCTAAAAAGAGCGGGACTTTGGAGGAAAGACTCACAGACAATGGAAGAAGGCTATACTCTTGCTGCAATCCTGCTTTTTGCCAAAGAGGAACTGGTAAGGCAGATCCTTCCATATTACAAAGTAGATTTGATTGTCCGTAAGGATGATTTATTACGATATGATGATCGCGATTATATCGAATGTAATCTTATTGATGCTTTTGACCGAATTATGGCCTTTGTCAAAAAACATCTACCTGATAATTTTTATTTGGAAGATACTTCCAGACTAAGCTTAAGAAGCAAAATTTTCAGGGAAATAGCTGCAAATGTTCTGGTACATCGTGAATACCGAAATGCTAATCCAACAATCATGGTTATTTACAAAGATCGTGTTGAGGTTCAAAATGCAAATAATCCAAAAGGTGAGGGTGAACTATCGCCGGATAATTTCGTTCCATTTTCAAAGAATCCTTTCATTGCAAAATTCTTTGTTCAATTAGGGCATGTTGATGAATTAGGATCAGGCATCGTTAATGTCAACAAATACATTCCTTTTTATGCTCCAGGAAGAAAGCCCCATTTTATTGAAGGAGAGGTGTTTAAAACAATCATTCCGGTAGGGCGTACAGTTGAGGAGGGTGGTCAATTAGATGGTGTAATGGGTGGTGTAATAGGTGGTGTAATAGGTGGTGTAATAGCTGGTGTAATTGATAATTTAACTGAACGGCAAATAGAGATCTTAAAAATTATTGCTGCAAATAATAAGATTACTTATAAGGAACTTTCAGAAAAACTGTCAATAAATGCATCAGCAGTTGGGAAACATATTGATGCTTTAAAAGAAAAAGGAGCAATAAAAAGGGATGGTGAAACAAGAGGTAAATGGATAATACTAATTGATTTACTATAAAATTTTCAGATTAAGTTCCGGAATTATGCCCGGCTTTTCAACCGGGCATAAAACAAAATCGAGATCAATCTTCCTCATCAAAATCCTGATATTCCTGGAGTAGTTCACGGAGATCGTCATCAAAATCATACTGAATGGATGAGCTAAAAATGTAACCATCCAACTCTTCGATTAGCTCATCTAAATCTTTGATCACTTTATCCAATATCTGCCAGGGGACAAAGTCATCATAATCTTTACCAACATAATCAAATTCAAACTCAACTTGCATCTTGAGTTCCTTTGCATTCTCTAATAACTCCTGTAATTCATCATCATCCAGCTTGTCACCATCAAGATCAAGGTCCTTTGTGAAAAACGATTCTAATTTCTTCATCAGATCCTTTCTAATTTCAAATTCATCCTCTTCCAACTCGTCTTGATCTGCAATTTGATTTTCAAGCTCAGAGATACGATTTCGCAATTTAAATAATTCAGTATTCTCTTTGATTTGATTTAATCTATGCCTTTCCTGTGCCCGATCACGATTCTTTTCTTCCATTCTGAGTCGCTGCATTCTCTCTTCATGAGCTAACTCAAGTTTGCGCAGTTCCAGCAGCACCTTTGGATCAGAAGTAGTAGCGGAAGTAGTAGGAGTAGTCGCACTACTCGTTTTCCTAAATTGCCTTATTTCAGTTTCATTGTTATTCCCCCGCACATGAGTAGCACCTACTACTCCACTACTCGATTCACTACTACCGGAAGAATCCTCGTCCGAATAATTAGTTTTGTTTTGCAGATGAATCTGATCTGCATACTCTTTTTTTACCTGGGCAATTTTACCCGGTGAAACTTGCAAAACGGTTTGGATATCGGAATACGATTTCCCTTCGTTCAGCATTTGAATAATCTTTAAATTCTTATTCATTTTTTAAAAATTTATATGGTTAATAATTTGCAACAAAATTCTGCAACACAAAACTCATCCGCGTTACTTATTGACAGACAATGATTTACATAATAGAATTCAGAATGTTGCATTTGTTGCGTGAATTTTAAAACTGAGCAACAGCAATTAAAATGGAATTTCCGGTTCCAATTCAAGCGCTTCTTCTTTCACTTGGTCATCACTGTCCGTTGACAGATCAAATTCCTGTACACCAACCTGATCTTCCTCTTCAACCCAATCAGCCCTGAAAAATTCATAAGGTCTTCCATTGGCATCGATCCAGTTCACTGCTAATTCGTTCGAAGAATTAGTATCAGGATACAGAGTAGGGATTTTGTATCGTTGCGACTTTAAGGGTAGCATGTTACGGTCATTCTTAAGGTAATTCTTAATATCCACGACAGAATGTTTGAATTTTGATTGTTCATTGACTGCTTCATGTAGTCGTTTCCCATCGATCTTAAAGGATTCAAGGTCGTGTGTTAAAAGTATTTCCTGAATGTAATCTATCACATCCCTTTCTAAATGACCTCTGGTTTGTCGAACAATCTGATTGAATTGATTGGTGATCAAATGTTTCTCGCTAAACCATGCCCTTGTCGTCTTTGGATGGAAGATCTTTCTCTTTCTTAAAAAATATAGGAAATGAGGAATTTCTGCAATAAGCTTATCCAGAAAATCAGGATCTTCTTTTTCAAATGGTTTCGCTTTGATGATAAAGAATCGCACATCAGAGTTCTCCAGAGGAATAAAATTATTCTCATTATTGCTGCACATGATCAATTTACCGAAAAAATCTATTTCAGTGGGATCTACTCCTTTTGGATGATAAAATTGTCTGTGTGAAGTAGCCAGATTCTTTATACGTTCCTTCTCATGCTTTTTATCTATCTCTATAAAACTTTCATCAATCATGATCAAAAGCTTGCTGATATAATGTGTATTGAATTCCATTTTGAATTCTGCGTTCCCTAAAATTGTGGCATTGCTCATAAAAATCTGTTTCAACCACTTCAAGAAGGTGGTCTTTCCTGTCTTTTGATCTTTGGAAACCAGCCCTAGAATGGGTAACATCTGCAGAGGACGTTGGTAAATCAGGGTCAAATAATCCAGAATAATTTGAAATGCATCCCCTTCTTTTGGATTATCCAGCGATTCAGCTGGATAAAAATGCTGCAAAAAGGATAAGGTATTTTCTATGCTTCCTTCCTGAACTACATGAGTCATTGGTTCATAAAGATTATAATTCAGAATTCCATTATCAATTTCAACTACTCGTTGATAACTATCCAGATTATCTGGAATATTGCACAACTCATCAAACTTATCAAGGTTCTTAAAAAAGGATCTTCCATAATCTCTGGTAATCTCTCCAATTTTCCATTTCTTGATGGTTCTTTCTATATCTCCTTTACTATTGATCCTTGATACATGCTTATAATACTCGCAGCCAACTCGCAGATAATTATTTGCATCTCGATGTTTGAGCATTTTTAAATCATCAGCTTCATATTGATACATCGATCCATTAAAAATGAATACTTTCTCCTGAATTAGATTTGAATACTTGAGATAAAAATTCTTCACAGAATCAATTGCGAAATATTTTCTTAATACTGATATGCTGTTCTCACTAATTGAAAGGGTGTGGAAGTATTTCCTATCACTTCCTCTTGAAAGTAAATTCAATTCTGAGATCAATTCCTGTATGTCTGTATCCTGAAGATTGATCAGATCATCCAATCCTTTTGCTTTTTCGGTATAATCTGGTAAAATATGAGTGAAATAAACGTCAATATTCAATGGCGTTGCAAGTTCCTTAAACCTTTTTACTGCGGTATAAAAAGAATTTGGCCGGGTGTAAAGATCCTTTTCTTCTTCATAACTCACAGATAAACAATCTGCATCAAAGAGCAGCACCAGATTCCGAACCTTACATTCTGTGATCAGCTTTTCCAGTTCAGGGAGAAGAGTGTTATTCTTCTTATCTGCAAAATTATGAATCCCTCCTATTCCGGCAATATCCAGACCATGCAGATTGCCAACAAATGCTTTGATTTCGCCCTCGGTAATGAATAAGGTTTTTATTGATTCCTGGCTCTTATACTTTTTGATAACATTCGGAGTCCAATACATATGAACCGGTGATCCTTTTGCCTGGGAATACTTGAATGTGTTTTTAGGTTCCTTGAATCGGGTTCTAAAGAATTCCAATAATTTCCCCTTTTGATCATAATAAACCTGTTCTCCATTGAGATCAATATATCTGATCAATAGATTTCCGGTTTTGTCTTCCTGGAATAATGACACTGTTCTTGGAAGAGGCTCATCATAAAATCTAACTTTAAATTTCGCCAGGTCCTTAGTTATTCCGGCTTGCGATAAACGGGCCTCACAGTAACTTTTAGTTGATGTATGAGCTTCCATTATTTTCTCCTGTTTCTGATCTTAATAGGAAGGATTGGCTGATCTCTTCGATCCAGAGTTAATTGTCTTCCGGAATCCATCCAGTCCTGTAGTTCATGCTTTTTAAATAAGACTTTTTTACCATTCTTATAAAAGGGGACTTTCTTTTTACAGGTTAATGTATAAAGAGTTTGTTTGGCCAGATGAAGAAATTCAGCCGCTTGATCAGCATCCAGGATTTCCGGTTCCAATGCTTTTGGTTTTGATTCAACGAACTGAGTACTCAGTTCCATGTTTTGACTTAGAGCAGTTTCAACTGCTTCTTTAACGATTCCTTGAATGAAGGATTGTAAATGAGTAAAATCTGTCATCGTATTCACTTTTAAGATTATTAATTTTACTCCGATACTCACAAAGAAGAAGCCATGCCAGAAAAAACCCAACTATTACTTTCAGGGTATTTTTATCCGGAAATTTAAAATGATACGATTTGTTTCGTTTTGTTACTTCTTTATTTTGTTGTTTTTTACAGAAAGATTCAAAAAGGCACAAATAAACACATTTGGAATGTTAATAACTTTTTGCTAATCAACACAATACAACGACCAATGACTGACAAAATGCCATAATTTAATAGCTGACATTCTTGCCGATTACTGCCAGTTATGACCTTTTCTTACTTAATCGTTATGATGATATTTCCCTTTTTAGCTTTATACATAAACTACAACTCATTAAAAATGTGAGTAACCTGGGGAAGCTGTATAAAAGCCAATCTACTGTTCTGATTTAACTTTCAAAATAATTGCATATCAAAAAGTTTTTTCTTACATTCAGGAAAGGTCCCAATTTGGGACCATAAGCTCGGAAAAGTACATTTTTCCGAAGTCAAATCTAATTTACAGCAATTTAGAATGCATCTGAATTTTAGTTTAAGAAAAGATTTTTATATTTATTTTGAATTTGATTGGTCCCAAACTAGGACGATGAGTCCGGAAAAGAAGAGTAACTTAAAATAATCAATATCAATCATTTAAAAAATAGTATTGAAAAGACAAAGAAAGTTCGAATCCTGCCACCCCGACCTGCTAAGAGTAATGACCGGTTTTGAAAGTCGAACAGAGGTGTTGGTCGGATTATCTACCGCCATATCAAAGCGCACCACCAGTCCATTATTATCGGTTTTCACAATCCTTGGATTCAATGCCCGGACAATCGAATTGTCGCCCACTTCTTTGCCTGCATCACCCGTGAACCTTAGTACAAAGCCAAACCAATAATCCCAACTACCAGTAAATCTTTCATTTCGATTGCTTTTTGGATTTGATTTTTCGTAAGGTTGAATCAAAAGCAATCTCTTGAAAATCGTGGCGATGGTCAAATGCTCCGAAACAGCCTTCGAAACCCCTCCAATCATCCCGGAAGTCGTCGTCGTAAAAGATAAACTTAAATTCCCCTGCATTGCATTTCATTAAAAGTACAGGGCAAAGATTAAGTAGTCGGAACTAGGCAGATCGGCGAAACCGCAGCAAAGAAGGACTTAATGAGTAAAATGAGGCAATAGAAGGACTTCCAATGAAATTAGTGGCAGAACAATTGCCTGTAAAATGTTAAAAATCAGATTTGTCGTGAAAAAAGTAGGATAATTAAATATGTTCATTTAATTTTGATAGCACTAATCAAATCCATTGCTGTTTATTAACTTAAAAAAGTTTAATTCAATGAAGATCCCCACTACACTACTCTTTTTGATGGTCGTTAATTTTTCCCTAGCTCAATCTTATGAATTTACCTATGATAATTCAGGGAATAGGACTTCAAGACTAGTAATCTATCTATCAAATAATTCAGCAACTGCTAGCCAACCAAGCGAAGAAAATATACAGCTTCAAGATTCGGTTAGTACTCAAATTGCTGGTATAAATTGCATTGTTTATCCAAATCCGACGAAAGGCATTGTTAGAATTGATATTTTGGAAGAACTTGATGAAGAATTGTACTTCAGCTTAACAAATGAAAGAGCACAGCAAATCCAATCGAGAAACAGCAGTCAAAAGAGCATCACTTTTGACCTGTCGAATTATGAAGTTGGGATATATCTTCTTTTAGTCCAAGGGAAAACTCGCAGATCAACTTTAAAAATTATAAAATCTTAGGCACATGAAACCCGCGAATTTTAAATCAGCCAGCTTACTGCTTGGCTACGGATTGGCTATTCTATTATTTTTGCCTCTTTTTGGAAAAGCCCAAACAGTAAATTCATTAGACTCAATTGGAAATATAGGACTAGGAACTACCCAGCCTACAGAAAAACTGGAGGTTGTGGGAAATACAAAAATAAGTGGAGCTTTATCTGTAGATAGCGCCTCATTTTTTTCAAGTGATACTTATATGGCAAGGACAACAATTGATGATGACTTGTCAATTTGGGGCAACCTGTATTTAAATCAATACTATAATCCTGACGCAAGCCCTTTTAGACCTTTATTTATTAATGGTGAAGCTCAGGTAATAACCATGGATGAATTTTGTTTAGATAATGCTGCTGGTTCAGGACTTCCATTTTGGAAATATGATTTAGATAAGATTTATTTTGATTGCCCTGAACAAGGTAATTTGGGAGTTGGAACTGCAGATCCAATTGCAAAATTAGATGTTGCTGGCAACGCACATATTCAAGATAAATTAATGATTAATACTGATGTCGCTGAAGCTTTAGTAAACATACGAACTAACTATGGGAATAATGAAGTTGCTTTGAGAGCCTTTAATAGTACTGGTGGAACCTCGCCTCAAACTAATGAAATTAAAATCGTTCCTAGACTTAGTAATTGGGGATTTAATCCAATAGCTAAACAAGGGGATTTTGGCCTCATATGGTCAGACCAAAAACTAGACAACAACGGTTATTATTACAATCAGGATGCAGGTATTGTCATAGCACCTCATGTGATAGCAGAGGGAAACAATATAAGCGGCCTTAGAATAAATTCGTCCGGCTACATTGGTGTTGGTATAACAGAACCAAGTCAGAGACTTGAAGTCGGGATAGGAGGCATTAAAATATCTGGTAGTGCAGGTACTGAAACTCAATATCGCTTTGAGATAAATAATACAAGCAGTACTGAAAATTTTCTGTATTTTTCAAATCCAAACGGTGATCAGATTAAAATTACATCGAACGGGACAATCTATTCCAGAGCCATTGAAGTTCAACTTGGAAGTTTTCCCGATCATGTTTTTAAGCAAGGTTACGATCTAATGCCATTGATTGAACTAGAAAGATATATCATCAAGAATAAACACTTACCTGATGTTCCAAGTGAAGCTGAAGTAATGGAAAACGGTCTTGATCTTGGAAAAATGAATGCCATTTTGCTTCAAAAAATAGAAGAACTTACTTTGCATCTAATTGAACAACAAAAACAAATAAATGAGCTAAAAAGTATAATACTAGGGAACGATTGAAATTAGCTATAATAATCTGAAGGACTCAATATCTAATGTAATAAACTTTCTAAAATGAAAGCAGCAAAAACAGTAATTACTTTTTCCCTTGTTATTATTGCTAGTGGTTTATATTCGCAAAACAGCGATTTAGATAGTAAATATTGGCAATACAGAGAACGTATGCGAACAGAATTTGGTTATTTTGACAATGTTGCAACACAACATGCTTGGGACACTCTTTCAAATCTACCAGGTTCTAACATACCAATGTCATGGCGAAATCCTCGAAACTGGAGTGAATATGATGAAAATATTTCTCAAATAAATTTTGGAAGTAATAATAAGGCTGGATTTGGAGATGCCACATTTTACTTGGGTATGTATATGGCAGTTTTAGCCACAGAGTATAAACTACATGTGGAAGACAACCTATATAATGTTTCCCTTTTGGAAGAAATAAAGCAATCTTTGAGGACCATTGAACGGCTTGATGTACAGGGGGATAGAGCTTATGGATCTCCTTATAATGATACTTCCAATTTGAACGGTTTTTATTCGGTATGATGGACGACCTGATTATCTTATTCATTATGGAAGTAGTCCTTTAACTGATTTTTCAGGATTAAATTCAATTGAGGCTATTGACAATGAAGAAATGAGTCAGGATCAAGTTTGGGGATTATTAATGGGATTAACTTTCATCATTAAATATGTTGATGATCCAAGCACTTTTTATGATGCTGAAGGACAGGAGGTTACCTTAAAATTATGGGCACAAAAGATTGTTTATAGAATTTTACGATTTATGCAATGTCATTGGCCTTTTATATCGAGTGAAGAGTATATAACAGCCTCGTATACTAACTCTGACTGGCCTGGCTATTGGAGTGATAATTTATGGTTCGCCGATATGAATTACTGGTATATTAGAAACCCTGTAACAAAAGAGATAGTTGAAAAAGGAGGCGGTATATTTGAAGTTATTGGATCCGCCAAGAATTTTGTCGAACTCGGTAATGCACTTATTCCGCAAAATTGGGCTCCATTGAATTATGGCATTGCTTTAGATATGGGTATTGTTCTTCCCTTAGTTCAAGATGTCAATTTTGTTCTTAATTTCTCAATTTTAGAGTCATTTTTTCAGAGTCTTGATGCGTCAAATCTAACACCATATCTTGTTTCGGTAGAAGACATGTATGAAGAACACTTTTCATACTATTATTCATATCCCATTTTGAAGGATCATTACTATTCTGATTATGGATTTCTCTCAATGTGTACTTTAACGAAAAGAAGAAATGGGAAATCTATTAATGAACTTTTATATTGGAATCAAGTTATAGCAAGTTATTACAATATGGGATTTGGAGGCAATCCTAATGATATTAAAACATTCACATTTGAACATTTACCATTAGTGTCATATTTATTGCACGGATTGGACACTACTGATGATTCATATACCTTTAAATACTTATTAAGTTTCATCCACAACATACTTAAATTAGCACCTAATGCTGATTTAGGTCCAACACATGCAATACATGATTATAACAATAATGGGATACTTGATTTTTATGATTTCCCATCCTTTGAATGGGGTACTCCTAATCGATTAGTTAAACCTCTTGGTAATTATTTTATTGACTTAGACGCTGTTAGAGCAGCAGAGTTCAATGGATTGGATTATTTGTTTTTACATAATTTATACAAAATTGTTGCTAGGGATTATTATCCACAGGATTGTATCGTATCCGAAAATTTTCCTATCTTGAATGATTATAATTTTGAACCAAATATATTATATCTAAATCTTCATCCAAACTATACGCCAATTTTATTTCTTGATCAATATATTGGATCGAACACGAATAAAACAACCCTTGAAAAAGTTGCAAAGAATCATTTGACCTCAACAAGCGAAATTAGCAGTAATGGAAAAGTGAAATTTATCTCAGGTCATAATATTACCCTTAGTCCAGGATTTAGAGTACAACCTGGAGCCACTTTTTCTGCTGAAATCAATAATGAAATTTCCGAAAGTATATATGATAGCAATTCTTATTTTAATTATCCTGTAATCCCATTATGTTCTTCAGTCGCAGAGACCATGTCTCAATCTCAGGTTAATCAAATCGAACTAGAAAATGAGGAGTTTGAAAGTAAAAACGAAGAATTCGCGGATTCCATTATATCAGTTCAGAACGGAATTTTAATAGTTAAAATCTACCCAAATCCGAATAATGGGAATTTCTATATTTCGATTAATGATGATCTTGATGAAGTATTAGAAATTGAAGTATATAATAATATAAGCAAATTAATTTACAAGGATGAAATGGATAGTTCCATTAAAAGCATACATTTAACAGACATTGATAAAGGTTCATATTTATTAAGGATTATTAAATCAAATAAAGTAATTTCGAAGAATATTATTATCATTTAAGAAAGAATTTATTGTCTTTAATAAAATATCTGTTATGGAAAATTCTAGCATAAAAATTGTTTTTTGGATAGCTTGCATATTGATAATGTTTCAGGCTTGTACATCAGATCATGATACTTACATTTCTTTTACAGAGGATGAGGTTTTTAAATTAAAAGAAGGGGATATTCTAGTATATAAAAATGATGAGAATGAATTTGATTCAGTGTATATTCATTCTGTTAAATTGAAATATATTATTATAGATCAAACTCAAATGGGATCTCAAACATATTACCAATGGCAAATTGTTAAATTATCTGGAGATAAAATGCCGAAGAATAATTACGAGCAAGATAGATTATATTGTGGATTTAGTTTTCAAGCTGAGCACATTGGATATCTCAATTTAGAAGATACAATGTTTATTCTAAATTCTGTGCTTTCTGATAGCATAGTAAATATACAAGGTGTGGAATATGAGAATGTGCATACTTTTGAGTTTGATGAAAATTTGAATGATAGTTTGTCTGCCCGAAAATATGTTTTCTGTCCGAAGTATGGTATTATACAGTATGAATTATTAGATGGAACAGTGTATAGCTTCTCACACTTTATTCATTCCAAAGAATCTTTGTAACTGTACTGTAATCATCCAGCGAAATACATACTGCAAAGCTGAGCTGTTTCTATATTGCATCGATTTTCGTAAGCCTTCGGCATGAGCGTATTGCGAGAGAGAATTTGAAGCGGTTAGTTTGGGGTAAAAAAGAGATGAATTTACAAGAGAATCGGGATCGGATGCTTGAACTGGTGGCAGAATGGGCGCAATCCGGGAAAAGTCAAAAGGCTTTCGCGCAAGAACAAGGAATAAAAGTGCCTACTTTTCAATATTGGATTACTAAGAAAAGGCAGCAGCAATCTAACATGGCAAAGGGTAATGGGGCTGCAGTAGGATTTGTTGAGTTGCAGACTCAGTTAGCAACAGGGTAAGCCTTCGGCCACAGGCGTATTGCAAAGAGATTAGATTTTCTTAAAGAGAGGAAAATTTTGATGTTACTGCATGGAGATAGATTCCTGAAGGAGTATAATACTATGCAAATCGTATGCAAATAAAAAAGCACTTACTAAGTTGCCTTTGTAAGTGCTTGATTTTCAGTAGCGAGAGGCGGGCTTGAACTGCCGACCTCATGATTATGAATCATGCGCTCTAACCAGCTGAGCTACCTCGCCATTCTTTCTGGAGTGCTTTAACCGGCCAACCTTCCCGATTACATTCGGGACGCTCTAACCAGCTGAGCTACCTCGCCAAATTATTTCTAGAATAAAAAGAATTATTTTCAGACGAAAGAAATTATCGGCCTCAATAATCAAACATCTCTAAGAACGTGTGCAATGAACTCTTGTCCAATTGCGGGCGCAAATATAGCAATCTTCTTTATTCGGAAGAAGACTTGTTGAAGATTTGCAAAAAAAATTGCTAAATTTTCCGAGGTCAATGGGAAGCAGAAAGGAACCCTGCCCGTGCTGACCTTGGCTTAATGTAGTTGCAAACTTACCTTTGAAACAGAATGAATGCCACGAGCCTAGAATCGCACGGCAAATCGCCTATTCGCCAAGTCGCCCTTTCGCCTTATTCGCTGAGTTCGGCTCTTCGCCAAGTCGCCAAATCGCCCCTTCGTTCACTTAGAACACGGATGACACGGATTTAGCGAATTTACGCAGATTTGATTCAAGTCGATATAATCGAATCCAAGTTCAAGGCTGAGTACTATCCTGGTTGCCGTTCTCTTTGCGCTCTCTGCGTCACCTTTGCGCCCTTTGCGTGAGCCCCCCGATTAGCATTGGTCGAGATTTTTGAAAAGTGAAGGCAGTAAATTTCATAGTGAGGTCGCGGAGGTTAAAAAGAACGCGGAGGTTCGCGCCGAGAGCGCAGAGTTTCTCCCTCAAACTAGAATGACAGCCACGAGTCGGAAATCGCACGGCAATTCGGCTCTTCGCCAAGTTAGCAAGAAGCTATTGGCAGCTTTCAGGTATTCCTTATCGCAGTCCCAGCATAGGCAGTAGACCGGAAAAGAAAAACTCAACTGCAATAACCATTACAATCATTCCCATGAGTCGTAGCATGATTTTATTTCCGGTTTCGCCCATATAACTCATGATCTTACCAGCGCCAACCAAACTAATCCAAACCAGAAACAAAACTAAAAATACAACACCCACCAGACCGATTTTTTGTTCGGGGGCAGTCGCTTCTTCCCAAAAGATAATGGAATTGGTAATAGCACCCGGTCCGGCAATCATCGGAACGGCCAAAGGAGTAATGGTAATATCGTCCATATACGAACTTTGCTCTTCGGGGGTAAATTTCGTTCGCGACTGACGGGCTTGCAACATCTCCCATCCTACCATAAAGAAAATTATTCCTCCTACAATCCGAAAACTTTCCGGTGTAATGGAAAAGAATCGAAAAATATACTCGCCAGCCAGGGCAAACAGAATTAATACAATGAAGGCAATGAAGGTAGCTTTCGTGGCCACTTTTCTACGTTGGCTTATACTCAAAGCTACCGTCATCGACATAAACACCGGCATAATTCCCATCGGGTTAATGATGGAAAAGAAGGCAGCAAACGCTTTCAGCAAATATTCAATCATGCACTTTGTGTTTCAACTTGTCGGTCTACTTTTTTAATTAAACCTTGTAGAACGCTTCCGGGGCCCACTTCGGTAAAGGAATTAGCACCATCGGCAAGCATGTTACGAACGGTTTGCGTCCATCGGACCGGGGCCGTCAACTGAGCAATTAAATTGGCCTTAATCTTCTCGGGATCGGTTTCTGGCAAGGCATTTACATTTTGATAAACCGGGCAAATAGGCTTCTGTATCGTGGTGGAGTGAATGGCAGCAGCCAATTCTTCGCGAGCAGGCTCCATAAGAGGTGAGTGAAAGGCTCCTCCAACTTTCAAAGGAATAACCCGAGCCCCTGCTTCGCTCAGTTTCGCTCCCGCAGCTTCGACACCGGCAAATGAGCCCGAAATAACAACCTGCCCGGGACTATTATAATTGGCAGGAACAACCACTTCGTTTATCGTGGCGCATACTTCCTCAATGAATGTATCCTCCGCTTTCATAACAGCTGCCATGGTTGAAGGTTCCGCCTCGCAAGCTTTTTGCATGGCCATAGCCCGTTTGTAAACCAGTTGAAGTCCATCTTCAAAACTAAGGGCTCCAGCCGACACTAGAGCTGAAAATTCACCTAAGCTATGACCCGCAACCATAGCAGGCTGAAAGGACTCTCCAAGTGTTTTTGCCAGTATCACCGAATGTAGAAAGATAGCGGGCTGAGTAACCTTAGTTTGCCGCAAATCCTCATCGGTTCCGCTAAACATCAAATCGGTAATCCGAAATCCCAGGATTTCATTGGCTTTTTCGAATAATTCTCTGGCTAACTCCGAGCCATCATATAAATCCTTCCCCATTCCAACGAACTGGGCTCCCTGACCGGGAAAAACAAATGCTTTCATGGTATCTAATTTTAAGTTACTGGCATCTTGATTATCCGCAACAGACAGATAAAGACCTCTAATTCAAATTACTACAAATAGCTCATCCTTACAATAAGCTGGGCAAAAGTAGCGCTTTTCAAGCAAATTTTAAGGCAATTACCAATCAGATTGTGGCCGACTTTAAAAAGTAAGAGGGATCATTTTCTCAAATAATCCCTCCCTACTGGTATTCAGATTTTGCTTATGACCTTAACCTTAATACCTATTTCTCTTGGTGTAATGTGTATGTAAGAGTTCGTGTGCTTTGTGTCCGTTTACATCGCCCAACCATTCTTTATACAACTTTTGGACTTCGGTATTTTCGTGCGATTTCCGCTTCGGCATTCCTTCATCTTCGGCATAAATAGCCTCGATTCGCTTTTTACGAATCTCCTCGTTAGTAGGAATGGGTTGACCTCCACCTCCGATACAACCACCGGGACAAGCCATTACTTCGATAAAGTGATAGGGTGAGGTGCCTGCTTCAACTTGATCCATGATGATTCGAGCATTTTTCAAACCATGAGCCACGGCCACTTTCACCTCAACTCCTTCGAGGAATTTCCACTCATCGAGCAGATTTTCAAGTTTTATAGATGCTTCTTTGATACCGTCGGTTCCTCGAACCGGCATGATGCGCAAATTATCGAAGGGGACCTCCCTTCCGGTAACCACCTCATAAACTGTTCTTAATGCAGCTTCCATAACCCCACCAGTAGCCCCAAAAATGGCTCCGGCTCCGGTCGATTCACCCATCAAACTATCGTAATCGGAATCCTCCAAATGAAGGAAATCGACCCCTGCTTGTCGGATCATGTAGCCCAATTCGCGGGTAGTGAGTCCGGCATCGACATCCTGATAGCCGCTCGAATTCATTTCAGGTCGGTTAGCTTCGAACTTTTTAGCGGCACAAGGCATAATGGCTACTGATACCACATCGGCCGGATCAATGCCCATTTTTTCGGCGTAGTAAGTTTTAGCTAGCGCACCAAACATTTGTTGCGGCGATTTACAGGTTGACAAATGCCCCAGATGATTCGGGTACATGTGTTCGATGAATTTAATCCATCCAGGAGAACAAGAGGTAAGCATGGGCAATTTAATTTCTTTGTTCCCTTCGACCAGGATTTTTTTCAAGCGCCCTAGTAATTCTGTTCCTTCTTCAATAATGGTTAAATCGGCGGCAAAATCAGTATCGAGTACCGAATCCATTCCAATTTTTTTCATAGCGGTAACCATTTTACCCGTTACACGCGTACCAACAGGGAAACCGAGCATTTCGCCCAGTGCGACCCGCACCGATGGAGCGGTATTCATGACCACATGCTTCTTCGGATCGTCGATAGCATCCCATAAGTCGTCGTAGAAGCGGCGTTCTGTTAAGGCTCCGGTTGGACACCGATTAATGCATTGACCACAATTGGTGCAAACAACCTCGTTGAGCGGCAAATCAAGGAAGGTAGAAATCTTCATTTCTTTTCCTTTGTTAGCAACTGTTAGAGCATTTACATGCTGCAGTTCGGCACAAGTTCTTACGCACCGCTGACAACGAATACATTTACTATCGTCCTTTTCAATGGACCAAGAAGAACGATCGATGGTATAATTGGGATCCACCAAGCTTATGTAGGTGTTGTTATCGACGTTATATTCGGCGGCAATTTCTTGCAGTTCGCAATTCATGCTTCGATAGCAGGTAGTACATTGCGTATTGTGTTCAGCAACGAGAAGGGCAGCTACATCTTTACGAGCTTTTCGTACTTTGGCCGTGTTGGTTTTAATAACCATACCTTCTGCCACCGGGGTAGCACAAGAGGCTGAAAGGGCGCGTTGTCCTTCGACCTCGACTACGCAAATGCGGCAATTTCCAGCCACACACAAATCCTCGTGGTGGCATAAAGTAGGTATATGAATATTTACTTTTTTGGCGGCATCGAGGATGGAGCATTGCTCATCAACGGCTAGCTTGATTCCATCGATGGTGATATTTATTTTTTGCTTTTTCATGGCTTTGGTCTTTTCGGTATTTTTATAATCAGCATTTTACAGCTCAACAGATTAATAAATCATTTCCTCTACATAATTCTCAACAATGGAGGAGAATGAATTTGCAACGGATTGACCTAAACCACACTTGGAGGCAATTTTCATGGTTTCGGACAATTTCAAAAGCTGATTGAGGTAAGAAGCAGGACGTTCCTGTTTCTTAATTGCTTCGATTCCTAATAAAAGTTGTTGACAACCGACCCGACAAGGGGTACACTGACCACAGGATTCTTCTTCGAAAAATTCCAGATAATTATGAAGTACATGGTACATGGAGCGAGAGCTATTGAATAGCATCATGGAGCCTCCGGTGGGCATTCCTTCAAAGCCAATGATGGTAGTGTCGAACTTTTTACGAGGCACGCAAAAACCGGCAGCTCCACCAACCTGAACAGCCTTCGTATCGTCGTCGCCAAATTCGGCAACAAAATCGGATAATTTCATACCCAATTCCAATTCGTGTACTCCTGCTTTGGGCGTATCGCCAGAGATAGAAAATAGTTTTGATCCTCGGGAATCCTGTGTGCCTAATTTAATAAACTCTTCGACTCCGATTCGGCAAATCATGTTGGCATTCACGAAGGTCTCCACATTATTTACAACCGTCGGTTTTCCATGAAAGCCTTCGACCACCGGGAAAGGTGGTTTATTGCGAGGTTCGCCGCGTTTTCCTTCCATCGATTCGATGAGGGCTGTTTCTTCGCCGCAAACATAAGCCCCCGAGCCCATTCGTAATTCAATGGTTAAATCGAAATTCATTTCGCGGGCTTGTTCATGAAAGTTATCCAATTCCTTTTGCAAGTCGGGAACCATAAACTGATATTCGCCTCGCAGATAGATAAACGCTTTCGTGGCTCCAATTACATAGGCACAAATAGCCATGCCGGAAATCATTTTTTGAGGAACCTTCATGAGGATTTCGCGGTCCTTAAAGGTGCCAGGTTCTCCTTCGTCGGCATTACAAATGACATATTTTTCATTTCCCGGTTGTGCGGCTGCAAATTTCCATTTAAGTCCGGTTGGGAAACCGGCTCCCCCTCTTCCGCGTAAACCTGAATCAATAATATCTTGAATAATTTCTTGTTTTTCGCGACGAATGCTTTTTTGTAGAATGAGGTATTTGGTACTAGCATAAGCTCCAAAGATTACATCTACTCGTTTTAGTCCATTACTAGGTGCCATAGTTAGTTGATTTGCTGGTGATTGTTTGATTTACCATTCGCCTGATATTCTGCAATGATCTGAACGATTTTTTCAGGAGTCAGGTAGGTATACGGTTTTTCGTTGATGAGCATGGAAGGTTCCTGGTCGCTCCAACCGATATCGTTGGTTTCCAACAAAGTAAACTTTCCATTGGGAGTTGTTTCTCCTACCTTGATTTTCAAGATATCGCACAACTTATCAACAATCTCTTTTTTACCTTTCATTTCGGCCACAATCGACTTACACACGCGAATCACATACTTACCATAGGGTTCTGTGTTCAAGAAAGAATAAAAGCTGGCCGTGCCATAAACTTCGGCGGCCGATAGGTTCAACTCCCTGGCTACCTCAACCATCGCATCTTGCGATAAGACATGCTCAGTTGCGACAATTTCTTGCAAAATGGGGAGTAAACACTCTCGTTCACGACCGTACTTATCGGCAAGTGAACGAACGTAAGGCTGGATTTGGTTCATTTTCCTCGTTATTTTAATAATTTACTTAGAAATCCTTTTCAGGATTTTCTTTCGGTAAAATTATCCAACCACACGAGGAAAAAACATGACTTTAATCGCATGAAAAAC
Organism: Bacteroidales bacterium; assembly: GCA_018401015.1. Taxonomy (GTDB): domain Bacteria; phylum Bacteroidota; class Bacteroidia; order Bacteroidales; family M50B96; genus M50B96. Next base: position 43,571 of record JAGYLP010000013.1, read on the forward strand.
TGATAAAAGTCAAACTTTTACACTTATTGAGGATACTCAATTCGTTGGTGATAGATATTCCGAAGCTTTGCTTTGAATACTTCTTTCACTTGATTCACTTCTTTAAAGGTGATCGTAGCTTCGTCGAATTGCCCTTCCTGTTCTTGATAATTAATTATCTGATCGACTAAATCGCTGATTGATTGCTCCGAATAGACTTTCATACTTCGGGAGGCAGCTTCGACTGAATCGGCCATCATGAGTACGGCCGTTTCTTTAGAAAAAGGCAAGGGCCCGGGGTAAGTAAAGCGATTTACATCTGCTTCTTCATTCGGATATTTTTTAAGGAAGGATTTATAAAAGTACTGCACTTTAGTCGTTCCATGATGTGTTTGAATGAAATCGATAATCGCCTGAGGGAGTTTATGCTTTTTAGCGAGTTGGATGCCATGGGTTACATGACCAATGATGATGTCGGCACTTTCTTCAAACGGGATATTTTGATGAGGATTAAATCCAGACTGGAGGTTTTCAATAAAGAAGGCCGGATTCTCCATTTTTCCAATATCGTGATAAAGAGCTCCAGTCCGCATTAATAAGGTGTTCCCTCCAATCTTATAGATAGCTTCTTCTGCAAGGTTGGCAACCTGCATGGAATGTTGGAAAGTACCCGGAGCTTTGGAAGCCAGATCGCGCAATAGAACGTTGTTTGTATCCGATAATTCCAACAAGCTCAAATCGCTTAAAAAGCCAAACAGTTTCTCGAAGAGATAGATTAGCGGATAACTACTCAAGAGCAGAACCGCATTTCCGAGCAACCAAATAAAAAAGGGCCAGTGGACGTTTTCCAGGCTTCCTTCTTGCATCAATCGTAAGGCTATATTTAGAAAAGAATAGGTTAGAAATACGAAGAAGGCACTCCAGAATAATTGTGAACGTTTTTTAGCATTATGCATGGAAAAAATTGCAACTACCCCTGCTAAGAATTGAATAAAAACAAATTCAAAACCATTGGGAGCCATAAACCCGATTAACAAACTGGTTATAAGCAAAATAAAGATAGCCAATCGACTATCATAGAAGGTCCTTACAATGATTGGTAATAAAGCAAAGGGGATGAAATACAGGTTGATATTTTTGAAACGGATTACCCCACTGGCAACCGAAACAAAAAGAACAATCATGAGTAGGATAAAGATTGTTTGCTTGAGGTCGTTGAGCACTTCTCTCCGGTAGTTGAAGAGAAACAAGAAGAACATCAGCATAATGGAGAATACGACCAGGAATTGGCCCAGCAGCAGTAGTGTGTAGCTTGTATTTCTACCAATTGATTCCTCGTAGTGCAACTTATACGATTCCAGCATTTTGAACAGTTCGGGATTTACGATATCGCCTCGATCGATGATTCGTTGATTTTTCCGGACCATCCCTTCGGTAAGGGAGATGTTATCGAGCGTCATTTGCAGCTTGGTTTCTGTAAGCAGCGCGTCGTATTGAAGGTTTGCCTTCAGATAGGGCTTAGGTTGAAAACGAGCCAGAAAATCCCGTTCGTAATATTCGGGAAAAGAAGTCCAGATGGGATGGTTACCGATCATTTTTCGGCAATGATTCTCTAGAGTGGCGATTTTGTGCAAGTCGGAAAGCCTTACCTGTTCAGCGATATCGTTACGCACAACGTGAATAAGGTATTCGCCGGGTTTATTTTCGAGCACCGGCACTACTTCGGGCAACACACCATGTTGGTAAAGGTTGCGAAATACCTCGGCACCAGCGGCTCTCAGGCGACCTTTCCGGGCAATAGCTGAATCGATGGACAGCGAATCTCCGGTGTCGTCCCAAATTTTATCGAGGCGAGTTGCGAGGTATTGCAGAAATTCGGCCTCGAGTTGTTCTGTTTGCGCCGGTTTTTCGCGGAAATAATACAGTTGATTTGTTTGAAGACTATCCTGTTCATTTTTAAGTTCTTCGCGAGTTTTATAGATTGGGAAAGCCTCGGTAGCAATGAGTGTTTCGTGCAACCAGGGAGCACCTTTTTGGTATTCGTATTTGAATTTTCCCTCTTTAGGGAACAGGTAAGCAATGAGCAGGATAGTCAGTAAAAATAGGATGATGCGAACGATTAGAGCCGGAAGGCGAAGGAAAGGGCGAATTACCTGCATGGTATGTTCATTTTTTACCGATTAAGCAGCCAATTTACGGAAAGCTATGATAATACGGTCATGCTTCGTTGAAATTCTTGTAAAAAAAAGAGGCTGAATCATAAGAATGAAACAGCCTCCGAGTTATATATTAACCCTACCGGAGCTAGAGTCGCTCCGGACCCCCTAATCTTTTTTTATAGCCTCGAAAGAGAGACTAGAGAAAACAGTCGATTAACTAAGTTGCTTACTGTTTTGTCGACACAAAGATACATAAAGTTTTCGATTAAAATACCATCTTGACGTAAAGAAATTGCATTTGCAATTTTTTCTGGATCGGCTAGGGCTTCGAATGGTAGAATTTCGACCTTATTATTGAACTTGTAACTATTGTTTGGTTTGGTATATTCGGGTTTCTGACCACTTAAAATTGCCGAGATAAGGCTATCGGGTTCGATGAAAGCGATGCAGTTCACCTGCTTGTTTTGGAAATAAATCTCCTGATGAATATTAACGGTTCGATCGGGACTCTTACTACTATCGACTTTACCTCCTTTAAAAATGGAGAAATCGGACTGGACGGATTGATTACGGCTGGTTGCCTGGCTTGTCATGAAGAAAGTAAGTTCATCGACTCGCACTGAGAAGCTACCGCCATAGAAAGTAATCCATTCGTTAAAAAAGGCTGTTTGCGTTAAATCGATTAAATCGCGGTAGAAAGGAGTGAAATCGATCGAAGGTTTACGGCCTCTCAGACCGACAAACTCTTTTGGAAGTGCTTGATCGACTTTTTCGATCGTATCCAGCGAATAGGATTTTATTTCGGTTAAGGTTCGTGCTTTACGCGAGGCTTTGGCGATGTGCTCGATTCGCTCGATTTGCAACAAAGCGTTTTCCAGGCTGTTGGATGCGGCGATCATCCCAAAATTTCGGAGTAAAACGGTCGCAGGTTCTTCTTCGTTCAAATCGGCAATTGACTTAATGAACCCGGCTTTGTTAAAATCCGGAGTTTGTTCAATACTAATCGTTCCAATGCCAAAAGTATGATAGGGCATTAGATTGAGCATAGCATAAGATAGCTCATCGCCAATGGCCGTAATCGTCGGCGAATTGATTTGAATGATTGCCCGAACATTCAAGTTTTTTTGATAGATGGCTCGGTGTAAAGCTAAGTAGGAAGAATCCGGTTTCTTTTTTGCAATTTCTTTTTCACTTTCCTCATCGCTAAAAAGGAGAATATCATTCCCCTGAAGTCGCTGAGGCCACAATTCGTCGGGGGTAATCCAGATATTCCCATCATTATCGATTACCGACAAAGATGACTGAAGATTAACATTCAGTTTCAAAGCGTTCAGTCGCTCGGCTATTTCAAGTAATTGTTCCCTTTCAATCAGAGCAGATATATTCATAACAATTAATTTGCGAGACAACGACCTCAAATCGTGTCTCTTTTAAATTTGTAAAATTCTTTATCCCGGCCGTAAAAGTAATTAATATTATCAACATTTTAAAAAAAGATATTAAGGAAGTTAGGATATTTTAATATGGCTTCTAAAAAGCCGTCCAATCGGGAATGAAGCAAGCAAAGGATAAAGACACAATAAATTAAATATGTGACACTTAACTACCATAAAAACATATATGATTTTCGTACAAATCAGGTTTTGTCCGATGGCACAAAATAACCCAAAATGCGAATTGGCATCTAATTCTGAAATATTCTACGTAAAAAATTAGATAGTTTCGAAGATCAGTCTCAAATTATACCCCTCGACCATTGCTATCAACCAGTAAACTTTCCGACTTATCGGACAACGCTTGGAGGTGCTCAAAAAAACTGGAAAAGTTTAGCGCAAAGAGGACAAAAACGACGCGAAAAGATTTACATTTAAGCCATAAATTTTGCTAAAACAAATGGAAACAGGTAGGCTTTAATTAATTGATCAAAAGCACATTAATAAAGCTTCAAAAGAAATTAAGAATGAAAGTGGATGTATTATTAGGCCTTCAATGGGGCGACGAAGGAAAAGGGAAAGTGGTGGATGTATTAACCCCCCGATACGATTTAATTGCACGTTTTCAGGGAGGTCCCAATGCCGGACATAGTTTGGAGTTTAATGAGATCAAGCACGTGTTGCATACGATTCCCAGCGGGATATTTCACCCTGATAAACTGAATGTTATCGGGAATGGAGTGGTAATTGACCCGGTAATCTTCAAAAAAGAGATAGAATCGCTGGAGCGCTTAGGTGTGGATCCTCGCAAGAACCTGGTTTTATCTAAGAAAGCTCATTTAATCTTACCCTCTCATCGGATGCTCGATGCAGCTTCGGAGCATTCCAAAGGGAAAGCAAAGATTGGCTCTACCTTGAAAGGAATAGGACCTACATACATGGACAAAACCGGCAGAAATGGCATTCGAATCGGCGATATTTTTCAAGCTAGTTTTGAAGAAAAGTATCGAGCGCTCGTCGAAAAACATCAACAACTTGCAGCTTTATACGATTATCCTTCCGATATATCGGATCAAGAAAAGGAGTGGTTTGCCGGATTGGAAGTCATTAAGAGTTTCCGGATTGAAGCGACCGAATACTTGGTTAACGAAGCCTTACGAAAAGAGGAGAGAGTTTTAGCCGAGGGGGCACAAGGCACCTTGCTCGATATCGATTTTGGTAGTTATCCTTTTGTTACTTCCTCGAATACGGTTACAGCCGGAGCATGCACCGGACTAGGCATAGCGCCCAATAAAATTGGAAAAGTATATGGTATTTTCAAAGCCTATTGCACCCGTGTTGGGAGTGGTCCGTTTCCGACCGAGCTGGAAGATTCGACCGGCGATCTCTTGCGGAAGCAGGGTAACGAATTCGGTTCGACCACAGGTCGTCCGCGACGTACCGGTTGGCTCGATTTGGTGAGTTTAAAATATTCGTGCATGATCAATGGAGTTACCGACTTGATTTTAACAAAAGCCGATGTTTTAAGCGATTTCGACTCCATCATGGTAGCAGTAGCCTATCGTACCTCCGAAGCCGAAACCTCCCTGGAACTCCCCTACTCGCTCGAAGAAACAATTGATCCACAATACATTGAACTTCCCGGATGGAAAGCTGACATTACCCAAATTACCTCTGAGAATGAATTCCCTGAAGAACTGAATGCTTATTTAAATTTCATAGAAGAATACTTGGAACTACCTATTACACTTGTTTCAGTAGGACCTAACCGGTCCCAAATTATAGAACGTTATATCGACTAAAATTTCGACACAATGACTCGTATTTTGCTTTTGCTTGTAACTCTACTCTTCTCGGCAAGCTTAAATGCTCAATTGAGCATAGCCATTGCCCGATATCAGCCTCTAGGCAGTACTGTAGCCATTAGCGGTATTATTACGAATGGGCCGGAACTTGGAGGCATTCGTTACATCCAGGATGTAACCGGCGGTATTGCCATTTACGACAGCGATGTATCGTATTTTGAGCGAGGCGATTCAGTAGCTGTAGTGGGAATCCTGACCGATTACAATGGCTTGCTGGAAATAGTCAATGTAAGTGGACACACGGTTTTTACCCAGGGCAACCCGCTTCCTAGTCCCTTACAACTTACTCCCGGACAGCTGGCAGAAAGCAATGAATCGGAACTAGTTGAGCTGAAAGACGTTGTTTTTACCGATGGAGGAAATGTTTTTGCCTCCAATACGAGTTATTATTTTTCGTCGCAAGGAGAAAGTTCATCGGTTTATATACGTGCGAACCATCCGCTAATTGGAGAGCCAATACCCGTTTCTCCGGTCGATTTAGTGGGTATTTGCTCGCAATATTTCAGCGATTACCAGCTTTTATTGCGCGACACGAACGACATCCAAAACAGCTCCAGCATTAACATTATTAGTCAATTAGAAACAGGCAATTTAAGCGAAACCGGCTTGAGTATTTCCTGGGAAACCGATGTTCCCGGATCGAGCATGCTCTTTTACGGGAATACTCCGGATTTAGAGATTGGTGTCCTGACCAATCCAAGCTTGAGCACGACCCACTCCTTGAGCATCACTGGAGCTGAACCCTCGGAACTTTTTTATGTGAAAGCCGCCTCGTACAATGGAATCGATACTGCCTTCAGCCCTATTAAAACCGTTATTACCCAATCGTTATCGTCGGGGGAAATACTGGCCTATTTTACCCAATCGGTTGCCACCGAATTTGCCACTATTTCGCCCGCTATTTATGTCGATGAAGCCATCGACGACACCCTTATTCAGTACCTGAATCGAGCCAACCAAACGATTGATTTCACCATGTACGATTTTCAGCCCGATAATGTTTCCAACCTGGCTGAAGCCTTGAATGCAGCCTACGATCGTGGAGTAAGAGTCCGACTCATTCTGGATACTACCTGGACTCATGTCAACCTGGCCGATTTGGTATATCCCAATATCCGCTCGTTGATTGCTCCGACCGAGGAAGTTTACGGCATCATGCATAACAAATTCGTGGTTATCGATGCTGAATCGACCAATCCCGATGATCCGATTGTATGGACCGGTTCGACGAATTACGAAGCAGAAAACATGTTTGAATTTGCCAACAACGTGGTCATTATTCAAGATAAAAGCTTGGCCCTTACCTATCAACTTGAATTTGAGGAAATGTGGGGAGGCAGCGGCAATGCTCCCGAAACCTTCAACTCCCGATTTGGTCCATTTAAGTTGAATAACACCCCCCACAAATTCATCATTGGTGGCAAACGAGTGGAGTGTTATTTTTCGCCCAGCGATGGCACTAATGCGCAGATTATAAAAGCCATAGAAACGGCCGACCACGAGTTATACGTCGCGACGATGCTGATTACACGCTTGGATTTAGCCTATTCTTTGGCTACTCAATCGAATATGGGAGCGGATGTGAATGTTTTGGTAAACGACAAAGCGAGCTGTGCCACGAATGTAGTTGGAGTTTTAAATTCGGCGCTTGGTCCAAATTTCTTCGAGCATCAGGAGGACGGAATCATGCACCACAAGTATTTGATTTCCGATCCGAATCATGTTGATTCGGATCCTTTAGTGGTAACCGGCTCTCATAATTGGAGCAATGCTGCCGATAATAAAAACGACGAAAACACCCTGTTGATTTATCATACAGAGGTTGCCAACTGGTTTTTTCAGGAATTTTCTGCACGCATGGCTGCTTCTGGACCTATTGGTATCGAAGCGCTCGATCCAACTATGCAGATCAAACTATACCCGAATCCAGCTAAGAATTCCATAGTAATTAAACTTACAACCAAGGATAAGGGAGATGCATTCGTTCGTTTATTGGATACAGGCGGGCGCGAGCTTCGGGGTTTTTCGTTTCCACTTGGAGGCGATCAAACCTGGCATTCGGGTAACCTGGATTTACCACCAGGCATATACCTGGTTGAAATAGAAACTTCATCGAACCGACAGACCCATAAATTGATTATTCAATAAGCAGGAGATCTTTTATTACGGAATCGTTATGTTTTTCCGGCACTCAGAGCAAGAAACACGAGGCAGGCCGGCATACCTAGCTCAAGAAGAGCACTTTTCGAGGAATCTCGGGCGAGAGAAGCGTTAGCACTTCGTAGTTCAATCTGTTGGTGCTATCGGAAAAGGCACTTACTTTAATTTCCCTTTCGCCTTGTTTCCCAATGATCACGACTTCGTCGCCAACAGAACATTGATCGAGACCAGTTATATCGAGGATAATCATGTTCATGTTTACCAAGCCGATCACATTGCAAATTTGCCCGTGCACGAGGACTTTCCCGCGGTTGCTAAGTGAACGACTATATCCCGAAGCATAACCAACCGGGATAAGCGCGGTTACCACATCTTCCTGAGCGAGATAGGACAAGCCATAACTCACAAACTCACCTGCTTTCACTTTTTTAATCGCCATTATTTGGCTCTTCCATCCTAAAATCCGCTTCAAGGGGTCGGTTTTGTGAACGCGTCGAGCTAGGTATTGCACGAATACCTCGGCACTCGACCAAAATCCATAGAGCATAATCCCGATACGAACCATATCGAGACGAGTTTTCGGATAAACAAAAGCGGCGGCAGAGTTGGCCATGTGTCGGATTTTCGGTTCGACCCCCTCCTTTTGCAAACTGCTCAGGAACTTGAAATAATTTTTCACTTGCCGTTGGATTCGTGTATGGTTGGAAATACTCTCGGCTCCGGCTAAATGCGTGCAAAAGCCTACCAAGTCGATATATTCCGTATTCTCTTTGAGTAATGCGATTAGTTCAGGCAGCTTGGATTGATCGATACCCGAACGATTCATTCCTGTTTCCATTTCCAGGTGAATTTTTGCCTTGAGCTGAAATTCCTTACAAACGTGAATGGTTTCATGAAGTCGTTCCATGCTGAAAACAAAGAACTCGAAGCCAGACCGAATAGCATCAACCAAGCTATTACCAGGAATATAACCCATTATCAAGATGGTCGAAGGCGCTGAAAGCACCTGTTTGATCCGGCAAGCTTCCGAATAATAGAAGCAGGAAAAATGTTTCACTCCATATTTGGACAGAAGCGGCACCATGGGTTCAATTCCGTGTCCGTAGGCATTTGCTTTGACTACTGCCGAAAGCACTACTTTGCTTCCTAATTTCTTTTGTAAAAAGCGTACATTATTTTCAATCGATTTTTCATTAAGCGTAATTAAGCAACTATAATTCATTATGAAGGGTTAAGAAGTTTTTTATAAATGGTAAAGAAGAGGTTGATTCCCGTTTCCAGAATTTTGTCGGGAAAATCATAATTAGGATGGTGGAGTGGAGGTTGGTCGATTCCGGCTCCGAGACCAAAGAAGCAGGCAGGATATTTTTGCGAGAAATAGGAAAAATCTTCCGACCATTTAAATGGTTCGTTCCGATAGAGAATGGGCAGTTTTAGTTCTGTTGCGGCTTGTTCGGCAATTTGCACAGCCTCGTATTGGTTTAGAAGTGCCGGAAAAACTTCGGTGAATTCAATTTTGAAGAAGAGTCGATGTCGTCGAGCGGTGTTCGTTATCAATTTTTCAATTGAAGACTGAAGCTTGTGCATATCCTCATCGCGAAAAGCTCTGAGGGTAAGATAGATAACAGCATTTCCGGGTGATGTTCCAAATGTAGGTTCACCCAATTGAACATGGCCCAGGGTGAGCAAAGTAAAATCGGAGAAGAGCGATTTAGATTGATTCAATTTATTCAGGTTACGAATGAGGGATGCCAGCGCCATGGCAGGACTGATTCCGTTCTCGGGCTCGGCGGAATGAGCGGTTCTCCCCTGCAATTTGATAATCATGGCTTGTGAAGCGGCAGCAAATGTTTCCCGGTTAAGAATAAGGGTATTGGTGGGTTGGCCGGGAATATTGTGTAAGCCGAAAATATAGTCGGGTTGGTGCGCTTGGAAGGCCGGGTCGTTCACAACATCGCGGGCACCTTGCTCGACTTCTTCGGCAGGTTGAAAGAGCAAGATGGCACGTCCGAAAGCGGGAGGAGCTGCTGCAATCTTTTGACCCAGGCCTGCCAGTATTGCCATGTGTCCGTCGTGTCCACAAGCATGAGAGACACCCTTCCTTTGAGATCGATGCGGACGATTGCTAACTTCTTGAATAGGGAGAGCATCCAATTCAGCCCGAAACATGATTGTAGGACCTGGTTTCCCGGAATCGAAGACGAAGGCTTTTCCGTTGCTAGCAAGCGGAATCGTTTGTGAGGGCATCGTGCTTGCCACAAATTGTTCGATTTTTTGGGAAGTTTGCACTTCGTGGTTGGAAATTTCCGGATTTTGATGCAGTTCACGGCGAAGCGCTATAATCTTTTCAATATCAAACAACTGGCTCATATTTTTTCGTATTCAGAGGAAGAAAAATCGGGTTAGAACCCCTGTATCTCATTCACATTTTCAAGATAGGAATTTTAGCCCGGCTGAACAAACCCAAAGCCTGGAAGATCTTGACCGGCTTGAAAACTTTTCGATGGAGCAGCTGTTCTGTGGACCGAAGGTTTCAACTTAAAAAAAATTAATCAGCCCAGGCACCTTAGAAATAGTAATTTTGGAGTATAAATCGAGGGGAATGACAACACAGACAGCAGCGTATCGACATAACTTTAGGACCTTTCTTTTCCATGCCACCTTTCTAGCTCTAGCTCAGAATTTTATGGATGTAGATACTGTTATGCCAGCTATGCTATTTGAATCGGGAGGAACAGCCATGCATGTTGGAATTCTCACTGCGATTATGTTAGGTGGTTCGAGTTTAACCCAATTATTTTTCGCTTCCTACTTGAGTGGCAAGCCTTACAAAAAACGATTTCTATTGTACGGAATCAATCTCAGGGTATTTAGTTTATTGGCTTTAGGTTTTATTCTCTTGTCCTTACAAGGTGCTGAATCGATTTGGGTTTTGCCCTCGATATTCCTCTTTATCACGCTGTTTTCCCTGAGTGGAGCTTATGCCAATATCAGTTATGTCGATATTTTGGGAAAATCCCTAGACCCCGACAGACGCAAGAATTTCTTTTCCACGAAACAGATTCTAACCGGGTTGGTATTTGTAGTGGGCGCAAGTTTGGCTCGTAAGGTTTTAGCCATCGACGAATATCCGTACAACTTTGCCTGGATGTTTTTCACCGGCGGCGGCTTTTTATTCATCGCTTCTTTTGGGTTTTGGGGGATTAAAGAAACGGAACCTTCACAGAAAAAGGTAAAAGGGTTCAAAGCATTTGTTCGAACCTTACGCGAAGAATTGAAAACGAACGATCGCTTGAAGTATTTTTTAGGGTTTGTAAACACACAGGGGATTATCATTTCTTTTCTACCCTTTGTACTGTATTTTGCCAAGCAGGAATTACATGCACAGCCCTCCGACACAGGCAATTACCTTTTATTCAAAGTATTAGGTACCGTAACGGTTAGTTTTTTAGTTTTATTAGGCGGACGAAAGATCAAATACCAGGGTTTATTATGGTTTAATTACGTATTATCCCTAATAATCGTGACAATGGCCTTTTGGGTGGATAGTTTGAGTGCTATTCGTTACTTGTTCATTCTGGGTGGGATTAGTTATGCTGTTTACAGCATCAGCATGAATGGTCTTCTTTTAGAGATTTCCACCTCGGAAAATCGAGCCATTTACACGGGATTTGTTGGTGCAGGGAATTTGGTACCCGCTCTTTTCCCCTTGGCAGGAGCATGGATGGTCGATCATTTACCTTTCAGTCAATTCCTTAGTTTGTTTGCCGGAATTTTATTGTTAGCCGGAATTTTCATCAAAAAGCTTTCGGTCGATTCATAAATTTTAGTTTTCAAAATTCATTTTTAAACCACATCGAGCGTTGTAGAGCAGGTTTATTTTTTCGTTCTGAACTCTCGTACTTGCAGGGCTTTTATTACTTTTGCTCCCTCTAAAAACAGCACTATGAGTTCATCGAAATTACCCAATGTTGGGATAAGCATTTTCGCAGAAATGAGTAAGATGGCAGCCGATTATAAGGCTCTCAACTTATCGCAAGGTTTTCCCGATTTCGATTGCAGCGATGAGCTAAAAGGGCTGGTTTCCGATGCGATGACCCAAGGATTTAATCAATATGCCCCTATGGGAGGATTAACCTCCCTTCGCGAGGTTATTTCGAGAAAGATTGAGACCTTGTACGGGCATCATTATCATCCGGAGAAAGAAATTTGCATCACAGCTGGTGCAACTCAAGCGCTGTACACGGCAATTACCGCTTTTATTAAGGAGGACGACGAAGTAATTGTACTTGAACCAGCCTACGATAGCTATGTACCAGCGATTCGATTGAGTGGCGGACGTCCGGTTTTCGTTAAGTTAACCTTTCCGGATTACTCGATTAATTGGGAGGAAGTTCAAAAAAGCAT